>NZ_ML014840.1 GCF_003675895.1 Parashewanella curva
AGGAAAAGGTGATAAGTACAAAGCGCTACATAAAGATCACCAGTTAACGTTGTTCTGAGATAAATACCCCGCTTCGCGAAGCGAAGTCGAGCCGAAGGTGAGACAGCTTGCTGCGGGGTAGTTTATTAAATGTAGGTAAAAATGTGTGTTGATTAACGGCTGTTTTTTACTGAAATATTGATGCTTTTGAGAATGGAATTGAACTAGATAAAGACAAATCTTCCAAAGAATAAGGCTGCTTAAACGTCAAACTCTGTGCATGAAGTAGTAATCTTGGGCTAAGACGCTTGGCTAGTGGGTCAGCGTAAAAGCCATCACCTAGAATTGGATGACCGATTGCCATCATATGCACTCTTAATTGATGTGAACGACCAGTGATGGGTGTGAGCTTAACTAAGGTTGAACGTTTACCATAACTCACCACTTCAACATAAGTTAAAGAAGGCTTACCTACTTGATGACACACCTTTTGTTTGGGGCGATTTGGCCAATCGCAAATTAACGGTAATTCTACCTTTTTAACATCTTTAGAAACATGACCTGCAACACGAGCGTAATAGATCTTTTTGGTCTCTCTATCTCTAAATTGACGTTTAAGTTCACTTTCTGCTTTTTTTCTTAGCGCCAGAACCATGATCCCTGAAGTCGCCATATCTAAACGATGAACGATTTGGGCATTAGGATGGAGCAGCCTTACACGATGATAAATGCTATCAAAATGAGCAGGATCGCGCCCAGGTACAGACAGTAAGCCAGAAGGTTTATTGACGACAATAACATCTTTATCTTGATAAATGATATCTAACCAAGGAACAGAAGGTGGTGAGTAAATAAAGTCGTCTGACATGTTGGGGTAATAAGCTTGAAAAAAGGCCGCTCAAGATAGCGATTCGATGCTTAAAGTTCAAGTGTTATCTTAGCGACTTCGTTCGTAGCCAAATGAGTATCTCATTAAATCCAAATACATAGCGAATCAAGTTCACAACACTCGTATATTTTTGAAGTAGAGCGATTACCTTAACTTAAGCTGACTTAATACGTCCTTGATGCGGAATAAACCTATATTTTTCGTGGCGATGCGTCACCAATTGGGGTAAAATGCGCGCGACCAACGTGATAGTGATCGCATTTTGACAATTGTTTTTCGTGAATTTAGTGCTAGAAAATAGTACTAAATTCTTGTGCTTATTGCTTAATGTGGCGCTTTTGTATTTCCCTCAAACGTAGTGCTTGTGGATATGATTACAATTAAGAAAGGATTGGATCTACCCATCGCTGGTGGACCAGAACAAGTTATCCATAATGGCCCAGCCATTAAACAGGTGGCTACCCTAGGTGAAGAGTATATTGGCCTTCGCCCGACCATGAAAGTTCGTGTCGGTGACAAGGTTAAAAAAGGTCAGGTGATCTTCGAAGATAAGAAGAACCCTGGTGTTGTATATACAGCTTTTGCTAGTGGTACCGTTACCGAAATTAACCGTGGCGCCAAGCGTGTCTTACAGTCAGTTGTGATTGATGTTGAAGGTGACGAGCAAGTTACTTTTGATAAATATGATGCTTCTGAGTTAGACGGCTTAACGTCAAGCCAAGTTCGTGAAAATCTGATCGGTTCAGGTTTGTGGACGGCTTTACGTACTCGCCCATTTAGCAAAGTACCTGCCATCGAATCTGATGCAGCAGCTATCTTTGTAACTGCTATCGATACTCAGCCTTTGGCTGCGGATCCTGCGGTAGTGATCAACGAACATAAAGACGATTTCGCTAACGGCCTTAAGGTGCTAGCGAAATTGACTGAAGGCAAAGTATTCTTGTGTAAAGAAGCGGGTAAAGACATTCCTGCTGCAAACGCACAAGTTGAAGAATTTGCTGGAAAACACCCTGCTGGGTTAGTTGGCACTCATATCCATTATTTGCTTCCGGCTTCTGTTAACCGTACGGTTTGGCACATTGGTTATCAAGATGTAATAGCCATTGGTCAGCTATTTACTACCGGCGAATTGCACGTTCAACGTGTTGTTGCAGTAGGTGGCCCTAAAGCACTACAACCTCGTCTACTGCGCACTGTTATTGGTGCAAGCACGACTGAGTTAATGGCAAAAGAAGTTCAAGAAGGCGAAAATCGTATCGTTTCTGGCTCTGTGCTTAACGGTCGTACGGCTAATGGCCCTCACGCATTCTTAGGTCGTTACCACAACCAAATCAGTGTACTTGAAGAAGGCACTGAAAAAGAATTCATTGGTTGGGCAATGCCTGGTGCTAACAAGTTCTCAGCCACTCGTGCATTCTTAAGCCACTTGTCTCCATCTAAGCTGTTTAACATCACAACCAGCACCGGCGGTTCTGATCGTTCAATGGTGCCAATTGGTGCATATGAACGTGTAATGCCGTTAGACATTCTTCCTACTATGCTGCTACGTGACCTGCTATCAGGCGACGTTGATGGCGCACAATCTTTAGGTGCGTTAGAGCTAGATGAAGAAGATTTAGCATTGTGTACTTTCGTATGTCCAGGCAAGTATGACTATGGTTCATATCTTCGCGACTGTTTAGATACGATCGAGAGGGAAGGCTAATGAGCTTGAAGAATTTTTTCGAACGTATCGAGCCTGATTTTGAAAAAGGCGGGAAATACGAGAAATGGTATGCCCTGTTTGAAGCGGTATACACGGTATTTTATACCCCAGGTAAGGTGAACCGTGGACGTACACACGTTCGTGATAACATCGATCTAAAACGTATCATGATCACCGTTTGGGCGTGTACGTTCCCAGCTATGTTCATGGGTATGTACAACGTTGGTCTACAAGCGCAAGACGCGCTAATTGCTGGTTTTGGTACGCCAGACGTATGGCAAGTAGACCTATTCGGACTGTTCGGTACTGAACTGACTAAAGATGCAGGCTGGACCACCCTTATGTGGTATGGTGCCTGTTTCTTCCTACCTATCTATGCTGTGACCTTTGTGGTTGGTGGCTTCTGGGAAGTGCTATTTGCATCAGTTCGTGGTCACGAAGTTAACGAAGGCTTCTTTGTTACCTCGGTGCTTTTCGCATTAACGCTACCAGCAACCATTCCATTATGGATGGTGGCACTGGGTATCACCTTTGGTGTAGTAGTTGCGAAAGAAATCTTTGGTGGTACAGGGCGTAACTTCCTTAACCCTGCATTAGCGGGTCGTGCTTTCCTATTCTTTGCTTATCCGCTAAACATGTCAGGTGACACCACTTGGGTTGTAGCTGACGGTTTCTCTGGTGCAACAGCACTGAGCCAAGCAGCTGCTGGTCACTTAAGCTATGCGTTTGACCAAGGCTGGTGGGATGCGTTCCTAGGTTTCATTCCTGGCTCAATGGGTGAAGTGTCAACGATTGCTATCTTGCTTGGTGGTCTAGTTATCATTTACGCACGTATTGCATCTTGGAGAATCGTATCTGGTGTGATGCTAGGTATGATTGCAGTATCGACACTATTGAACGTAATTGGTAGTGATACTAACCCAATGTTTGCGATGCCTTGGTATTGGCACCTTGTACTAGGTGGTTTTGCCTTCGGTATGATGTTTATGGCAACTGACCCTGTATCGGCTTCATTTACTAACAAAGGTAAATGGGCATACGGTATGCTGATCGGTGCAATGGTGGTGTTTGTTCGTGTGATCAACCCAGCATTCCCAGAAGGTATGATGTTAGCGATTCTGTTTGCTAACTTGTTTGCACCTTTATTCGATCACTTCGTAGTACAAGGTAACATTAAGCGGAGGATCGCTCGTGGCTAACGCAAATAAAGATTCATTCAGCAGAACCCTGCTCGTTGTAGTTGGTCTATGTTTGGTTTGTTCTATTTTGGTATCAGCGGCAGCGGTAATGCTTAAGCCTATCCAAGATGACAACAAGAGCTTTGACCAGCAAAAATACATTTTAGAAGCGGCAAACCTACTTGATACGCGTAATCTGACCATGACTAAAGCTGAAGTTAAAAAGCTTTACGACGAGCGTATTACTGCAAAAGTAGTAAACCTAAAAACAGGTGACTTTGTTAAAGGTATTGACGGTAACACTTTCGATATGGACAAGGCATCTCGTGATCCTAAAAACTCTTTTGTTCCTAAGGACGACATCGCATCGGTTAAGCGTGTAGCGAACGATGCTGTTGTTTACTTGGTTCGTAACGAACAAGGCAAGCTGGAGACCATCATTTTACCTGTTAAAGGTTATGGTCTTTGGTCAACAATGTACGCATTCCTTGCGGTTAAGCCTGACATGAATACCATTGAGAACTTAGTTTACTATAAGTTCTCAGGCAGTGGTGAAACTCCAGGTCTTGGTGGTGAAGTACAAAATCCTAAGTGGATTGCTAAGTGGAATGGCAAGAAGTTATACGATGATAAAGGCAACTTAGCGATTAAAGTCACTAAGAACCCTGCAGAAGCGATGACAGTACATGGTGTTGATGCTCTTTCTGGTGCAACGCTAACCAGTAATGGTGTACAGCACTCACTAACGTTCTGGTTAGGTAACGAAGGCTTTGCTCGTTTCATCGAGAAAGTTCGTAAAGGAGGGCTAAGCTAATGGCTAACGCTAAAGAGCTAAAATCAGTTTTAACTGGTCCTATTATCAGCAACAACCCGATTGCTTTGCAAATCTTGGGTGTATGTAGTGCGCTTGCGGTAACCAGTAAAATGGAAACTGCCTTGGTTATGACCTTGGCATTAACCGCAGTAACCGCATTCTCGAACCTGTTTATTTCTATCATTCGTGAGCAGATCCCGAGCAGCGTTCGTATCATCGTACAAATGACCATTATTGCGTCATTGGTAATCGTGGTAGATCAAGTGCTACAAGCATTCGCTTATGATGTAGCGAAACAGCTATCGGTATTCGTTGGTCTGATCATTACTAACTGTATCGTGATGGGGCGTGCTGAAGCCTACGCAATGAAGACTCCTCCAATGATGAGTTTCATGGATGGTATTGGTAACGGTTTAGGTTACGGTGCAATCCTTCTTGCTGTTGGTTTTGTTCGTGAATTGTTCGGTAACGGTAGCTTATTCGGTATCGAAATCATGAAAAAGATTTCGGAAGGTGGCTGGTATCAACCAAACGGTCTGTTACTGCTTCCACCAAGTGCGTTCTTCTTGATTGGTATTCTGATCTGGATCATCCGTACTTACAAGCCTGATCAAGTTGAAGCGAAAGGGTAAGAACGATGGAACATTATATTAGTTTATTCATTCGCTCTGTTTTCATTGAAAACATGGCACTGTCATTCTTCCTAGGTATGTGTACTTTCTTGGCCGTATCTAAGAAAGTAACGACCTCTATGGGCTTAGGTGTTGCGGTAATCGTAGTATTGGCGATTTCTGTACCTGTAAACCAAGTGATCTATCAAGCATTGTTGGCTCCTGGTGCACTTAAGTGGGCAGGTTTCCCTGATGCTGATTTGAGCTTCCTTAAGTTCATCACCTTCATTGGTGTAATTGCAGCTCTAGTACAAATTTTGGAAATGACTTTGGATAAGTACTTCCCACCTTTGTACAACGCGCTAGGTATTTTCCTACCGCTAATCACCGTAAACTGTGCAATCTTCGGTGCAGTTTCATTTATGGTTGAGCGTGATTACAACCTGACTGAAAGTGTCGTATTCGGTATTGGTTCTGGTGTAGGTTGGGCTCTGGCTATCGTTTTACTTGCGGGTATCCGTGAGAAGATGAAGTATGCAGACGTACCTGATGGTCTTCGTGGTCTAGGTATTACCTTTATCACAGCGGGTCTAATGGCCTTAGGTTTCATGTCTTTCTCTGGCGTCTCTTTATAAGACGCCTTAGGCCAGACCTTTAAAGGATAAGTTAATGGATATTGTAATTTTAGGTGTAGGTATGTTCACCTTGATCGTCCTAGCTTTGGTATTAGTGATTTTATTCGCTAAGTCAAAACTGGTTGCATCAGGCGATATTACCATTGGCATCAACGGCGATGCTGACAAAGCCATTAAAACCGCTGCTGGCGGTAAGTTATTAGGCGCATTAGCTGAAAGCGGTATTTTCGTTTCTAGTGCTTGTGGTGGCGGTGGCTCTTGTGGTCAGTGTCGTGTAAATGTTAAGTCGGGTGGTGGTGATATTCTTCCTACCGAACTTGACCACATCACTAAAGGTGAAGCGCGTAACGGTTGTCGTCTATCCTGTCAGGTTAATGTTAAAACCGACATGGAAATCGAACTAGACGAAGAAATTTTCGGTATCAAGAAGTGGGAATGTGAAGTTATCTCTAACGATAACAAAGCGACCTTCATTAAAGAGCTTAAGCTTGCTATTCCTGATGGCGAATCTGTACCTTTCCGTGCAGGTGGTTACATTCAGATTGAAGCGCCAGCTCACCATGTTAAGTACGCTGATTTCGATGTTCCAGCAGAATATCGTGGCGACTGGGAGCACTTTGGCTTCTTCAAGTTAGAGTCTAAAGTAGACGACGAAACGATTCGTGCTTACTCAATGGCGAACTACCCAGAAGAAGAAGGCATCATCATGTTGAACGTGCGTATTGCTACGCCACCGCCACGTGATCTAAGCCTACCTTGCGGTAAGATGTCATCGTACATCTGGAGCCTAAAAGCAGGCGACAAGGTAACCATCTCTGGTCCATTCGGTGAATTCTTCGCGAAAGAAACTGACGCTGAAATGGTATTCGTTGGTGGTGGTGCTGGTATGGCGCCAATGCGTTCCCACATCTTCGATCAGCTTAAGCGTCTTCAGTCTAAGCGTAAGATGAGCTTCTGGTACGGTGCTCGTTCTAAGCGTGAAATGTTCTATGTTGAAGACTTTGATGGTCTAGCGGCTGAAAATGATAACTTCGACTGGCACGTAGCACTTTCAGATCCACAACCAGAAGATAACTGGGACGGATACACAGGCTTCATCCACAACGTATTGTATGAAAACTATCTACGTGACCATGAAGCACCAGAAGATTGTGAGTTCTACATGTGTGGCCCTCCAATGATGAATGCTGCTGTTATTGGCATGCTAAAAGATCTTGGTGTAGAAGACGAAAACATCCTACTGGATGACTTCGGTGGCTAATTAGCCTGAGCTTCTAACAAGTTATGAGCCGTAAGATTGTAAAGTCTTACGGCTTTTTTTGGTGCTTGGAAGAGCTCTATTACGAGGCTCTTGAACTCATGGAAGTTAGTACTCTTGAATGTATCAACCAGATTACTCGCAGACTTTTGTATTTGTATTAAGCTTTAATTGCGAAATTCATTTCTCTAAGGAATTCATAGGTGAACCTTTTCAAGAAGTATAAGGAAGTAAGTTTATTGTTAATTGCCACTATGACAGCTTTTATAGTTGGGTGTAGTCAAACAATGGAAAGTACTCAAAAAAGCGGCAAAGCTGTATCTTTATAGGTAGCACCATGGGTACTACCTATAAAGTAAAGTATGTCGCTGAAACAGATGCTTATTCGCAAACGATACACGATGATATTAAAAGCGCCTTGGAATTGATTAGTGATCAAATGTCCACCCATCGTCCTAAGTCAGAGATCTCTCGCTTCAACAAGCTTAAAAAAGGTCAAAAGCTTAAAGTTTCAAAAGACTTTATTACCGTTATCAAGTTCGCTAAATTTTTGCAAAAAGAAACAGATGGCGCGCTTGATGTCAGTGCTGGTCCATTGGTTAACGTTTGGGGTTTTGGTCCACAGAGTCGATACAATCGTCCACCAAAGCAATCTGTAATAGATGCAGCCAAAGCAAAAGTTAATTTAAATGCGGTGATGATAAAGGGACGTTACCTACAAAAAGCAACTAACGATGTTTATATTGATTTGTCTCCCATTGCGAGAGGCTTTGGCGTAGATAAAATGGCTTCAGTGTTATCTCACTATGGTATAAATAATTACCAAATCGAGATTGATGGAGAGTTCCGAGTAAAAGGAACACAAGCTAATGGCGAACAATGGCACATTGCTCTTAAGTATCCAAACAAGCGAATCAAATATCTTGACCCTAGAGATATGGCAGTTGCTACTTCAAGCGAACAGCGACATTTTTTTGAAAAAAATGGTAAGCGATATTCGCATATTATTGATCCCGTATCGGGCTACCCTATCCAGCATAATTTAGTATCCGTAACCGTTATGAGTAAAAACACTATGATGGCTGATGGCTATGCCACAGCGATGATGGTGATGGGCAAAGAAAAAGCAATGCAATTTGCCATGAAGCACAAGTTAGCTGTGATGATGGTTGAAAAAGGTAAAACGGGTTATAAAGTGACTTTCAGTGACGCTTTTAAGCCATACCTAAAGAGTGTTCGATAATTGCTATTCTAAATGGAATTTGATTTCAATTTTACAATTTAAGAGTTCACTAGGTGTAAAGGGGATTACTCACATCTCCTTTACGCCTTATATCATTATAAACAATTAGCCATTTCATACTCCCGTAACAGTCGAATTTCAGCTGAAGCTATAGAGCAGGAAAGAACACATGAAACTACTATGGGCATTACTAGCCTTTCAATATGTTTACTGATATTAACAAGTCTTAACTTAATCGGTTGTAACCTTTAGATATAATTAGGGTCTGTTGATCTTTCGTGCTTATTTTTGCAGCGACAAATTGGTTATCTTATGCAAGGCGGAGTTTGTGCGGTGTAGTTATTACCGACATACAAAACTGTCGTTACTTCGTTGCCACATAAACAAACGATAACGAAGCAGCTTTCTGTTTCAAAAGAAGTACCAATTTACGCTGTCTTCGATGCTTTTGAGCACTTGCTGTTCTGTGTTGTGACCAGCTTACTTAGATTACTAAGCTTCACTGTTCACGCCTTGAACAGAAAAGTGCTCAAATAGCACAAAATTCAAGCATGAACGTTCAACAAACCCTAACATAAACCTATTGATTTTAGAGTGTTTATTTTGTCTGCATCATCTATAAGTGCTTCAAATGCACCAGAGCCTGATTTTCAGAAAGAACAACAGAAAGTTGAACAAGGTTCGCATTCGACTTCTATTTCACACAGTATGACTATTACTCAAACAGAGTCAGCTCTTGGTCATTGGCTTAAGACTTCAGAAGAGATGAGCCCAAAAGAGAAACGGAACCGCTCCTTACTGTTTGCCCCTCTTGGTGTCACAGCCCCTCCTATGCATGTAATCGAAAGTGAAACTTTGACAGCAACAGAAGCGGAAGCATTGTTAAAGGAGTCTGGCTGTGCAATACACAATCCAATGGTTATGGGCGTTCTTTTAGGTGTTGATGCTGAATCCTTATTTGAAGTAGAACCTTCAATATATAGCACGGGTCAACAGTGCTTAATGAAGGTGTTTTCTCAAGTAGAGCAGTTATCACTAGCTGTTATATTTCAAGCTATTCATAAGACATTTGCTCCTAATCATGAAGGCTTTGATGTTCAAGTACATGGTATTTCTCATATTATTTCATGTTGGGCTTATGAGCATCAGATACCTTTAGGCACTGTAGTGGAAGGGGAGGCTAGGAGGCATTTAGAGTCATTCTTATGTGGCTTTAGTTGTCTTCAAACTGAGTGGCATACCTTTGGCTTAAACTTGAATTTAAAGGACTATGATATTGAAATTATTAAACGTGATGTATTGTTTAAAAAGGATTGTAAAAAAGCGCTTAGGGAGATGCTGGTAAATGATAAGACATTAACCTTGGACAAGTTAAAAAAGGCTCTAGTCCCAATAGATGGGAAGAGTATGGTATGTATCAAGGAGCTTGAACAATGGGCTAGCCAACAATGCCTAGATGCTTCTGCGAATTTATATGGTTCAGATAAACTGGAAGTCGTGATTCGGATTTGCTATAGGGTAGCAGCTGAATATGATATTTTATCTGTATATTTGATAAATCGCCTTGTCCTTTCTACAAACAGGCTGCAAGAACGGTGTACTAAGGTTTTATTGGCCGCTGAAAAAAGAGGTGTCCTCACTAAAGGAAATATGCTTGACACAGTAAGCCGCCTTTGTGGTGATTCTTCAGCTAAAGCATTAGCCAAACGGCTTGCTCTTCCTGCACCGTATTTATCAGAAGAAACCTCTGGTGAATTGCTTTTGACTTTATGCCGAAACCATAAGTTAAAGCAGAAATTGAGTTTGTATGACTGCTATCGGTTATTATCGACAGTGAACTCTCAAGAGGTATTAAAGTTACTCTTTCATGGTCAAGATTCTAATCCCTATGATGGAGATTTCGATGAAAAGTTAGCAATACAACTTGTGCAGGCATTAAAAAATGACAGCTTAAAGCCTAAACACATAATGGCGCTTGCTAACTCCGGTGCGAGTAACCTCCCTTTGCCTGATACCAGTCGATTCCCTGATTTTGAGGTTAGAGGAGACAGAGGTTCAAGGTTAGTTGAAGCCTGTGATGTTTTACCTCTTCTTAACGTCCCACATTTAGCCTACTTCTGTTTACTAATGATAGGAGAGGCTCCGATAAGATCTGACGTCTACCTAGGAAAAGATGATATTACAAAACGTATAGCATGCTGGCAGCTTATCTTGAGTAGACTGCCTTTCCTACAAACGGGACATCTCAAAAACCTGATGCTCGGTGAATTTAAAACAAGTCATACATGGTTGCCTCAAGGCGGCTATATCGATGAGCCTAGCCTAACTTTATCTTCATTATGTGCAGGATTCGATGTTCGATCGAAGTTTATTGCTGAGTGCCAGAAATATTTGCCCGTTGCAAAGCAATTTTACGATGAGCTGAATATTAGATCATATATACAGAAACAAGAGTCGCTCACACCGTTCCTTAGCGCACTGCCTAAAGAGTATCAGGTGCTCTTTGCAGTAAATCAAAATAGTGCGTTATTTAAGCAGTTTGAAATAAAACTTGAAGAGTACCTTACAGTTATCTCTAATCTAGGTTTACAGGAAAAATCACGAAAACCTTCTGTTCAAAATATAACAAAGATAGGTGTAAGCTATGTTGATGAAGAGGCTGAGAAGAATGCCCCCTTTGAGCTGAGATGCCCAATCACTCAGTGTTTATTGGTAGACCCAATTGTTATATTTTCTTCGAAAGCACAAGTTCCAATTTACTTTAGTAAAGCGGCTTTAATTAGATGGCTAACAAAAAAACAGGTGAACCCTGTATCTTTAGAGCCCTTAAAACTTGACGATGCGGTAAAACTAGCCGTTGATCAAAAAATGGTTGAAAAAATCAAAAAATATAAAAAACAAACAAAAGAACGACTAGAAAGAGAGATGAGTACAACTAACGTATAATTTTAATAGCTTTTATTGATAGAATACGCAAACTTTTTTATCAAAGGAAGCTTGTAATGAATGGGCTGTTAAAACACAAATATTGGTTTTTGTTGGTGTCGTTATTTTCACTGTTAGCACTTTCTGGTTGTAGTAAGCCTGTTGGGGAGCAAGCGTTAGCTGGCAATACCATGGGGACAACTTACCATATAAAATACGTCCCTAATGACAACACGCCAGACACCAAAACATTACAAGCAGAAATTGATAAAGCGTTGGAGTTAGTTAATGATCAGATGTCTACCTATCGCCCTCAATCTGAGTTGTCGCGTTTTAATAAGTTAAAAAAGGGCGAGAGCATTACGGTATCGGCTGATTTAGTTAAGGTACTGAAAGCCTCAAAATTGTTACAAAAGCAGTCTCATGGCTCACTAGATATTACAGTGGGTCCATTGGTTAACCTTTGGGGGTTTGGTCCTGACAAACCGAAAGTAGAGCCACCACTTCAGGCTGACATTAATACGGCTAAAGCAAAAGTCAATATCAACGCGATTGAAATAAACGGTTTAACCCTAACCAAAGGTAGCAATGATTTATATGCCGATTTATCAACCATTGCAAAAGGCTTTGGTGTCGATAAAGTGTCGAGCATAATGGACAAATACCACATCAGCGGTTACTTGGTTGAAATTGGTGGTGAGCTTAAGGTTAAAGGTAAAAAAGCCGATGGTAGTGCTTGGCGAATAGCAGTTGAAAAGCCAGTTTCTGATAAACGTGCAGTTCAAGAGGTTATCCAACCGGGTAGCATGGCGATGGCGACCTCTGGTGATTACCGAAATTACTTTGAAGAAAACGGTAAACGCTATACTCATATTATCGACCCTAATACGGGATATCCTGTACAACATAAACTGGTATCTGCGACCGTATTACATCCATCTTGTATGATGGCCGATGGTTACTCAACCGCCATGATGGTATTAGGGACGAAGCGTGCATTAGAGCTTGCTAAAAAAGAGAACTTAGCGATAATGCTTATCGAAAAACATAAAGATGGGTTTAAAGTCATTTATAGTGATGCTTTTAAACCTTATGTACCAAGTTCGAAATAGTTAGAGTTATTCGGAGCAAGTATGAGCACCTTTATCGCCGCCTTTGTTGTATTGCTAGTCTTCTTTTTATTGATGTCTATCGGCTACCTTGTAAAGCGCAAAGCCGTTGAAGGCAGTTGCGGTGGTTTAGGCGCGATTGGTATTGAGAAAGCATGTGATTGTGATGATCCCTGTGATCGTCGTAAGCGACGAATGGAAAAAGAGCAGGCTCGTAAAGAGATGCTTGAGAAAAATCGAATTATTTAAATAAAAAGCTCCGAAGGAGCTTTTTTACTGCTGCATCAGAAAACATGTTAAAAACATATCAAAAACATTTAACGGAGACTTTTCACAGAAAAGCTATAGTAATTATTACCACCCATTTCGAATCAGAATATTTTGGCAGCGATAAATCAAGCTCACACCCAAGATACTGCGTCTTATGCATTGACTAATGCACAGAGAGCAATTATGGGTTCCTGTGGTGTGATAGGGAATGAACCAAAAAGATACAGTTTTCACGCTACTTCAAAGCTCACAGAACCCGTAGGGAAAACGTCTGCTCAAATGCTTTCATTTCATACGGATTCTGAAACCAGAGCAAAAGTTACACCTAGTCAAACAAAATTAACCTCTAGACGGCCACTATCTACCTGTCAAATATCAGCAGAACAAGCTTACGCTTATTTAAAACAGCAAGATTGTCAAACCTACATTTCGCATGGTGATTTAAGTATCCGTACATTTTCAACCATTAACAAAAAAACAACATAGATCTTGTAGTGTTCTCATACGGTTTACCAAATTTTAAGCATGCCAAAAGGCTTCTGTCGT
>NZ_ML014841.1 GCF_003675895.1 Parashewanella curva
GGGTAATGGCCAGCCTAATTGGCTCAACTTAAAGCGGCTTAAGATTTCTGAAACCGTTGCTGCACCAATGTTTAAGCAGCCAGCGATATTTCTGTTTGATAGCTGACAGTCAAACTTCAGCCTTAACAGCTCTCTAACTTTTTTCATTTCAATTCTCTTTCTAGACATTTCTTTTCCTTAAGCCTGAAATAAACAGGATTAAGGATAGTTAGCTATTGGTTTAAAAAGAGAAAAATGGATTTCGCTATTATCCGATCACTCATTTCGGACTTAAGCAAAAAATGATCGGACAATACCGAATTCGATGATCGGATTATGCCGAAATAGGTGATCGGATAATCCCGAATTCAGTGATCGGATAGCCCCGAATTATGCAAATATTTAAGGGATTTACCATCAACACGATACAGAGTCGATGGTTCTAAAAAACTTTTGTAACTTACAAAGAACTCATCACTATCCCTTTGAACATTAGATACGCTTATTGAGCCGTTTTCAGGGAATGGAACCACCGAGTCTTGCCACTTGCCATTTTCATCTTGTTGATAGCGAACCAGTTTACTTTTTACGTTATCTAACCAATTAATAAATACTGAATTTTTGGTAAAACTAATTCCAGAAATGGCTGTAGTTTTTGTCGGCTCAGCAAATAAGGTAAAGACAGGCTTTTGAGCAATCAATTTATCAACTGGAGTGAATACTATAGAACCTTGCTTAATAGTTTTACCATTTGATTTTAATTCAGACTTGAGTTCAATGAATAAATTACCTTTAAAGTAGCCTGAAATATCGGCATCTTTTGGTAATGGTAAATCTATCAATTTGCCATTTTGATAGGCTTTATAATCTGCCGTATAAAATGTAGTGCTGTCATACACCAATGGCAGTGGCGTTTTATCATCATAGGCGACATAACCACCAATCGATACAGAGCTTTTATCGCCAGCAAATACAAGTTTAGCTTTTGAAAGCGGTTCACCACGTTTCCATATTTTTACAACTCGCGGATAACCTGAATCGGTCATACTTTTACCGTCTCCAAAATCGGTACCAACAAACAATGTATCTTTGTCAATCCAAGATACATTAGATTTGGCTTCTGGTAAGAAAAACGGCTTTTCTGATTGAGGAACAAATGAGTTAGTAGAAAGATTAAACTCTCGAACTTCTACAGCATCGGCTCCACCACGTGAAAGACTAACTAAACACCTTTCGTTTTCAGGGTACTGGCAGCGCATTCCTTTATAAACCCAGTTAACCCCTTCTTTTTTTCCTAAGGCATCGATATCAAGAACAGTTTCCCACTTTGGATTTTCTTTTAGATATTCATTCATCGTGGTGCGGCGATATACTCCACGAGTATTATTTTCATCTTTCCAGAAATTATAAAGATAATCACCACGTCGACTAGCATATGGAATTCGAGCTTTAGAGTTGTAGACAGCAAGGCTATTCTCAACCAATTGATTAAATTTTGGGTATGCTTTTATCTGTGTGGCAGAATTTTCATTTTTTTTACTTACCCATTGCATTGGCTTCTTGCCATGCACATCTTCGAGCCATTGAAATTTATCTTCATGTGCTTGCGCAGAACCGATAGCTGCGATTGCACCTACAAGAACGAACGGCTGTAGATTTTTATTCATTGTTATATCCCTTTTAAAATTACCCCCGTAATATATCAAATCAGCATATTTAATAAACATATATCAACAAATGAGTAGCTTTGCGTTATGAAATAAGAGAAAGGGAGGAAAATAGTACTTTACTATTGGCACACATGAATAAGTCATTAGATTTGGCAGTTGCAGAACTGCCAAATACCATGCATAGGAAGATGTATAAAATTAATTAATTCATTTATTTAGATTGGCTTTGGTTCAAAGCTTCTTCGACTACAGAAAATACTGTCTGGTCAACTCCTAGGAGCTCTTGCCCTCTGGCACCAAAGCGCTGCACGAAGTCTCCATATCTATCAAAACCACCCAATTTTGTAATAGCGAGCAAACGTGGTAACTGAGGCAATAACTGCCTTATTGAGTTTGGAATAGTGATTACCGCTATCTCATGACCATTTACGTTTGATATTCCCCAGTTCGCTGTTGCATAGAGATCATTATTAGTAATGTCCTCAGCACCATTAAAAAATTTGAGGTTAATATTTTCTGAACTACCATTTTCCTCTAGGGTTATTGAATTCAAGTCACCTTTAACAAAGGCAATTTTGAACTCTTCTTTAGAGAACTTATAAGCAAGTAAATGGGTACCATTCAGCGGAGTATCATTTCCAATCGTACCTAAATACAAAACGTCCGGTATTTCATCAACTGTTGCTTGATATATATATCCAGATTTTGTTTTTGTATTGAAATAAGTTGAAACCTTCTTTGCACCTTTAGTTCGAACATTAGGCCTAATAACATCAATATAATTGCATAAATTACTGATTGGATCATCGGCTTGAGGAGAGCAATTTCCTGTATCTTCAAAGATAACAGTATTAACTAAAGGAACAACGTTTGTTCTATATGCAAAAGAAGAATTATTGTCTGGAAATGTAATGTCACTGCCCTTAGTCGCCTTTGCCCACGAAGAAATACCGCCAAACCCGTCCATTAAAATACGAACAGGTAATCCTTCAATGAAAAACAAATCTGATGTTAAGACGTAATCCAGCTCTTTGTATGTACGGTTTGTTAATTCCAAACCATTGATTTGTTCGCTAACTGCTCCAATCTGAATTGTTTCATCAAAAAATTTATGATCATAATAGATACTAAGTGAAGTAAGAGAGTCATTGGAACTGGTAATACCTAAATAACCATTTTTACCTAATACGCTCGGCCTTTCTATTGTTTCATTTTGTGCTGGTTTAAAATAATTTTGGAATTCAGTTAGGACCCCATCATTGTAACGAAGACTAGTCGTTTTAAGTTCGTTTAAGTCTTCATGAAATCTAATCAAATCTGCACCAGTATTACCGTTAAAAGTGAAGAATAAGTTAACACTTGTCGCATCATCTAATTCTTGATTTAAGTAATTTTCGTAGCCTAAATCCCCAGCTTCATCATCCGATGAGTCATTATTGTTTACTACTTGAGAGCTTGTTGATGTAGAGGTAGTTAATCCTAGTGTTGGGCTGCTGCGATACTTATCAAGTCTACGCCAAACTCGGTAAGTAATGAGTTCATGAAGGTACTTACCTGATAAATTACTTAAATCACTATTCTGCTCGATTAATTCACTACGGCGAGAGTAATCGGCAATATAATCCTGAGAAATGGTTTTATATATTTCTGCTTCATGCTTTTCAAACGGAGTAGCATCTGAATCATTTTTAATTTCTAAGAAGTCCATACAAATGTCGAGATCTGTCAGCATCGCTAATTTCAATGCATTTTTAGCTTTAGGTTTAGTTACAGTTGAACTTATCTCTTGGCTTAGTAAGCTCGACATAGGGCTGATGTTTTCACAACCTACTGGAGATACCATTTTAAACTCAACTTCTGATTGTTTTGCAGTTGCTTTCATCTTTGAGTCAAGTGCAACATTTGCTAATAAAGGGCATTTCATGTCTAGTTCGTTCGAAAAAACAAATCCGTCTTCATTTGAGGTTGATTGCTTTTCTTTTATATCACACAGCATATTTTTATTGCAGTCAGAACAAACGACAACATTTTGCATGTAATCGTCAGCGATTACTGCTATGGCAGTACCTTTGTCATTCGAAGATGAGCCATCATTACAGGCAGCCAGAAATAGTGAAAAAGCAGCAACAAACAATCCGTTGTATGACATGATCTACTCCAATACTTACTAACATCATTGAACATCAAAGAGGAATTACTTGATCTCACTTCAATGCCGATCGCTATTAAGCTTAGCAAGAATAAAAAATAAGACCTGATTTTTTATAGGAAAGAGTAGAAGAAGTAATGCAACCTTTATTTGCACTACTTCTTACTTAAATAGCATTAATTTAATTCTGACAGCATCTGTTGACGGATGTATTTTACAGGCGCACTTCCATAGCTTAGGAATTTTTCATGAAATTGGCGTAAGTCAAACTTACTGCCTAATCTTTGTTTATATTCTTCTCGGAAATCATAAATTTCTCTATAACCCGAATAGTAACTGGTTAGCTGTACTTGGCTCAACGTCGCACGACGCCACTTTCCTTCAGCTTCAGCACGTTCTTGGAAAGCTTCATTCATCAATAAATCCAAGCCTTGCTGTTTAGTCATACCCTTAACTTGAATGCTGTAATCCAAAATGGTGTTGCATATTACCCGTAAATTCCACTTGTAATACATTAACCACATTTCAGGTTCAAAGTTACTATAGCCTTCTTCAAGCATCATACGTTCTGTATAAACAGCCCAGCCTTCAACCATAGCACCATTACCGAATAAGCTCTTAACTAAGCTTGGAGATTCATTTGAATATACCAGCTGAGTGTAATGACCAGGTATTGCTTCGTGAATATTTAGAATTTGCAAAATCCAATGATTATATTCACGCAAATAGCTTTCTGCTTGTGCCTCAGTCATTGCATCAAGTGGAGTAACATTATAATAAGTATTACCATGCTTATCGTAAGGGCCTGGCGCGCTAATAGATGCACCAGCAAAACCACGCATATACGCAGGTGTTTCACGAACGACTAAAGGCTTAGATGGGTCAAGCGTGATCAATTGTTTTTTATTAACAAAATCTACAAGCTCTGGAATTTGTTTTTTTACTTCAGCCACAAAGTCATCACGCTTAACGTGCCTTACAGATAATTTATCAATAAGCATACGAACTGCCTGCTTTTTATCTGTTGGTTGTGGTTCAGAAAAATACTTTGGCCATAATTCATCTGTTAATTTAACCATTTCCGCTTGAACACGGTTTTTATCAGCTACGGCTTTAGTGTAAAGTTGTTTAGCCGTCATTCCAGATTGGATATCAAGCGCAAATTTTTGTTCGTACAACTTTTCGCCAATACGAAAACTGCGAGCACCATTTTTAGTTAGATCTTTTTCTAAATCTAGAAGCCAAGTGACATAGCCATTGATCGCCGTTCGGACTCGCTTAACTCTCTGAGCAAACAATTTTTTATCAGCATCAGATAAGCCAGATGCTTCAGCTTTTTGGATGAGTTCATCAGAGAAGACTCCAAGTCCTCCTTTATTTTGTTGAATCGCTAGCTGCGTATGCTCCAAAGTTGGGTTAAAAATATTGTTTTTTGCTGCTTGATAATAATCAGCTACATATTTCATTCGATTAAGCACAGATTTTAATCTGTGGTCGAGTGGTGCAAAATCTTCATTGATGATTTGAGCAAAGCCACCAGCAACATTATATTGTGCAGGGTTCCATTGCCATGCCTTAGCACTGTTAATCCCCCACTCGACTTTATCAAGAACATTTTCAATCAAGCGATAATCAATGGACTGACTAGTCGTTAAGGTAGAAAGCTTAATTTGTTTTAAAGCATCACGCTGCTTTTTAACAAAAGAAAGTGTTTGAATTCGACTGTTTTCATTAGGGATAACCAGCTGATCATCATATTTATGATAACCACTGTATATTGCCCATGTTGGAAATTGCTTCCAAAGGTTTTCGATAAACTGATCAGAAAACTTTACGAATGCTTGGTTTTTAATTTGGGTTTGCAGAGGAGGCTGAACCGGTTCTATGTTAGAAGAGCCACTACATGCAGTGACTCCGACTATTGCTGTTGTGAGCGCTAAAGCTAATAAGCTCTTTTTCATTATTATGTCCCTAACTATTTTAGTTTGAAACATAATACTGAATTAGATTGTTAATACAATGATGCTTCACCTTCTGGTCGTGTTTTTAGTACTTTTAAACACCACATGTATTGTTCAGGATGAGCCATGATTGAACGTTCAATCATATCATTTAAACACTGAGCTTCAGACTGCTTACACTTAATGGAGTTTAAATTGCAAGCAGCCATCACTTCGACTTCGAAACGATGATTTTGTTTTGAATACCCAACACAAACAGGCAAAACAACAGCATTACCAGCATTTGCTAGTCGACCAACTACGGGCAATGTGGCCTTAACTGTATTGAAAAATGGAGCTAGTACACTTTGCTCTGGACCTAAGTCTTCATCAGGCAAGTAAAAAAAACTTCTATCTTCTTTTAACGCAGAAATCATAGCACGAATACCTGCTTCTCTTTTATAGACATGGCCACCATGACTACTACGTATTTTTACAGATAACCACTGGAAAACAGGGTTTCGATGGGCCTTAGTCATCGCCATCATGGGTAATTCAGTACTTAATCTTAAACCTGCATGCTCAAGTCCCCACACATGTGGAGATACAAAAATTATTGGCTTGCCATCATCGCGAGCTTTTTTGATATGTTGATGACCTGTTAAAGAGACTGACGACTGAAGTTTCTTCTTATTACAAGTCATCAATTCAGTTTGAGCCAATAGCGTCATCAAAAAGTATTTAATATTGTTTCTAACTAAAGTTTCAATATCATCATCTGATTTCTGAGGGAAACAAGCTTTGAGGTTGGCTTTACATATTTTAACTTGTTTTTTTGAGAGCTTATAAACGAAGTTTGTAAGTCTAGAGGCGATAAACTCTCTAGCTTTAGCTGGAAGCAGACCGATTAAAAATAGTATCGCGACGCCGACCCAAGAAAGCCAATGCTTAGGGTGTAATAATTCTGCTTTAAAGTCGCAATTCAATTTACTTTTTTTGCAGGACAAACTGGCTTCCTCAATCATACAGCTATATTTATAATTATTATTTATGGGTAGAGTACCATAATCTAAACACTTATACAGAGATATGTAAATCAATTGTGACTAGAATAAGTATTCTAAATTATACCCTAATGTAGAGTATAAAAAATGAAGAAAGTTCAAAAATAAGTGAGTCTATCGGAAAAAGAGAAAGACCACCGATTAGGTGGTCTTTAGTAAGGATTTTAATTCGCCGCGTTAGATTTTTCTACACGACTTTTCAACTTTTGCCCGGGGCGGAAAGTAACCACCCTACGTGCAGAAATTGGAATATCTTCACCCGTTTTTGGATTCCTTCCCGGTCTTTGATTCTTATCCCTAAGGTCAAAATTGCCAAAGCCAGATAGCTTGACCTGCTCACCATTTTCAAGTGCTCCACGAATTTCTTCAAAGAACATCTCAACAATCTCTTTAGCTAACCGCTTGTTGATACCAAGCTCTTCAAAGAGATGTTCTGCCATTTCGGCTTTGGTAAGTGCCATACTTTAATCCCTCAACGATGCGTTGAACTCTTTTTTAAGAACAGAAACTATAGACTCAACTTGCTCTGTAATTTCTTTTTCTTCCAGTGTACGAGTAGTGTCTTGTAATGTCAGTGCAATAGCTAGACTCTTTTTGCCTTCTTCGATACCTTTACCTTGGTAAACGTCGAACAGGTTTACTCCAACTAACTGATTATCGCCTACTTTTTGAATTGCATCAACAATATTTCCAGCTGAGATGGAGTCATCTACAACAACAGCAATATCACGTCTGTTCGCAGGGAATTTAGAAACAGTTTGTGCAAAAGGGATCTTCTGTTGCAACAAAGCATCTAATTCAACTTCGAAAACAATGGTTTTTCCATTCAAGCCAAAAGGCTTTTCCAAACTTGGATGAATTGCACCGATATAACCGATTACTCGATCATTTCTTAGTATTTCAGCAGATTGCCCCGGATGTAGCGCAGAATGCTGACAGGCTTTAAAAGTAAATTCTGAAGCGTCTGCTGTCAAGCCTATAATCGCCTCTAAATCACCTTTAAGATCGAAGAAATCAACGGCTTTGCTTTCCATTGACCAATGTTCGTCCATATTAGTGCCCGCAATTACGGCCCCGATCATTTGTTGCTGACGAACACCAGACTCTTCATTTTCATCTGGTACAAATCGTAAACCTGTTTCAAACAAGCGTACACGACCTTGCTGACGTTTTTGGTTGTATGCCACGGTAGTCAAAAGACCAGTGAACATAGACAAACGCATTACCGACATTTCACTAGAAATCGGATTTGGCAGTTCCATAACTTTTTGTTCTGGATGAACCAACTGCTGCAATTTAGGGTCAACAAAACTATAAGTAATCGCTTCTTGAAAGCCACGAGTGATTAACGTTTGACGAACTTTGCGAAGTGGTAAGTTTACTTCTTTGTGATCGGACATAACCAAACATGCGTGCGGTGCTGTATTTGGAATATTGTTATAACCATAAATACGAGCAACTTCTTCGATCAAGTCATCTTCAATCGCCATATCGAAACGATAAGTACGAGTCGTCACTTCCCAGCTATTATCTTTACCTTCAACTGTGAAACCTAATAGCTGCAAAATCTCTACTACATCAGCATCACCAATGTGGTGACCTAAACGGCTATCTAAGCGAGAGCGACGAAGTGTAATCGTGTTTTCAGTTGGCAATTCTTGTTCAGCAACAGCTTCTACAATCTCACCGGCTTCACCGCCACAAATGTCTAGAATTAAACGAGTCGCACGATCCATTACTTTATGTTGGATTTGTGGATCAACACCTCGTTCAAATCGATGTGAAGAATCAGTATGCAAACCGTATTGACGCGCTTTACCACGGATTGCCATTGGCGCAAAGAATGCGCACTCAAGAATGATATCTTGAGTCTCAACGGTAACGCCTGAAGCTTCGCCACCAAAAATACCCGCTAATGCTAATGGACCATTATCATCAGCGATAACCAGCGCTTCATTAGCCACAGTGATTTCATTGCCGTCAAGTAAAGTCAGCTTTTCTTCACCATTTCCATAACGTACTTGAATGTCACCAGTAACTTTAGCTTCATCAAATGCGTGCATCGGTTGACCGAACTCAATCAATACATAGTTAGTTACATCGACGATTGGATCGATTGAACGAATACCACTACGACGTAACTTTTCTTGCATCCATAAAGGCGTTTCCGCTTTTACGTTAATACCTTTTACGCTACGAGCCAAATAACGAGGGCAAGCCGATGACTCAGTAACATTGACACTTGGCTTACCAGAAGTGGTTGCAGTAACGGCTTCCCAAGTTGGCTCAGTCGCTGTAGTACGGTTAAGTACAGCAACCTCACGGGCTAAACCAACCATACCTAAACAATCTGCGCGGTTTGCAGTTAGGTCTACATCGATGATTTTATCATTTAGATTTAAATATTCACGAATATCTTTACCTACAGGAGCATCCTGTGGCAGCTCAATAATACCGTCACTTTCAATATCGATACCTAGCTCAGTGTATGAGCAAAGCATACCGAAAGATGGTTGACCACGAAGTTTTGCTTTTTTGATTTTGAAATCGCCTGGTAGTTTTGCACCTACCATTGCAACCGCAACTTTTAAACCTAAACGGCAATTTGGCGCACCGCAAACGATATCAATCAGCTCTTCTTCGCCCACATTAATCTTAGTAACACGAAGCTTGTCCGCATCTGGGTGCTGACCACACTCAACTACTTCACCAACGACCACGCCAGTAAACTCTTCAGCAACTGGAACTACACCATCAACTTCTAGACCAGCCATGGTGATTTGTTCTGATAATGCTTCAGTATCAATAGCAGGATTAACCCACTCACGAAGCCATGATTCACTAAATTTCATTGTATCTTTGCTCCGTTATTTAAATTGCTTAAGGAAACGTAAATCGTTTTCAAAGAATGAGCGTAAGTCGTTTACGCCATAACGCAGCATGGTAAGACGCTCTACGCCCATACCGAATGCGAAACCAGAATATTTTTCAGGGTCAATTCCAACGCTTCTTAATACGTTTGGATGTACCATGCCGCAACCTAATACTTCTAACCAACCATTCTTACCTTTTACATCCACTTCTGCTGAAGGCTCAGTGAATGGGAAATAAGATGGACGGAAACGTACCTCTAAATCATCTTCAAAGAAATTACGTAAGAAGTCGTGCAAGATACCTTTTAATTCTGCAAAAGTAGCATGTTCATCCACCATCAAGCCTTCCACCTGATGGAACATCGGCGTATGAGTTTGGTCGTAGTCGTTACGGTAAACGCGACCTGGAGAAATTATACGTAATGGCGGCTGCTCTTGTTCCATAGTGCGAATTTGAACACCTGAAGTTTGAGTACGCAGTACTAACTTAGGGTTAAAATAGAAAGTATCATGGTCAGCACGTGCTGGATGATGTGCAGGGATATTCAAGGCATCAAAATTATGGAAGTCATCTTCAATCTCTGGGCCTTGCTTAACACTAAAGCCTAATTCACCAAAGAAAGTTTCAATTCTTTCAATAGTTCTAGTTACTGGGTGCAAGCCACCAAGCTCAAGACTGCGACCTGGTAAAGTTACATCAATGCTTTCTGTTTTTAGCTTTTCAGCGAGTAGTTCAGCTTTAATGTTCTCAATTTTTGTATTTAAAGCACGTTGAACGCTTTGCTTAGCATCATTGACGGCTTGACCAAAGGCTGGCTTTTCTTCAGGAGACAAGGTAGCCATCATACGCATCATTGCGGTGATTTGACCTTTTTTACCTAAAAAATCAACTCTGATGTCATCCAACGCTTTCAAATCGTTGGTTTGCTCTATCACTTTTAAGGCTTTAGATACGATGTCTGTAAGTTGTTGCATTGTAGGTTCCACTGCATACCAAAACTAAGATTCAGAAAAAACTCTGATCCTAGTGAAAACATACATATTGACGGATTTAAAAAAAAGGAAAATTTTACGTTATCACAGCGTTTTTGACTAGGGGCTAAGGCTTTTTTTCTTTGTAAAATCGAAGGAATACAAAAACTGCTTTAAGAATAAAAAATTCCTTGGTTTACATGACTCTAGATAATTAGAAAAAATACTGGTTTATTGCACACAATTTCGAGCCCTAAAATGTAGGATATATATAACAATAAAAACATTTAGACTACAAATGCACCACTCAGATCACAAATACTAAATTGTTAGTTAAGCTTTGTCTCTTATGGTCGATTAAACTGTGTGCCTAGACACAAATCCCTTGCATTCATAGCGGATAAGATATTTATGAAAGAAGTAAAATTTCGATGGATTGACGGACTGTTAATCCAAATGACCGTAAGACAGAAGTTCATTGCCTTGGCATTTTTTGCAATATTGCCATTAATTGTGCTGACTTACATAATGAGCGTTCAAGTCAATAACGCCCATATCGAGCGATATCTTGAAAATCAAGTTGAGTCACTCAATCAACAAATGAGAATCATACAAACTGTAGAACTTGAAGCTTTGTCTCAACTTAACATCGAAGGAAAATTAATCGATATAGCCAATTTATCCCATGAGCAGAAAGGGATTGCTCAATCGGGTGGTGGCGTTATAGAAAACACAGCAATTAGTAAGGTTTCACCAGACAAAAAAGCGTTGATCAAACCTATCGATTTAGAAAGCCAAAATCTGATAGAACATGTTCAATATATCTATTACATCGCGGCTTTATGTGTATTATTTGTAATAATTTCAATTTATTACATTTCAACATTTATTCGTGGTGCGCTTTATACGACAGTTAATGCTCTTGATACTGCTGCTAAAGGTGACTTAACTCAGCGTTTGAATTTCCATGTTGTGCCAGATGAATTTAGTATTCTTGCTGTAAGCATCGACTCTTTAGTTGAACGTCAGCACAACCTAGTTCAACAATTGATGGCTGCCACGACCAAAATTCGTGATGTTGTCATCGATTTTCGTGCGGGAGCTGAACAAGGAAAAAGCTTAGCGGCTGATCAACGTCAACACCTAGATTCACTAGCAACCGCTATGGAAGAAATGACAGCAGCGGTGAAAGAAGTTTCTAGAAATGCAGAACAATCTGCATCTGAGACTCAAGAAACCAATCATCAGATCACGGTCGGCTCTCAGGATATTTCCAGTACGGTATCTGTTGTTGGGGCACTGGCACAGGATATTACTAATGCTTCTGACGCAGTTCATGAGCTCAACGACAATGCATCACGTATTGATGAAGTGGTGACAACCATCAATGCTATTTCTGAGCAAACTAACCTACTTGCACTTAACGCTGCAATTGAAGCAGCCAGAGCTGGTGAACAAGGGCGTGGCTTTGCGGTTGTAGCAGATGAAGTAAGAACTCTAGCTGGTCGCACCCAATCAGCAACCGTTGAAATTAAGTCTATGATCGAGTCATTACAACAAGGTGCAAGTGCACTGACTCAAGTTATGGCAAGAACGGTAGAACAAGCTGAACAAGGTAAACAATGCATCATTAAAACGGGTGAAGACCTTACTTCTATCGCAAATAAAAGTGATAATGTACTAGACATGAGCGTATTAATTGCAAGCTCTGCTGAGGAACAATCTGCTACTGTAAACGAAGTCGCCAGTAACTTGATGGAAATTCGCAACCAATCGCATGATGTAGAAAGTTCAGCCCAAAATGCTGTGATAGGATGTGATGATTTATTTGCTACCGCAGAACAACTTGATCAACTTCTTGTTGGTTTAAAAGTCTAACATTTATTTACTTGTATTTTTACTCAGGGAGAACATTGTTCTCCCTTTTTTATAAATTAATTACTTGCTCTTACTCAAAGCTTTCTTCAACGTTTCTAATGATGTAATAGAAATAATTATTTCTGACACCTCTTCAACAATACTGCCCATCATTCCATAATACTTTTGTGGCTGCTTGAAGATAAACTTTGCATTGGCTGTCGATTTCTCACCTAAAATAAAATCATTTTTTTCAACACTCACATTGAAGTCAACACCCCCTATATCCATAGGTATCTACACAATGTGATCACTTTCTAAGCAATTAAACTTTTTCATGGAACTGTTTGAAAAAGTGGCGATCAGATCTGCAAATTCCCTTCAACTGACGATAAAAATGGATTTGTTT
>NZ_ML014842.1 GCF_003675895.1 Parashewanella curva
TTGGAGATGCATCCGAAAAAGACGAAAATTGTCTACTGCAAAGACGACCAGCGTAGAGATAAGCACCCTGTAACCAGCTTTGATTTTCTTGGATATAACTTTCGACCGAGGAGATCAAAGAATCGCTATGGGAAACACTTCATAAACTTCTCACCAGCGATAAGCCCGATAGCAGCAAAATCCATCAGGCAGGAGGTAAGAAGCTGGAGGTTACAACTTCGTAGTGATAAAGAGCTGTATGATTTAGCGAATATGTTTAAGGCGAAAATACAGGGGTGGATCAACTACTATGGACGTTTTTACAAATCAGCCATGTACCCGACATTGAGGCAAATCAACAACAAGCTATGTTTGTGGGCGATGCGGAAATATAAAAAGTTAAAAGGACATCGAAGAAGAGCCGAACACCGACTTGGAGATATTGCAAAGAAATTTCCATATCTGTTTCCACACTGGAAATTTGGTGTCAGGCCGATGGTTGGATAATGGGAGCCGTATGAGCTGAGAGGTTCACGTACGGTTCTGAGAGAGCCTGCGGGGGAAGTTCCCGTGGGCTACTCACCTCATCATAACGGGGATTTCGAAAGAACTCCTCGAAGAGAAGGTATTACCTTTAGTGAAAGCTTTTATGGCCGAACGAGGGTTAACGCTTTCAGATGAAAAGACGCTCATTACGCACATCGAAAATGGGTTTGATTTTCTGGGGCAGAATGTACGGAAATACGATGGCAAAATGCTGATAAAGCCTGCCCGTAAGAACGTACAGACGTTTCTGCGAAACATACGAGATGTACTCAAACGTTACAAAACGGTGCCAGCTAGAGTCATTATTGGCAAGCTGAATCCGATGATTCGGGGATGGACTAATTACCATCGCTGGGTTTGTTCGAGTGAGACATTTAGATATGTGGACTACAGGATTTGGAAAATGCTGTGGCAATGGTGCAAACGTATCCATAATAATCGCCGAAAACGCTGGATTAAGATGAAATATTTTAAGACAGTAGGCGCTAGGAATTGGGTATTTTGCGCACCAAAAGAGGGCGAAGCCGAGGATTACTACCGCTTGTATTATGCAGTGAGAGTAAAAATCGAAAAGCATGTGAAAATTCGGGCAACGGCTAACTGTTACCTACCAGAGGACGAACAATATTTTGAACGTCTGAAGATGCAACGGCTTAAAAAGTCGGTGAAAGGTAACGGGAAGTTGTGGCGACTTGCTGAAAGGCAAGAGTATAGGTGTGCGGTATGTCGCCAGCAATTTAGCTCAGAAGATGAATGGGATATACACCATATCATTAGACGGGTTGATGGTGGCACGGACGATATCTCGAATTTGATGATGTTGCATGTTAACTGCCATAGGCAGATTCATAATTGTTCAAATTAAGCTTTACAGTACTGAGTGTTGTACTGTATAAATTAACATGTTGTTTATTTATACAGGTTGTTTGCAATTAACGAGGTATTTCGATATGAACAAGATAGCAATAACATTACTTCTCTTGGTAATGACGGCTCCTTCCTTCGCATCAGAGGGAAATTACTGGTATTTCTCTTATGCCAGAGCTGGGAGTCAAATGATGCCAGCAGAGTTTAGATTTTCAGGGATTGTAAAATGTAAGGTGGAACCTAGTGTAGGAACTGCATACGGTGAATTTTACGGAGATTCCAGAAAAGGTCCTTTTAAATCACAGAAAGAAGCGGACGATGCTTTGGATCGTGACATTAAGAGGATTCAACTGGTAAACCCTGACACTAAATTCATAAGGAATAATGCTAAATGCTTTTAATGCTGGTCAGCCTCAAAGCTGACTTATAAAGGCTTGAGCTGTATGCGGGGAAACTCGCACGTACAGTTCTTAGGGGAGGGACAACCAGTAATGGTTGTTCCTTACCCGACGTGCGGCTTACTGATAATGAAAAAAGCGCCTATGGGCGCTTTTTTTTGTGCCATGCTGAAACTCAAGTAGAAAGGTTTTCTGGTCGAACCTCTTTGAACGAATTTTGAACTCGCCAATTCAGATTCATTTTTTGTTTTTATGCTAAAGGTATCATGACTGTTGTTTTAGAAGTAAATTGAATGAATACGATCAAAACCTGCTACTTTTACTGCTTAAAGTTATCATCTTCAAGTTTAAACTTTGCTCTAATTTCCAAAATGTAAATCAATTTCACAAATTCAAATCTTATCGTCTTTTTAACATTTTTAACAAAAATAAAACCAATATAATCAATAAGATATTGTTAACATGTAAGACCTGAAATAACTTGTTTGCAGCCCTGTCAGAGACTAGAATGTGCAGCAATTTTTATGTGATGAAGATCGCTATCTTTATATTCATAAAAAATGGGCTAACTTTTTATCATCTTGTATTCAGATACACATTTTAGGACACTCTCATGTCGGATTTTCGCCAACAAGCACTTGATTATCATGAACTCCCTGTACCGGGAAAAATGGCCGTAACTTTAACTAAGCCAGCTAAAACAAGCCATGACTTATCTCTTGCTTATAGCCCTGGTGTAGCGGAGCCAGTACGAGAGATTGCAGCTGATCCTGAGAATGCTTACCGTTATACCTCTAAGGGAAACACAGTTGCGGTCATTTCAAACGGTACTGCGATTTTAGGATTAGGAAATCTAGGTCCATTAGCGTCTAAACCCGTAATGGAAGGTAAAGCGTTATTGTTTAAAACCTTTGCTGATATCGATGCAACAGACATTGAAGTTAAGCACAATACTACCGAAGATTTTATCAATACTGTTGCAGCTATCGCTGATACTTTTGGTGGCATTAACCTCGAAGATATTAAAGCACCAGAATGCTTTGAAATTGAAAAGGCATTAATTGAGCGTTGCCGTGTACCCGTATTCCATGACGATCAACACGGTACTGCAATTGTTACGGCTGCGGGCATGATCAACGCCTTAGAAATTCAAGATAAGAAGATTGAAGATGCCACTTTTGTTTGTTTAGGTGCTGGTGCTGCTGCGATTGCGTGTATGACGATGCTGGTAAAATGTGGTGCGCAGCGTGAACACATTTACATGCTTGACCGTAAAGGCGTCATTCACACTCAGCGTGATGATTTAAATGCTTATAAAGCGTTATTTGCCAATAATACCGATAAACGCACCTTACAAGATGCGATCAAAGGTGCTGATGCATTCTTAGGCTTATCAGGACCAAATCTTCTAGGTGAAGAAGACATTAAGCTAATGGCAGAGAAGCCGGTAGTGTTTGCTTGTTCAAACCCAGATCCTGAAATCAAACCTGAACTAGCACAAACGGTTCGTCCTGATGTGATCATGGGTACGGGTCGCAGTGACTACCCTAACCAAGTGAACAACGTACTGTGTTTCCCGTTCCTATTCCGTGGTGCCTTGGACGTACGTGCAACTGAAATTAATGATGAGATGAAAGTCGCAGCGGTTCACGCACTAGCTGAACTAGCCAAAGAGTCAGTACCTCAAAGTGTACTTGATGCTTATGAAGGTGTGGACAGCATGGAATTTGGTTCAGAATATGTGCTTCCAAAACCAATGGATCCTCGTTTATTGCCACGCGTAGCTAAAGCCGTTGCCGAAGCTGCAGTAAAATCAGGGGTAGCGAAAATCGCCTTACCTGAAAACTATATGGCATAATTAAATAACCAAAGTAATTGAGTGATAAGAGGGCATAAGCCCTCTTTTTTATGCGTTATGGCTAAACAAGATAAAAATTTTGACTCGCTAGCAACCAAGTTTTCCAAAAATATTTATGGTACGGCTAAAGGACAAATTCGTATTGAAGTGCTCAAGCGAGATTTGTTTGAAAGCATACCCAGCTTAACAACAGGTAAATTAAGAATATTAGATGCTGGTGGAGGCTTTGGTTACTTGAGTCAACAGTTAGCTGAGCTAGGACATAGTATTGTGTTATGTGATATTTCTGCTGAAATGCTGGCACTGGCTGAGCAGCAAATCCAAGATAATGAAAAAGTATTAGACATCACTATAATTCAATCTTCTATTCAAGATTTATCGGTTGAGGCGTTAGGTCAGTTCGATTTAGTGCTGTGTCATGCTGTTGTGGAGTGGTTGGTAGATGCCAAAGCGACAGTCAAAGGGCTATTGGATTTTTTAAAACCTAATGGATACCTGTCATTAATGTTTTACAACAAAGAGGCCCAACGTTTTCATAGCCTAGTATCTGGCAACTTCGATTATGTTGAAGCTGGATTAAAAGTAAAAAAGCCCGTCAGACTTACTCCTCAGTATCCCCTGTTTATTGAAGACGTCGAGTCATGGATCGAAGAGTGGGGCTTTCAAGAAGTTTGTCGCAGTGGCGTAAGGGTCATTAATGACTATCTAAAGTTAAGTAAAAACCAGACCTTAGATAATGCTCAGCTGATCAGAATGGAGCTGGAATACTCAAAATATAAAAATTACATTCCATTGGGGCGCTATGTGCATATCATTGGTCAGTCTGAATAACAGCTGACAGAGCGTTAGCAGAACGTCAAGTGTAGAACTGTACTTTATAGGATCATGGGTTAAGCTTTTTGTAGCGTGATTTCTTTGCCTTTTCTATACGTTGGAGGAAGTAATGTTACACAAAAAGCACGACAGTTCAGAATCTTCTGTGTTCAGCTCACCAGAATCCCAGCATGAACTTGAAAAACACCGTCTACCCGATGATTCGCATCCCAGTAATATTATCCATCAACTGATCAAAGACGAATTAATGTTGGATGGTAATTCTAGACAGAATCTTGCTACTTTTTGCCAAACTTGGTTTGAACCTGAAGTGATTGATTTAATGTCGATTGCCATTGATAAAAATATCGTTGATAGAGACGAATATCCTCAAACGGCAGAAATTGAACGACGTTGTGTCAATATCATTTCTAACCTTTGGAATAGTAAAGAAACGAAAAGCGCTATTGGTACTTCGACAACAGGATCGAGCGAAGCTGCGATGCTTGGAGGGCTTTCATTATTAAGAAAGTGGCAAGCGAAACGTAAAGCTCAAGGTCTTTCAGTTGATAAACCGAACCTAGTTACAGGTCCTGTACAAGTGTGTTGGCACAAGTTTGCTCGGTATTGGGGGGTTACGCTTAGAGAAGTGCCCATTGAGAAAGATCAGTATCATCTCACACCAGAGAGAGCTGTAGCGCATTGTGATGAAAACACCATTGGTGTGGTTGCTACACTGGGGATCACTTTTACAGGCAAATACGATCCGGTTAAAGATATCGCCGTTGCATTAGATGACTTTCAGAGACAGACGGGGCATAACATCCCCATGCATGTTGATGCCGCCAGTGGTGGCTTTATCGCTCCCTTTATTCAGCCAGAGTTAGAATGGGACTTTCGCATAGATAGAGTGCGATCCATTAATGCTTCTGGCCATAAGTTTGGCTTAACTCCGCTTGGTGTTGGTTGGATAATGTGGCATGAAGAAGGCGATCTACCCGATGATCTGATTTTTCATGTAAATTATTTGGGCGGTAACATGCCCGACTTAGCCCTGAACTTCTCAAGACCCAGTGGCCAAATTATTGCTCAATACTATAACTTCTTACATTTGGGTAGAAAGGGCTACGCGGCCATTCATGATAATTGCCGCAAAGTAGCGATGTTTTTGGCTGACGAAATCAACAAAATGGGGCATTTCGACATCATTTATAACGGTGATGGTGGCATTCCTGCGTTAAGCTGGAAACTAAAGCCCCATGTTAAAGATTTTACGCTGTATGATTTAGCCGACAGGTTGCGCAATCAAGGTTGGTTAGTGCCTGCTTACTCTATGCCTGCTAACGAGCAGGAAACTGTGGTACAGCGAATCCTTGTAAAACGTGGATTTAGTTTTGATCTTGCGAGCTTGTTGCTTGAGGATTACAAACAAGCTATTCAACACTTAACAGCGCATCCTGTAAGTGTTTCGCTGAATGAAAATGAAGCGGGTAGCTTTAAACATTGATGCCTATTATGGCTTTCGCCATACACTCTCGACCTTAGCACCTGCTTGTTTTAAATAATGATTGACGCTGTGGTCACTTTCTAGGTGACCTGCGCCAATTACTACAAAAATTGATTTCCCTGATTTGGCTCTTTTCATTAAACGAATGATCCCTGCACTCATGGGTTTGTTACGCTGCCACAACAGCTTTTTGAGCATGCTATTACTCATGGAGTTTTTTACGGCAGAATTGATATTCTCGCTATCCCCTTTTCGCCAAGCAATAAACAAATTTTCAAGTTGATCTTCAGGGGTAGAAATGGCTTCCTCAAGCATGTATAACTGAGCTTTTTTGTCGATAGTATTGAGTAACTTAAGTTGATATTCCATACTTTCAAGTTGGGCTTTGTGTTTATCTTTGGCTCGATTAATAAAGTGCATATCTATCCCCAAGTTTGGGTGATAGCCCAAATGGGACAACCTAAATAAGGTGATTTGAGTGGCTTGTATCCACATTGGCATATGCTCAATTGCTTGGCATAGCAATAAATGCAACTCACAGAAATTGATGTAACCTTGTGACTTAGCCACTGGTAGTGTGCTTGCTGTTTGAGCTTTAAGGATTGTGCTGGTGGTTTTGTCATCTGGCAAGGCTTCAACCACTAATGTTTCGCTGTCGATAAAAGCTTGGTTAATTGGTTTCGGCAGAGGATAAAAGTCCTTTTTACCAAGGTGAACCGAGCCAAGTAAAAAGGCGGTTTTTCCTTGATATTCAACCTTATAAAAAGGAGGGGTATCCGTAAGTTTTGCCCATGCTGAAGTGCAAAATATAAGGGCAGTGAACATAAGCCCACATAGGGTCATGTTTTGACGATTCATATCAGATATAATTCCTCAATTATTTATTACAAAGAGCTTCATCGATGTCATACCAAAAGGTGCTTGAGCAAATCCATCAAAATCTACAGTTAGCTTATCGTAAAGCCATTGATCTTGACAGCCAACTAGATGGTTTAAAGCAAGAAGGTAAAGGTAAATTTTCTCAAATATTTAATGAAGATATGGGGTTTGTTACCAAAAGTAACCGCTTTAAACCTTATGTGCTGGAATTAGTGGAAGAGTTTGAAGAATTAAAACAAATGCCAAATCTAGCGGAATCTGATATTACAGAGATTGTCGCTAGACTTGGTGTTGTGTTACAAACTCAGCAAGCATTTAAACAACAGGTTAAATAACCTCAGCTCTGCATAAGCCAACCTCTACAGCACAGCTACGTATGCGTATTTCTGTGTTAAAACAGCCCGTAATAGACCAGCTATTACGAACTGTTCTGCCTTGAACTACACAAAATTAGCAGCACTGTAGATAAAAGTTTAAGGTTTATATTTTAAATCAAAATGTTAGTGATTTCGTTATACAGACCTGAGGTTAAATAGTTTATTTAGCCAGCTGAGGTTTCAAAGTACGTGTTAACCAGCGATTAATTAGGTTTTTCTCATAAACGAACGGTCTATCGAGGTCGCGCACAATACGATCTTGAAAAGCAAGATCACTTAAATTCTGAGTACCTGAACTAACAATGTTGCCATGGACGGTTACTTTATAGCTGAATTTTATCCTAGGTGGGTAAATTCCTTTTACGATTCGAATGTCATCGCTGGTTGCGCCAAAGGTTGGGCGAACATCGCCAGCTAAATCGAGGTTGGTTACCTTTAGCTCGAGCTTTTGATCGGGTCTAAGGAACTTGGACGCTGTTTTATCAATGTCTTTAGTTAGGCTATCAAACAGGCGTTTTTCGAATCGGCTTTGTAACTCACCAGAAGATTTTATGTCGGTGAATTTTGAAGGCTCTTTCCAGTTTATGGTTACTTTACCTGAGGTGGTTGTTACCATAGTTGGCTCTGGCGCAGGCTTTGAGGCACAACCTGCAAGTAGGAACAAACCGGTGAATGCATAAATGAGGTGCTTCATGTGGGACTCCTATAGTTTGTGTTTTTGATTGCAGTAACATCATGTCGCTCACCGGAGGGATGATGAAGGTGGGCAGCATAAACATGCACTTTTAGAATAGTGAAGATACGACAAAGTTCCTAGGTATCAATTAAGTTTTATCAATCTAAAAACGATTAAAAGTATAGCATTTTTGGTGGGAAGAATGGAAAAAACAACGTTATCTCTGAAAATACTCAGTTTCATGTATTGTTTGGTGGCGATTATCGGCGTATGGCGAATATTTGATGCGGGTGTAATAGAATTATTTACCTTTGGTGTTTTACCGATTTTATATGGAGTTTTTACCCATAAATCTTGGACTTTAATTTTGTTGAAGATTTATCTCGCCATCCAGTTAATCGGAATATGCGGTTTCTCTATTGTTGGGTTTATTGCATATCAGATAAACCCTGATGATGTAGTTATTACCTTTAAAGGTATTAATATCCCATTGATACCATTATCAATTTCTGTGGTCATTTTGTTGGTTTTCCAGTTCTGGGTGGCATTTTCTAAAGAAAATCGACGATATTTTTCAAGATTTACTGCAACAGATTAAAAACTGCGTCTATACTAGGGAAGCAGCCTACTCTATGGTTGCTTCGCTTTAGTCGTTATTGAACCTGTATAAAAGCCGTTTCAGTCCAAATTATTCAATATAAAGTGCACATAAGGTGGGATAGAGAGCGCTCAGCTCAGTTATCTCTTTGTTATGGGTCGTTAAGCCAAAAACTGACAATGCTTAACCACCTTGATCATCTATTGAAAGAAGAGACAAAATATGAATAAAAGTGAATTAATTGAAGTAATTGCCAAAGAAGCGAAATTAACAAAAGCTGATGCTGGCCGTGCTCTAAGTGCTTTTGAAGGTGCCGTTACCAAGGCATTAAAATCAGGGAAGAAAGTATCCATTCTTGGTTTTGGTACTTTTGATGTTTCAAAAAGGGCTGCACGTATCGGCCGTAATCCACAAACAGGTAAAGAAATTAAAATTGCTGCGGCGAAAGTACCAAAGTTCAAAGCAGGTAAAGGGTTAAAAGATGGCGTTAAATAATTAACCCATAACCCAACAAAGCCTCCTTTTGGAGGCTTTGTTCGTTTTGGGCATTTCATTTCGGTATATTTGATCAGATCCAATTGCCTTTTGTAGCCGCTTCACGAATAATTCAGAAAGTATTGTTACAAAAGTGTCAATTACATCGGACCTTGTATGAAGCTAACTCGAGTTCTCACCAAAAAGCTGGCCTTATTTTGGCTGTTGTCTCTTTCGGCAGTAGCGGTTGTGTTTATTTCGAGTTCCCTCTTAAGTTTTTTTCATTTAGCCAATAATTTACAAAGCAAACAAGTCGACGAGTTGCAAAGCATGCTTATGGAACATCGACATCAGCATACTCAATGGAATTTAGACGACTGGCTCCCGCCAGTATTGATGAGCTATAACACAGTAAGCTTTGAGGTCAGTAAAGAAAATAAGGTTCTGTTTCGTTATCAAGGTAATATTCAGACTCGCTTCTTCAATGAATATCAATTTAGTTTAGATAAAAACAATTCGATTAATGTCACTTTAAAACTCGAATCACCATACATACAGCATCAGATCAGCCAATTTGAACTGATTTTGCTGTTGGTAACCTTGGGGTTAATTGGGCTCTTTACTTTCTATGGCTATCGCTGGATAGAAAATCAACTGAACGGTGTTGAAGAGTTAGCCGCGAGAGGGCAAATGATCCTTGAAAAGCGATTTGATCAAGCGCTATCAGAAAAAGGACGAGGGCAACCTAGGATCATTAATCATGCTATGACTTTGTTGCTTGAAGAACTTAAAGATGCCCACAAAGAAAGATCGAGATTCGATAAGTACATTCGTAGTAACACCTTTTTAGATCCTGATCTGGGGATTGGTAACCGGCTGTATCTTAAAAATCGATTAGCTGCACTATCTAATGAGCAAGGGATGCTCTCTAATGGTGTGATTTATTTTCTTGAAATGGAAGATCTGGATTTACTACAACAAGAAGAGGGTGAAGATGCGATTCGAAGCTTTTTAACGACTTGTTTAAGTGCCATTGACATTGCGCTTCAAAGCCAAGCCAATAGCTTTGTGGCTCGTAGAACCTTCAATCAGTTTGCCATCGTAATTCCCCAATTATCATTACAAGAAGCAGATACATTAGCCGCTCGTATTTTAAAAATTTGCTTAAGATTGCCTTTGCCTACTTCTAAGCGAATGGATGACTTTTTCCATATTGGTGGGGCTTTCTTTAGTGTTGGAGATGACAGTAAATCAACGTTAGAAGAAGCGGAAATGGCGTTAAGGGCTGCTCAATTTCAGGGAAATAGCAGCTGGTTTATGTATGAAAAAGAGTTTCTGATTGAAGATGTAAGAAAAGGTTCGGTGCGCTGGCGTAGCTTATTAGAGAATGCCATTGAAAAACAGCGCTTTGTAGCGTTTGTGCAAAAGGTTATCGATATCGATCAAAGTACCTTGTATTTTGAAGTGTTTTCACGGATCAAAGAATCTAAAGATAGCTTTATTCGAGCTTCACAATATACGGCAATGGCAGCCAAGTGTGGATTAATGCCACAGATTGATCGATTGACGATAGAATCTTTACTGCGATTACATTTAAGCAAAAAGCACAGCAAGCAATCTCAATACTGCATTAACTTGCATGTAGACTCTTTATTAAGTGAGTCATTTAGAGATTGGTTAACGAGTTTCTTAAATCAACAAATAACATACGTTCCACAACTTATTTTTGAGGTTTCAGAGCCAGTTGCGGTAAAACATGCAGCCGAAATCAACCAAGTGTTTGCTTTGGTATCTTCATTAGGCGCGAAAATCAGTATAGATAGTGTCGGTCAACAGGTGGTTGGTAGCCAGTACCTAAAAGAAATGAAAGTAAACTATGTAAAACTACATAGATCGATAGTAAGGCAGATCCACCTTCGTCCTGAAAATCAGCTGTTTGTTCGAAGTTTGTATGGTGCTTTATACCGTACTGATGCCAAAATTATTGCAGAAGGCGTAGAAGTATTTGAAGAGTGGCAAACGCTTAGAGTATTAGGAGTAAGTGCTGGTCAGGGGCTGCTGTTTAGTGATTTGTGTGCATTGTCTTAGAACCCAATCCACTCATCTGCATCCTCTTGGTAATAAATTGAGTCTGGATAATCTAATTTTGAATATGATGCTTTGAGAATTTGTAACTTACGATTTTGCAGAGCAAAGAGTGAAGCAGAAGGTATCGATAGTTTTGCCCCTCGAGTTCGTAATGCATTGATAGCACTCAAGTGGTTGCACCTTGCAGCCAATTCTATGGGGCTCATCCTACATATTCCTTTTGCATTGATATCACTACCATGATTAAGAAGGAGGTGTATGCAGTCAACTCTACCATTGGCGGAGGCATAATGGAGTGGTGTGCCTTTGTTTTTACATATTGAATGAATTAAGTCTGGTTTTTTGTCAATTAGCAGCTCTAAAACTAAATTATTCCCATGCGCGGCAGCAAAATGCCATGGACGTAGTCCCAGATTATTTTGGTGGTCTAAAAGTACTAAGGACGGTTTTGTTAAAAGCAGCGCCATAACCGCAGGATCCTTTTTATTAGCGGCATAATGGAAAACTGAGTTTTTTTCGTTATCAAGTACTGAGACTAGCTCAGAATGATTCTTTATGAGCATGTCTACCAGTAAAGCGTCGCCTTCGAAGGCAGCATGATGCATTATGTTCTTTCCTTCCTTATCTCTTGCTGTGATATCAGCCTTGTTTTTTAACAAAAATTGATAAACGTCAAATTTATGGTGAATGAGTGCTAATTGAAGTGAGGTGTAGCCAAAGTTATCGGGAGTATCAATTGGTATCCCCTGTTTCAGCAGTAATTCTATACAAGCTAAATTGCTGTGAATGCAAGCCTGATGCAGAGGGGTATGTCCTTTGTGATCACGAGCTTGTAGGTAAACACCTGTGCGGATGAGTTCTTGTAGTCTACGAATATTTCCTTGTACGCAACAAGCTAGAATTTCTTTAAATGATTTATTAAGTCTTTGAAGCAAAAACTCGCAAAAAGCATGAACTTTTATGTCGTCAAGTGGGGATATATTTAAGCTCAATATATCGACTGTATAGTTTTCTAGTTCACTTGAACCATGAGTTGTTGAGGATTGAGAGAAATTCGCAACTACAACAGGCTGGTTATGAAATTTATATGATCTTAATTTGAATTCGTGTTGTTCATTTTTTTGTAACTATTCAGCCCATCTGACTCAATCTGCTTAAAATAGCAACGGTTGAGTCACCATTTTACTTGATCCTCAATGATCATTTGACCGATCTTCCCAGTATGTCATGCTGACCAAATATTTAGT
>NZ_ML014843.1 GCF_003675895.1 Parashewanella curva
TCGACTTTGAGCAAGACCTACATCGATTTAAGTATGAAGGAATGTTAGACGAAAACATTCAGGTTTACAGTGCCGTTGTCCATTCCGTTTGCTTAGAAAGAGAAATCAAAGTGGCAATGTTGATTTGTAATCGAGGTGGCAAAGCAGCACGGATAATGTTGTTTTCGACTGATACTGAATTAGATGCGATGACTTTGATTACTTATTACAAAGCTCGTTTTCAAATTGAATTTGTGTTTCGAGATGCGAAACAATTTACTGGGCTAATGGATTGCCAAGCCCGCAAGAAAGAAGCAATACATACCCATATTAACGCATCATTCACAGCCTTAAATGTACTGAAATTTGAAGATGCAATGAGCAAAGAATGTCACTCTGAATCTGTAATATCGATAGCGAGTTGGAGACGACGTAAGTTCAATCAATACTTGATGAAAATCATTTTTGATAAGTTAGATATCGACCCGAGTAGCGAAAAAGTATCTCAGGCCATAAGCGAGCTGGAAGAGTTCGGGGTTATTGCGGCATAAAACTGTCCGCAGTATTGTATTAACAAAATCACGAAAATTATTGGCTTGTGGCCCCTGTAATAAAATATTGATACCCTTCAGGCTGCTCACCTTTTTTAGGTCTACCTGAACGTTGATATTTCGCCTTTTTAACGATTGTTGTTTCAATAAGTTCACACCACTTAAGCGTGGACTCAAATGCAGATAAGGCTTTTTGAGCGTCAAGTTCACAAGCAAACCCTTGATTCATCAGTTTACTCAGCTGTTTTTGCTCTTTTGATGTATGCTTCGTGATGTTTCTTTCAAGCGTTGCTTGTTGCTGCTTAGCATCTTGCTCACTCTTAACAATTAGCCATTGCTGTGGAACACCTGCATAGTGGCTGGTTGCCCAGCTGCCGTGGTAGCCGTTACCTAATTCTTCCATTTCACTCAGTTGGGCTTGTTCGATGTGAGACTTAGCTTCTTTTAATGTTTGCGGTACTCGGGTGACAAAGAGCCTGCCTCTATCATGAAGCGTTTTAATCGTTTCTTCCGTATATAGAGCGGCGTCCCCAATCAGGTATCGACTTTGCGCTGCGGCTTTGAGACTGTCAATGTGCTCTCTACTCAGTTTGAGGAAAGCTTTTTGGTCGTTGGTATTACCGCTCAGAGCCTGCATATAGATAGGAATACCAGCTTGGTTTTCACTAATCATCTCAAGCACAACCTGATTAAGCTCTGGACGATGATCTCGGCTGTACCCTTTGACAAGTTCGATACACGTAGGCGCATCATTTTCATTATCACGCTTTGTTTCATACTTACCATCTACGTGAAAGCTGGTGATATCAAGGTGTACTGCTGTGGGTTTGATATTTAAGTGTTCTAGGACACGCTCAGCCATCACTTGATACAAAGCCGAAACGTTGGAGTCGTATCAGGCATCTAAACATCGCCCTAAGACGTCATCGGTTAAGTGTTCAGGTAGTACACCTTGACCGATTAAACGCTCTGTTGGCTTGCTTTTGAAATACTCCGAGAACATGTGAAGCGTGCCACTGTGAAAACCCAGCCCATTCAATATCATGGCAACGAGAGCTTGACCGTGAGTGACGTTACAATCCGCTTGCTTAGGGATAACGGCATCGATCATTTCTGCGATTTTTAAATCTTTGCAAAGGGCTGCAACTAATCCAAGGTGATCAATGTTTTTTATGCTGTAGCTTGGGCTTGGCATTTTCTTCTCCCAAAAAACAGTAATAGATCAAAAACGGGGATCGGCGTCAAGAATTTTTTATTATTTATTTCGGTGCGGAATCACGGATTGATTAAAAATATTCTTGATTGAGAATTAGTTAACGTCCTAACTCTATTGAGAAAAGCTTTGCCTGAACCTTCAGAATTTGAGTTAATTGAGCAACAGTTGAAAGATCTTGAGAAAAAGAAACAAAAACTGCTCACTCGAAAAGCAGCGCTTTTATCTCAAACTTCAAATCAGCCTTCGCTTAACTCAAGACAAAAAGTTGAATTATGGCTCTTAAACAAAGCCCATGGAATCAGTGAGTAAATGCTCCTCGCATTTGTAATTCAACCTACAGCTACCAATTTATTAGAAAAACGGGTTATAAGAACCAAATATTGCTAGTGAATTTACTCGCCAGCATTTCTAACTATACAGTGGTGGTTTCTATCAGCTTAATTCATGAATTAAGCTGATTTGCAATATAGTGAACTCCAGCCTACTGAGTAGAGTTCACATTTATCAACTAATTTAAACAAGATTGCGCTTGTTTCCACCCCACTAATGCAAACTCTAGAGCGCGGCTATAGTCATACCCTTCAGACATAGGGTGAGTCTCTAAGACTAAGTATCTCGCTTTAGGGGTTATAACTTTTGAGTTGGTTTTATCTTGTTTCCATAATGGCTGACTGTGCTCATTAGTCTCAATCAACGCAGTATGGAAATTAACCTCATTGGTATTAACTCCTTCAGAATCGTCCAATGATTTAAACCAACGAACAGACTTAAAACCTGTATGATGAATAGCTTTTCCGTCTTTAAGACGCGCAGACCATTTACGATACTTGGTCCAAATTTGCTCGATCCTCAGTTGTTCATAGTTTTCACCCAAGTCTAGATAAGCCAAACGACCTTGGTTTTGATCGCTATAAAAGAACACATCTTTATCAGTCACATCTGTATCTAAGCCAATAACAGAGTGTGATTCATTGTCATACATCAAAGTATGCTGAGTATCAATGGCGTTAGAAAATGGGAAGAACTTATCTCTAAATTGCCCTGCTTTCTCGATAGGTAAAATTTCTAATTTTGATGGCTTTTGACAAGATACAATCAAACCTTTATTTGAATAAGCTCCCGTTGTGACAAAGTTATCGATAAATTTATCTTTTTGATTTCCATAAGGTGATAAAACTTGTTGCCATTGTTTCTGACTTGAGTCTTCTTCAGGTGAGAGACCTTCACAACCGTTGGGGGTGATACACTGATAAAAAACACCGCCGATATTGTCTGTAGAAGAATGAAAAGGTACTTCTTTTTGTGTCATTACGACCTGATTGTAAGGATAACTAACTAAGTTACCAGAAGTTTCCACTGAAACACCATAGAGTTTTGTATAAACTTCGATATTTATCGCCCCAGAAAACTTACCCAAAGGCGTAAAAAAATCGTTTATTTTAGTAAACTGAATTTCATCAACAGAGCTAAGTCGTTGGTTGTTTTTGCCTGAAATCTTACCTCTTACTGAGGTTCCATTATCATTTGGAAGATACTCAATTAACCCATTGCCGTTTTCATCACTTTGCCATTGCTCATTAACAAATTCGATAGTGGCATCAAAGTTATGTGTACTGTGTAAATACTTTGGCTTACTCATATTCGGATAAATTAAATCTCTAGCAAATGATTGAGTGCGCCAAATGTTATTTTCGAAACGATAAGTCGGAATGTGCGCATAATCATCAAAGACATCAGGGGCTGTGTGCGCAGGTTTGATGTAGCTACCTAAAAAGCGTGTACCAGAAAAATAATTTTCTTTGATTAATACGCCATCACCAACTTTTGGGACACCAACACGGTTGTCGGCAATAAATAGCAAGGTATTTCCTGCACCAATTACGACGTTATTATAAAATTCGGTATTGCCAGTTCTATGATCGATTTGTACGGTACTGTCTTGGAATGCCTGAAAAGGAGCACGCCATTTGGTGCCTGATGGGCCAAATACATTGTTATGGATTTTGTTTTGTCCGGTCAGCTGCCCCATTTGAATTGCTTCAGCGCCTGTTCGAACAATTCGATTATTCCAAATACGAATGTTATTAATGGCGTGTTGATATTCAGTCTTTGAAGTACTACCCAAATAGATCCCTTCACCCACACTATCATGAATATAGTTATCATGAATCTTAATGTTATGCATGGTAAAAGCCGTATTATCTAAAGGGACACCACCGGGATTTCTTCGTTCAGTTTTGATATGCATACCAGCGAACCCTGCTCGGGCAATTTCAATGTATTCAATTTCAAAATCTGACGCAGGTTTTGTATCCAACACAGTTCCGTGTATTTCTCTAGTGGTATAACCTTCAACCCCCAACGCATTGCGATTTTTTACGAATTTCCCATCGATATAGAATCCATACTTACCTTGCGTATTACTGTAGTTTTGGATCTTACCAGGGAAGTGCCCTGGATAGTTTACTAAATCTCCTTTACCACTGAGCTTCCAATTGACTCCTCCTTGAATGCTAAGCGAAAAATAGTAACTCCCACCAATTCGAACTTGAGTGTTAGTTAAGTTGGTATTATTTTCAAAATTGGATTTACTCAAACCGTTAGTGATCAAAAGAGGCTTGGAAGCTAACGAAGCTGCTACGGGATTCGATATTTTTAACTCTTCCGCTAACCGTTTTCTTGACTCTGTGATATTCGATAAAATCAGAGAAATATAATTGTATTCACCGTTAATTGTTTCATCTTTAATTTCTTGCCTTGGTGCAATAATGATTTCATTTACACCTCCCCAACAGATTGATGGGTGATTAAATTTTTCGTAAATGTGCGCTTTACCATCACCACCAATTCGAAAAATGCCATTTTCTGGCGTTAGACAATCTTGAGATTCCATTGCAATGGCTGACTCAGAATAAAGAGAAAAAGCTGTTGTAAGGGTAAGAGCGACCAATTGATAAAGATTTTGTCTATTCATTAATTTATACCAAATAAGGGGTAAGGATAAAAAAGCCACTCCAAAACTGCTAGAGTGGCTACAAGCCCTATGACTATGCTTATTTATGACAAAGGCAACAGCTGACCATCATGAAGATCAGGGAAATCAATATCCGCAAGAGGATGATTAATCTTCACATCCTGTGGCTTGACGAAACCTTTCTCACCTATATTGAGCGTGATTTCATCAAACTTTTCTCCATCAAGTAAAATGTGAAGTGTGACATCGCCAAACAACGCTTGTTCACGTAAGTAATCGGTTGGGTGAGAACCAACAGGGATGCTGAGTTTAATTCTGCCTTGTGCCCAATTCGCTTTTTCGCGAACGGTGATTTCGTTAATCAGGCCACCTTTTTCAAACTCATTCCACTCATAACCCATCCAAGGTTTGCCATTTTGCTCAGCTGCGATTGCCAGCTCAAATTTTTCTAAACTGCCACACTTATCCAATAAACGCACTGCTGGATAATAAACATCAAGATCCCAAGATTGATTATTTAAAATGACATTCGCGTAATCATCTCTCGGTGTTCTAATGGTGTAATACTGTTTCACGCTATTTTGCAGATCATTTGAAACGGTTTTAACTACCTCAAAGGGATAGTTGAAGACTTCTTCATCATAAATAGAAATGGATAGTTGATATTGACCTTCCTCTAGATCACCAATATAGCCACCATCAGATAAAGCCATTCCTGTACGCTGTGATTTAATCGCTTCACTGCCCACTTCAGATGTCCAGCTGATAAAACGATTTATCAATTTATCACCTTGCATTATTCGAATTCGTAGCGCATCCCAGTTGTACTGAATTTGACGACCTGATTGCGTCAGCCTTGGCAAAAACCATGCGTAAACGTGGCTGAGTGTTACTGTGCCTGATTTGCCATTGACATGAAATCTTGGCTCACTGAATCGAGTTTGTTCGTTATTACGGGTGCTGGATTTATCCACCGCAAACCATTCTGCTTGAACATCTTTTAACGAATGCATGGCAGCTGCGGCGTTTGCTTTGGTTTTATCTAGGCTTAGGTAATGCACACGCATTTTATGTAAGTCACAATCTTCACGGCGCCAGTTAGCATTACTTTCACCTTGAATCATTTCCAATGGGTAATGTTTTTCTGCATAAGCATGGGATGGAAAGGCAAAGCTGACTTCACGCCATAACCCATCAGAGATACGCTGCAGCACCCCATAGGCTGTTTTGGTTCTGAACTGAAAATAGTCAGTATTTTTGTCTTTGTTTTCTAAAAGATAAACAGGCTCATAAATGATTTTATCGGTCTCGTTTAACGCAAACGCATTGTTTGGATCCATTGGGTCTCGATAAGCAGCCGCTTCTTTTTTCGCGCGCTGTTCACGCTCGTCCATGTTGAATTCTTCGTAGAAATTGTTAAATAAGCGAATTGCAGCTTTAAAGCCATCTTTTTTAATTTCATCAATGGCACTTTTCACCTTTGACTTAAGTTGGTCAGTTTCACTCTGTGGCTGGCTCGCCGTTACTGAATGACGTTGACCCGTAAACCCTTCGCTTGAGTTATTACGCATCATTTCGATTTCAAACGCAGGGTCGTCTGCCTGTACTGGGGCAGCGTAATATTTTCCAGTGTCGATCATGGGTGATTTTCCTAAAATGAACAATAAGTCACGACTTGTCATATTCAGGTGAATATTGTTAACTCGTGTGATTAATATCTTGAAAAAGCAGAATATGTTCTGCTTTTTGAATAAGAGGTTGATAAAAGCCACAGCACCCTTGCTTGCTGCACTGTGACTTTTCCTATCAAAAATTGAATTTATCGAGCGGGTAACTCATTCATATCAACTTGAGTTTTATACAGCTTAAACCAATTATCACCGTCTTTAGAACGCCAGATGTCATTGTATTCAATGTTTTCGTTGGTACTCGGATCATACTGCCCTCTACCACCTATGACCCAAATGTTGCCTTGGTAGCCGATAGTTGCCACGCCGTAGCGAGGACCAAAGGGAACCTCAGTTGCAACGGTGGTCGCAGTGAATGTATTATCGCTATTGAGCGCCAATTTATAAATTTTGTCAGATGCATTTGATGTACTAGCAGAGTATCCGCCAATAATATAAATAGCGTCGTCACCAGCTATGGTACTCGTATGAAATGTTGGCAATGAAACACCAGAAGCCTCTACCTGTACTCTCTCCCATGTATCAGAAGTAGCCGATTTCCTCCAAACATTTGTTGAGCTGACATTGCCTTGAATGCCTCCGAAAATGTACATCTGATTATTTAAAACAGTAATGGTGTGGTGACTGATATTAGGCAAGTTACTGCTGTGCTTGGTCCAATTAATGCCGTCCTCAGAAGAGTACACATCATTGGTACGATTTCGTGAGTGAATACCACCAATCACCCAAATCTTATTTTGATAAACAATAACACGATGCACGCTTCGCTTTACGACTGCCTCGTTATTTGCATTCGCATGATTATCCCAATCTCTACCATCATTAGAACTTTGAAGCGCAGAGGTACTACTATTCCCTCCAATTGCCCATAGCTTGCCTTTAAAGCTCACTACTTGCGAATAATCCAAGCTATTGGCTTTATTGCTGTCAGTAGGTGCTAACCGACTCCATGTGCCATCTTTGTTCAAGCTCCAGCTTTCATCGACTCGACCCTGATAAGCAAGTCCATCCGAAAGGATTAACTTGCCATTTAATACATTCAGGCTGGCACCATATCTTGGGGCAAATTCACCATTTGTGGTGTGATGCTTCCAAGTTTTATCTTCAATATTGGTCGATAAAATTTCATTATGAACAGATTGACTACTAATTCTTTCGCCCGCAATCGACCAGATTTTTCCTTTGAACGACAAAATATTGTTTAATCGTCTTGGAGCAAAGGTTGGCGTATTTTCAGCCACAGAGTCGTTAACGTGATGCCACGTATATTGTTGTGTACTGGCGTTCTTTTTCGCGTAATACTTGCGGCCTTCTTTATCAATAACCCATAACTGATTTTGCTCAATCACAAAATGCGGTGATGTCACGTTACTCGGCAGCGAGGTTTTGCTCCAAACAGCATTACTGTCTGAACTTGATGTTGAGTAGGCATCTTTACCAGCAATAAGCCACAACCTGTCATCAAAAACTTCTAAATCAAAGTCAAAACTTGAGTCTAATGGCGCTGTAGATGTATTTCTTGTCCATTGCTTACCATCAACCGTGCTCCACAAGCGTGCACTGTCAGCATCAGGTCCATAACCACCAAGCAGTATTAACTTGCCGTTAAATGAAACCATTTTAGACAGGAATCGACCTTTAGGTGGATTGGTGCCTTCAACTTTTTGCCAGTTTATGCCATCCTCACTGACCAATAACTCGTTCGAGTATATGATTTGCTTACCTTCTCGATAAGTACCACCAAACACCCACAGTTTGCCGTTATGCTCTGTAACTGCCGCCGCTTGACGTTTTGTAAAAGCCTTTGACTCATCAAGCTGTTTCACCTGAGACCAAACAGTGCCATCTTCTGAGTGCCAAACTTCATTATGACCATCATTCCCTTTGCGTCCACCAAACATCCACAGTTTGTTTTTGAAAACCGCTGAAGCCGTGTGTAGCATTCTTTGTGGGAATTTAGCGGTAATAACCGTCTTGCCGACCTTATTGCCTTTAGCAATGGTTACCCATGCATCTTGACCTTGTTCGGCGTTGTCATCGATAAATTCAGAATCATCAATTTCTTTGCTGTAGAGATTTTCACAGTCGGTGCCTTCTAGGGCATCACAATTATTGGTTGCACTGTAAAATTGCTTGCCATCCGCATCAAGGATTTTCATCGGCGTATTTTGCTCACCAATCAGGGCAATGATTTTTGGGTTTTTCGCTTCAGTAACGGTTAAGTCATATTCTGCACTGGCAGATGAATAGGTATCGTCAGCAGCAATGGTGACCTTAATTTTGGTGGAACCCACCTTCAGCATGGTGACGGTGCCTTCTTGGTCAACTGTCGCAACTTCTTCATCTTGTGAGGTAAAGGTTAATGCGCCAGTACCATCAGCCGTTGTTTGGTTTTTAACTTTGTCACCCACTTCAGCTTGCATTTCATTTTCATCAAACGCGATGGTTTGGGTAAGTAATTTGTCTGAAATTTGTAATGCTTCAGAACTAACACTCACGCCTTCGTTCTTACCAGCAGCCGCTTTTGGCGTTACCGAAAATACAATTGATTTACCACGGTTAGCTGGCGTGATTTGATAGGTTTTATCACTACCGACTAGCTTGCCGTCAATCGTCCAAGCATATTGGCTGTCTTTTTCAGCATCGTTTTCGTTGTCTGAATAGGTGTACGTACCTGATAGCATGTCTTTAATTAGGACTTCACCACCGTTAACGTCGGTAATGGAAACCGAGGTTGCAACGGGTGATTCGTTTTCTGGTAATGGAATCGCAAGTGCAGCTGACTTAACCGCTTCGGCTTCATTTTTACCTGCAGCAGCTTTAGGCGTTACCTCAAAGACAATAGATTTACCTAAATCTTTATCTTGAATGCTGTAGTTTTTCTCTGTACCTACAACTTCTCCGTTTATGATCCAGCGATAGGCACTGTCTTTTTCAGCATCATTTTCTTGATCAGAATAAGTGTAATTTCCAACCAGTTTATCGCCGAGTGCAACAGAATCACCATTTTCATCGACAATTTTTACATCAGCTGCAGTAGGAGAATTGTTTTCAGGCGCTGGAGAGTTAGAGGCTTGCACGGCTTGCGCTTTGACCGGTTTGCCTGTCGCTATACCAGTAGCAGCTTTTGGTGTGACTTCAAAATAGATTTTTTTACCTTGGTCTTCGGCTTTTACCTTATAATTTTTTTCAGTGCTAACCGTCTTCCCATCAATAATCCACTTGAAAGTAGTGCCTTGTTCTTTATCTTGTTCTTTATCAAAAAAGGTGTAAGATCCCTGAAGTAAGTCACCCACAACAACTGACCCGCCATTTTGATCTTTGGCTACTACATTTCGTGCAACAGGTGCTGTGTTTGCGGTTGGTTGATCGGGCGTACTGGGCGATGGCGAAGAAGATTTATCTGCCCCACCACATGCTGACAGCATTCCAACTGAGCAGGCAATTAATATTTTTTTCATAATCAAATAATTCCGTTAAAAAAAGACTGTTTTTTGAACTCGTCAAAAAACAGTCCAGAAGGAGTGATAGGGAAATCACTAAATAACGGGGTGAAATTTACTCAATAAACAAGCGGTCTTGTACCCCTATGTTTAGGGGGTTGCGGTTTATTATGGACGGTGATAATTTTCGAAAAAACCTAAGTGTGTAAAAACTCTAAACTAATTTATGTTTGATCAATATTAGGCTGTAAAAATGAATTCATTACCGATAAAAGATGACATGTTTATCTTAGGAATGCTCTCGAACATTCATAATGATCCCAAAGGATGGGAGAAATTAATGGAGGCTTTACGCTCACAATTCAACCTTAATTCCTGTAATTTAATTGTGACGAATAACACTTCGTTTGCCATTCGATTTCAAGTGGGGGCTGGTTGGTTTCCAGATGACGAAATGGCAAGTTTATATGTGAATGAATATGCGCAACAAGATCCTATTTTAATAAAATTACAAACTTCAGAAATTGGTAAAGTATATGCGACTAATTTAGTGCATGAAGAAATCAATGTATATGATACAGACTATTACTTGAAGTGGGCAAAACCACAAGGGATTATTGAAGGCGCAGCTGCGTATTTGTCTGTCGATAAAGACTGGAGTACAGCTTTACTTACGAATCGAAAAGAAGAACAGGGTAAATATACTTTGCAAGAAGTGGAACGTTTGAATGCTTTATTGCCTTATATCGACGATGCACTAAAAAAATCTTTTGTCATTGCTCAAGATACAATTTCAAACTTAAGATTGAAATCCGTTGTTAATCAATATCGTTTACCTGTCGCTATTTTAAATGAGTATGGTGAAGTTACAGCTTTAAATAAAATGATGCAGCTATATATAAATGATAAAAAAACATTAAAAATCAAAGAAAACACTTTACATTTTAACGACAAAGAAAAAGATAAAAAACTATCTCTTTCAATTTTGAGCTCTTCTAAAAGAATTGCAGGTGTTGATATTGTTGTCGATGAGGGAAGCAGGTTTATATTGAATGACAATGAAACGTTAGCGTTTGAAGAACTTATCGAACATGATGGTGAAAAAGATATTTTTTTAGGTACTTTTGTTTATATTGTATCGCAAAATTATGTCTCTGTGGTTGATAAAAAACAATTACATCACATTTTCTCATTAACACCAGCAGAAACAGATGTATGTAGTTTTATTGTTGAAGGGAAAAGACCAAAAGAAATTGCGCTTATTCTGGATAAATCAATATATACGGTAAGAGAACAGATAAATAATATTTATGCAAAAACAGGATGCAATTCGCAAATATCACTGATAAATTTTTTATCTAGCATTCCAGCTTTTAACTTCAACAAAAATTGTTAATATCATTTACTCATAGACTGAACCTTAAGAGTTAAAGTTTTGAATAATATTACTCAATTCACTGTTTCCTTTGGATTTTCTTTGTTGAGACCTCGTGGCATTTTTTTGTAAATAACTAAATGCCCATTCCAGCCTTTCTTCAAGTTCAAAATAAGCTCTATCCACAACAGCTTGTAATACGGGAATAAACCAAATATCAACGTTCATTGCCGCTTTAAAGAAAGAGATTTTTTCTACAGCCTTGGTTGCTATGGCCCTTTTTAGTACAAGTGTCAGTAGGCTTGCCCATATTAATCCTTCTACAATTGGCTTTTTTAAGGTGTTAAATTTTCGAAGGTTATTGTGCGATTTCAGCTCCTTAAAAAGCAGCTCTATCTGCCATCGAACTCGATACAACATAGTGACTTCATCAGCGCTAAATTCTTCTCTAGATAAATTCGTTAACCAGAGCACGAACTTTTGTTCCGATGCAATCCAACGCCTTATTAATCGGCATTTATAACTGTCCCACTCAACATCAAAATCCATGATTTTTTGGCTATTCTGTTTTTGGGAAACCTCTTTTAGCTTTTTCCCTACAGGGCGCTTTAACTCTTTACCTTTACCGTTGAATGCTCGGAGAACTGTAGGGTTTAGATTAACCTTACCTTTAACGATGAAACTGGCGTTGTTCTTATCCAACTCAGCAAAATATGGCGTGCTAACATAACCAGAATCAGCAAGAAATAAACTGCCTGACAGTGTATGTGCTTGAGGCAAGTAATCATGCTCAGATACAGAGTCTGCATCAATGTCCATTCGAATAATTTTACGCTCAAAAATAGATAAACTGACATGACACTCAATTGCAGCAGGAGCATTTTTGGTAAAGCGACCTTTATATGTTTTAGCAAGTGCGGGAGGTAAGGTTAACGAGGAACCATCATGCAGAATAACCT
>NZ_ML014844.1 GCF_003675895.1 Parashewanella curva
CATATTAAAACTAAGGTCGTTAAGGTCGAGTGGTGATCTCGAAAAATATTGGGAATATCACAAAAAGCAATCCAAACAGAGGTTATACGGATGTTGATAACTGTGTCGATTTAAAAGACCCACACCCAACGCCAAATAAGCCCTGAAAGTTGCATCTTGAGGTTTCACGAGTATATAAGGGCGTGGGTATACACGCCCTTATAAACAGTAAGCTCATTACACAAAAGAAGAATTATCTTTAAGAATTTCAGTGACAACTTTTTGCAGCTGCTCTCCAGTAAACTTTTGTTTTATTTCTTTTTCCATTAATAGACTAATACACATGTTTGTCATTTCCACACGTCTCTCTTTCATCGTTGTAGTGCTAGGGAAAGTAACACTATCATCAAAAACAAGTAAATTATCTTCTCTCGGTCTTTGCTGCTGAGATGCCCCCTTACTCTTCATTTGATCAAGCACCTCGACTTTGTCGATGTTATTTCCTTGTACCAGGACCACAACACAATCATCACCACTTTGGTCTTGTAAGGACTTAGGCATCCTAAATACAAATGCTGAATTCACATTCGGCGCACCAACAAGAGTATTAGCAATATCATCTGGACTGAGGTTTTCACCATTGATAATGATCGTCTCTTTCATTCGACCTACAATATTAAATGTACCGTCCTTATTGAGTCGACATAGATCACCGGTTCTCAACCAACGGCGACCATCCTTAGAAGTTATAAAAGTTTCAGCTGTTTTTTTGGGATCATTTAAATATTCCTTAGCAAGGTTACAACTGTATATCAGTTCGCCTTCTTCACCCACGGTCGACGATACAGCGTTTGGATCAAAGCCTTCATCCAACAACTTAAATTTAGACTTAGGGACTACGCGTATGTCAGCCCAAGGCAAAGGCAAATAACGATTATCTCCCAGCTTGATACATTGTATTGCCATGCAAACCGAGGACTCTGTCGAACCATATCCTTCAATCAGTGGTGTACCAAAAACTTTCAACACGCGATCTTTCGTGGACTGCACCGTTTTCGAAGCGCCCGAAAGTAAATAAGCAGGTGGATTATCAGCATATTGTGCTTTAAGAGCATCTTCAGCTAGATTAATCATGCCATTGTACAATTTATCCACCCCAAAAATTATATCGTATGGGCCTTGTGCTAGCGATGCTCTTAGCATCTTTGGATCTCTGGGGTTTAAGGTTAGTGTGGTTTCCGCTCCTATCATCGGAGTTAAAGCAAAACCAACACCACAACCGAAGGCATGTGACAATGGTAATGCAAAATGAATTTTAGGGTGATTAGGCATGCCTCTTGCCTCGGCTTTTAACCACAAAGATAAGTGAGCCGCAGTACCAAGCAGATTGCGATGGGTCAATACAATGGCTTTACTCTTACCAGTTGTACCACTGCTAAACAAAATCACCGCAGGATCATCTTTTTGAGGTATGGCTGGATTTGCCAATGTTCGATTTGCATGTAAAAAGTCACCCAAATTTTTCGCACCTTTTGTATGCTCTAACTTCTTAATAAAGGGTAATGGCGCAACAAACTCTTTCAAACTTTGCGCATTCCTCCTGACTTTCACACAATCCCAAATACCAGATTCAAACCTTGTCACTTTTCTTTCTTTTACAAAATTGGAATATTCCGTTCTATCTCCCTCTTCTTTATCAGCAATTCGTCGTAATGCAGAAGTAACGGCTTTAGCCATTGCAGGCACTTTTGAGGCGACAATAATTTTCGGTTCAGTATTTTCAATCTGGTGCTCTAGTTGATGTGTTAATGCCACTTCATCAGTGCTTGGAACAGGAAAGCTAACTGATAACCCAGCTTTCATCGCCGCTATTCCTGTAACAATCATTTGAGGGCAAGACGGCATTACAACCATGATATTATCGCCAACTTTAAGGGTTGAGTTGGGTTGCTGCATTAAATCCTGAAAATAAGCGGCCAAGGCTGAACTTTGCTTGGCAAGCATGCCAAATGTGACATTATGATCCGCATCCCCTCCTCTAAATGCAACCTGATCAGGTGAGCGAGAAGCAATTTCATTCCAACAATCCAGTAATGATTCTAAATTCAATGAATTTACATACTCATCTAAGGTTTTATATTGTTCTACAGCTGCTTTAACACTTTCAGAGTACATACTCGTCCAAGGTCGACTATCCATATCTAGATTCTCAGGCGGGGCAACAACTTCAGCTGTAGGCTCATAATCCAGTTTACTAACTGCCACAACACTATCAGGCTCTTTGGAATGAAAACTTTCTAAAGCACTACTTCTGGATTGAGTAACAGCCATAGGTGATTCACCGTCACCACGACTCAGTTGTGCTTCTTCATTTTTTAAACTTTCTGTTACGGCTTCGGTAGAGACTTGAAAGCTGTCTTGAGCAGGTCTACTCAGCGGCGGGGTTGCACTCATATCGTTACCTTTTTATTCAAAAAAAAGAGAAAACACCATATGAGATCACTACCCTGAAAATAAATATTTTTTCCCTATGAATTAGACGTTAGGCTTCTAATAATATTGCGTTCTAATTTTCCTGAGCCCTCCTGTCTTTGAGCTTAAAACTAAAACCTTTCAATTTTTCAGTGATTTCACGCCATTGGAAAACCAAATCTAAAACTTCAACTTTTACATATTGAGCTTTCTCAAGCGGTTGAGCAGAGAGTAATTCCTTTTTAGATTGAGGTTTGGGTTTGGGTTTATGTTGGCGCTGTGAGTGAGTTTGAAAAAAATCACCTAATGTAGCTTGTGGCACTTGCCGAGGCGGCAACCTTTTCGCCTTTTCGAGGGCTCTCTCTATGTTTGCACTATTATCGGCACCAACAAGAAAGTTTTCTTGAAATCTTCGACTATAGGCATCTCCCTCACCTCGATGAACTCTTTCCCTAATCGGAGGGCAAAATCGCGCAGTCGATGCTGCGCTTTTAGTCTCAGGTAGTTTTACTGTTACAGACCAATATGACTCTTGAATTCTCTGCCTTACCTCATCAGTTTTGGCTATCGATACTTTTTGCTCTTTGGTTTGATAGGTTAACAACGCTGACAATTTCGATTCTCTGTGTTGTAAAGACTCCAAAGTAAGCTCTATTGCGATCTGAAAATCACCCTCTAAGCGTTTTGTATCACTCTGAAGTAATTCAACTAGGGAGGCATTGGCATCTTTTACCATTTCTTCAAATTCTTCTTGCAAGCTCACTAATTGCTGTTGTTGCTGTTGTCGCTCTTGTCTTTTTTGTTTAATACTATTGATTTGCTGTAACTCTAAACTGGTCTGCCATACAGAGCTTAGGTACTTTTTCTTACACCGGACAATGGCCTTAATCAAATCAAAGCTATGGCATAAACAACAATCAATCACATACAGGTGGGCTTTCAATTTATTAGTTGGAGGGTTACGACGATCACTAATATATTCCTTTAAGTCTTTAAGACTCGTTTTGTAAGTTTCCCTAACTTGACTGCCCAGTTGATCTACGATGTCTTCGACCCTAGGAGTGGTTTCAGTAGCAGCAAGTGATAATCCATCCATACTATCGTTTTTTTCTTCCTTAGTTACCATGGGGCGTTTAGCGTTTGCTTTTTTCTTACAGCCTTTCTTGTGCTTTGATTGTTTTTTGGGAGGGTTCGCCCTTGCCTTTGCTTTGTCTTTTTTCATCCATTGGGGAAGTTCATCTTGCCCTTTTTCAAGGATCTGCTGGCTTTCTAACTGCAGTACTCTATCTGCTTCAGCTCGTTCCATAAATTCCGTTTCAAATTTTGAAACCGTATCGATAATTTTAATCACTGCTTCTTTGAATATGTTTACGCCTTCAACAACTGCCTTTAAATGCTGAAACTTAATAGAACTATGCTCATCAGTTCCTTGTGCTCTCTCTTCATCGGTTGCTTCTTCTTGCGCTTTTATATATCGCTGCAGTTCCGGAGTAAAAAGTGCTGAGTATGAATGTTCAAGGGTGCCCTTATGAAAGCTCTGATTCAACATTCGAGCAATGCAAACTGTGTTATAAAAGTCAGGAAAACTCGTATCAGGATCACCAAATGCAGACAGTAGAAAATCACCAAATCGTGTAAGTTCATGAAAATATTCTTCCAACTTCAAGCATGCTCCACCCAGTTGATCTAATTGACTAAAAACAAGCGAGATTAAACTAAAATCATTAGCTCTTAAACAAATCTTGAGTCGTTCAAACCAATATACTTTTGCTTTGGGCTCTATACTTGCGCTCCAGCTATAATCCATAAAATCAAATGCCGATCTGCAATAATCACCAAGAAATAATCTTACTTCTGAGACTTCAGCTTCACTTAATGAATCTTGAGCCACCCATAAAGCATCTGACATTACCCCTAGAGCCAAAATTAAGTTCAGAGCGTGGATGCGAATTGACGGAATATGGTCAGCAAAAATGCCCTGACCGGATAAATAGTTAGGAGGGAACTGCTTATAAATTTTATCAAGACATAATGAATGATCAAATTGCTCGAACCAAAAGTCAATATAGGTTTCGAATAGCTCTCTTACTCTCTTATTTGTTAGGGGCTCGGCCCTAAGCGCTGATACTACATTATTTACTTTAGGGAATTGCTTCTCCGACTTCCACCCCCTTATGCTCAAGATGGAAATCAGGCTTCTAATGTGTTGCAGTCTAATACGAGCGTCATATTGCCCATCATGTAACACATAAACATACTCCACCTTATTTATCTTATTAAAACTACGATAGCCCTCTACAAGCTCTGAAAAGTGCAGATAGAACTGCTGCAATTGAGGCTCATTCAGCTTTTTGGCCATTCTTATTCGGTTGAACTCTTCAAGCGCTGTTCTCAAACCTACAGCAATTAGATTCAATACTTCTGGTCCAGCCTCATCAGAATAACCTCTAATACTTGAGTTTTTACCACTTGCTTGCCTTAACTTATCCATTAAATCGGCTCGACAAAGCTTATTAGAAACATGGTCAGGGTTAAGCGTCATCCGAAACTTTTTATCGCTTGCCGAGGTTGGAAGCTTCTCAAGAGATGGTGTCGTTAATTTATGGCAAACTGCTGTTTGCTCAATATCTTTTAGTTTGGTTATTTTCGATTCATCATGAGAGACACTGGAGTGAAAGCTACCGATTAGTTGTGAAGGATCAACAGGCTTGGCGCACCTTTCATCTACTTCTTGTTTATCAGAGGGGCCATGTTCAAATTCTGGCCAGCACTCTTTAACCAGTTCTGTCGATTCATCTATTGCTGAAGCCATAGCTATTAACTATATACCAATATATTTAATGACTTTTGTAACATAAATGAAGACCGTTGACGGTTAAATTTTGTACATCTCAAAGAAAAGAAATGCTTCATAAAAATCTTATTCAGCAATGGTTAAGCATTTGAATAATATAGTTATGTATTACAATCGTTAACGAATCTTTATCACCTTGTCTAATCTGATAACAAGCAGTCAATTCGCTCAGCCATTTCTAGTAGCACAATCTCTAGGGGTAACTGAAAGTAATAAATATACTTTTGGTTGTAGTTTCCCCATGTCCCCCTATTTGATTAAAACCACGGCTAAGTGCGCTGTACACAGCTTCGTTGCTAATTTTTTTGGCGGACCCATTGCGGCTACAGCTGTAGCAATTACATATTTGGGTGGCAGCATTCTTGACTGTGCTTTCCCTAGCGATGGCAACGATCTCAAAATCGCAACTCACCATGAGCCTAAAAAAAGTAAAAAGTATAGACAGATTGCAGCCTATCAGACACTTCAAAGCCAAAGCACCGGAACAAAAATCACAAAAGAGAGACAGCAAAATATAACATTACGCATAGTTGATAGTTTTTTAAAAGGCCAAGGCTGTACTCAATCAATGATAAAGGCGTCAAAAATACTATTACCTGTAGCAACAAATTATGCAATTTCTTTGGTGATTGTAGGACCTAACTTGAGTATTTTTGAGCAAATTCCCATTGCGCTGCTAGCACGCGCATTACAAGAATACGGTGAAGAAAAACTCAACGAACTACTTAAAGATACGGTTTTAAAAAAAAGTAGAATGTTAAGGTTTGTTACAGTAAAGCTTGTTGGCATTTGTATTCAAAGCAGTGTACATGCCGGATATCAACACTCTAAAGCTTTAGCAATACAAGCTGCATCTAGGGCTCATAAATTTACGATGGATTCATTTACTTCCCATGCAAAGCCTCAGGATTTCGATCCTTTAGCAGCCAAACAAGCATCAACAGCAAACCCTAAATTGCAACCTGTTGACTATCATTTTATAGGAATAATTGATGAAAATAATACTGAGTACTTAACTGATGGTAGGGATTACGTCTCGTATGAGGGAATATCCGCTTTTGAAACAATAGATCCACAAGGTATTCGTGAAGCGTGTAAGACAGTTGATGGACTGGGCAACTCTCACTTCGCAGATGCTGAGTCATCTATTGATATGCTGCACAGAGTCAATGACAAAAAGATAATAGCCAAAATGAGCTGTTATATCAAAATATCACCAGAACAAGTTTCACGCTTGACTGAGGGACAGCAGTTTTTCGTGCCTAAAAGGTACATATTTTCACGTCCTACTTCAAGTGAATTAAAGTACACTCATCCTATAGATAATTGCTTGGTTAAATATGCAGGGAGTACTGATAGCGATGGAGAACTTATCCATCAATTCGGTGTTTATCACCAGCAACCAAAGCCAGAATTTTGTGAAATGCCAATTGAACAAATTTATAAGAAGCTTAAATTAGCTCCAGAAGATCAACAGCAAACTTAATACGGGGAGAATATCAATGGCCAGTCTCGACCCCGTCCAGCTCACAGCTCAAATAAAGCCTAATATTTCAGAAAGAAGCAAAGTTGATGTTCCAAAAGATGGTGCTCCTTTTAAAGACGCAACTTTAACACCTGCAAAGTCCGAAAAAGTCGCTGATTTTTTATCTGTTGAAAACAAAGCCGATGCCAAAATCCCCGCTTCTAAAGCCACAGCAGTTACTCTTTTAAGGCATCACCCTGATCAAATTACTGACTTCCCTGAGTTATCAACAAATCATGACGCAAGCAACCCCCTCATAACCTCAGGAAGAAAACCAAAAACAGAGCATCAAAAAGAAAAAGCTCGAGAAAAAAGAAGGCGAACTAAAGAACGAGCTAAAGAAAGAAAGAAAAACCAAACTTTCGCGAATATCGATGAAAAACAACCCGCCATTTCAGCCTCTGATTCAGAGCCTAAATCTCTTGAAGCAACATCAAGTGTGCAATCACCCGTAGCTAAAACTCAATCGGCAGAATCCTTAAAAAAACCAAGCGAGGTAAGTACACCTGTTTCAGTTAAAGATGCTTACTTTATCAAAGTAAATAAGCTGCAAACTGTTACATCAGAAATCTCTGACAAAGAAAGAGTATCAGCACAACTTGAGACAGAAAAAGATGGATTAAAGCGTCGCCTCGCCGACAGTACGATCAGGCATCAGCGGCAAAGTGGACGATTAAAATCCAGCCAACAAACTTGGGACAGCTCCACACTAAGCTATGAAATAGAAGGATTAAATGCGCTAGCAATAAGCTGCCAAGAATGGCGAGTTTTAGCAAGAAAATTTGCAGCAGGAAATTTATCAGACGAGCTTAAATTTCAACTAAAAGATATACTTGCAAGATATCAAGCATATCTAGAGGCCAATCCCAGTGCACAATATGCCATCTTTAATAAAGGGCAGTGCAACACAGAGGTCCTCAATACTCACCTTTATGTATCATTCACCATTCTCGTTGGATATACCGATTTAGTTGCACAAAGCTCTGATAATTTTGAAGCCTTCGCAAGCCGTTTGTTGCAACAAGAAAAATCTTTAGAGTTGATGGTATCTGAATATCTTGATAATACAGTATTGTTAAACATCCATAAATTACAGGCTCAAACCCAAGTAATTGGAATTTACAATGCTTTCACCACAAGCCAACGGCGACATTGCGTATTTACGCCTGAGCAACTACCAAACATCCAACTCCACTCTAGTGTCACATTATTCTCAGCGGTTGATGTGATAGAGCAGTGTGATGACTTAGGCAATACATTACCTCCAACTCAACAAGCTCTGCTCTATCTTACTCTCAGAAATCAAATCATCGATATATTTGGTGATGAGTTAACCAAAATGGATTGCGTATGGAGCAATTGGGATAAAACAACAAAACCAGAAACACTCAATTACTGGGTATGGCGTTTACGATTTTCTTTACTATGTAATGATTTAATTTCAATGCCATATATCTTTCAGCAATTAGACAAATGTGCCGATGCCGCCATAGACTTATCAATGTTAACGAAGCCCATATCAACATTCACTCAGATCTTGGAGTGTTTCTGGATGAATCATCTTCGAGGAATAAGATTCGACAATACCATCTACCAATTTGTTTTAGCTATAAGAGTCAGTAATGAACAGGGGTTTTTAAAGTTATATGGCGTAAACGATTTTGATTTTACAAGCTCCATAAGCAAATTTGGGGGAGTAGACACAAGCGCCTTATCATCAGAAGAATCAACAAAAGCATTAGCAGAGTTACAAAAATACCAACTGAATCGTAGCTTGCTCGCCTTGTTAGTTCTCTGTCTAAATATTGAAGCAGACTGCAAGATGCAAGAACAGAGAAGTTTTCTTGAAGAAATCAATGCACAGCAACAATATGACGCTTACTTACAAGCAGAATATCAAAAAGCAGAGCAAGCAAAAGCTGAGCTAGAACGGTGGCAAACAAAGCAAAAACCACTCCCCCCCCCCTCACATCATAATAAAAAAACAAAACATCATAAGCGTTCTAAACCTAGTGCTGCTTGCAATAAGCAAAGTACTCATTACGAAATCCCTGACTCACTTTCTGAAGCGGAAACCAAAGACGTTGAAGAAAGTGAATTACTCATGGCATTTACATGCAGTCATACAGATTTAAAATCCAGCTTAGCTGAGTGCATCGAAACGATAGATTCAAAAGAAGATGAATTTAGGAAGCAGCAAGCTCAGTTAAATCTATTAGAAATCTATTTACTCTTAGGTAAAAACATGACTGATAGACTACTATTGCATCGAAGAAAAGTGATGCGATATCAAGAATATTTATCAATTGGGGAGCTAGCTCCAAAGCACTTAGACCACAGTTTTCAACAAGCAATAACTGAACTACCTGAATTAAAATCATCAGCGGACACTTATTTAACAGAAGGCAGAAAAGTATTAAGGGTTATCAACACGTTTGACTTGACTTTACTTCCCAAGGAGTTTTTAACTTCAATCACATTATTAGTTGAGAAAATAAAGCCATTAGAAGATAAATACACCACATTGGAACAATTTACTGTCAATCTCCTTAAGATTTACCAACAAAGGGGGCAGGTATTAAACTTGCACAAAATAAACAAACAAGGACAAGATGGATTAAGGACTATCTCCTTACATAAAGTGACGGTTGAAGTGGCAGCTCAAGCTGATAAAGACATTATTCACTCTATTGCTGATTGGAAACACTTCACTGCACAAACTCGGCTGTTTATCGAAAGTGTTAATTTAGTAGACGAAGAGCAATGGCCAGCACTACCGCCAGCATCAAAACCTAGAGCCAGCCCTAATTAAAGAAGCGATTTGGGTCATGCCATCAAACTGTTATAGTTATGCCATAAAGTGCCCTATACAGCTAAATCATAATCATAACCATGAAACTAAAAAACCTTGCCGCCGTTTGCTTAGCAATGGCTGTCACCACAGCTTGTAACCAAAAAGAAACTGAAACTAACGTGAATAAAACCACTGTACGCTTTGCCACTTTTAATGCCTCATTTGACCGTAAAACCGCGACTCAGCTTGCTGATGAAATGGCGCAAGGCAAACACCAACAAATCAAAAACGTGGCTGAGATCATTCAACGTACTCGCCCTGATGTCCTTTTAATCAATGAATTTGACCATGACGGTATTGGTAAGAATGATCAATCAGTACGAGACTTTTTAAATAACTACTTAGCACAATCCCACAATAGCTCAGAGCCTATTGAGTATCCATATTTCTACATAGCACCAACCAATACAGGACTAGCAGAAGTTGATCTCAATGGTGATGGTAAGGTGACGGTTCCAGCTGATACTTATGGCTTTGGCATGTACCACGGTCAATACGGTTTTATTGTACTTTCAAAATATCCATTAAAGACCGACAACTTGCGTAGCTTCCAGACATTCCTTTGGAAAGATATGCCTAACGCCGCGCTACCAGTGAAAAAAGACGGCTCAAGTTATTATTCGGAACACACGTTAAAGCACATGCGGTTATCATCAAAAAATCACATTGATTTGCCTGTGGCTATTGGCAATAAAACCGTTCATGTACTTGCCATGCACCCAACTCCACCAGTGTTTGATGGACCTGAAGATCGCAATGGACGTCGTAACCATGATGAAATCCGCTTATTCAGCGATTACATCAGCGCTGACAACAATCAATACCTTGTTGATGACCAAGGCAATAAAGGTGGTTTAAAGTCAGATGATGCCTTTGTGGTTATGGGCGATCTTAATGCCGATCCTATTGATGGAGATTCTTATCAGCGATCTATATTGCAGTTATTAAAGCATCCTAGAGTTCACCAAAAAGCGGCTCAATATATTGATGTTCCTTCATCAAAAGGTGGCCTTGCATATAAAACTAAAAAAAGCACTAAAGGTAACCCAGCTTACTGGACTCATACTTTTCCATTGCGTTTAGATTATGCTCTACCGTCATCCAATCTAACCGTTAGTGAAACGGGAGTATTCTGGCCTGAGAAAGGTTCTAAGCTGCGTTACTTAGTTGAAGATAAAAAAGGCAACCAAGGCAAAGCGGTATCTTCTGATCATCGCTTAGTTTGGGTTGATATTAAAATCAGTAAATAACAATATTTGAAACGTGGCTTCGTATTAGGAGCCACGATCCCTCCAATTACTTCTTCCCTTTTTATTCCGCATTCAGATCCACAATTTGGCTTAGTTCTCTTTTCATTCAACATGCAGTGTGTAGCTTTTGCTCAAAACATAGATTTATAACACTGAACATTTATTTTAAGCACAATAAATAATCCCCGCAGCAAGCTGTCTTCGCTACGCTCAGACTTTCGCAAGCGAAAGCGGGGTATTAACATTACCTCTTTGGGTTACAAACCGCAGCGAGCTGCGGGGAATTGAACCCTAAGAGATTAAAAGAATGGCTTGAGTGTAGTGCGAATCAATTTAAACAAATAGATCCAAATTCAACTGAACCACAAAGCCTTGTCGAACGTGAAAAACACCGCACATACAACTTTGACAGCATCGAAGGCGTTTCCTATCAAATTGACGTAACCCAACCGTCCAATTACGACAATGATTGTAAAAAGCTAAATGCAGACGGTGTTAGCAAGCGTATTGTTAATTTAACTTACACCAAAGGTGACACCAAACTTCAAGGTGAAGAATTAGCAGAACAAGACTTTATCGTCGTGACCAACAACTACAGAGCTTATGGTTCAAAGTTCGCGGGAACTGGCAAAGACCATATTGTTGCAGACTATGCCATTGAAAACCGCCAAGTATTGATTGATTACATCAAAGAAAAATCAGGCTATAGAGCTGAGACTGGCGAGTCTTCGAGCGAAGTTGACACTGCTGCCGACAATAACTGGGATTTCAAAAACATCGAAACTGACATCGCTTTAGATATTCGTTTTGAAACGCAAGACAGTAAAAAAGCCGCTGAATTTGTTGAAGCCAACAAACGTCGAGCAATGAAAAAACTGGATGCTAAGGCGAAATATCCAGGCTTTGCGGTTTACAGCATTAATATGAAAAAAATCATAGAAAAGTAAACTTAGAATTTATGTCTCCCTCCTCACTTCTGAGTGAGGGGGATAAGTACCTAACTAAAAGTTATCTCATATTTTGAGCAATAATTATCCAAAATGGTTTCGACTGCTTTTTTGAGTTTCGAGTAAGTTTCGTAAGCACTAATGGATAACCACTCGTATTTGATTTTTCG
>NZ_ML014845.1 GCF_003675895.1 Parashewanella curva
TTCTGTGCCATACGCAGTTACGTTTCGAGTTGCAGAAAGCAAAATATAACAGCTTCAACAGCGCTGAACTTGTTGTTCAGTGGGCATTTGCCAGATATTTTTGTTCAGTAGGCTGAATAGTTACAAAGAAAGAATTACAAATGATATTTATAGCTCTAAAGAACCATAGAGCTATTAAGAAAAATGATGTGAATCAGTCATGCATATAACTAGAGGGCGTTCCCAATTAGATTATTGATTTGCTGCTGTTAATTTTTTAGGTTAAACAAGGCGGAAAATGTGAAGTGTAGTAATCTACACGAATATTTGACAACGCAGTTTAAACAAAAAAGAAACGCAGCCCTTCGGGTTACACCTAAAATTTGCAAACTCTTCGTTACTCATCTTTCGTTTAGTCCACTAAACTTCATTCTTCGTGCCTTGATTTCGCGAATTTTAGGTTGTAACAAATCAAAAAGTCTTTAATTGGGAACGCCCTCTAGAAACTATGGCAATGTTAATGCTTCTCTGTAAGGCTGATGTTTTTTGTATAAAGCCAAACGCTTTAAAAACCCCTCTCGCTCCATGGAACCGACAGCTGCTTTATCAAAAACCTTAATCGCTTGCCGTTGATAGCTCACGGCCTTACCAAACTACCCTGCTTCGGCATAGGCGGCCGCGAGGTTATCTAACACCACAAAGTCATTTGGGTAACGCTTATATAGCTCTAGCCCTAATTTAATAGCTTGTTTTGCATTTCTGGCATGTTTATCAGGACATGTTGACCATACCCACACTGCATTTGATTTGGCATTTTTGTCTCCTGCAGACAAAAATTCATCTGCCGCTTTTGAACAATTTCGCTGAACTCCATCTCCCCCAACAGCATAAATAAACCCTAAGCGGAAATGTGAGTATGGGGTCAGATGCTTGGAATACCACTTTTGAGCCAGACTTAAATCTCGCTTTACCAGCTTGCCATCAAAGGCTAAGTTAGCCACCGTTTTTTGTGCTTTTTTATGACCATTATCAGCCGCTTTTTTTAGCCACTCAAAACCACTATTAATGTCTTTAGGCAAATATTTACCAGAGAGAAGTAGTAAGCCATAGGCATATTCGGCATCTTGATTACCTTGCTCAGCATTTAATTGAATCATGGCGATACGAGTTAAGACTCGCTCTTGCTCGGGCTGAGGCATAGGAAAAGCAAAACTTGCGGTTGAAAACACAGCTATTATCAAAAAAGCAATAACGCGCACAAAGAAAATCCTTATATTTTAGGTAATAAAGCAAATTGGCTAACTGGAATAATAAACCGATTAAAACACATTTGGCTAGAGGCCATTCTAGAAAACACTCATAGCTTCTGAAAAGCCACTATTAATGTTATATTGACACTCACATTCAAAATCAATTGCATGACAATTAATTTCATATCAACTGAAAACAACTGTAATGTAACTTACAGAAAATCATTCATTAACTTAAAGAATCAAACTGAATAAAGCAGATCATTTTTTAAAACAAGCGCTTTACAGAATACCTTTCTACAAACGGCTCAAGATTAATGATCTTTATCAAAGTTTTGTTCAAATTGATCGTTTACATTAGCATGTAATTATTTTACAAAACTTTAATTTTCATCCGATAGAGGAAGTTAGCATGGCTCTAATTGGTAAACCAAAACCAGATCCAACTTTAGAATGGTTCTTGTCTCATTGTCATATTCACAAATACCCAGCCAAGAGTACTCTGATCCACGCAGGTGAAACTTCAGACACTTTATACTACATCGTTAAAGGTAGTGTGGCTGTGCTCATCAAAGATGAAGAAGGTAAGGAAATGATCTTATCTTACCTAAACCAAGGTGACTTTATCGGTGAATTAGGGCTATTTGAAGAACAAGCTGAACGTACGGCTTGGGTACGCGCTAAACAAGCGTGTGAAATTGCTGAGATTTCATATAAGAAATTCAAGCAGCTAATTCAAGTTAACCCTGAAATCTTAATGAAGCTGGCTCAGCAAATGGCTTATCGCTTACAAAGCACTAGCCAAAAAGTGGGTGACTTAGCTTTCTTGGATGTTGCTGGCCGCATTGCACAAACCTTATTGCACCTAGCTAAGCAACCGGATGCAATGACTCACCCTGACGGTATGCAAATTAAGATCACTCGTCAGGAAATCGGCCAAATTGTAGGTTGCTCACGTGAAACCGTTGGTCGTATTTTAAAAATGCTAGAAGAGCAAAATCTTATCCAAGCTCATGGTAAAACCATTGTAGTTTACGGTACTCGCTAGTTATAGATGCATTGAATAAAGGCCAGTTTATTTGGCCTTTTTAATACCTCTAATCCACACGCCACGGGAGTTGAGTAACCCGGCTATTACAACCAGAATCAGCCCTAAGCCATACACAGGCAAAAATGGATCGTGAAAAAGCAAATACAAATACAGTGTCGACACCACAGGCGTAAAAAAGATAAACGGCGCTAAAAACGACGCTTCTGTTTGCCTTAACGCCCACAGCCATAGCAAATCAGAAAACCCATTTAACACTACACCAGTAAATAGCACGATAGGCCAATCCTTGTGTGATGGCGCAACCACCCCACCACTTACTAACATAGCAATAAACGCGCATACCGTTGCCACGCCAAAGAACACCACAAACATGCTGCTAGGCTCAACCGGCAATTGCTTCATAAAAGTGTTAAATAACGCGAAACTAACTGCGCCAATCACCACAGACAATAGCACCCATGGATGCTCAACACTAAAGCCTGATAGTTTTCCTTTGCTGATCACTATAAATACGGCTGTCGCTCCTAATACAGTCGCCATCGCTTTTCGCCAGTGCAATGATTCTTTGAATATGAGAATAGACAGCAGCGACATCATCATCGGCCAGGTGTATTGGATGATCATCACTTGCATGCCATTGGCGCTAGCATAGCCGTTGAAGATCAATAAGTAATACAAGAAGCCACCAAGAAAACCTAAGCCGATTACTTGTGCCCATTCTTTACCGCTATAGTGTTTTAGGTAATACAAAGTGCCTTTGAAATAGCAATAGATGCCCATTCCAATAGTGGAAACCAAGCTTACCCAAAACAAAAACTGGTAGCGATTCAGATGAGATTGACCAATGCGTGATACCACAGCTACAAAGCCCCAAAGGCTAACGCAAACTATCGCGGCAAGCATACTTTTAAGCTGTGATGACATGGTGTTTTTTTCGGTTGATGGGTTGTTAAACAAGTTTACAAAATGTTGTTTAACTCACGCTGAATATAAGATGAAATTTTAGTCATTAACCACCGAAAACGAAGTATGATTATTGTACTAGTTCATACGAGGGGCATTTTATGGCTATTCTAAAAACTACTTGCGACTATATTAATTTTTATTCATTAAAAATTGGCACTATCGGCCCATCTCGTGCTGCAGAGTTTGGAGATGAATGTGCCGTAAAACAATACTTACGACTAGGAGATAATATTAACGCTTGTCATGCCAAGCATGATAAAACGCTGTTAATGATAGCAGCTGATACAGGTAACCCAGAACTTGTAGAATTCTTTTTGAAATGTGATAAATTCACAAGGGAAAAAAGCAAGTGACTTCTGCGAAAAAAACTCTGCAGTTTGGCATGTATTAGAAACCAAAAGGCGCCCTGGAGCGCCTTTATTTTCTCTAAAATAGCAATTAACTGTTTACGTTAGTGCTCTCAAAGATTTTGTCTGCTGAAGCTGCAACAAAGCCTGTGTAAAGCTCACCATCGGCCTTAGGATAACGTAATGCAAACTCATAGAAGCAGCTTGGAATTTCAACGGTTTTATCCGCAAATTCAACATTGAGTTTATCGGCCATAGTTGAAGACTGCTCTAGTAACACTTCTGGAGAGCCTTTAACTTCACCACCCACGCTATTCAAAGTAAAGCCATTGTCTTTCAGAGCTTGATTCACTTCAACAATAGTTTCGTAATCTGGCAAGTGATTAATGGAAACCGTAAAGTGGTTAGCACGATAGCCAAATGCAGAAACCCATGCCGCATATTCACTTTCTTCAAGTAGACGAGCGTAAGTTGCTGAATCTACTTTCCAGTGAGTACCTGAGTATAAGAAGTTTTCAGCCGTTGTTGCTGCTTCATCAACTTGCTCAACAAGGCCATGGATGATGTCTTGAACTTCTTGGCTAAACTCTTCAACTAAAAGCTCTGAAATGAACACCTTAGGTTGAGTTGAATCAGGGTGTTCAAAGTGCTTTGCTTTCAGCTTCTTTTTCTCAAAAGCATAATCACCACAAACAACATAACCTAGCTCAAGTAAGTGCTTAGCCAATACGTCTAAGTTTACTTTTGCAATGTTGAAAGTACGAAAAGCGACGTGATCATTGATGATCGCTTCACCTTTACCCAGTAACTGCTGAACTTTGGCAGCAGAAGGTGTCATTTCGATATAGTCTTGCCATAGGGCATCAAATAGTGCATTTACATCAGTATGCATCTGTATATTCCTTATAAAAAAGCGAGCCAATCGCTCGCTTAATCCAATTTAAAGTTTTAGACCCGGACTTAACGCTGCCGGTAAGCTAACCGCGTCTGCTTCAACAGAAGCCACTGGGTAAGCACAGTAGTCGGCCGCATAAAACGCGCTGGCTCTGTGGTTACCTGAAGCCCCAACACCACCGAATGGCGCAGCACCTGAAGCACCTGTGATTTGCTTATTCCAGTTAACAATACCCGCACGAATGCGAGCAAGGAAATAGTCGTAATCATCACGGCTGTCAGCTAACAAACCAGCTGACAATCCATAGCGAGTATTGTTCGCAAGCTCAATCGCTTGATCGAAGTCTTGATAACGAACTACTTGCAGCAATGGACCAAAATATTCTTCGTCAGGTAGCTCAGCGATCGCAGTCACATCAATCAGTCCCGGAGAAACTAAACCAGTACCCTCTTCCATGTGCGTCAGCTCAACTAGAGACTTACCACCTAAAGCAATCAAATCAATTTGTGCTTTTACCATGCCTTTAGCAGCGGTTTCAGAAATCATAGATGCCATGAACGGCTGAGGCTGTGCATTCCAAGGCGCAACGTGAATATCGTTAACAGCTGCAACAAGACCTTCAATAAGCTTGTCACCTGCAGCGCCTTTTTGAACGTATAGACGACGTGCACAAGTACAACGCTGACCAGCAGAGATATAAGCTGACTGCAGAATTTCGTGAATTGCCGCTTTAGTATCTTCAACACCTTTAACGATAAGTGGATTATTTCCGCCCATTTCTAACGCTAAGATCTTACCCGGATCGCCAGCAAACTGCTCATGTAGGATGTGACCTGTGCGAGATGAGCCAGTAAAGAACAACCCATCAAGCTGCGGATGAGAAGCCAGAGCTTTACCTGTTTCAACTTCACCTTGAACTAGGTTGATTACGCCTGCTGGCAAGCCCGCTTTTTCCCAAAGCTGAAGCATAAGCTCTGCCACTTTAGGCGTTAACTCAGATGGCTTAAATACAACTGTGTTACCTGCAATCAATGCAGGAACAATGTGGCCATTAGGCAAATGGCCTGGGAAGTTATATGGACCAAATACCGCAACAACACCATGAGGCTTGTGACGTAGCACAGCACGACCCGCTGGCATTTCGTTTTCAGAAGTACCGGTACGCTTGTGATAAGCGCTAACAGATAGTCCAATTTTACCGATCATGGCACCAGCTTCAGTCGCGGTTTCCCATTGTGGCTTACCGGTTTCTTGAGCAATGGTTTCCGCCATTAGCTCTTTATTTGCTTCAAGCTGAGCTTTGTAAGCTTCGATAATTTCAATGCGCTTATCAAAACCTAACATAAACCAATCGAACTGTGCTTTACGTGCTGCCATTACCGCAGTATCAACTTGTTCAGGTGTCGCACTGACGCCATTCCAAATGCTTTCTTGGTTGGCAGGGTTGGTTGAGGTCATTTCATGACCTGCGCCAGCAACCCACTGGCCATTAATAAACTGTGTCATTTTTTAATCTCTACATTGAACCTAAAAGCATCAGCTAGACGCTCATCAAATTAATATCTAGCTGAGTTAGCTACAATCTCAACGCTTTCATTTTTCATTAAATGTGTGAAACGCTCTACGCCCACAAGCTTGCTAAAATGCTCGCTAGCGGCGTTGTAACTTTTGCAAGTAAAGTAATTACTTGCTGCAAGCTACGCCTTACTAGCAATCATTTTTTCTACGCTTGAGAACGTAGCCGACTGATGCTTTTAGTTTGAAAGAAGACGAACGGTATCGCCCTCAGCTACCATCAAGGCATCGGCTATTTCTGGAGTTAGCGTTATTTCATCACTGCCATCAGTAATGACTAGGCTCGCTTGAATGGCTCTAAAGTCAGCAAGGCGAGTATTGGCAACAATCGTTTTGTTTCCATCTTCTGGTAACGCTTGGCTGATTTTCACCGTATAAACTTGGCTATCACGAACACCGCGAATGTTTTCTAAGTCACACTCAACCGTTGGGCCACCATCGAAAATATCCACGTAACCACGACAAGTAAAACCTTCGCTTTCAAGCAACTTGAGAGCAGGAAGCGTACTTGTGTGGACTTCTTTAATTACCGCTCTTGCTTCTTCTGATAACAAACAAGTATAAATTGGGTTTCTTGGCATCATTTCAGCCATAAAGCCTTTTTGGCCTAGACCCGATAGGTAATCTGCTTTAATAAAGTCGATACCAATGAAGAACTTTTGTAGCCACCCATAAAATGGCGATTCACCGTTTGCATCTGAAACACCACGCATTTCAGCAATGACAGGACTCCCGAAACGATCTTTATTTTCTGCTAAGAACAAAAATCGGCAACGAGACAGTAAGCGACCATTATTATCTTTACGATAATTTTCGCGTAAGAAAAGGCTACATAGCTCAGCGGCACCAGTGTAATCGTGGCATAAGGTCAAAGTTTCAACTTCATTGCGAACACCAATCTGCTCAGAATGATAAACCTCTGTACCTAAACGGTAATGATAAAAAGCATCCACTAGGCCTACAGCGGCTTCAATGGCTGTCGTACCAACAATCTCACCCGTTTCAGTATCTTCTAATACCAGAAAATACACTTCATCATGTGGCTTACCTGCAGGCTTTTTAAATGAAGCTTCGGCACGGGCAATTTTTTGCCTCAGTAATTCTTCGTTAACGGGAAGAGAAGTGAATCCGTGACCAGACTCAATCGCGATTTGCATTAGCGCATCAAGATCACTGCTACGGATAGGACGAATGACTAACATGGTTTCAAATTCCTTAACATAACGAAACAGGCACCAGTGGGTGCCTGATTAGAGCTGCTTAACCTTAGCCAGCAACGACTTTCGCTATTGCACGCTCGTAACGCGCTAGACCTTCAACTATGTCGGCCTCAGGGATCACAAGAGATGGAGTGAAACGAACTACATTCGCGCCTGCTACCAAGCTCATTACGCCCTCTTCCATTGCCGCTACTAAAAATTCTTTAGCACGACCTTCATATTTGCTGTTAAGAACACCACCAATCAACAAACCTTTACCACGAACTTCACTGAATACATCGTATTTAGCATTGATCTTTTCTAGACCGTCACGGAACATCTGCTCACGATGCTTAACGCCTTCTAGCGTTTCTTTGTTGTTTACCGTTTCTAAAACTGCGTTACCGATAGCACAGGCTAATGGGTTACCACCGTAAGTTGAACCGTGAGTACCAATTTTAAGGTGCTTAGCGATTTCGGTAGTTGTAAGCATTGCTGCGATAGGGAAACCACCGCCTAGTGCTTTAGCTGAAGTAAGAATATCAGGCACGATTTCAGTGCTCATGTAAGCAAATAGCTCACCAGTACGACCAACACCAGTTTGCACTTCATCGAAAATCACAAGTGCGTTGTGCTTATCAGCTAAACGGCGAACAGCCGCTAAGAATGCTGGATCTGCATCAATAATACCGCCTTCACCTTGAAGAGGCTCAAGCATGATGGCACAAGTTTTATCAGAAATTTCTTTCTCAAGTGCTTCGATATCGTTAAATGGTAGGTGAGTAATAGCTTGTGGCTTAGGACCAAAACCATCTGAGTACGCTGCTTGACCACCAACGCTTACGGTGAAGAAAGTACGACCGTGGAAAGCACGCTCAAAAGCAATGATTTGATCTTTATCTTCGCCGTGCTTTTCTAGAGCATAACGACGAGCCAGTTTTAATGCGGCTTCGTTAGCTTCTGCACCAGAGTTTGCAAAGTAAACTTTCTCTGCAAATGTAGAATAGGTAAGACGAGTCGCAAGCTCAAGAGCAGGCTCGTTAGTCATTACGTTTGCAAGGTGCCAAAGTTTTTCACCTTGAGTTTTTAAAGCATTTACTAGAGCTGGGTGAGCGTGACCTAGACAGTTCACAGCAATACCGCCCGCAAAGTCGATAAATTCTTTACCTTGTTGATCCCATACTCGGCTACCTTCGCCACGCACAGGGATCACTTTTGAAGGTGCATAGTTAGGCACCATTACATTATCAAATTGCTCACGAGTAAGGTTAAAGTTACTGCTCATACAGTCCATCCTATATTGGAAAAAGTGGCCGTTAAAATGCCACTGGAATTGAGCCGATGTTTGTTTATCGGACTTTTTATAGCCTTATTATGCGTTATTTTGTGATCTAAATACCAGTTTTGAAAACTAATTTATTCAAGATTTATTCACGATATGAATAAAAAGCACCTGCAAATGATAGTTAACCACTTAAAACTGAATATTTAATGAATAAGTATTCTGCAAATTTAATGTTAGAACTAGGGATATTTTGATAATAATAAATAGTCACCAACAGTGACTAAAACTCCATTAACAGGGAATGAACAAAGTAATAAATTTCTTTTCTGGCTTGCTTGGCTTCGGGCAGCATTTCAAAGAGTGGGTAAACATGAGGCATGTCTTTACCAAACCATGCTTCGACTTTGCCTCCCGCTCGTTCAATTTTACCCGTTAAGGTTTCTGAGTCTTGTAACATGAGTTCCCGTGTACCTGCAAACACAAGCATGGGCGGCATATTAGTCCAGTCTCCCTGTAAAGGCGAGATTCTGGGAGTCATAGGGTTTTGGCCGTTTAAATAGGCCCCGCGTAATCTTAAAAGAGATTCGATAGTAAATAGTGGGTCATCTACTTTTAAGGTCTTTTCTGCATCACCTAATAGGGCAACATCGAGTGCAGGAGAGAACAACACACAACCTTTTGGCATTGGAAGTTGCAATTGCTTAATATCCTGTAAAAGCGCCGCCGCTAAATTCCCCCCTGCTGAATCTCCCATTAAAATGATTGGACTATCAGGGTGAAGCTCAACCATCTTTTGATAGGCTTCAAGCACATCATTGATTGCAGCAGGAAAAGGATGCTCAGGTGCTAAACGATAATCAGGAATATAGGCATCAATATGACAATTACGCATGATATCGCCAATAAACTTGGCGTGAGAATTTGGCGTTTTGAAACAAAACCCGCCACCCCGAATATAAAATAACTTAGCGTGACTGCGACTCGGTTGCTTGTCGTGTTTCATGTGATACTTTAGAAGATAGCTCTCACTTAAATCAATGCGATCACTGTTTACATCTTCTGGCCAAGGCTGCCAGCGTTGATCAAGCCGTAGCATACGGTTTCTGATCTCAGCAATAGGTAACTTACTTCTTCCACGGCTGAAAGAAGGCTTCGCCACATACGATAAGATCATATTTAATACTGATGCTTGCCAACTGGACATAGTCGCCCCTTTTGAAACTAGAACTGAACAATGATGTTCCGATGATTGTATTAGAAAAAAGGGGCGATTAATAATACAGAAAAGAAAACTTAAGAAAATTTAATCAATTAGCGGCATTGAATTAGCCACTAAAATAGCTCTTGTTTACGATAGTTTTGATTTCGTAATGTCGACAATTCTTCTTTGGATATCTCATAATAATCAAACATGAGACGTTTCTCTTTAGGCTTCAGCATATTTTGCTCTTGCAGCAAAAGTAGCTTTGCAAAAATAATTGATTTAGTGGCAATAGCTGCAGGTAAGCTCATACCTCTATAGCTGAGTTTTTGATCCATTTCACTTAGATATTGGAACAAGGAGCTATTTTCAATATCAAGCTCTTGCAGTATTTTCCAGTTAAGTTGCGAACCGTATTTAATCACGTTTAAGCAAACACTCTCTTTAGGAAAAGGTGTCGCTAATATCGCATCGTATACCAGTTTATCTCTGTCTTCTTGAGCCTGTCTTAACCAGTCACCACGAATTGACTCAAACACTTGAGAGCATCGTTCAATGACTGTGGCCGCTCCCATGAAGTGACCTAAGCAAACACTAAAAATCACACAAGGATCTTGATTATGGTGTTTTGCCAGCGCTCTTGCGGCAATGGAAGCCACATTCGCAAAACGCCAAATTCTACGGGTAATTATGGAGCTAGTGCTGTGCTTTCTAGGCAACCACGAGCGCATACAGTAATAAGGGATCAATAATCGCACTTGCTCTAAGCCAATGTAGTTTAACACTAGCTTTAAATCACTGACTTTGACATCTGAACCCTGTCCACGAAAATGTCGAAACGACGGACTGTTAACTAAGTTGATTAAATCATTCTTGAGCCATGCAATTTTTTCGATTAAGCCTCGTAATTGATTTAAATTCAATTTGCTATTTTGCAGCTTATCGAGCAGCTGCCATTGAGATTGAGTGATATGAGTTTGCTTGAGTAAAGCATTAATATCTGAAAACTGATGAGCCATTGCATCGGTAATGGTATCTTGCAGCTGCTCAGAAATAGCTTGGAATACTTCTTTCTGTTGTTGCTGCCTTGACAGTCTGTCTCGTATAGCCTGTTGCTCGATTTCTAGTTTTTGAGCATGAACAACTGTTGCGTCTTGTTCATTATCATCAATAACGACTTTGGTTTGCTTACCAACAACCAGTAAACGGTAGAACTCTTGTTCAATATCAGTAATTCCACCCGGCTTTAAGCCCCCTGCAACAGAAATCAACAGCTAATATCCTTAATATAAAAATCGACGATAAATTTTACATGATTTATGTGGAGTAAAAAGCCTTAAATTTCTCATAAACGATGAAAAGTCAGTTTGTAGATGAGATTAGATAGGGTTAGAGATGAGAGTTTCTTCGAAACTCTAGAAAACCTTGGTACTGCGTACCAAACCGCCCAAAGGAAACTAAGTAGCGACAGCATTGTATGTCGCTCAAATTCTACAGCGAATTTCCCTTTGGAAACCGTCATGCTGCCACACGAAATCTAAACTGACGTCCGTGTCAGGCTTACGCCATTTTATATTCAATTATCACATCAACAGCTTCAAGGGGGCTAGGTTCTCTCTTCGATTCACTATTTATTTGAATTGGACATTCAAACTCATATTTGGACAGAACTTTGCTAGAAAAAGCTGACAAGGGTATGGACAGAAAACCTTAAATTTTGGTAACTATTCAGCCTACTGAACAAAAATATCTGGCAAATGCCCACTGAACAACAAGTTCAGCGCTGTTGAAGCTGTTATATTTTGCTTTCTGCAACTCGAAACGTAACTGCGTATGGCACAGAAGTT
>NZ_ML014846.1 GCF_003675895.1 Parashewanella curva
TAGCTTCAGAAAAGTATGGATATTCGAGAGAGTTTGAGTATGCTAGCTTCATGAAAGGAGCCTTTTTATAGACTTGTTGTGTTTGCAAACTGATAAGTACTATAAAATTGCTCCTTTCGCACTATTTTTCAAAGTCATCCCATTGATAATTAATGATCTTTTCATGATGTTTGTCGATCTAAAAGATCTACACCCAATTGATTTTATCAATAGCAACGAAATTGGTGTAGATTGGCATAAAAAGCCAAGCGTACAAGCAAGGTTGAGAAATATTGTTGGCCGGAAATTAAGACGTATACAGCTACCCGATGACTATATAAGTATTGCCGCTGAGTCCATTGTGCAAAAAGCATGTGAATTGAATGAGGAAATTGAAAGTAATAATTCCCAGTAAACATAATATTTCCTTGCTGAATGAGTAATAAACCCAGACAATAAAAATCTATTTTGAACTTTGTAGACAACAAGTTACAAAGACATTAATGAACGATTTATCCCTTAACCTTAAACCACATACATCAACTAAGGAACATCCATGAGCTATGAGTTAACCACGTCACAAATAGCAAGGCAGAATATCCTTAATAATCCAATGGCATTAAAAACATTGGAACAACACCTTGATGTCAGCGGTTTGGTATTTGAAGGGGAAGTCGTTTTTACCAAAGCTCAAGCAGCTGGAATATTAGATATTGATGAACGAACCATTGATCGTTATTTAGCTAAAGACAGCGGTGAGCTTAAAGCAAACGGATATAAAATCCTGAAAGGAAAAGCCTTAAAAACCATAAAGTTAACCTATGTCGACGACATCAATGTCGTCGACATACTTGACCCAAAAGCGCCAAGCCTTGGGATCTTCAGTTTTAGGGCGTTATTAAACCTCAGTATGTTGGTGACCGAAAGCGAAAAAGCCAAGGCTATTCGTAATCGTGTTTTAGATATTGTGCTTGATGTTGTTGCTCAAAAAGCAGGTGGACATACCAAGTTTATCAATCAGCGTGATGAAGATTATTTGCCTAGCGCCTATATGGAAGACAGCTATCGGAAACAGTTTACCGATGCACTGCGCGATTATTTGAACATGAGTAATCACAAGTATGCCGTTTATACCGACAAGATTTATCAGGTCGTGTTTTTGGGTAATGCTGCCGAATATAAACAAGTGCTTAAACTGGCTGAAAAAGATAAAGCCAGAGAAACCATGTATAGCGAAGTGCTGAGAACGATTGTCAGCTTTGAGCACGGTTTAGCGCAAGATATGCAGGCATTTTATCAGCAACACCAACGAAAACTATCGCCTAATGAGCTTGACCAACTTATTGAGCGTGCTGCTAATAATCCATATTTAAAGCCACAACTTGAAGATGCCAGAATAAAAATGGCAAGCCGAGATCTTGGCTTTCGCAGCGCCTTACATCAAAAACTGAAACATTATATTCAGTCCGTTCCTCAAGGTGATTTTGATAAGTTTTTAGGCGAAAAAAGCCGCAGCTTAGAAGAACAGTTACAAGATACCCGAACCTTAGATGTGTTAAAGCGCCTTAAGGATCGCTAATGGATATCCAAATTTTATATTTTGATGTAAAACATGCTGTTAAAGTGCACGATTGGATTATCGACCATTCTGGTGGTTTAACGGGAACAAAAAATATCGGTCAATTGGAAAGTGTGCTTGAACACATTCAGAACGATTTATACTACCCAAACCTCGAAGAAAAGCTCAATCACTTGGTTTTTTCCATCAACAAGTTTCATGCTTTTAATGACGGCAACAAACGTTCAAGCTTGGTGTTAGGCGCTTATTTTTTAGAACTAAACGGCTATGACTATTGCGTGAAAAAATTTGTGCATGAAATGGAAAACATTGTGGTTTGGGTCGCTGAAAACAAAATAGATAAAGAGTTACTTAAAGAAATTATTACTTCAATTATCATGGAAGATGATTTTTCTGAATCATTGAAGCTGAAAATTATTCACTCAGTTAACAAATAACTGAATCTTGATTCTAAGTTTCTTGAATCAAGGCAAAGTCCGGACTTGAATGAACTCCGGATGTAGCTCCGGACTTAGCTCCGGATATTAAGCTGAACATAAATCAAGTTGTAAAGGACGCTACCCATGATCACCGAAGATCAACTCGAACAACAATGCCTAGATTGGTTTACTGGTTTAGGCTATAGCTACAAAAACGGCTATGACATAGCGCCTGACGGTACAGAGCCAGAACGTGAAGACTATCATCAAGTGGTACTCAAGCAGCGTTTGTTAAATCAGCTTGAATTGCTAAACCCAAGCTTGCCAATTGAAGCACTAAACCAGATAGTCAGTGCCGTTAGCACACCTGAAACGCCAATACTCATTAAGAACAACCGCAGCTTTCATAAATACTTAATTGAAGGCGTACCTGTTGAATATAGCGTATTCGAAGGTGGCGAAACCGTTGGCAAGCATACCCATGCTCAGTTGTTTGATTTTAACAACCCACACAATAATGACTTCTTGGTAGTAAATCAGTTCACCATAACTGGTACAAAGGGCAACCGTCGCCCTGATGTGGTGATATTCATCAATGGCTTACCCATTGCCGTTATTGAACTTAAAAACCCTGCTGATGATCACGCTGACATTTGGAATGCTTATAACCAAATTCAAACCTACAAAGAAGAAATCTCCGACTTCTTTATTTGTAATGAAGCCTTAGTGATCAGCGATGGCTGGACAGCTCGTGTTGGCTCGCTAACCGCCAATAAAGAACGCTTTATGCCGTGGAAAACGGTGAAAGACGAAAACGACAAGCCATTACCTGAGTTTCAACTAGAAACCTTAATTCGTGGCTTTTTTGAGCCTGAGTTGCTATTAGACTATATTCGCTATTTTGTATTGTTCGAACAAGATAACGACACCATCATCAAAAAGATTGCGGGTTATCATCAGTTCCATGCGGTTCGTGCTGCGGTTGAAGCAACGGTAATCGCCAAGCAACCCGACTTTCTTTATGAACAAAGAGTTGACGAAAGAATGGTTGCAGTGAGTGCGACGCCTATATACTTCCCTAAAGCGCAAAGCACTGCCTTAGCCAATATTAAACAAGGCTCAGGTAAAGCTGGTGTGGTATGGCATACCCAAGGCAGTGGTAAAAGCATTTCTATGGTGTGTTTCGCCAGTAAATTACTGCAACGCCCTGAGCTAAACAACCCAACCTTGGTTGTGGTGACGGATAGAAACGACTTAGATGGTCAGCTTTACAATACCTTCTCAATGGCGAATGAAGTATTAAAGCAAACACCAAAACAAGCCGATGACAGAGAAAGCTTGCGGGATTTGTTAGGTCGTAGTCAGTCTGGCGGTATCATCTTCACCACCATTCAAAAGTTTGCTTTGGCCGAGCAAGAAAAAGAACACCCAATATTGTCTGAACGTTCCAACATCATTGTGATGTCAGATGAAGCACACCGCAACCAATACGGTAACAAAGCCAAGCTAAAAGACATTAAAGATGAGCATGGCAACATTATTGATCATAAATACGTTTACGGTTATTCCAAGTATTTAAGGGATGCACTACCAAGAGCCTCATTTATTGGCTTTACTGGAACGCCTATTGCCATTGATGATAAAGATACTCGGGCAGTATTTGGTGATTATGTTTCTGTTTACGAAATCCAAGATGCGGTCGAAGATGGTGCGACTGTGCCTATCTATTACGAATCTCGCCTTGCTAAGCTGGATATCAATCAACAAGAGATTGAAGAGCTTAACGAACAAGTCGATGAAGAGCTTGCAGAGGAAGATGAAACCTCGGAGCGTGAAAAAGTTAAAGCCCAATGGTCAAACCTTGAAAAGCTGGTAGGTGCTGAGCCAAGGCTAAAACAAGTGGCTCAGGATTTAGTGGCACACTTTACCACTCGCTGCGAAACATTCTCCGGTAAGGCCATGATTGTTGGTATGAGCCGTGAGATCTGCGTTGACCTTTACAATGCCATTATCGCAATCAAACCAGAATGGCACAGTGAAGATACTGACAAAGGTGCCATTAAGATTGTGATGACAGGTAGCGCATCAGATAAGGCTAAGCTGCAACCGCACATCTATGACAAGAAAACTAAAAAGTTATTTGAGAAACGATTTAAGGACGTTAATGACCCGCTGCAATTAGTAATTGTGCGTGATATGTGGCTCACTGGCTTTGATGCGCCATGTTGTCATACCATGTATATCGACAAGCCAATGCGAGGCCACAATTTAATGCAGGCGATTGCCCGTGTTAACCGAGTCTTTAAGGACAAAGAAGGCGGTTTGGTTGTGGACTACATCGGCATTGCCAGTGAGCTGAAAAATGCCCTAAAGACCTACACAAACAGCAGCGGTAAAGGTAAACCAACCCATGATTCAGCTGAAGCTTTCTCAGTTTTTGTTGAAAAGATAGATGTGATCCGTGGCATGTTCGCAACCCCTGTTGATGGCGAAGTCTTTAGCTATCTTGATGACTTTGAAGATAACACCATGAAGTACCTGCGTGGTGCGGTAAACCACTTATCAGGACTCAGCACCAATAAAGCCAAAGACAATGAGCGTGACGGTAAACGTCGCTTTTTAGACGAAATGGCGGCCTTAACCAAAGCGTTCTCACTTTGTAATACCTTAGATGAAGCCAACGAGTACAAGCTGGAGGTGGCTTTTTATTCTGCGGTAAAAACGGCATTTTTAAAACACTCTAGCATAGATAAAAAACGTACCGATGAAGAGCGAAACTCAGCTTTTCAGCACATCATCAATAATGCCGTTAAAGCTGAAGGCGTCGATGATATTTTTGCGGTTGCGGGGTTAGAAAAGCCAAATATCGCTTTGCTCTCTGATGAGTTTTTAGAAGACATTCAAAACATGCCAGAGCGCAATCTTGCGGTTGAGCTGCTCGAAAAACTGCTAAAAGATGAAGTAAAAGCAAGGCTGAAAACCGATGTGGTACAGGAGAAAAAATACTCCGACCGCATTATGGAAACCTTGCGAAAGTACCATAACCGCAGCATTGAAACCGCACAGGTTATTGAAGAGTTAATCAAGTGGGCGAAAGAAATGGCAGCTGACGCTGAAATGACCAGCAAGCTAAACCTATCGCCTGATGAAATCGCCTTTTATCGTGCCCTTATCGACAATGAAGCATCGGTACGAGAATTAGGTGATGACAACCTTAGACAACTCGCTATTGAACTTACTCACCAACTGCGTAAGTCAGCCACTGTTGACTGGCACAAGAGAGATTCCGTAAGAGCCAGAATGCGTAACTTAGTGCGTAGACTGCTTAGACGTTGGAAGTATCCACCTGATGCCGCTGATGCAGCTATAAAGCTTGCATTGGAGCAAGCAGAGGTATTGGCGGATAGTTGGTATAGTGCGTAGCATTTATCAATTACATATTTGTAGGTAGTTAATAAAATTAACTACCATGCGTTAACGAAGCAATAAGAAGTATTAAGATGACAAAATATACTCGTGAACAACGTCGAGCTATTCAGTTACAACAAAAGAGAACTGCGAAAAAAATCACAAAATTTATTAATCGTAGACAGTCGTTGGTTAAACCAGAGATACAATTTGAAGTACCTATGAAAGGCTTGCCGTCAATGTCGAATATCATTAGTGACTACTCTGATAAAATTGGTGACGGTTATGATTTGGAACAAGTGCTTGATATGGTAAGTTGCTGTTGGAATATAGGCATTTATCAAGAAGATATTGCAGATTTATTGTGGCAGGTGCTTATTCAAACCTCGCTTGATTATTATGGCTTACAAAATGATGAGCAAGTAATACAGGTTTTACGCTCAGTAATTGAGTTACGTAGTACAAGATATAAATTAGATCCAAGGTTTGTTCTTGAGTTCAAGCTAACTCCTTTAGATGGTGATGAAGTCTATTTCCAAATTAAAAGCGAAAAGCAAGATCCTGAAGATTTCCTTAAGAGGTATGTTGACAGTGCTCCTTACCTTGCTCAAAGAATGAAATAATAATGTTTGCATATTAGGGGAATCATTTGACTATGAGTTCAGAACAACGAAAGCAACGTAGAAAATATGATTTAACAAAGAGAAAAGCGGTTAAAAAAGCTCAAAAGCTAGTGAATCGTCATATGTCTGTATTTCAAAAGCAGGGGAATTTAACCTCAGAGCAGGTTGGCTTGCCAAGTTTATCCACAATTATTTCAGAATACGCTTACGAGTTATGTAGCCCAAATGATGAAGAACAAATGATCGATATTATTTGTGCTTGTTGGAATGTAGGTAGTTTTACTGGTGAGCTGGAAAAAGAGTTATGGGATATTATGATTGAGCCAGTTCTAACCCATGAATACCAAGATCCTAAAGGTCTACTCCGTAAGCACTTAAAGGGGATTGTCGCAAAACGACAAAGTGAATATAGTGATGATCCTCGCTTTATTCTTTCTTATCAGGTAAACCAAAATGGGTCAGCGAATCAATCTTTAACCGTCAAAAGTCAGACCATTACCCCCGTAGAATTTTTAGAATTTGTAGCAGCAAAAGCTACTAGCTTGGTGTAGGTGCGCAATGCTAAACAACAAAAATGCAAATACAGTCGTGGTGCTTGACTTTGAAACAACTGGGTTATCGCCAAATATGGGTGACAGAGGTATCGAAATTGGTGCAGTATTGATTGAAAACGGCAAAATAACCGACCGTTTTCAAAAGCTGATGAATCCAAACTTTCGTATCAATTCATTTATAGAGGATTATACAGGTATAACCAATGCAATGGTGAAAAATGCAGACTCTTGTTCAAAGGTGATGAAAGAGTTTGCCCAGTTTATCGAAAATCATAATTTGGTTGCTCACAATGCCTCATTTGATAAAAAGTTTCTCGACTCAGAATTTAAATGTGCCAGAGTAAAATACGCTGGTACTTTTGCTTGTACTATGTTGCTCGCTCGAAGGCTTTATCCATTGTCTTACAATCATAAACTGGGCACGTTAGTTGAATATAAGAACTTACCAACTGAAGGCGTGTTTCACCGTGCATTAGCCGATGCTGAAATGACCGCACATCTATGGCTGGCAATGCTTGAGGATATTAGAAACGATTTTGAAATAGATAATATTTCATTTTCATTGATGAAAACAATATCTCGCAAAAAAGCGAGTGATGTCTCTGCTTATTTGGAGAAGCAAAAAGCCAAAAGACAGCCAAGAAAACAATCTAACATCTAAGTATTTGCTCATAAATAATACGTAACTGGTTTCAAATGTAAAATTAAAGTAAGTGAAGCATTGTTAGTGCTCAGTAGGCTTAAGAGCTTTCTCGTGAAAGCTAGCTGTAATCTCTTTACCAAAGTTTAAAGTCTTCTTCAAACTAGGCGTAGCCTCAGCTGCTACGCCTAACCGTTCCAACTCTTTAGCAAATTGCTCTCGCCAGATTTGTGGCAAGCCTTTTCTGACATGTAAGCGTCTACCATCAAAGCCAAGGTTTTTGATGGTGAGGTGAACGTGTGGGCTATCTGTATCAGTGTGCAGAGCAAAAACATATTGGTGGTTTTCTGAGAAAGTTTTTTTAGCAAAGGATCGTACCGCTTGTTTAACATATTTGGGTTCGGTGCCATTTGGCATAGATAACACTAAGTGTGTACTGTGCCGAGTGCGCTGCTGTTGTTGAAAATTAGAGTCGTTCCAATCTTTGGCGAGTTGATGGATTGATTGTTGCTCTTGGTACACCAAGCCTGTTTCGTCTTCTAACTCCAGCTTTCCGTTTCGGCTGATGTAATCAAAATGGTTAGCCGTGTGGCTACTGCTGTAACCAAAGCCACTGACTTTAACCATCACTTCCGGTGGCTTTTTAGAATGACGATGACTTGCTTTGATGCGATTGGACTTGGTTCTAACATCACCACTCAGTAAACCCGATATGGAATCATTGCTCATTGCCTAAATTCCACCTTTTGCTGTTCTGACTGATGAGGTTATTGACTATGGCTTTGTGTTCATTGATTTTGTTATCCAACACTTCGATCATTTCTTTGGTGATTTTGTCGCTGTGTCGGAAGTCGATATTCAGCACCCTAGCGATCTGGTTTAAGTTACGTCCTACAGCGGCAAGTTGTCTGTTGGATTCTCTAAGTGCTTTGATTTCTTCTTTGGTTAGAACGGGTGAGCGAGTTAGGTTTGATTGGACACAAGCCGTTACCCAGCTGGTACGGTGAATATAACCTTCTTGCTGAGCCTGAGTAGTGAGTTTTTGAATATCATGGTCAGATAAACGAATGGTAACTTTATTGCTTTTAGCATGATTGAATTCATCATTACAAGCTATGTCAGGAAGGACTTGATTGATCATCATGCGAACCATTCCTGATTCAGTCAAACCGTTTAGATGACAGAAGTGCTGCCACTTCTCTTTGTCTTCATCATCCAAGCTGGTTTTTACTGTGTGCTTTACCATAGTTAACTCCCCTGCTCTTTAGCTACAACTAACCTGTTATTTCATCTTTTTTAAATGATTACCAGTGCTTGAGTTGGAGTGAGAGTAATATAGTTTTGAATTGCGACTACAGGTACAACTTGCTGGCAACATTAGGACTATTTGCCAGCAAATGTGGGTTTAATTGCTGGCAAGTTGCGAATCCTGCATTAGTAAATTAAGCGTTGTTTTTCTGATTTAACGTGGTTTATGTTTATAACTATCGAGAAAGACAAAAACGCCAAAATTGAACACAAATTTTGAAGCCATGTATTTGAACTTGTAATCTTAAAACCATTGCTATAGCTTCTTAAGAAACTGGCATAATTAAAAGGAAGTAATTTCAATGAACCTTAACCAAGTCACTTTACCAGTCAGCAATATGTCAGATGCTGTTAGATTCTATCTAGAACTGGGCTTTACTCAAATTGTCGATACACCTCATTATGCTCGATTTGAATGTCCTGATGGTGAAGCAAGCTTCTCATTGTCCTTAGAGGATAAAGAATTCATAAATGGCACTGTCATTTACTTTGAAATTGAAAAACTGGATGAGAAGGTTTCAGAACTCAAAGCCAAAGGGATTGGTTTTATCCAAGATCCAACAATGGAAAAATATCTATGGAAGGAAGCAATTCTTGTTGATCCTTCTGGCAATAAAATCAAACTCTATTGGGCTGGTGAAAATCGACTCTATCCTCCTTGGCGTGTTAACGTTAGTACCAAATAGTCCCAGAATTAACCAAGCTTTCGTAAACAGAAGTAATGACAAAAACCAAATCAAAAATAGAGTTACATTTAATTCCCGGCACCATGTGCAACGAAAAGCTATGGTCAAAAATACTCCCCTACTTAGAGAATGATTTTGAACTTGTCTATCTAGATATTCCATTAGATAAAAACTTAGATGAAATCACTGAAATCTTTAAAGACAAAATTCAAAGTAAGGCTATAAACCTCATAGGGTTTTCTTTAGGTGGATATCTTGCGACTTATTTTGCAATGAAATATCCAGAATGTATCAGTCGCCTTTTTGTGATCTCGAATAGCCCTTGTGAACTTCCTTCTGAAGAGATTAAACAACGCAATCAAATGCTCAGTTATATCAAACAGCATGGTTATACAGGAATTAGTCGTAAAAAAGCTGCCAGTATGCTTGATACCAAGCACCAGAGTGATGAGTTAGTTAATTTGATTCTTGAGATGGACAATGATCTTGGTGAGCAAACCCTGATAAGCCAGTATCAATTGACTTCTTCTAGAATGGATTTAGCTCAACATATTAAATGCTTCGAGTTTCCATCCTATTTTTACTTTAGTGAAAATGATCCATTGGTTAACAAAATCTGGATAAATAATACCTCGCAATATGACACCAAAATTAAAGTTCTTGAGACTTCTGGATCTGGACATATGCTGCCAATTGAAAAACCATTGGAACTGGCTGGGTACATTCAACTTTGGGCTTCAGAGCAGTAAAAGATCTAACAATTTTTCATGACTTGATGAACTATTTATATGTTTATCAATCTGATATCAGACTAAGCGGACCTGATAACAATAATATGGAGATTAAATGAAAAAGTTGTCCCTTGCTATCGTTGTATGTTTTTCTACGCTCATGGCTGGATGCATGAACATCCCTCTTACCACCATGTATAAAATAATGACCATGAACCCGTATGAAATCGACCCTCGACAAATGGTTGTTGCTGTTGGTTCGCCAGAAGGATTATCTGTAGAAAATGATGATATTGTTATCGATTTTCATTTTACAGCACCTCAAGAGCCAGTGAGTTTTAAACATAAATTTTTTGTTCAAGTAAATTCAGATTACCCTCTGCCAGAAGAGTTAAAAGATGAGTTATATGACAATAGAAAAATTACGGTACTACAGCTAAGTGAGAATGATGCAGAGTTGATGTACCAAGCACAACAAACTGTAAAATCTTACCGAGAAAAACATGAAGACGGTGCTGGCACAATTTTCATCAGAATACAGTCAGTCTGCTTCAACAAACGGTTTTCAATTGATGATGCAGAGTTAGATCTGTTTTTAAAAATCAAAGAAAACGAGGAATTCTTCACCTTTATGGAAGGTCTTGACGCTACAGATTTAGAAAGCAATCGAGATAAAAATGCGAACAAGATCCGCCAGTGCGAGAATCGCTAACAAGTGGCTTTTCTAATTTTTATTTAACATTCCGTTCAAGTTTCTGAAAGTTATGCTCGGCTATACTGCTGTCAGTTGTATCTAAATTAACTTCATTAGTTGTTCATTTTGAGGGCTTCATTTGTCACAGCATGATTTTCGGACTAAGGCGCTGGCTATCGCTGAGCAGCGCCTGCCAGATTTGATAAATAAAGAGGATAGTCTTGTTGAGATCAGTGGTGAGAAAAAAACAACGATTAAGAATTGGCTTTATTCTGATAAACGACCACCAAGAGGAAAGAGACTAACGATTGCAGATCGATTTGGTGTAGACGTTTCTTACTTGTTTGATAATGCTCCTTACAGTTTGCCTCTTACCAAATTCGACGAATCGCTTAACTGCTACTTTGTCCCTGAACTAAAGCTCTCACAAATTACATGTTTGTCTGAAACGGCGCCACTCCCTATATCAGCAAGAGTCACGATAAGCCTACCTACTTTCATTTTGGACAACATGCAATCGGTTGAGCAAACCTATTGTGTTGTTTCAAGTGGCATTGACTACGAGCCGTTTATCACTGCAACCGACACCATTTTCTTTAATACCACAGCAAAAAGGATTAAAGGAAACTTCTATATTTTGGTTAGTTCTGATACTTCGATTGTGAGAATGGAGAGTGATGGAACTTTGAAGTGCAACCAAGGTAAATCAGTCTCACTAGCCTCTAATGACAAAATCATACCGATTGTCATTACCTTGTCTTCCGGTTTTGCTCGATAAAAGAATCTCTAGGAATCATAACCTGATAAAGGAACTCGGCCGCAAGCAACCGAGTTTTATTTGAACAGTCCAAGCTGATCTGCACTTTTCTCTTTTTTGTCTAACTCTGCCAACTGTTCTTGAACATACTTTCTGATCACATCTTCAGTT
>NZ_ML014847.1 GCF_003675895.1 Parashewanella curva
AGGCATTGCTGGCTGGGAAACGATATGGGAAGGTTGGGATACGCTTCAATCTTATGTAGTAGGATACCGAGTAGCGAAAGAAATGCTAGCAGATGGTGAGCTGCTTTGAGATCTGATCAAGAGACAGGCTCATTAAGTGTATCAAACATTGCCTTTGCTCAGCCTGAAATACTAAAAGTTAGTTTTGTCCCAGAAACGATTAAAACGATGATGCAACCTGGAGTTGGTTATTATGTAGAGGTAGTTCCACCTTCAGGAACTGGGCTTTTCTGTTTTTCTACTAACTTATTTAATGACCCGTCTGCGGAAAGAGCGTTTGCTATTGGATTTAGTGGTAACCATGCCGATGTAACCTACAACACACTATTAGCTAAACAAATTTTAGATGCAAAATTAAATCAACAGGAAATCACCGTTTATTACCAACGTAAAAAATGTGTGCAAGTTAATACTGTACGAGGCACAAAAATTTTAGGTGTTGAGTATAAATAACTGTTAGTTATCAAGTTGATTTGGCAAATTCAATTCTATCTTTGAAGCTTAATTAAAAACAACTTCTTCAGGGGGCTAGACCTAGCCCTCATAATAGCCCAGAAATCTACGAACTTATAATAAGTACTTGCATGAGGTTTTTGAAGCTATTCCTCATGTTATCGGGAGGTTAACATCAGACAGAACACATTACGGGGGATTTTTGAGTAAATCTTCATTCAGAACTGACTCACCAATGGACAAACGCGCTTGGATTTCGACTTAATCTCAACAAGCTGTATTAGAAATAACTATCTTTACAATTAAAGCTCACACACAAACTAAAGTCTGCTTTTGGCGATAAGCAGACATTAAGCAAATTCACAAAAAAGTGATTAAGCGAACATTAGGTTTTTGCTAACACAGCGTGGCCTCACTTCTATTCTGAACGTCTAAAATACAGATAAAAAAAGTAACTCTGTTGGTTTTCCAGTCCAAAGAATATTTCATATTTAAAGGAGTTAAATCGGCTATTTATTAACCCTGTAAATCTAATTTTTTCGACAAATCAAGATTCTTTATTTTGCCATTTGAAAGTGATTTTCGTTAGTTGTTTTTTAAAAGCATTATGTTAATAGAGTCAATATGACTCATAAAAAATAAGTAAACACCCTAATGATTAGCGATGTACTGAGCCGTCTTTAAGTGTCCAGTTAGTATTGCTGCTTCGATTGGCTTACCCATAAGTAAAGCGCGTATACCCTTATCAGCCCCATTCTCCATCAAAGCTTTAACTATTTCTCTGTGACCACTAACAGCAGCAAGCTGTAATGCTGTTGAATTAATATCATTTTTTAGATTAACCTTTGGAAGTAGCGTAAATATTGCTTGAACAACATCCGTATGCCCATATCGAGAGGCCAGCATTAATGCTGTCCATCCATCTTTATTCTGCAGGTTGCTATCAGGCTTTAATCTAGATAGCTCCATTACACAATCCGTATACCCATATCTAGAAGCCATCATTAATGCTGTCCATCCATAGTCATCTTGCAAGTTGCTATCAGGCTTTGATCTAGATAGCGCCGTTACACAATCCGTATACCCACATCGAGAAGCCATCATTAATGCTGTCCATCCATCTTTATTTTGCAGGTTGCTATCAGGATTTAATCCAGATAACGCCGTTACACAATCCGTATGCCCATATCGAGAAGCAAACATTAGTGCTGTCCATCCATCTTTATTCCGCAGGTTGCTATCAGGCTTTAGTCTAGATAGCGCCGTTACACAATCCGTATGCCCATATCGAGAAGCCAACATTAATGCTGTCCATCCATCTTTACTTTGCAGGTTGCTGTCAGGCTTTAATATGATTAGCTCTTTTACACAATCCGTATGTCCGTATCGAGAAGCAAACATTAATGCTGTCCCCCCTTTTTTATTTTGTAAATTGACGTCTGCACCATGACTCAATAATTTTGCAACACACGCTTGGTGTCCATTAGTGGCCGCGTAGTGGAGTGGAGTATTGCCTTTTTTATCCCTTATATTGAGGTTGAAACCTTGCTTAATAAGTTGACTAAGGCTTTCCAAATCACCTTGTTTACAGCAAGTCATTAATTCGGTCATGTGTTGATTTAGTTTCGTTTCAAGACTTTTTGCTAGGCAAGCCGATGCGATTAAAGTGCTTTTAGGAGTTATATATTTACGAAAGCACTTAAGTAGTCGATTAGGAGCGTGATTGACAACCCCAATTTTGAATAACCTCGAGAACCTATTGGTTGTTCTATTTGCTTTAGGGTGGGCAATACCGTCTTTTGGCTGTTGAAATTCTCTTATCCTTACTGACAGTTTTCCATTATTCGAGAGCTTAACCTTAAAAGCTGTTTCATTCATATCTAATGTGATTACATCAGAGGTTGTGGCCAAATGTGAAAGTGTTTTCACGTCCATTGCTGGTAACTGAGAACCTCTAGGTGAAACATAGGTGGCAGCCATTTTTAGAGTCTATTTTAAGAAACAATATAACTAAACTATGCCAATAACTGATGGGTAGTGAAATGACATTAAAGTGATATGTAAGATGATATTAGAATATCAAGAGGTGAGTTAACGAGTTGTTTTGGAAAAGTTTTCAAATGTCCGCCATGTGGAAGATTATTCAGCCCAGAAAAACATTCTAAGCGTCCGCAATTGGTACAAAATGGTAATTCAGTTTGGATTGAATTTGAACTGCTAGGCATTAAAAACAATGAACAACCCCGCCGCAAGCAGCGGGGTATCATCTAGATTCACTCAAGAAGGTAGTTCGCCCCAAGGGGCGGGGAATTAAACCCTCAGAGATTAAACCCTCAGAGATTAATGCTGCAAATGTGCTTTGCTGCCTCGGAATGGGGCAGACGTTAGTCAATCTATATCCAGGAGTTCGGGTTTAAATGCGAATTAAATTAGTTTAAGTGTGGATTTATAAATTGTGGAAATTCACCAACCTCATACGTATCTCTTAACACGTAAACAAAATAGCCGTCTTGTGATGAAAATGTAATCGCATATTGCTCGTGCATCTTTGAACAGATATCTCCCAACTCTTGGTTATTTTGAAAAAAATCTAAAATCGTTAGGTACGCCCCTTGGGAGCTTTCGCTTACATTTTGGAGAACTTTATTAAAAACAAAATTTACCCTAGACCCTATAGGTGCTTCTGTTTGTAACCAAGATAGCTCGTCATCGGTAAATACTTGATACCCCATACAAATAAGGTGATAAGTTAATTCATAAAGGTGGCGATCTACGGCTCTAAGCTCAGAAGTAGTCAATGAGTATAACGCACTGAATATAGCATCATATTCTCGTTGAGGGAGGAACTGCGGTTCCTTTATGGAGGGCAAAATAATTAAGTCACCAGAAGTGAGTAGGAAGTCCTGTATAATGCGAGTCTCTTTATTTTTAAAAACTTCGTAATAAACACCATTAAAGAAAGTTTCATAGTTTGTTTTCTCTAAGGCTAAATAATCACATGCTGTATTGAAAGTTGAAGATATTGATGTTGATACTGTTTGAACTTCGGCCATATAGTGTAAAGTTATATGAATTTAAAACTATTTTACGTAGTCAAACTGAATAAAAGGTTAATGTATCTATCACTTTTTAATACTGATACTCAACGGTTATGAGTAAAAGTGCATAATTCGGAGCTATCCGATCACTGAATGCGGAAATGGCTGATCGGATAAACCGAAATACGCATTAAAAGAGCGAAGTTAAGTCAATTATGTAGTAATTTTCAAGTGCAAAGAAGACTGCAAACGTAATAGATTAAGGCGTAACAAAAATTAGTGTGCTGGCACGGAATGGGGCAAAAGTGAGCTAGCGTTTGAAATCCAACCATTTTTTCCGCTACATCTTTACCTAATTTGTGAGCATATACCTTCCCATATCGGTAAAAGAGGTTGTAGCTTTGATATAAGTTGAGCGCTTTTATACTCTTAAAAGCGCTTAATCATGTAATGATTCCGTTGGAGTCAAATACCCAACATTTAACTGTTAAAGGCTTTTTCATGGATGGATAGGCTTTGTTTAGTCGATCATTCACTGCACTATTAACAGGTTTAATACCCAAGAATTTATATTTTTTTGATTTTTTTAATAAGATTTTTAATTCCATCATCAAAGGTAGTCGTTGCTTACGCTCATTTGCGACTTCTGAAAGCTGGTTAAAATTAATGGCTATAAGCTGTGGGTCTCTGGAGTGATTAACAACAGCCAGTCCATCTGATTCAAGAAAGTCTACTAACTCCCAGAATTCTTGAACTAAAGGATGTTCAGTGCTCAAGGCTCTTTGCCTTTTGATGGCCAATAGACGAATAAAGTCTAATGTTAGTTTAAGCTGTTCATCGGATATGTCGACAACTAGCCTAAGTGCCTCGATAAAAGTACTCAATTGAGCGTGGTTGATTATAATCCTTGCATTACTCACCTCAGGTAAAGTACGGAAGTACTCTTTATAAAACTCTAGGCGCTGATTAATGTAATCTATTATTTTGTGTTCTTTCAAAATAGCTTTTAGGTGAAAACCTGAGACTTGATCCATTTCCCACTGCGCTAATGCTTCTACCCCTTTTAACGTCTCTTGATTAAGTTCCGTTCGAGAATTATAGATCTGAACTAATCGCTCCATAATTGCAGGTGAACTCTTAACCTCTGCATTTTGTGCTATGACAATGGCTGCTCTAAATGGGGGTTCATAGGTTTCATTGCCATTATTTTTCACACCACGAGCACGAATTGGACGACCATTAAACACGCTTTTCAATTCATCCCATAGATAACCACTTTGCTTACTTTCATTTCCATCAGTTCGATCTGCTTCAATCAACACTACTGGTAAATTAGAAACCTGTGCCATATTTCGATACACAGCTATCGGATTAGCTTTATTGGGATCGAAACCTTCATAATTTTCTCTACCAGTGAGTTTCCACAAAAACTCAATTAAAGTACTTTTACCTGTACCGGGATCTCCCACAATTTCTAGAAAAGGAAAACTACCAAAACATTTTCTTATCTGCTCTGCAAAAAAGCTTCCAAACCAAAAAGCTAAAGCCACCAAGCCTTTTGCTCCATAAGCCTCCCAAAGATGAGATAACCATTCCTCATGGTAATCTTGTAACCTACTGTTTGGCTTTATATGCACAGGAAATAAACTCTTGATGCTTAACTTTTTAATATCAAAAAAATCTTCACTGTTAAGTCGATACATCTGCCCACTATGAACGGCAATATGATTGAAAATATAGCATTGGTATTCTTTGCTATAACCTGTAAAGTCAATCACATTCACTCGCTTAATGTGATAAATCTGTTCCTTTAAAAACTTGTCTAGCTGAGTATTATTTCCCTCAAAAATTGCCCCCGGTGCGACTTGGATCAATCGTTTTTTAAATTCAAACGCACAGCATAGCTCCCTTCCACTGAAAGTATTTTTGATTGGCTCATCACCGTGAGGGAAATCAACACGGAAGTAGTACCAACTTTCGTTAGTCATACTGCTGTGCTGATAATATAAGGCTTGAGGGTAACACTCGGTCAGCGACTGAATACTGATAGCTTCTTTCAATGAAGCATGATGACTATTTTCATCGGTTTTATCTTGATGATTCTGTAACGCCTTGTCGTAACGCCTAGGATCAAATTTAAACCAAAATAACTGGGCTTCATACTCAAACGGAAATTCGTTCTGAGAACGTTTTTCATACATTAAAAGCCCCTTTTCCAAAGCAGACTCAACCAGTAATAGTTGTCCCTGATAGCGGCATTCTTCCAAAAAACCTAGAGTTAACTTCTCTCTTTGAAACAAGTCATTCCAAGAATGCCTTACTTTACTTTTAGGCAGTTTCGCAGCACTCACCTGCCAACCAAGCTTCCTAGCACGTTGAACAAATTGCTTTGTGGCTTGTTCACCTCTATCCCCGATGTCAAAGGCAAAGACTAATCGTACTTTCTCTTTCCCGTTAATTGATGATTCAAGATCTTGCAAAGACTGATCAGGAAAATTGCTATATTGGATAACACTTACAGCAGCAACGTTTACCTGTTGTAATGCGATAGCATCAAAGATCCCGAGAGTGATCCATAGTTCTTTTTTATTTTTAAGCTGAGTAATATCAAATGATGGAGGCTGCCACCAATTACCCATCAAGTTACCCGATATGTTTTCATGAACCTTGCCAAAACGATAAGGTCTATCAATAAACTGTTCCCAGTAACACTGATCTTGTAAATAAAAGCGAACCGTAGCAGTACCACAATCTATATCACCACTGTAGTAAGATCCTTGCTGATACCAATGGGCAATGTGTTTAAGATCGAAGCCACGGCATAAACTCATATAAGCATCTGCTGCAATATTATCAATACACTGGTCTTGACCCTGCTGTGCCTTAAATGGAAACCGATCACTCCATGACTCAAAAAGCTCAGGGTATAATTCTGTAACATGAAGCTCTAAACCACATTTTTTCAATCTTGCACATTGTAAAAACCAAGGATTATCTCTATGAGTTGAAAGTTCCCAATGATGGCAATTTGGGCATTGACCTTGCTGAAGGTGCTCAGCGCACTGTTTCTTGAATTTAAAGTCACTAAGTAATCTTTGTTTAACTTCAAGCGGTATTGAGAAGCTCATCTTTAACGTCCTCATTGAGATGTAATTCTAAAGTCTTGGCGATGAGTTTTTCGGCGGTATTCTCTTCAAGTTCAGGTGCTCTATATGATGCTCTCGCTTTGAAATCGTGGTATTTTTTCTCACAAGAGCACTAACAGTAAAACACCTGTGGTGTGCGTCGAAAACATCAACGACTTATGGCTGAGAACTTATAATGGCTTTTGATACAAAAAGGCTTCTACTTTTCTAATATCGTAACGCCCAACAGGACATAGATGCAGCATTTCAGGTTTAGGAAAATCCTCATGCTGTTTAGACCAACGAACTAAGGTAGGGTAAGTAACTCCAAGATATTTACAAAGCTGATGCTTGCTATACCAAATTTGCTGTATTTTACTCGACTTTGATTTACCAACTATTGAATTGCTCATAACTCACTCCATTCATGATAAATTACATCAAAACCTGTATATCACTGCATATTTTTTAAAATACGCAATTAAGTCAAATTAATTTTTTCTGTTCCAATTCAGCATCAAAAACATAAAACCTTAAAATTCATGAAATTAAGAATATATTTCTCACTTTACGCCAACAAAAAACATTGATTTATTCAGCTTAAATTAAGTTTTTCTACAATGAATCCTGTAGAAAACCCAAAAAAATAAGAATGGAATTGAGGTATGAGTAAGCTACAAAATTTTAGCTATTTCTTACTCTACGCAGTATTCGAAGGAAGTTTAAATTCAAGAAATGAAATAATGAGGCAACTAGAAGTTAGTATTCAACATTGCGTCGACGCCATTCATAGATAGGAAAAGCATTATCCATTGGCTCATGTACGACACGATGCCCAGAACTATCAAGGAATAAAAATTCCTCAGCTTCAAAAGTATTTTCAAGTGAACAAATGGCAACTTGTTTTAATTCAGTTTGATAAGCAAACGCTTGCTTTCCGAGATAAATCTCAGTGAAAATTAAGTTTACAAAGCCATGCAACCTACCGTCTCTAAGAAATTTTTGCAATATAAAGTAGCTATTAATAACAGGGATTTCACGAGCATAGCCTTCCGTTAAATTACCTATCCCTAAGATTAACCAAGTAGGACTCACCCCCAATGCTGATGCAAGTTTAGGTGCAAGTTTTGAATCTGAAATCTTATTTCGAATAATATAGCTGATACTTTGCTGAGAAATGCCCGATCTCTTGGCCAATTGTGCCTGAGATACGTCTAATTCAAATAGTGCTTGCTCTAAGCGTTCCCCTAAATTACTTTCCATTAAACTCTCAACTGGTAATATGTATTTCGGGTTAAATACAATCTTTTTTGTAGCACAAGTCAAATTAAATATTCGTCATCTTATATCTTTCAATATCGCTTTCTGAGACTTGAAGAGCGTATTTTACAAACAGTTGTATATGGTCTTCTGGCAACAACGTAATAACATTTTCATAGACCATATTGAGAGTTTGAAATAGTCGAAGCCTTTCCAATTCCCTATCTGATACTTGATACCAAGAGATTAATTCATCCATCCTTTCTGGTAACGATTGATAAAATTGTGACGAAAGGCCAATCTTGTACTCGATCCAAATACTACCTTCGATAAGCAGCATGCGAGTAAAGTAAATTTGTTCTTTTTTCAAACATAGGCACTCAATATGGTACAGAATACACTTTGGTAAATAATTTAAAACCAACATGCGGCCTCCTCATATGTATCAAACAAATACAGTTCCAAACCGACTTATGATCCTATATCCGTATGTCCTACTTCATACTCCTATGACACCTGTGGAAAGTAAAAGAAGAAGATCACCTTTTATGCCTTACAAAGGCTTATAAATGTTCAATCGTGTCATTATTAAGGCTAAACAAGTTTTAAGTCTGCTTAATCTGCCACTGATTTTTCCTCTTTTACTCTCTTATACAAATCAGTCTCAAGCATAATAAAAAAGAAAATCGAGTTAATAGTGTTCAAAATAAACACTACCAATTGAGATAAAAAAATGGTAATAGGTTGATAATATTGGCCTTAGCCTTCTAGTAAAAACATTCCATTGCCCTTTTCTAAGACTGATGGCTTATTCATGTCGAGTAATCGGCCTCTTTGAACATTACAGGAAATCAGTATTCTCAGATAAACGCTACCGTAGGTAATAAAATGAACGCAGAAAATGATGTCATTGAAGCAATATGCAAAGCGCAAAATACAATTACCGATAAGTTAAAAGGAAAGTGCCAAAATTTTCATAACATAGTATTTTCTCGCCTAAACCTTGAAGAGAAAACGCTCCAGCCCATTCCCTCTAATTACGCTTGGCATTTAAAGTTCTGGGAAGAAAATTTGGATGAAAATTTACCTAACCGATTACAACCCGGTGTATTTCATTGGGATAATATGGCTAAAAAACATAAACGATTACTGAACAGTGTTAGTGATCGCTTAAAAAAAATTGAAATTCGTAATAGAAATAACAACATCGTTGAAATCATCAGTGTTGGCTATTTTCAAACAACAAACCTCACACAAGCAGATCTATTCGGTTTACTGCACCATTTAAGCCACAAATCAAAAGAGTACCTCTCCATTTATGGAGACAAGACCTTGTTTCCACTGCGTTATTTCGATGCAAAAGTTCCAGAATTAGAGGTTATTGGGAGAAACAATGATAATAGCTATGACTATGATAAATTCAACATTAATAATATCACCTTGACCCAAAAGGAAGTCATCGCAATTGAGTTATTGATGAAGTTTAATTCCATTAAGGAAATAGCCTCAAAGATGCAGTGCTCACATGCCACAATAAATAAAAGGTTGAACGGAGTAAAAATGAAATTAGGGTGCTTTCCTTGTAGCAATTCTCAGCTATTCCAACACCTTAATCATTGTGGGATTATACGAGCCATAAATAATATGAGTAATACTGAAATAATCCTCTAAAATCGCAAAATATTTCAGTCGATTATCAACGCCTCATCTTCTATAAAAAAGCTAGGCTACCCAAAGCCCTCTCTTAGCTGCAATACCAAATGCCCCATTCGTAATTGCAGTATCATAATCGCCGATACCAACACCACCAAGCGCATAGATAGGCATTGCAGTTGAACTGACTATTTTATTGAATGATGACCAGCCAATAGGGACGCCCTTAGGACTGCTGGGTGTTTTAAATATCGGGCAAAGAACAGCAAAATCACACCCCATATCAGAAGCAATTTTTACTTGTTCAATATTGTGGCAAGCACCAGATAACAGTTTCCCTCTTGGTATGGGTCTTTCTCTAATGTTTGCCATGTCTGCCGAGGTTAGATGAAGCCCATCCACTTCATTTTTAAGCTCATTAAAAATATCAACATCAGCATTAATAATGATATCCACTCCACTCTCTCTACATAATTTTGAGACACATCTTGCCATTTCAATATACAGCTTTCGATCTAGGTTTTTGGAGCGAAACTGAACCCTTTGAGGAGAAAAATGCTCAATACTTGTTTTAAGTAAATCCAAATAGGCGTTCTTATCCTCAATGAAATCAGGGGTTATTAAGTACAAATTCTTTGTCATTTTTCTGATGCTCAAATTTAGAAGGTGAAATCATTTTTCCCATACCTAATGTCAGTAGTCAAAGTCTTTAGTCATTGCTTGGTATCGTGATTCAGGAGCCATTAACCTCTAAAAGTCATGTCTACGTACTCCGCTCAAGTAGAGATGATTTTTAGGTAAAAGCGCAGCAAATGTATTTCGAATTTGTCAATTGCCAAGCGAAAGCAACCAGTTTTGGATAGTTTTCAATCTCAGAACATTAAATAAAAATGACATATTCCAGATTAATAAGCACCTCTAAATAGCTAGTGCAGGATTCGCAAAATGATGGCATTTGCTTGCAAACCTGCTGGCGTATGCACGCAAAGTTGCTGGCATTTGCATGCAACACCATTTTTAGCCTTATTTATCTAAAAAAACGCCTTTCTCACCCTGTACATTTTTTATTCATGGCGATAAATTAAATCCATGAGTTTCTGAGGGTTGAGGTTTATGCCAAAAACAGAAGTACATTTAGAGCCAGATGAGAAATCCCATTGGCAAGAGTATTGTCGCTCTCATTCAATGAGCGAAGCCCAAATGCTTCGCATGCTCATAAATAAAGCCTCTCCTCTTGCTGCCAACACCGACAACTTCAAAGAGAGCAGAACCAATAAAGTGACCATAAGGCTGGATAGCCAAAATCATAAAAAGCTATCAATGCTCGCTAAAGAAGAAGGCTACTTTTCACAAACCAATTGGGTGACGTCTACGGTACTCGCTCACCTTCATCGTTCACCCGTTTTATCAGTAGAAGAAATGCAAGTGTTAAGAGAATCCAACCGCCAGTTATCGGCCATAGGTAGAAACCTTAATCAAATAGCTAAAGTGCTTAATATCGAATTTAGGGAGAGTGACAAAATAACTAAAGAAATGATTGAAATGCTCAGTCATAGAATTGATAAGCATAAAGATAAGGTTTACACATTACTCGACAAAAACCGAACTCGTTGGAGCATTGATCATGAGCCAACTACTGAATGACCGAATATCAGGTTTAATCGAGTAGGAGGGAGCCTCACGGCTCCCATCCTCTCACACCACCGTACAAGCGATGTCGCATACGGCGGTTCCAATTATACTGCTAACTTCTTGTACCCTTCTAACAACGAGTACAGTCCCATCT
>NZ_ML014848.1 GCF_003675895.1 Parashewanella curva
CTAAATATTTGGTCAGCATGACATACTGGGAAGATCGGTCAAATGATCATTGAGGATCAAGTAAAATGGTGACTCAACCGTTGCTATTTTAAGCAGATTGAGTCAGATGGGCTGAATAGTTACGATAAAAGAAACATTCTGGTTATCGTCTGCGGTGGCGTTGGTGTTACAACAGCTCAAATTGATGATTGGTATCATTCACTTTCTTCGACATAAAAAAAGCTGCCATTCGGCAGCTTTTTCATATCAGCTCTAATAATTATTTATAGAGCGTCAGCGTTTTCGCTTAGGTAGTTTGCAACGCCAGCTGGATCAGCTTGCATGCCTTTTTCACCTTTGTTCCATCCTGCTGGACATACTTCACCGTGCTCTTCGTGGAACTGAAGTGCGTCAATCATACGTAGCATTTCGTCAACGTTACGGCCTAATGGAAGATCGTTAACTACTTGGTGACGTACTTGGCCGTCTTTGTCTACAAGGAAAGAACCACGGAAAGCAACACCAGCTTCTGGATGCTCAACGTCATACGCCTGACAGATTTCGTGCTTAACGTCAGCAACTAGGGTGTACTTAACTGGACCAATACCACCTTCGTTTACTGGAGTGTTACGCCATGCGTTGTGAGTGAATTGAGAATCGATAGAAACACCGATAACTTCAACACCACGCTTAGTGAACTCTTCCATTCTGTGATCGAATGCGATCAACTCAGATGGACAAACAAAAGTAAAGTCTAGAGGATAGAAAAAGATAACCGCTGGTTTACCTTTAATTGCATCTTCTAGGTTAAAGCTATCAACGATTTCACCAGAACCCAAAACAGCCGCAGCCGTGAAATTAGGAGCCTTGCGGCCTACTAATACACCCATTTTTGATCTCCATCTTTTATGAGGAAAAATAAATTACTGACCCGAAAATTGAATCCATATGACTCACATATTTCATCACTTCCATGATCAGCATCAATAAATCTATTGGCATTATAAGATGTGAATCACGGCTGACAAGCCATTTCCTTCTAAACAGGTCAACTTTTCTTAGTTTCGACATCAACACTCTAAAATTTCAACAAAATTCGCACTTTACACACACACAAAACAAGGGCATAAATAGAGTCCTTCATAAAAATAACTAAAAGGTAGAGGCATGAATTCTGTTGTCATCGCAGTCAGCTTGATGATGTTGTTAAGTCTATTTCGAATTAATGTAGTGATATCTCTAACCGTAAGCAGCCTAGTCGCAGGTTTATTAGGCGGAATGGATTTAAAAGCTACAGTCGATGCTTTTAATAATGGCTTAGGTGGTGGTGCTGAGATAGCACTGAGTTATGCACTATTAGGCGCATTTGCAGTTGCACTTTCCCATTCAGGTTTAGCAGATTGGTTGTCACAATCTATCATTAAAAAGCTGGGTAAAACTCCTGATAACAATAATGTAAAAATCGTAAAATGGAGTATGTTAATTGCCGTTTTAGCTATGGCTATTAGCTCACAGAACATTCTTCCAATTCATATTGCTTTCATCCCAATTATGATCCCTCCGTTATTAGGCTTGATGAATAAATTCAAGCTAGACAGAAGGCTGATTGCTTGCATATTAACTTTTGGTTTAGTAACTACATATATGATCCTACCTATCGGTTTTGGTGGCATATTCCTTGACAGCATTTTGCTGGCAAATTTAAACAATAACGGCTTAAGTGTGGTCAAAGGTCAAGTACCATCTGCAATGTTGATCCCTGCAATTGGTATGATAGTTGGTCTACTCATAGCAGTATTTATTAGCTATAGAAAGCCGAGAGAATACCAAGTCCAAGATACTGAAACGTCCGAAATACAAACCATGAATAAAGCTGATTTAGTGATAGCTGTTTTAGCTATTGCTTCGATGTTATCTGTTCAGCTATACACTGGCTCAATGATTTTTGGAGCGCTAATTGGCTTTATAGTTTTCAGTTTTTCTGGTGCAATTCGTAATGTAAATGACCAAGATATCTTTAACCAAGGTGTGAGAATGATGGCAGCCATCGGCTTTATCATGATCTCAGCCTCTGGTTTTGCTGCTGTGATAAAACAAACTGGTGAGGTCGCTTCATTAGTCACTTCTATCGAGGCCTTAATTGGAAATAGTAAGGCATTAGCGGCATTTTTGATGTTGATTGTAGGGCTATTTATCACAATGGGGATCGGTTCTTCTTTCTCAACAGTACCGATTATTGCCGCGATTTATGTCCCACTGGCGATTCAGTTTGGATTCTCTCCTGCAGCAACTATCGCCCTTGTAGGTACAGCTGGCGCTTTAGGTGATGCTGGTTCACCGGCATCTGATTCAACACTCGGCCCTACTGCTGGTCTAAATGCCGATGGTCAGCATGATCATATGCGAGACAGCGTAATCCCAACGTTTATTCATTACAACATTCCGTTATTGGTGTTTGGCTGGGTAGCAGCAATGACTCTGTAGTTTCTTTAAAACTTCTTCAAAGTTTTTTAAGTCGTGGTACTGCGTACCACACCCCAAAAAGGTGAAAACACCAGCTTTTCCCCTTTTGAATCCCCTGAACCGCCCAAACAAAGCTAAACCTTTCCAATGGGATTGAATAAATGCCTAACACCTCTGATGGTACATCTGATAGGCAGGACGCCTGAATGTCGTGAAGCACATGGATGTGCGAGAACGACCATGTACCTCAGAGCCTAGCCCGAAATCCATTTCGGGCATACGCCATTTTTTCATTCAATCACATTGGAAACAGCTTTGAGGGGGATCATCGTAGCCTGCAGGGTTATTTGGTGTATTCTTAACCAGCTTTTGCCCCTAAATGAGCTAGATAGTGGTTGTGTATCAGAGGTCATAATATATTGACGGTTAGTGTTTATGACTATCCAAGCACCGATGGTTTTAGTTGGATTTGCGGTTGCACTAGTTGAAGTCAAAGTGGCTAGCAGGATTAAGGGCATTACTTCAGATTGAAATTGTTATTAGTACCAAAGACAAAATCTGCAGCCTGTGCTGCACCCTTGGTGCTGTATGTGGCTAATGTGGGTTCGCCTTGATACCAAACAGTTAAAATAGAATACCAACCTTTATGCAACTCTTGATTCAATATTGATAAATCATGTGGGTCATCAGAAAACCAAATGCCATTACTGCACGAAAGACTATAATTTGTTTTTGAATCAAAACGGGGTGATGCGCCATTTTCATGCAAATTAAGACTTATCCATCTGTTCACTGTTATCCACTTACACGTTTTAGCGATTCGGGTATTGCTCATAGCACAATGTTGATGATTAGTATTACAACTAAAAGAAAATTGATTAGACGATGTATTAAGTGGTGAAGAAAAGGCCGTGATTTTCCCATTATCAGTTATCACTACCCAATCACCGAAATGATGAACATCATCGGCCATAGCTGGTGCGGTAAGTGCTGCTAATAATAATAAAGTTTTCATTTTGGGTTACTCCGCTTGTGTTTCGGTTTGTGGCTGCGGCTCTGGTAGCGGCCGCGGTGACATTTCAACATCGTATCTTGCTTTGATGTTTTGATTTCTTTTATAAATGTGGATACCACCACCGATAACAATAACGCCACCGATAACGCCCCTGCAATTGCTCAAGCGTTAATATCGTTAATGGCATCTTGAACCGTTATTGAGGGCTCAGGTAATGGTGGTTTAGTGGCCTGTGATGAGAGAGTTTATTGGCGACTCAACACTGTACGCGGGCTGACTCCAAAATGCCCCAATCTTCACAGCCTTACATCTTCCCCAAACTGAACGAGTTGCTGTTGGAGTCTGGCGATAAGTTGTTCTTGCTCAGTGTTACGTTGACGCTCTGCAAGCAACATGGTTTGTAGAGTTTTAATGTCGTAGGGTAACTCGTGAGCACTTAATTTCATGACTTAAATTTACCATAAAACCAAGCACTCACTTAGTTCAATAGGTGCTCAACAATAACCTATGATCATAAGGAGCTAAGCGGTATACATACCATCACAATGTATGGCTTGATGACCTATGGTGGAAAAGCCATCAAGTAAACGATTAAGCTCCTCTTCTGTAATCTCAAGTTGAGAAGCTGTATGATTTACTGGCCATTTAAACTTCTCTTTCGCTAATTGTTTGTACGAAAGTACAAATCCGGTTTTATCCCAGTAGAGCAATTTAAGTTTGTTTCTTGCTTTATTGGTAAATAAGAACAAAGCGCCACAGAACGGAGATAGGTTCATTTGTGCATCTACAATCTGGCTAAGCCCATTAATGGCGTTACGAAAATAGACTGGCTTTCGGTAAAGGTAGATAGCAGGTTGCTCTGCAAACATTTTCACTGATTAACCTCCTTAATAAAGCAGGCCAGCCATTGAGGAGAAATGGATGCTGGAATAGTCAGTTTGAGTGTAGATAATGTTAGTTCAATAGTAGGCTCTGAACTTGAGGACACATTTGATTGAATCACAATAAACTCACTTTGAAAAATTTGGGCGTGGGTGTTGCTTGGGATTTCCTGCGCTAATTGCACTTTAGATTTAAGACGAGCTTTGGCTTTATGAAAACTTTGCTCAGATAAAGTATGTCGTTGGCAAAAGCGCTTAATCGATAAACCAAAGCCTTGCTGAATTTGGATGATACGTTCCCACTCTTCTAACTTTCTAGATATGTCTAGCATTTGAGTTTCCAGATATAAATACACGGTAACTCAGTTTGAAGGCATTTCAATAATTGAACAGGCGCGGTTTAGCGGACGCTTACAGAGCCGTTAGCCATTTATTCAATTATCACCGGAACGATTAGCTTCATGAGGCGGCACGTGGAGATACAAGAAGGGGGAATGCTGATGTTCCCCCTCTTGTGCGGTGTGGTACGCAGTACCACGATTTTTAAAACTTCTTTGAAGTTTTACTCTTACTTAGTCCCAAAAATCTTATCACCAGCATCACCTAGACCCGGTAAGATATACCCTTTTTCGTTTAAGCACTTATCAATAGACGCTGTGTACAGCTCTACGTCTGGATGTGCTTTTTCTAATGCTTCCAATCCTTCTGGAGCCGCAACTAAAACTAATGCCTTAATGTGCTTACAACCGCGCTCTTTCAATAGATCAAGGGTCGCAATTAAAGAACCGCCGGTGGCTAGCATAGGATCAACAACAAGTGCTAAACGCTCATCAATTTCACTGGCTAATTTTTCAAAGTATGGAACTGGCTCTAGCGTTTCTTCATCACGGTAAATACCTACAACCGAGATGCGAGCACTAGGCATGTGTTCAAGTACGCCATCCATCATGCCTAATCCTGCACGAAGGATTGGTACTACAGTTACCTTTTTACCTTTAATTTGATCAACTTCAACAGGACCATTCCAACCGTCGATAGTAACGCGTTCAGTTTCAAGATCAGCTGTTGCTTCATAAGTTAATAGGCTACCTACCTCTGCCGCTAACTCGCGAAAACGCTTAGTGCTAATGTCACCTTCACGCATTAATCCGATTTTGTGGCGTACTAACGGATGCTTCACTTCTACGACTTTCATAGCCTACTCCTGATTATTTTTGTCATTAAAGTCATTGTGACCAACTTCACAATGACTACCAAAAGGCAAATTGGCTGAATACTAATGGATTTGATCACTGAATAAAATAGAAAGCGTATTAAAAACAGTAAAATGTGATCAACATCCACAAGTCAAAGTATGATGGTATAAAAAATCATCGAGAACAGTGTGTTCTGAACAAGCATCTGGCTTCACGCCCTGCTAACAAACTGTTAAAATACGCCGCAAAATAATACCTCTACTCAAAGTGTAAGTTTCATGGACATTTCTGTGAATGGCGACAGGAACAAGTTTGTAATAAGACAACCGTCCTATACAGGATGTATAGGTCGTCAGTACATGGATGTACGTTTCTGTTGTCGTCTGCAAACTTGTTCTCCGCACAACACTTCAAGTAAACCCTACAACGACGTACCCAATGAGGAACTCCTGTGACCGCTCCTACCTCTCTAAGCTATAAAGACGCTGGTGTTGATATTGATGCTGGTAATGCTTTGGTTGATAACATTAAATCTGCTGTTAAACGCACTCATCGCCCTGAGGTTTTGGGTAACCTAGGTGGATTTGGTGCTTTATGTGAACTACCGACCAAATATAAGCAACCTGTTTTGGTTTCTGGCACTGACGGTGTAGGTACAAAGTTACGTTTAGCCATTGACTACCAAAAGCACGATTCTGTCGGTATCGATTTAGTCGCTATGTGCGTGAATGACTTAATCGTTCAAGGTGCAGAACCTTTATTCTTCTTGGATTATTACGCTACAGGCAAATTAGACGTAAACACTGCAACTTCTGTAGTTAATGGCATTGCCGAGGGCTGTCATCAGTCTGGTTGTGCGCTTATTGGCGGTGAAACCGCTGAAATGCCAGGGATGTATGAAGGTGAAGATTACGACTTAGCTGGTTTCTGCGTTGGCGTAGTAGAAAAAGAAGAAATCATCGACGGTAGCCAAGTAAAAGGTGGCGATGCGTTAATCGCGCTTGCTTCTAGTGGCCCTCACTCTAATGGCTACTCTCTTATCCGCAAAGTATTGGAAGTGTCTGGCGCAGATCCAAAACAAGAACTAGGTGGTAAGCCACTTATTGATCACCTGCTTGAACCAACTCGCATTTACATCAAACCATTACTTAAATTAATTGAAGCTTCTGAAGTGCACGCAATGTCTCACATCACTGGTGGCGGTTTCTGGGAAAACATTCCTCGTGTTCTTCCTGCGGATTGTAAAGCGGTAATTGATGATAAATCTTGGGAATGGCCAGTGGTTTTTGATTGGTTAAAAGACAACGGCAACATCAGTGAATTTGAAATGTACCGCACTTTCAACTGTGGTGTCGGTATGATTGTTGCGCTACCTGCTGAAAAAGTCGACGAAGCGCTAACTTTATTGAATTCAGAAGGTGAAAACGCTTGGTTAATTGGTACTATTGCAGCACGTAATGGTGACGAAGAACAAGTGGAAATCCGTTAATGGACTCAGAGCAAAAAAACTGTCGAATTTTAGTACTTATTTCTGGCAGTGGTAGTAATTTACAAGCCATCATTGATAGCTGTGATGACCACCTTCATGGCGAAGTCGTGGGTGTGATCAGTAACAAACCTGATGCTTATGGCTTAATCCGTGCCCATAATCACGAAATTGATACCAGTTGCGTTATTGCTCGTAAGGGAGAAGAGCGCAATGAATATGATGCACGTTTAAAAGTAGCTATTGACCGTTATCAACCAGACTTAATTGTTCTGGCAGGTTTTATGCGCATTTTGACTCCTGAATTGGTGAACGCTTATCTTGGTAAAATGGTGAATATTCACCCTTCACTTTTACCTAAATACCCGGGGCTGGATACTCACCAACGTGCAATAGATGCAGGTGATAATGAACATGGTGCAAGCGTACATTTTGTTATCCCAGAACTTGATGCTGGTCCAATTGCACTACAAGCAAAGGTTCCTGTTTACCGAGAAGATACGGCTGAGGATCTTGCTCAACGAGTACACCAACAAGAGCACGCGATTTATCCAATGGTTGTAAAGTGGATTTGCCAGAAGCGCTTAATCATGAAAAACGGCCAATGTTATTTAGATGGTGAATCATTAGGTGAACAGGGACACGCACCAGATTAAGCATTGTTTTCATCATTAAAATTAGAGGCTTAGGCCTCTTTTTTTTATGCCAAAGATATTCTTAGAATTAACTTAATTTAACGGATTCCTGTCGAAAAATAAGCTATTTTTTAAACAAGGAAACTAAGTTAATTTAAACACATACCTATGTTCAGTGCATTTTGTACAGTCCCTCGTGAGGATGCAGGTTATGCCAATGATCCCTGGCGTAAACATCCTCCAACAAGCTTACATTACAATAAGGACGATTTTGTATCTGTCGACCTAGATGGTTTTGTTGGTATTGAACTAATATCAACGCCAACTGATCCAAGGGTTCAAACTCATTGGAAACAAATTGAGCATTTTTTTGAATCCTCAAATGATAAAAAAACAGCTCGAGATTTATATTTTCAACTCGCCTCCGTTGAAATTGAAGATCGTAAAAAGCCCAAACTATTTGAAGAGCTAAAAACACTATCCTCACAAGAGTACCGCTCAAAGTTTAAGCAAGATTTAAAGGTTGAACAATTCGGTGAAAGCATGCGTTACTCTATCTGCGGGCTAGGTTTTTCAATAAGAAAATTCTCTGTAGACCCAAAAAACCTTGAAGCTCAATTGCAAGAGGACATTAATAATAGAATTGGCAATAAGGCACAAAAAAACAGTGAAAAGCAGATTGCTAAACCTTCTCAATATGACTCTGATAGGGATCGATACGAGTTAACAACTCACACTATAGGGACTAAAGTGACGCAAGAGGTTACTGAAGTTCAAGATTTTTTTTATAATGAAACGGATGCTTTAGAAGCCACTCTAACTCAAGCACTTCATGGTACAGTGTGTAGCATTCTTACCATCGAATGGTGTCCTGAATATTTATTTGAATGTCCTGGAAGATGTCGAATGAATTATGAATATAAACGTTTAATCCCCGGAGATTCAACATCAACACTCATAGTTGAAGTTGAAAGTTATAAAGACTTTTGCTTCCATTCCCATCAAGAAAAAAAGAATTTTCTTGGATTGGGCAGTGAAGATCGATCATTTAAATCATTGCAAGTACTAGTGACATTGCATTTTAATAAAGACCAAATAGTCGTAGAAGAAGCCGTGGTTAACTGTGGTGAAAACTTAATGCCAGAGCAAATCACTCATATTCTCCCTCAAGAACATAGCTAATACCAATTTGCGTTCAAATATGATTTACTCAGAGTGGTGCCAGCAATCGATTGATTTTATATAGTAAAAATAATAAACCGTCTATACTCGTGATACTTGAAGATGCAACTTTCAGGGCTTATTCAGCGTTGCATTATTCGAGGCGTGAAAGTGCAGAACTAGCGGGCTAATTTAAGCTTTCACAACAAAGAAAAATCAACGCTGAAAAGCCCACGCAGTGCGAGTTTAATTGCCATTTATACTGCGTTACTTAACCTTGAAATAGAATAACTATTCCTACGGATAAGTGCCTTGCCTAAATGGCAATTGATTCTCGCTGAAATCCTGCATCTTCAGGTATCACGAGTATGTTTACAGTTGCCGTAGATACTCCATAAATGAACTTAAATTAATTGGTGAAACTCACTCTAAAAGACTAATTTGGGCTTTATCTAATATCCAAATTTATGCAATATTCATTATGCTTAATATGTATTGCACCACTCTTGCAAATCCTTGCTGTACTAGTAAACCAAGGAATCAAAAATTCAATGACAACCCAGAAGATTTTGTTTCTCTTGATCATGAAGGTTATGTTGGAATAAAACAAATTGCTAGCTCCAGTGAGCCAACGGTAAAACTCAACTGGAAGAATATTGAGCACTTTTTCACAACCGAAAAAAAGAGCGCTCGTGACTTATACTTTCAACTAGCTTCAGTTGAAATAGAAGACAGAGAAAAACCCAAGCTTTTTAAAGAATTAAAAACGCTTGCTGACACTGCATACCGCCATGAATTCAAACAAAAAGCCAAAACAGGACAATACGGTGATTGTAATGCTTATGCTGTCGGCGAGCTAAGTTTTTCGATACAGAACTACGATATAGATCCAAAAACACTTGAACAACGATTGCAAAAGAATATTGATAAAGATGTTAGAGATGAGCTTGTTAGAAGCACAGATCCCAATGAAAGTCTTAAGTATAAGCCGTCACTCTACGAAGTAGACGCTGAAAGATACCTGCTTACAACACACATTATTGAAAAAAATGTTGTCGAAGAGTTTTCTGAAGTTCAAGCTTTCTTAAATAATGAACGTTCTGCAGTAGAGTCTACGCTTAGCCAAAGGTTACAAGGAACTATATATGATATGTTACTCAAAACAGGCTGTGAAATTCGAATATTGCGCTGTCCTGGTCGCTGTAAATTAACATATAAATACTCTCGTTTAATCCCTGAAGACACATCATCGCCACTCAAAATCAAAGTTGAATCTTATAAAGATTTTTGCTTTTCTACTCACGAACAAAGAAAAGAGTATCTAGAGGTACCTTCTGAACAGCTTTCGGTCAAATCCATGCAAATATTGTTGACGATGGAGTTTAGAGGCCAAAAAATTACGGTAACTGAAGTAGCTGTGAAATTAGGTAATTATTTAGACTCACACCAACTCATTCATATTTTCCCTCAAACTGAATAAACTAAATTAGTGTATTGTAGCTTTTGATGATTTCATCAGCACTCGCTTCGATTAAATCTAGCACCAGCTCAAATCCATCTTCTACTCCATAATATGGATCTGGTACTTCCTGATAATTGCTACTTGAAAATGACAGCATCAATTTCAATTTATGACGATACTTGATTGGGCAAATCATTTGTAAATCTTTTAAGTTGGCATTATCAGCGGCCAGAATCAAATCAAAATCAGCAAAATCTTTGGCTACCACTTGCCTAGAGGTTATCCCTGCAAAATCGTAACCCCGATGCTCTCCAGCGAAACGAGAGCGAGGATCTGGTAATTTACCTTGATGAAAGCCAATGGTTCCAGCGCTATCTAATTTAATGTCAATGCCAGCCTGTTGAAACTTATGTCTAAAAACGGCTTCCGCTGTAGGAGAGCGGCATATATTACCCATACATACAAATAAAATTGACTTAGTTTTCATAATCGTAATAAATTTTTCTTTTGCAAAACCTTAACTGTAAATTGATTGGGATTCAATAAAGGAGCTCTTCCATAGACCACTAACTAGAAACTATGGAAGATCGAAGGGAAAGATTGGGGTAACTATTCAGCCTACTGAACAAAAATATCTGGCAAATGCCCACTGAACAACAAGTACAGCGCTGTTGAAGCTGTTATATTTTGCTTTCTGCAACTCGAAACGTAACTGCGTATGGCACAGAAGTTTTCAGCACCTTCTATGCTCCTAAAGCAACCTGATATTTTCTGATGAACTTTGGTCATC
>NZ_ML014849.1 GCF_003675895.1 Parashewanella curva
TGACTAAATATTTGGTCAGCATGACATACTGGGAAGATCGGTCAAATGATCATTGAGGATCAAGTAAAATGGTGACTCAACCGTTGCTATTTTAAGCAGATTGAGTCAGATGGGCTGAATAGTTACCAAATTACTTAGATTATTACTCCTTGATATTAGAAGTATTGATACCTGTAAGAATACGATTGTGAGTTTTTAGCGATGCGCCAACCTGCTTATCTTTGACTACTGAGCCAATTTCATTCAAATCAATGTATCGAAAATAATCACCAATTTTTGCAATATGGACTTTGCTCGGTGAGGAAGTTCTTCTTTGAATATCAGCCGGCACATTCACAGAAAAAACATCAATACCATTAATAGATCGTTTAACCCAAACGGAACTATAAACAGTTAATGTTCTATTGTTATCTGTCAAAAACGTATAATTTGGTGAAAAGCCTGCGCTTCTTCTTATTCCCACTCCATCTAATCTTGAACTAATAAACCAGTATGCAAAGGGAATATTTGAATCTTCTATAACAGGCAAAACACTGTCTAAATAAAATGCAGCATGCACATTACTAGAGTTGTAGGGAAATGATATTAAAGCTGCATTTGAAGGGTTTTTGTCTGCTTCGATGGCGATATTTTTAGAGATTTTTATTTCTCCGATAGCATCGAAAAAATTAAGACCATGATAAATATCAAAAGGTGTATTTGGCTTTGTTAGGTCATATACATATAAATATCGACAAATATCTTTGTACCTATCATCTGGCTGTGAGTTACAACTAGGAGTTGGTATATATGTGATACTTGATTTGTAAAATGTTTTATTTAATTCGTATATTTCCATTTCTTCGCTGTTTAGAAATCGGTTATTTGCATTTATTTGTCCCTCTGCTTTAGTGGCATTCTCCCAACTCTTAATCTTGGCGTGCTCAAAAGGCATTGAAATTGGGTGATGGCTTACCGTCATTGCTTTACCTGATAGTATGTATTGATAATCTGGAGCTAAAGCGTTTATAAGCCTAATCGCATTTTCATTATCCAATTTGGTGAATTTTGATTGATTCGCAGGAGATTTATTTGGGTCTATTTCTCCTTTTTGGTAAAATTGATTGAAGTGACTAAAGACAAAATTACCATCTTTTTTACTAATCAATTTCGCTGAAAGTATCCTGGGAGTTGAGCTTAAATTATTCCTTCCTTTGTTGTTAACCATTTGAACGATTTCATCAGCATTAGTACTCTCATTACTTACCCAAAATAAGTGTTTATCACTATCCGCATAAGTGTATATATTTTGTTGTTCATTGCTCCCAGAAAAGAGCTTTTTTACATCAAGAGGTATCGCTGCTTGTCTGGAAAGCAAAAAAGCGAGTTGCTGTGCAGCATCAAAAGGACTAGGAAAAAAACCTATTGAAGTAGCCGAAATACTCGTAGTCGGGGAGTTCTCACTTATTAATGAATTATGGCTTTTTATCACTGATTGTATATGTTTGTTGATATCTTTGAGGTAAGTGTCGACAGCTAAGTGGTGTTTGTGTGTTTCTGTTATCTCTAAATCGGAAAGTGAGTTAAGTTCACTTTGTATTTTTTGCATTGATGACATAAAGTGCTTAGCCATTTTTTGTAGATGCTCACCTTCCAATTTTCGTTGTTCTGAATCGCTTGCTTTTAAGTCTAAAAAATCAGTACAAGCATTCATATCAGTGATTAGATCTTGCTTAAACTTTTCATTGGCTTCTGCAGAAGTAAGCTGTAAAGACATATCATGATGTTTCATTGACGTTAGCGGGGTAATGTATGCACAACCTGCAGGGCTGATCATTTTAACGATTACAGCTTCAGAATCATTATCTGAAGAGGGGAGAGCGACATCAGTTATATGTGGGCAATTGGCTAAAGACTCTTTCAAGCTATCAGGAAATTCGAAATATCCAGCTTCGTCAGATAAAACAGATTGCTCATCAGCATCACATCGAATGTTGCCGTTGCAATCAGCACAAATTTTTGTGTAATCAAGATACTTTTCTGAAGAGAGTACTCTCGGTTTTATGGAATCAGTCTTTACTTTTTTCGTAGCATTGTTATTTGAGTTTTCATTACATCCCATTATGATTGTTAAACCTAGAGTTGCTATAAGTAATTTAGGAAAAACCACCATAATCATTATCCTTAGTCCATATAGTTACGTTTAAAAGCATAGACTAAATCAATAAAAATTTTCGCTTTGAGCTGAATTATCCGGTCAATTACGGTGAAATTCGCAGATCACTTTTGCCAATATTTCGGAATCGCTGAGCCACATGCCGGGGGAATCGGTGATCCAATTCACCGAAATACGCACAGCAGGGGGAATTCAGTACCCGAATTACCCCGAATGACGCATTTGGGTTTGAAGTATTCGAATATCTAAACCAAACTAATGTATTACGAAAGCAGGGTAGTTGGATAATCTTCCTTTACAATAGTTTAGCTAATATTTATGTCAGCTCTGTTTTTGTGACGCATTGAGAGAAAATCAGAGGGTAAATTTATATCTTCATTTGAACTAGAAATTTCTCTTAAATCGATGTAATCAAAGTTGAAACCTGGAGGAAAAATGGCAAAGGATCTGCACGAGAAAAATCAACTTGTGAGATGGGGAATACTCGTTGGAATCACTTTTCTTGGATGCTTAATAACTCTTATTTTAATTATTGATTATGAGATTATAAGAAACCCTGAAATCATGACTGATAGACATATTCAGTCTATTTTGATCTTTATGGCTGTATGTCTTACTGTAATTATAACTAGTAAATTCATATCACTACTTGCAACTCGTTTGAATAGTCACTATTTGAAGAGGTTTAAATACATACCTGAATTGTCATTTTTTGAAGAATCTCGAACAAAAGTTTGTTTAGCTGAAAAAAAATATGAACATATTGTTTTGCTTTTTCATGGATTTACCGCATCACCTCAAGAATTTCAGTTTCTTACACCATACCTTAAAACTGCAAAAGTTGATTTTGTAGCTCCTATCATTACGGGCTTTGGACTAAGCTCGACCAACATATTAAGTCAGGCAGATAGAAGAGATTGGTATCGTAAAGCGGTTGAGCAATATGAATATGCCAGTTCAATTGCTAATAAAGTGAGTATTATTGGACATTCAATGGGAGGCATTCTAGCGTGCTTTGTTGCAATGCATAGACCTGTTGAACATCTAATTTTATCAGGGCCAGGCTTATATTCTGTTCCATGTGATTTGAAGTATAAACGAATTTTACTCACTCCGGTGATGTCAGAGATATATGAAAAAATTATTCCTTATTTACCTAAACCTATTCGAAAAAATAGGAAAACAACCAGTGACACTCTAGATTCGACTCATATCGATTCAATTTTTCAATACCTAGCAATACCTGTCAAAGCGGCTAGACAAATATTTAATGCACAAGATGAGATTGAACTGAAAAAAATGCAGTATAAATCGCTGTCAATTCTCTATGGAAAGCAAGATTTGACAGTTGATATGAATAGGTTGTTGGCTGTATTAGATGATTATAGGCTAGACTACACTGCTTATTGTTATGATAATTCAGCACATAATATTTTTGAGGACTTTGATCGAAAAGAGGCTTCGAAAGCTGTCGTAGAGATACTAACAAGTGAACAAGAAATAGTTCCAGTTACATCATTTGAATTAAAGCAAGCTTAAACCATGTTAGCAGTAATTATGTGCTCATTACCTATTCTATATACAAGAATTATACAGGCTTTAAATATATTGATAGGTAATATTTTTGTTGCACAAGTTAGCATGACGGCATTAGCTGCTAGTGCTTTAATCTCTTCTACATCATTATTTATTCTTTCTTTTGCTACTGGGTGCTTGCTTAGTCTAGGCCCACTATTTTCAGGGCAGAAAAATAATGCTCTACGTTCTAATCTACTTTTATCCATTGCCCTAGTCTTTTTGCTTAGTTTAGTGATAATTTCTTTGTTTAGTGGGGTAGAGTTTTTTTTGCTACTCATGGGTCAAAGTGCCGAGCTTTCGAAGCTGGCTCAAGAATATTTTTATTATTTTTCATATGCTATCATTCCTCTATTATCAATATCGGCTATTCAGCAATATATATTTTCAACAAATTATAAGGCTGTAATACTTTTTCATAGCTCTTTAAGTCTGGTCATAAGTTCTCTTGCTAGCTACATACTGATTTTTGGCTTTTCATTCTATGATATTAAGGTTCAAGGATACGGATTAGTAGGACTTGGGATGGCTTTATCTATATCTGCATGGATAAACCTTTTTAGTATAATTATATTTCTGGTATTTCTAGAGTATAGAAAATTAATAAATGGTTTTAAACTTACTGGTAAATTTACATCAGTAAGCATTGGTGAATGGAGTCAGAGTTTCTATAATTTATGTAAAGTCAGTATCCCTTTAGGGTTTCAATTGTCACTGGAAATATTACTAATATTTGTTGCTACATTATTCTTAGGTAGATTTGAACACTCTGTAATTGCTGCGTGGCAAATTGTTAGTCAGTATTTATTATTGTTCACAATGCTCCCTTTTTCCATATCTCAATCAGTGTCGATATTAATTAGTAAGAATATATCTGACTCAAAGTTTTCAAAGCTTAGTTCATTAGCTAATTCAGGATATTTAATTATAACTATATTCTCACTATTAGTGGGGTGTATATATGTATTCTTCCCACATGAATTAGTAAGACTATACTTGTGGCAACATCAAAATGTTACTGATAGCCTTTCCATAGCTTCGCCTTTTTTTATATTTATAGCTTTTTATCAGATTGTTGATGGTTGGAGGTTATTAGGTGTAGGTGTTTTGCGCGGGCATTCTAAGTCATTAAAAATATTTGCGATTTCTGCAATTTATGCTGGGGTATCTTTAATGGTAATGTACCTTTTAACAAGCTTAGTAAAAAACTTTTACTTTGGTATTCCTATTGGATTGATTGTTGGTCTTTGTATAGCTACTTACTTTATAACGGTAGAACAAAAGACAGTGAGTAAAAAGAATATGACCATTGCTGTTTAACAATTTGAATGCAGTTGCATTTAAATTATATAAAAATATTTGAGTATTCAGGAAGGTGCTTGATGAGTAACGAAAGGATTCATAGTTTAGATTCTCTGCGCGCAGCAATGATGTTCTTGGGGATCGTATTTCACGCTGCACTTATATTTTTACCAATAGAATCTGAGACGTGGCAAGTTCATGATCCTAAAAGTAAAAATATCATATTTGATGGTATCTCTCTCTGGATTCATTCATTTAGGATGCCAGTTTTTTTTATAATTTCAGGTTTCTTCGCTGCGTTATTATTTTATGCTAGAACACCTAGTACAATGATAAAAAATAGAATTAAGAGAATATACCTTCCATTTCTAGCTTGCCTGTTCACTATATTACCCCTTTATAAATTCATGGTTTTTTATGCGAACAAATCTTTTGAATTAGATGGTTACAGCTTGATTGAAGCAATAGAGCAAGTTTCCTTGTCAATACTTTTTCCTCTGCGAGTTGAGTATTTTTGGTTTTTAAATTATCTAATGATAATGTCTCTTATGATGTTTTTGTTTGGCATTTTTTTATCTAAAGTCAACATGAGGTTGAATTTCTTAAAGAGAATTTTTGAGAATTTAATGAGACATAATTTCATAAGTGTCTTTGTATTTTGTTTGTTGAGCTTCTTATCTCTTTATTCTATGGGCTATTCATTGGCGCGTACTGATTTGTATATCATTCCAAATCCATCAGTTTTTTTGTATTACTTTTTATTTTTTATTTATGGGTGCTTGTTATATTCTTCAAGGAAATTACTTTATGTTTACACTGAAAGTTATCGGGTTAATTTGATTCTGGGCACGGTTCTGTATGTTTGTTATATAACTATGACCTATTTTTATAAAAATGAACTCTTTTACCTTGAAATGTTTTGTTATGCACTCATAGTCTGGCTTTACAGTTTTGGTATTATTGGATTGTTTTTGAAATGCTTTAGAAAAGAGTCAGCTATGAATAGGTATTTTTCTGATTCATCATATTGGGTTTATATCATTCATTTACCCATTATTCTCTACATAACTTCATTAATTGGGAACTATAATTTGTCAGCTATAGCTAAGTTTACAATTATAGTATCTTCAACTTTTTTCATAAGTATGTTGAGTTATCATTATTTGGTTCGTTCAACATTTATTGGACAGTTTTTAAATGGAAAAAAGTATCCATTTTCAGGAAGATTGTGTTCTAACTTAGCTCGCTTCTATCATAAAATAGAAAAAGCTAAACAGTGATTGAAGTCTGCAAAGTGAACGGAGTGAATACCACTTAAGGTATCGCTAAAATACCTGAGTAATTTACTCAAAACCATAGCGTTTAGAACCCTTAATGCTATGAAGCTTTGAAAAGGAGTAGTGTGTTTCAGTAAATGCTTATGGAAAAATTTAATAACGAACCGTTAAAAATCTAATATTAAGCTATTCTTTAAAATTCAATGTACAGGATGTTTTTGAGGGCAAACCATGAAAAAATGGTTTTTTACGATGTTAATCCTAGTCGCAGTCATTTTTGGCGGTGTTATTGGGTTCAATTTTTTCGTTCAAGGAAAAATCAAGCATGCAATAGCTAATATCCCTGAACCTGAAATGCCTGTAACTGTAGCAACCATCAAGCCTTCAAGTTGGTATCCCACCATTAATGCCATAGGCTTTATTGAACCAATTCATGGCATTACAGTATCAAACCAATTAGCGGGGGTGGTAACCGCTATAAAATTTAATAATGGTAGCCGAGTTAAGAAAGACCAAATTCTATTAACTTTAAATGACGACATTGAGCAAGCTAATTTGAAAAGTAAACTCGCTCAACTTCCAGAAGCAAAGGCAGATTTTGAAAGATTAATTAAGTTATACCGTCGGAGCTTAGCATCTAAGCAAGATTTAGATAAAGCTAAAGCCACATTCCTTGCAATGAAGGCAGATATTCAAGCACTTAGAGCAATAATTGAGCAAAAGGTCATACGTGCGCCATTCGAAGGCTTAATTGGCATTACGGATGTTCATTTAGGTCAGTTCATTCAACCTGGAGCAGATATTGTTAGGCTTGAAAATATAAAAAATATGAAAATTCGCTTCAATGTTTCTCAGGATCAGTTACGAAGAATTGCGGTAGGGCAGCATTTGAACATTAAAGTTGATGCCTTTCCCAAAAGAGTCTTTAAAGGCAACATTTCAGCCATTGAGCCAGCCGTATTTTATCAAAGTGGTTTGGTGCAAGTACAAGCAGAAATCCCCAACCATGATGAATACTTGCGAAGTGGCATGTTCTCTAATGTAGAAATTAATTTGCCACCAATATTAAATCAATGGGTGATCCCACAAACCGCGATCAACTTTTCGTTATACGGTTCCTCGATTTATCTCGTTAAAACAGAAACAAAACGAAGTAAGGAAATAAAACGTGCTTACCCTATTACGGTGGAAGTTATTGAGCGTAGTGGCAATCTAGCCTTAGTAAAAGGCAATTTAAAGAAAGGTGCTCGTTATGTCACTTCTGGTCAAGTTAGGCTCAGTAAAGGTAGTAAAGTTAAAGTTGTTCAAGATTCAGCATTAGATTTATTGGATAAATTGCCACAACTTTAAGGGGAGATCGTTATGAAATTTACTGACATTTTCATTCGTAGACCCATATTTTCGGTATGTATCAGTCTGATGTTATTGCTTCTTGGTTTTAATGCGTTAAAGGATATGCAGGTTCGTCAGTATCCCGAAATGACCAATACCGTTATTACCGTCACTACTGGATACTACGGTGCAGATGCCAATTTAATTGAAGGATTCATCACTCAACCTTTAGAGCAAGCCATTGCTCAAGCCGATAACATAGATTATATGAAATCTTCTAGTGAATTAAGTAAATCTACAATCACAGTGCAAATGAAGCTCAATACGAATCCCAATGATGCACTAGCGGGAATTCTGGCTAAAGTTAATTCAGTACGCTCACAGTTACCTAAAGAAGCTGAAGATCCCACAGTAGACATATCCACTGGCTCACCTACCTCAATCATGTATATTGCTTTTTCCAGTGATGTTCTTAATTCCAGCCAGATCACAGATTATCTAGAACGAGTAATTAAACCCCAATTATTTACGATATCTGGTGTTGCTAAGGCTAATCTATATGGGGGGATACCCTATGCAATTAGAATTTGGCTTGATCCTAAGCGTATGGCGGCATTTAATCTGAATGCCGAGGAGGTCAATCAGGTACTACAAGCAAACAACTATCAGTCAGCTATCGGTCAAACCAACAGTTATTTTACCTTAATGAACGGCACCGCTGATACTCAAGCCTCTTCAGTATCAAATCTTAAAGATCTCATTATTCGCAATACTAAAGGTTCAGTGATCCGACTCGGTGACATTGCCAAAGTGAACCTAAATAAAAGTCATGATGTATATAGAGCTATAGTCGGCGGGAAAGAAGGCGTCGTTATCGCCATTGACGTTACCCCTAACGCCAACCCTATTATTGTCGCAAAAGCTGTTAGAAAATTGATGCCTGATTTGCAGAGAAATCTCCCCTCCACCATAAAGATGAAGATCCAATATGATTCCTCCCAAGCCATTAATGAATCAATTAATGAAGTGATCCAGACCATAATTGAAGCTGCTATCATAGTAATCGTTGTGATCAGTGTATTCTTAGGCTCGCTCAGAGCAGTTATTATTCCTGTCGTTACCATACCACTTTCACTGATTGGCGTGATTTTACTAATGAGTATTTTCAGCTTCAGCATAAACCTAATGACATTATTGGCGATGATATTAGCCATTGGTTTAGTGGTTGATGACGCAATTGTGGTAGTAGAAAACGTTCATCGTCACATTAAGATGGGCAAGTCCCCATTCAAAGCCGCCATCAATGGTACTCGTGAAATTGCGATGCCAGTGATCACAATGACCATAACTCTAGCGGCCGTGTATTCTCCAATTGCCTTGATGGGGGGAATAACAGGTTCGCTATTTAAAGAATTTGCACTGACTCTTGCTGGGGCTGTATTCATTTCAGGGATTGTAGCCCTGACGCTATCTCCAATGATGTGCAGCAAGATGCTCAAAGTTCAAACATCTCCAAACCTTTTTGAGCAGAATATTGAGCGCTGCTTAGCTTGGTTAAGTCAAAAGTACGATAGAGTTCTTTGCAATGTGCTTAACAAACGTGGCGTCATTTTGGTATTTGCTGCGCTCGTGATGGTATCGCTACCACTTATGTTTAAACAAATTCCGACAGAATTAGCCCCAAAAGAAGATAATGGTGTTGTGATTATGGTGGCAAAGGCACCCTCCAACGTAAATCTTGATTACATTCAAGCTAATATGTCATTGGTAGAAAAAATCATTTCTAATCAGGAGGGTACATTAGAACCATTGACCATGGTCGGCGTACCGAGCTCAAACCAAGCATTCGGAATTTCACCTTTGTTGCCATGGAGTCAGAGAGATAAAAGCCAGAAGCAGATAAACAAATTGTTGAGTAAACAGGTCAAAGAGATACCTGGAGTCGCAGTCACTACATTTCAATTGCCAGAACTTCCCGGTGCAGGAGGAGGCTTGCCAATCCAACTTGTTATCACATCTACCGCCAGTTTTGAAAACCTATTTGCTATTGGCTCTTCCGTTCTTGAAAAGATGAAGCATAGCCCATTATTTGTTTATTCAGATATAGATTTAAAGTATGACTCCGCCACTCTGAGGTTACGTATAAAAAAAGACTTGGCGGGTGCATATGGAGTCACCATGAAAGACATTGGTTCCACACTATCGACTTTTATGAGTGATGGTTACGTTAATCGTGTAAACCTAACAGGTCGGTCATACGAAGTCATTCCTCAAGTGATCAGAAAACTGAGGGAAAACCCAGAAGCTCTTGCAAATTATTATGTTAAGGCCGCTGATGGTAGATTTATCCCGCTATCCAGTTTAATCGATGCCAAAGTCGTAACGGCACCGAAATCTCTGCCTCACTACAACCAATTGAATTCAATCTCAATCAGTGCGGTTAATGCTCCAGGCACTTCTATGGGGGATGCCGTCAAATACATTGAGAATCTAGCGAATACTGAATTACCTAAAGGCTACAGTCATAGTTATTTAGGTGAAGCCAGACAATACATCAATGAAGGCAGTGCCCTTTATCTGACATTCTTATTAGCTATCGCAATTATTTTTTTAGTACTAGCTAGCCAATTCGAAAGCATTCGAGATCCATTGATCATTTTGATCTCAGTTCCACTTGCCATCAGTGGAGCTTTGATGGCGTTAGATTGGGCGCATTTAGCCGGGTTAGCCTCGCTTAATATCTATTCACAAGTTGGAATGATTACTTTAGTAGGGCTGATTACTAAACATGGGATATTAATGTGCGAAGTAGCCAAAGAAGTACAAATCACTCAAGGCTTGTCACGCATTGAAGCCATTAAGTATGCAGCTGCAGTGAGATTACGCCCCATCTTAATGACTACTGCAGCTATGATAGCGGGTCTTATCCCATTGCTTAATGCTGTTGGTGCAGGTGCAGCAGCTCGCTTTAACATTGGTTTGGTGATTGTCGCAGGGCTTAGTATAGGAACCTTATTTACCTTGTTTGTATTACCTGTGATTTATTCTTATATTGCACAACAACATGAAGCATTACTCAAGGTGGACGATTAAGATCATACTTTCATGGTAAGTATATTAGGTTATAACCATAGGTATCTACACAATGTGATCACTTTCTAAGCAATTAAACTTTTTCATGGAACTGTTTGAAAAAGTGGCGATCAGATCTGCAAATTCCCTTCAACTGACGATAAAAATGGATTTGTTTGCACA
>NZ_ML014850.1 GCF_003675895.1 Parashewanella curva
TATGTCAAAAACCAAGGAAAAGGTGATAAGTACAAAGCGCTACATAAAGATCACCAGTTAACGTTGTTCTGAGATAAATACCCCGCTTCGCGAAGCGAAGTCGAGCCGAAGGTGAGACAGCTTGCTGAGGGGTAGTTTATTAGGCGCGAGCAATCAAGAGATGGGCGGTTCCTATCGCCTATCTAACAGTTAGTTAATCAAGTTTAATTACTAATCAATTCCAATATTGATTATGGTTTGATTTATCCATTCGTTTTCAATGAACTTCTATGTCCATATCTCGGCAACTTGTATATACGCCCCCCCACTTTGTATTGGCTCCTGAACCAGAATCTCAAAACACCAATATTGAACCCGAATGTAAAATAGTTAGGGTGACTTTTTCGGATAGTTCAACCCGAGAGTATCAATTCAGTAAATCGCAAAATTACAGTAGTGCCAAAAGCAAGGTCATTTTGAAAATATTGAATGACCCATCAAGAGCATCGCAAGTGAGTTGTTGTCAATTTACCAACCCATTTTTGCTTTATCAGTACTCTGTTCGCGTGGATCACGCCGTGATTGTGTTAACAATGACAGAGGCAAAAAAGAGTACAACGATTGAAGCGTTAGAGTTACAACCCGCTGTGGATGATTTTTTCTCTCAAAGAACATTCAACAATGATGGAGTAAAGCGTAAGCAGGCACTGACAGAGGTGATATTAAAATGCCATGAATTGGCAGAAAATCAACACGAAACGACAATATGCAATGAATTTAGGCGTTGTAGGGATTGTTTGATCCAACTATTAAAAAACCAAACGGTCGATAACTTTATGGGCATAGATAATATGGCTATAGCACTTGGCTTATCAAGGCAATACTTGGTAGATAACAGAGGTATTGCGGTTGAGTATTATTCTGGTGCTGAATTGTTTCGAAGTATGCTCTGTAGTGTCTTAGAGCAATTAAATAATACTTTGGGGATCTATCAAATTTATACAAAGTCCTTTGCTGCAGAGCTGGTACAGTGTCTGAGTGGGATGGCGGATAAGAATATCGAAATTGCTGCTGGAGTAGGATTGCAAAGCTTTGCTTTAAGAGAAGCAGGGCTAAATATGCATCTTGTCACCGATAGTAACCCTCCCAAAGTGACTTTTGGTGGCACTTTGGTTGTCCAATATGATGTGCTTGAAGTGATCCGAGATTTCAGTGAATTTGATGTCTTATATTTTTTATCATTTCCAGAAACAGACATGATGAAAGCCATGCTTAATCTCGAAGTGCCTTGGCTTGCATTGGTTTGTAGTTCGTCTTCTATTTGTCAGGTCGAAGTGCATCCTGATACTCAGAGACAACCGTTAACATTTCAGTTTTTCCCGAAAATGAAAATCGAAGGCTGTCCCGAACTCATTGGTTATAAAATGACAAAAAAAACGTTTCGGGAAAAAGTGGAAAAAATTCCAGAAACATTTTTATCTGCAGGCTTCCAAAATCATAAACGGACTATGATTGAAGAAGCAACACCTGTTGCTTCGACAGATTAATGACTGAATTTTGCCAATTCAAAATGCTGTAGTGACTCAGCTTCTTTGAGTATTGGTGCTTCTAATGCTGTTTCAGACTTCATCCGTGCTAAATCCAATTTCATCCGCTCTTGTTTTGCCAACGCTTTGCGCTGTTCCTTGATTGGGTGATCTTTAATACATTCAAAATGCGTGTATAAATTCGGATAGTGATTGGATACACGCTCAGTCAGTAAAGCCACTTCAAACAGCCGTGCGATACGCATAACACCTTCTGAAAGCTCACAGCGATCTTCAAGCATTGCTGCAGCAATGTAACGGATGTCTGCTATTACTGAGTTTTGTTTTTCTTTCAACTGTTGCTGATAGTCCGCTTCCGCTTTTGCCTTAGCTTGGTTTTGTTTACGAAGCTGTAGTAGTAAATAGGTGGCATAGCTTGCTAACGCCACCACAATCAACACGGCAGGAATAATGAGTAGACTGAGCGTCATGGTTATTGGTCCTTATTGATAATCCTGAAGCGCATCCGCACCTGATTCAAAGCGGTCAAATAAGGCATCATCATCAGACACTTTTGCAGGTGCTTGCTCAGATTGCTCATCAAGCCCCAGTTTTTTCATCAGACGTTCAATTTCATCTAATTGAGTATCCAACCACTTTTGATCTTCTGCGTTTAAGGTACGGCCTTCTTCTAGTTGATCTAATAGCTGATTAAGGCGTGGATCTTCTTCTAAGATCAGTAAGCGATGTTCATCACTCATTTTCGGTTGTTTAGCTTTAAGTTTTTCAGCTTTCACTTCTGTTTTTTGCTCGACAGTCAACGGAATGGCTTTTTTACTGCCATGGCGAGGATCTTTACTGGGATCATAAGTTGGCGATGACTTTTTTAAGGTAACCTCGTTATGACGGTTACCTGAGGCTTTACCGGTCTTACGCTTTTTCTTAGAGACGATACGCTCAGCTTTTTTTGTACGAGGAGCATTCTTAGGGGCACTGTCACCCACTTTGCGTGTTTTTTTACTGCGAGCCATTGGATATTTATCCCAGTGATAAACCTAAAACCTTATTGGAACAAATTTTTTAGGTAGAAGAAAATATTGGCGGGAGTATAACACGAACGGGATTTGAAAATAAAAAAGGCGGCAGATTGAATCTGCCGCCTGTAGCACAAGTGTATAGACACCTTATTCTTTTTAACCAAGCTTCCTTACCTGCGTAGCGACGCTCCCGGTCGGTATCTTTACTAACAGCTGTCCCTGCACCATTTTTTATTATGAGTCATCCAGACATTTTATTGGTTAGTGCCGTAATTACGACTGAGTGACACTTTAATTTGTGTCCGAACATCCTCTTTGATGCTGAATCAACCATCCATGTTTATTTTATTGTTGTTGAGTAAGGCAATGCTATATAGCGAGTGGTCAAAATTAACCTGTTCCTTACAATGGTAGCGAACCTGGGTTTCAAACTGAAACCTCAACTCTTATTATTATTAGAGAGCGGTTTTAATCGTATTGTTATTATTGATAACTTTATTCTTGTTCTTAAATAATCTGTGCCAAGAACTGTTCGACGGAGTTATTTTTCTTTGTTCGACAGCTGGGTTTTTCTTGGTACAGGCGCATTAAACCCAAGTTACAAATTAATGTCAATAAAAAAGTGGTTAGCATTACCTTTACGTCAACGTAAGCGTTTTGGGGTTAAAAAAGGACATAAAAATGTCCTTTTTATTGCTAAAAAAACTAATTCTAAGTATTCAGTAGCTTACGGTATTTACTTTAGGCTAGCGATGTACTTAGACAATGCATCAATATCAGCATCAGTAAGTTTAGCAGCAACATCTTGCATCATGCCGTTTAGGTCGTTGTGACGCGATTTACTACGGAACTTCATTAACTGTGACTTAATGTAATCAGGTTGCTGGCTTGCTAAATGTGGGAAACCCGCCATGCCCATGCCTTTACCTTGTGGGCCGTGGCATGCCATACACGCAGTAATACCTTTTTTTGCATCGCCTGCTTCATAAAGCATTTTACCCGCAGCAGGTACATCAGCAACGGCTACTGGTTTTGACTTCTGACTAGCAAAATAGGCAGAAAGATCAGCGATGTCTTGATCGTTTAAGGTTGCAACAAAGCCAGCCATGATTGGATCGAAACGACCTTCTTTGCCAGCTGATGCTGAACCTTTTTTGAAATCATGTAATTGCTTTGCAAGGTACTCAGCGTGTTGATCTGCAAGCTTTGGGTACATAGGGACTAAACTGTTACCGTCTACACCGTGGCAGGCAGCACATAACATTGCTTTGGTTTTTCCGGCTTCTGCATTGCCTTCTGCTGAAAATGCTGGAGCAGAAATTGCGGCAATAATGACAGACAGCACAAGAGCTAACTTTTTCATGGCGTTCCAACTTCTTGTTAAGATTATTGTCCTGAACTTACAAGCATAGCCCGTAAGCGTGGTAATATTGTTATCAACCTAATATTCTACACGAAAATGTAGAAAAGTAAGTAATTCGAATTGAATTATAGTATTGAGATTGAATAAGTTGGAGTAAACCGTGGCTGCCTCTGAATTAGATTTCCGTAAAGCAAAGTTTGTGATCAGTGCACCAGATATTGAACATTTGGATCAGCACTTGGGTGATAGTCAAGGTATTGAGATTGCATTCGCTGGTCGCTCTAATGCTGGAAAATCCAGTGCTTTGAATGCGTTAACGGAACAAAAAGGCTTAGCGAGAACCAGTAAAACACCTGGCCGAACTCAGTTGATCAACGTCTTTGAAATTAACGAAGCGTGTCGTTTGGTAGACTTACCTGGCTATGGTTTTGCTCAAGTACCACTGGTGATGAAGAAAAAATGGCAACAAGCCTTAGGTGAATATTTACAAAAACGGGAGTCTTTGGCTGGGGTTGTTGTATTGATGGATTGCCGTCATCCGTTAAAAGATCTTGATATGCAAATGATTGAATGGGCAGTACATAGTGAACTTCCCGTACTGGCGCTGTTAACCAAAGCCGATAAATTGGCCCAAAGTGCACGGATGAAAACCGTCAATCAAGTCCGTAAGAAGTTAGCGGATTTTGGCGATTCTGTGCAAGTTGAGCCGTTTTCGTCATTAAAAGGCTTAGGAAAGCCAAAAGTACTCAATATATTAAACACTTGGTATCAAGAGCGTGTTGAGTTTGTTGATGAAGGCGCCGAAGACACTGAGTAAAACAATTTCATTTATCAATGATGAAATAGGTCAAGCAAATTGCTGGCCTTTTTTATTTTAAATCATGACGTTTTAGTTCTTAATAGATGAAGAGATAAAAAAGAGAAAGGCTAAAAAGAAAAAAGCCTCAGCAAAAGTTGCTGAGGCGCCATAATTTGGCTGTCACTATAAAGTGAAATAAAGGTCTGAAAGATAGAACATCTTAACCTCTGTACCCTACAGAAACGATATTACGTGATTTGTTTTAAATTGGAAAACAGTTTTCTATATTTAAGTTAAATTCTGTGAAGTGGATCTTGATTTTGGCTAAATGGCGACCAATTAGGGCTTGATCGCCAGAGGTTAAAAGCAAATTAGTGGGCTTGCTGCCAGTTATCGCCAAGGCCAGCTTCTGCGAGAAGTGGTACATGCAAATCAGCTGCGGTTGCCATTAACTCGCAAATTTTTGCTTGAAGGGCATCGGCTTGTGATTCATCGACTTCAAATACTAATTCATCGTGAACTTGCATTAGCATTGTGATTTCGCCACTTGTTTCAGTCTCAATCCAGTTATCAACAATGATCATCGCTTTTTTGATGATATCCGCAGCCGTGCCTTGCATTGGCGCGTTAATCGCTGCACGTTCAGCAGCCTGACGGCGCATGGCATTGCGGGCGTTGATTTCAGGTAAATACAGACGGCGACCAAATAAGGTTTCCACATAGCCTTGCTCTGATGCAACTGCTCTCGTGTCTTCCATGTATTTTTTCACGCCCGGATAACGAGCAAAATAGGTATCGATGTAAGATTGCGCTTCAACACGTGGAATATCGAGTTGTTTTGCTAGCCCAAAGGCTGACATACCATAGATCAAACCAAAGTTAACGGCTTTAGCACGGCGGCGCTGCTCGGAAGTCACGTCATCAAAATCAACACTGAAGACTTCAGCGGCAGTGGCACTGTGAATGTCTTTACCTTCGGCAAAGGCGGTAAGGAGGCCTTTATCTTGTGATAAATGTGCCATGATCCGCAGCTCAATTTGAGAGTAGTCGGCGGCTAAAACTTTTTTGCCTTCGGGTGCAATAAACGCTTGGCGAATACGGCGACCTTCTTCGGTGCGAATAGGAATGTTCTGAAGGTTTGGATCGCTAGATGATAAACGGCCAGTGGCAGCATTCGCTTGATGATAGCTGGTATGAACACGTCCAGTTTGTCCATTGACCATCAGAGGTAATTTGTCGGTATAAGTGCTTTTAAGCTTGGATAGGCTGCGATGCTCTAATATCAGCTTTGGTAATGGATAATCTAAGGCTAGCTCTACTAATACTTCCTCTGCGGTAGATGGTGCGCCTTTCGGAGTTTTTTTGATGATCGGGTAATTGAGCTTTTCAAAGAAAATGGTCGCTAATTGCTTAGGTGAACCAAGATTAAAGGCTTCACCTGCGATTTCATGCGCTTTTTGTTCTAGTTCAGTGATGGTTTGTGCTAATTCTTGGCTGTGCTGAGCCAGTAACATACTATCGATTAGTACGCCTTTGCGTTCCATTTTTGAAAGTACTGACAATACCGGCATTTCGATGTCTTTTAGTACGCTGGCTAATGAAGGTACTTTTTCTAAGCGAGACCATAGGTGCTGATGCAGTCGAAGGGTGATATCAGCATCTTCAGCGGCATAAGGAGCGGCGGTGTCTAAATCGATTTGATTGAAGGTAAGTTGTTTAGCCCCTTTACCTGCCACTTCTTCAAAACTAATGGCTTTGTGACCCAGATATTTTAATGCCATGCCATCCATATCGTGACGAGAAGCGACAGAATTAAATACGTAGGACTCCAACATGGTATCGAACTCTACGCCTTGTAAAGTAATTCCTACATTGGCAAGAATGGCGATATCGTATTTTAGATTTTGCCCAACCTTGGCGATGGAAGGATTTTCTAGGATAGGCTTTAACTTGGTTAGTGTTTCTGTCTTATCTAATTGGATTGGTGCATCTAAATAGTCATGCGCCAAGGGTAAATATGCGGCTTTGCCCGCTTCAACGGAGAAGGATAAGCCAACCAGCTCAGCATCCATATAGTTAAGGCTGGTAGTTTCGGTATCGATACAAATTAAATCGGCATTTTCGAGAGTCTCTAACCAAGTGACTAACTGCTCCTCAGTGAGAATGGTTTCGTATTCGGCATCAATGGCTTCTGGTGTTGTTTCATCTTCAACATTGGCAGTCGCAGCGGCGACATTGCTGCTGGAATCTAAAAGCTCTGCCAACCAACGTTTAAATTCCATTTCTCCATAGCATTTGATCAGCTCGTCTTTATCAGCATCTTTATGCTCGAATTGTTGCCACGTTTGCTCTAACTCAACATCAGTTTTAATGGTGGCTAGTTCATAAGAGAGCTTGAGATCGTCAGCATTCTCCCTAATTTTCTTTGGCATGGTTTTAGAACCACGAAATCCTACTTCAACCACACTGTCAGGCTCGGCCAATAATTTATCCACGCCGCCGACGCCAGTGAGCATGGCCAAGGCTGTTTTTTCACCTACCCCCGGAAGCCCAGGAATGTTATCGGCTTTATCGCCCATTAAAGCGAGTAAGTCGATGATGAGTTCTGGCCCTACGCCAAATTTAGTGGTGACCTCTTCTGGTCCCATGATGGTATCGGTCATGGTGTTGATCAGCGTGACGTTTTCATCCACTAATTGCGCCATATCTTTATCACCTGTGCTGATCAGCACATTACGACCGTCTTTGCTCGCTTCCACTGCAATAGTACCGATAACATCATCAGCTTCGACGCCAGGGATAGAAATCAAAGGCAGCCCAAGTGCTTTAATGATACGGTGCAAAGGTTCAATTTGGCTGCGAAGATCATCAGGCATAGGCGGGCGATGAGCTTTATAATCGGCATACATATCATTTCGAAATGTCTTGCCTTTAGCATCAAAAACCACTGCAATGTGACTTGGAGAATACTGCTTTAATAAACTGCGTAGCATGTTCACTACGCCATATACAGCCCCTGTTGCCTCGCCCTTTGAATTGGTGAGGTGAGGGGGAGCATAGTAAGCGCGATATAAGTATGAAGAGCCGTCTACAAGTACAAGTGGATTTTCTTTGATTTTTGGCATAATTGACGAAGCATTATTAGTTGATGAATGATCTTGGTTGATAGCATGCCATATCCAAGTAATTTCAGCCATGACAAAAACTCACAGCCTGTGGATAAGTCTGTGGGTTATGTGGGTTGATCCTGTGATACGATCGTGGATTCAAAATGATACGCTTCTATAAGTTGTTGTTTTTAAAGGTTTTGCATCTTAATTTCTTGGGAGGGGTAAACGATTGAAAATTCATCGTTATTTGTGGATTTAATTCTGATCATGCAGATCGATCCGTGTTGATGTATCTTATCCCTAAGTGCGTGTAACCTTATCTAAGTTAGCAGGTTTTTTGCACAGATCAATCAAAAAGCAACCATTTTTTAACATTAATTTATTAGGTAAATTCTAATCATGAAAAAGATAGCCGTAATTCTAAGTGGATGTGGGGTGTTTGATGGTGCTGAAATTCATGAATCAGTACTGACATTGTTATCAATAGAGCAGCAAGGAGGTCAGTACCAATGTTTTGCTCCTGAGATGGAGCAAATGCATGTGGTCAATCATGCAACGGGAGAAGTTGCAGAGGGGGAGTCTCGAAATGTTTTGGTGGAGTCGGCGCGTATCGCTCGTGGAGATATCAAGCAATTGTCAGTGGTGGACGCCAATGAATTTGATGCTTTGATCATTCCAGGAGGTTTTGGGGCAGCGAAAAATTTGTGTGATTTTGCTGTTCAAGGAGTTGATTGCCAAATAAACCAAGAAGTCATTACTGCTGTGAGGGCCTTTAAACAAGCGAATAAACCTATTGGACTGATGTGTATAGCCCCTGTGATGATCCCCGCTTTGTTTGGACAAGGAGCCACTGGAACCATAGGTACAGATGTCGATACCGCTTCGGCGTTTACCCAAATGGGCGGCGTGCATCAGCAAGCTGATGTTCACAATATTGTTATTGATGAAAGCAATAAAGTGGTCACTACCCCAGCTTATATGCTGGCAACTTCAATATCAGAAGCATATAGCGGTATTCATAAGTTGGTGGCTAAAGTGATTGAGTTGGCGTAAACCAACTCGTTTGTTGTATTGGAATTTATTGATAACGTTTGCTGTCAATGACACCTTGAGCCAAGCCTATCAGTAAACCACCAAGATGAGCGCTATTGGCTGTTGCCGTTGGCAGCAGCCCAGCAAATCCTAATATCATCCACAATACTGACATCACCATCAGTGCTGGAGGCATGGCCAAGCCTTTTTGAGGGCAGCGTTGTTGCATCACCCACACATATCCGATCAAGGCGTAGACGACTCCGGACAAGCCACCAAAATTTGGGCCAGAAAAATGCGCTTGGAGCAAGTTTGGTAAGGTGCCTGCGACTATCAACAAAGTTAATAAAGTCACTAAGCCCACTCGTTTCTCGATTTTTCCACCAAAGTACCACCACCAAAGTAAATTAAAACTGATATGCATTAGTGAAAAATGTAATAGGCTGGGAGTAAAAAAACGCCACCACTCGCTGGCCTCGTTACCAAAGCTGCCAATGGCGCCGAAATAGGAAAGTTGACCGAATACCTGATTGGCATATCCCATGTTCATTAGAATAAAAATGACGATACAAAGACCAAAAATGATGAGAGTTAGTGGGCCACTATCGCGTAAAAACTCACGAACAATGCCTTGAGCAGAACTGCCGTAATCTATACGGTTACGGCTATCCCCATGATCCCATGAGGCTTGCAAATAACGAGGATCATTGGGATGGCTAAGGAAATGATCTAGGATCTCTTCAGCTGTTTTTACATCCTGATCTTTAACGATAGAAATAATAATCCCTTCCGCAGCAGGCTCCAATTGGCAAGCAATCCCTTGACCCTTTAGATAGTCAGATAAAGCTTGAGCTGCGCGAATATTCGGTAACACACCAATTTCAGTCATCAAAATCTCATTTACCTTCTATTACTTTTCATACCATAGCAACAAAGCTCGAAATTAGCACCAAGATCAGTGGATTGTGTATAGTTAATCTGACGGCTAATCACAAAATATACTCATGTGAATAAATTTATTCCAGCATTGCAAATTACCGCTGCAGTCGCAATAACCACACTCTTGAGTATGTGGTTACAGGTTAAGTTACCTTATCTCAGCATTGTAAGTTGTTATGTGTTGATGAAAGCCTATGGCGGGGAGTTACACTGTAAATCGCTGAAGCGAGTGTTAGGGACGATAGCGGGCGTTATGATCGTAGCAGTAGTCGTAACTTTTGCACAGGGTTGGTTGTGGCTACAGCTTATGGTGCATGGGATCAGTATCTTTATTTTTGCCTATTTACATCAACTCGACCGTTGGCCTTATGCCATGCTATTTACTTGTGGTGTGTTAAGCGTTGTTATGGCAACCGAACTCGTGTCTTCTGATGTTATTGCCTATAACTACAGTAAGCATTGGATGTGGGAGGTGATCTTAGGAGCGAGTGTTGCTGTAGTAATGAAGACCTTATTTAGGATGATGCAAACCAATCAAGAGTCGAAATATTTAAACAAGTTTGAGTGGCCAAAATTGCAGTGGCAAAAAAACAGCTGGTTTATATGGAATCCTACAGCTTTTGTTAATGCGTTGGCTTTGAGTGTAGCAATTGCAGTGCTTTTGGGTGGGAACTATGTTTTAGGTTGGCAACAATATACTGCTCAAGCCTTAATTGCAGGGATCATTATTTCCACACAAGCAACGAGTTTTCATGGACATGATAAGCTGCATCAGAGGATTTCCGGTGTCTTAGTAGGTACTTTGACTGCACTGTTCAGTTTAGTGTTTTTACCACATTCATTATTAATTTGGGCAATGTTATTGTGGTTATTGTAGGGCAAACGGGTCAAAAATAAGCAATTAAGTTTGATCGTTTGCCAACCAGAATCGATCGTGGTTTATAATAGTCTTTGCCTGTTAAACACCATGAAAACTACCACTATTAGCCAGCACTTTGCCA
>NZ_ML014851.1 GCF_003675895.1 Parashewanella curva
TTTGTTATCGGTTTAACCGAAGGTTCAAATTAGAGGATTTATTGCCCAGATTCATATACATAGCAGTAAGAACGCCACCTTTACCTAAAAAACTCTTAAAAGTGGCTGGGCTTCATGGGTAATCAGGTTAAATAATGCTTCAGCCAATACCTGATGAGAGGGATTGAAGTCTAAAATGGCTTCCATTGCGGTTATGTTATTGGCGGATACCGCGTGTAGTAACAATTGATTTCGAGCATAAATACCAATGTTGCTGATTTTCCTTTCAGACGCTTGCATTAACCAATATGAAATCGCGTCTTTATTATGGGTCGGGCTTTGTTCAGCTTTAGCGATGATATCCAACATTTGCTGTTGTTGAGGGCCTGTATAATTTAGGCAAAATTGCTTGAGCGTATGCTGATTAACGCTGGCACTCGGGATCAAATCCGTGAATGGCAATGATAATAGATATTCAAGTATGTGAGGTTGATTGTATTTTATTGCTCGAGCGGCAAGTGGAAATGAAATCAGTTGCTTTAAGTTGACGCTAATATTGTTCTGCAAGTTAACGTTATAAGTGTTGAATAAAAATATGAGTGACTCTAAGCTCCCAGCCATCACTGCTGTTCTATATGGGGAGCCAGTTGTTTTTACAAGCAAGGCCTCTTTGTCATCATTGCTTTGATAATGAGTAAATATTTTTTCCAGTACTCTTACTTTGTTATGCTCGCAAGCTAATAAGATGGGATCAGTAACCCTTGTTCCCGCTTTGGATGATCTAAGAAAATATTCTTGGTAGCACGAAAGAAATCGCTCCGTTGAAAGAAGCTTATCAAGAAGGCCGTATAGCTCATTTTTACAGGCTTGATTAAACAGAAAAAAGAATTGCAGGGTAGTTAGGTGCTGTTCTGATAGCATCCAGTCGGGTAAGTATGTTGCTACATGTGAGCGACAGATCCTTGCATCGTAGCCGATAGGTTGAAGCTTATGTTGTTGTACAAGACATTTGGCTTGTAATTTAGTCGGAAGATGAGGGAAGGCTAGAGTAAGTTGCTGAAAATTAGCTTCATGCTTTATCCATCGGCGGATCACTTGATAATTTCGTTTCTTTTCCAAAAACCTTTTGCATTCACAAATTATGGGAGCCAGATGCTGAGGGACTGACTCACTGAAGAGAGACACAAATCGTAAATGGTCCATGCAGTCATTAGTATTGTTCGCGCAATATTTATATATCAATAGCCTAAGGATAGGGTGAGCTTGATGTAATTGAAGACGAACTAAATCCGTTAAAAGAAGATTATCAGGCTCAGGGCCATCATTGGTAATGCTATAAGTGAGAAAGTCGTGAGTAGTGACATGTACGGTGCTTTGATGACTACCATGTAATCTTGATGAAAGTACGATTATATTTGAACGCGTTTTTGGGGGTAGATAAAATACATCGAATATCCCTTTGACCTTATCATTTTTCGGTTTTGCAAGAGTGAGTGTGGCAGCGAAGTATAATTCATACCAAAACGCGGTTAAGGTTGAGTCAAGTGCTTGAGCACCTGTGGGAGACAGTCTTAGGCTGGTGTTCTTTGCCTTACTGATACCGAGCGCAATTTGCAATTGTGCTTTTATAACATCATCAATTTCATGCCTAGTACAAAAAATGTTGGCTTGGGTACTGATAAACGATTGCAGTTCTTTTGTCGTTTTTGCTTTTGCGGCTCGCAGCAAGCAAAGGCTAGGGTAGGCAAATAATGATTTTCCTAGGACGGGAGTTTTCATTAATGGTGATGGCAATTTTTTGATTGCTAACCGTCTAGTGGCTTCATCAATGTCGGGGTCAGCCAACAATTGTGTTAATGCTATGATTTGTTGAGTGATGGAACCGAAAAAAACGTCCCCGCCATCAAGCGTTGATTGTTGATGAATCATGATATTGGCGAACTGAACAAACAGTACGGCGTGATAGCCGATGTCCAAGTGTGATAACTGATCACGGAGAGGGTGAGGTAAGCTATCGATGTCAGATGAATGTAAATCATGAATTCCAGGTGGGGAGAAGCCTTCGATTTCAGGATAAGTAAAGTAGCCCAGCCTTTCACATAGCGCTCTGAATGCCTTAACTTCAGTAGTTGTTTGGAACTCATTGGCATACGTTGGTTGTGATTGGGTTCGATGGTAGCTTTCTTCTGCTTTAAACGGACAAAAAGCGGGATTTATTGGGATCATTAGCTGAGAGCTATAAAGTGCTTTTAGCTAAATATAATGTGAAGCCGCCACCGAAGATAGCGACTCGGATTAATCTTTGATTAATTGTGATATAAGCTACTCGCCAACGGGTTGCTGCTTTTCAATAATATCTGTGGTTATCGTCAGAGTTTGTCCGTTTCTGATAAGTGTGATCTTAGCTTGGGAGCCGGGTTTACTTTCAGCAATAAAATCTTTTAGGCTCCATAATCCATTCATGCCAGCAGGAATATCGTGTCCATTAAATTGAGTGATGACATCGTATTTTTGTAATCCGGCCTTTTCAGCAGGTGAGTTGTCATCAATTTGTGTGACAAGCACACCGTTAAAGCTTGGAAGCTTAAGAATTTGTACGGCCTTGGCGTTGACTGCATCACCACCGAAACCTATCGCACCACGGATGACTCGGCCATTTTCGATTAATTTTTCCATAATGCTATACGCTAGGCGAATTGGAATAGCGAAATTGATGCCATGGCCGTTTTCGCCCGCCACTTGAAAGGCGGCGGTATTGATACCGATTAAATTTCCTTTGGTATCAATAAGAGCGCCGCCTGAATTACCAGCATTAATGGCAGCATCCGTTTGTAGGAAATCTTGAAAGTTGGAACTTAAGCCATTTCGGCCTGTGGCGCTGATGATCCCTTGGGTGATGGTTTGACCAATATTGTATGGGTTACCGATTGCTAATGCGATGTCACCGACTTGGGCAATATGATGAAGATCGACAGACGCCGAGGGCAGTTCAGTGGCATTGATACGCAGTACCGCTAAATCGGTTTCTGGATCCATACCAATAATCTCTGCGTTAAATTGACGACCATCTTGCAAAACGGCATAAATTTCATCGGCTTTTTTTATCACATGATAATTGGTGAGGATATACCCTTTTTTGTTCATGATCACACCAGAACCTAGCCCTTGTAGGGTCTGACGTGAAGTTAATGCATTGATGCCATTAGAACGCGAGGGGACAAAGTTAATGTTATAGATATTAACGACCGCAGGTGCCGCTTGTCTGACCGCTGGGGCAAAAGAGAGAGGAGTATCGCCATGTTTACCCCACTGATTGAAATCTAATAGTTTTCCTGAGTTGGCGTTTAACAATAAGAAAATCACAGCCATAAACAAACCTAAAATAATGGCTTTGGCAATGTATATTGCAATGTTTTTTACAAGCATGGAAAACCTAATGAGAAGCTTAATTAGCGAGAAATAGTAACAAAGAACAGGGCGGTTGCAAAATAGACAAGAAATTGATCTAACAAATAAAAAAGGGAAGCTGAGCTTCCCTTAAGTACACTTTTCATTCGTTAGGCTTTAACGAAGCACCAAGAATAGGTAAGCATCTCCACGGCGAACCTTAAGCGCTACCGCTCCTTGCTTATCTTTAAGTGCCTTACGTAGGGCATTTAAACTGCGAATTTTTTTGCGGTTGATCCCTACAATCACATCGCCTTTTTGTAGATCACTCACCGCCGCTGGTGAATTTGGCGCAACGTCAGTAATTTCAACGCCGCCTTTACCGTCTTTAAGTGCCGCACCAGCCAGCATTGGGTGCAGTTCTGCCGCCCCTTTTTCAGCCACTTGGCTGGCTTCACCTAAAGTCACATTCAGGGTTTTCTTTTCACCATCGCGTATGATACCGAGTTTGACTTTTGCGCCCGCGCCTAAGCTAGCGATCCTTGCTGCAAGCTCAGTGAAAGAGCGAATGTTTTTACCATTAATGCTGACAATGATGTCACCAGCTTTCATTCCAGCTTTCGCCGCAGCACTATCAGGCGTTACTTCACCAACAAAGCCACCATGCTTAGTATCAAGTCCAAAGCCTTTGGCTAGCTCTGGGCTTAAATCGCGGCCTGAAACACCCAGTACGCCACGGCGGACTTCACCATGCTCGATAATTTGATTGGCTAGGTTGCGAACCATGTTGATTGGGATGGCAAAGCCAATTCCCACGTTACCACCACTGGGTGCAACAATGGCCGTATTAATGCCAATCAGCTCTCCGCGGAGGTTAACAAGTGCACCACCTGAGTTACCACTGTTAATTGCGGCATCAGTTTGAATAAAGTTTTCTAGTTGCTCGATGCCTAAGCCGCTACGACCCAGAGCACTAACAATTCCAGAAGTAACGGTTTGACCTAAACCGAATGGATTACCAATGGCAACCGCATAATCACCAACGCGGAGCATGTCCGAGTCAGCGACCGTAATTTGAGTCAGGTTTTTTGCCTTGATTTGTAGTAAAGCAACATCAGCGTTGGCATCACTGCCAATTAATTTGGCTGGAACTTCACGACCATCGATTAGGCCTACGGTAATGTCGTCGGCATTATCAATCACGTGGTGGTTGGTGATGATGTAGCCTTTTTTGGCGTCAATGATGACACCTGAACCTAAGCCTCTGAATGGACGTTTTTGCACTTGCTCTTGCGGTGCATTAGGGCCAAAGAAAAAACGAAACATATCAGGTACACGCTGTTTTGATACTTGAACGCCAGATACATTTACCGAGACAACGGCTGGAGTGACTTTTTGTAGCATGGGTGCCAAGCTCGGCATGGTTTGGCCGTCTTGCACTTGAGGTGCTGGAATCCCTGCCTGAGAAACAACGGGAGTTAATGACAAAGCTGCGCCTAGAAGGGCAGCAGAAAGTACAGAATGTTTCATCTTCATCTATTTTGCTCCAAATACATACGTCAGTGAGGGTTTTGAACAACACTCATCAAAAGGAAAGGAATCGCACTTTTGAATCTGTTAATACAAAATCCGACTATTCTGCATAATCAAAGTTCACAAATAATTAAAAAACATTAATTTTTTGATGATTAAAACAGCAATTTGCTCTCAATAGTTATAATGGTGAATGAAAAAAATTCAAGTTAGTTCAGTGTTAAAAGCCAGGGGCTGTTTATTTTTGTTGAATAATTCAGCGGAGTGATAAATCGCCTTAATCAAGGCGAAAATAGTGTCGTTTAGCCATCTAAATTAACTATTTTCAACACAGAGTAAGGCGATTTAGGCTCAGCCCATAGGGCAATGGTTATTTTTAACGCTATCTGCATTGTCACTGCGCTCATTTAGAGTAACTAAATAACGCTTGCTCCGCTTTGCTATCGTTAAAAATAATCATTGCTGAAAATATCAACAAAGATAAACAGCCCCTTATTGAATTTCAAAATATTGTGTCTTGATGAAATGTCATAAAAAGCATCCTATTATGCTACTTTTTATACCATACGCCTCGTGCTAGACTTGCGCGGTTTTACAGCAAATTTAGGTACAGTATTCGGTGACCCAGCTAACTCCTTTACAACATTACCAGCAAGATTTAACCCTAGACGGTTTTTCACATGATCCCGCACAAGAGCAAGCAGTTCAAGCTTTGCAACGTGTTTATGATGATTTACTAATGGCAGAGCAGCCAAATAGTGTGTGGCAGAATATTGGTAAGTTATTTGGGCGTTCAGTCACCAATAAGGTTAAAGGGTTATACCTGTGGGGAGGTGTTGGCCGCGGTAAAACTTATTTAATGGATACCTTTTTTGATGCTTTGCCGTTCGATCAAAAGTTAAGAGCTCACTTTCACCGTTTTATGCATCAAGTGCATCACGATTTAGAGCAACTCAAAGGTACTCAAGATCCTTTATTGGTCATTGCCGATCAAATGGCGCAGCAATATCGAGTCATTTGTTTTGATGAATTTTTTGTGTCAGATATAACCGATGCCATGATTTTAGGTACCTTATTCCAAGCCTTATTCAAGCGTGGTGTGGTGCTAGTGGCGACCTCCAATATCATTCCAGATGATTTGTATAAGAACGGCTTACAAAGAGCACGCTTTTTACCTGCGATTGCCGAGCTTAATGCCAACTGTCAAGTGCTGAATGTAGATTCGGGCATTGATTATCGATTAAGAACATTAGAGCAAGCAGAGATTTATCATTTCCCGCTGGATGAACAAGCCGAAACCAATTTAGCTCAGTATTTCACCAGCCTTAAGCAAAACAGTGACGTATCTACAGCACCCGTAGAGATTGAATCCCGTGAAATCCCTATCCGACAACAAGCTAATGGCGTGTTATTGGCTGATTTTATGGCATTATGCGATGGCCCAAGAAGCCAACGGGATTATATGGAACTAGCCCGTTGCTATCATACTGTGATGATCAGTGGTGTTAGGCAAATGGGGGCTCAACAAACGGGTGATGATATAGCACGTCGATTTTTAGCACTGGTGGATGAGTTTTATGAGCGTCATGTCAAACTCATTATCTCTGCTGAAGTCGCTTTGGAAGACATTTACACCGATGGCTTATTAAGCTTTGAATTCCGTCGTTGTCGATCTCGATTGATTGAGATGCAATCCCATGATTACTTAGCGTTAGAACATTTACCATAAAGCTACAAGCTTATTAGACTAGTAACCTTCTTTTGGGTAGCCTCCCGTTTTGGAGGCTCTGGGATTACAACAATAGATTGTTTATGACGATCATATAGATACTGAGGGTTGGGTTGTGGTCGAGGGCGTTCCAACGGTGAACTCTCTGCATCTGATAGACTGATCAGTTTCCTTACTCGCACGTTATCACTTACAGACTTATCTTCTGGTTTTGTTGCTGGAGAAGAAAGAGGGTGTTTTGTTGTTACCGTTGGCAATTCATGATGCGGTGCTGTCGTATCGTCAGTGTCTTGTTTAGCATGAGAGTCAAACCTCTTGTCTGTTTCATTTTCTGGAGTACTTAGGTCAACAAGTATGCCTTCAACAACAAATGAGACATTTTGCGTACTCTTTTTCGCACTTTGTGCTGGATACTTGGAAGGGGCAAAGAGTTCGACTACATCAACTTCTTCCTCTGATTCACTGGGGACGTTAGAAGGTGCTAAGTAATCAACACTCGTTTTAAGTAGTAACGTATGGATATCACGCAGTGAGAAAGCAAGATTTTTTAGGCTGCCATCTAATGTTTTAAACGTTTTTTTTGCGCCGCAAATAAACCGTTTAATTTGATTTCTATCCATATTTTCAATTTGCTGTATTAGAGTATGTGGTGGAGTTTCAAGTTGGTATAGCGCATCAATAAATGCACGTTGGAACGCATCGTATTCTTGTTCAAATAAATATTTTTTTGACAGGGTTGGATGGTTTTTTAGAATATTATTTTTAAGTAAAAATAATATGATGCGACACCCGTATCGTAAATCCTTTGAAGTATGCTGTACCTGAAGGGATGCACTTCGAAATAGGGCAATATTAAAATTCGGTTTATTGCTTGTATTATGAAAGTATTCCCATTGCTCCTTACACGCCTTACAAACCCCCTCCATTTGAGCTTCTGATATTTGATAGTGAGTAAAAATGCCTTTAAACGTATCCAAGGCCAATTCTTGGGCGACGGAATCATTGGGAGTTTTGAGGTAAAAAGGATCAGGTAAAGACTGTGGTTCTCGTACAGCGGCCATACATCTACCAAGTTTAATGTAAATTAATCTTCGACTCTAATCGGAAATTAATTGAATTCAAATAACTGTTTCGACTAAGCAATAATGACATTGTTATATATACTCGTGATACTTGAAGATGCAAGCTTCAGAGCTTCTTCAGGTATCACGAGTATCGATTGCGGAGCCTAAACAAGACTGAACTTTCTTTGCGCCATAGTTATCAAGCAATGTGCCTAGTGGGATCTGAAATAGGGCATAAGCTAGAAAGTAAGTGGCATTTAATAACCAAAGCTCAGATGGACTTGCTTTAGTCAATTGCAGCAGAGTAGGCACTAAAACCGCATTCATTGTTCGAAACAGGCAGCTGAGGATAAAGGCGATAGCAAACGGCAAAAAAACGATAGTAAAGGCTTTTTTGAAAGTGATGTCTTTAGACTCGTAAGCAGCGTTTAACTTCAATGCTGTCATAACTATTACCTTGTTTTTGTTAAGAGTCTTATTCCGTCAATCACCTTAATCTTGATAACAAATTTAACTAACATAGTTTTCAATGGCTTATAACATAGTTGGTTTCGCTAACTAAATTCAGTCAACGAATTAATAGGTTATGAATTAAATCTAGCCATTGTTAGTGAAATTCAGTCAGCTTAAAAGCTAGCGTTCCTTTTAGTCAATGAGCTAGAAATTAATCTTTGGTTAACTTTGATTGTGAAGTGGTAAGAAAAGGGTTAACAGCAGAAACAGAATGGACTCACTATACGAGGTGGTCTATGACACAAATAATCCAGTTGGCACTATCAACCAGCAGCGTTGATGAAATGCTAGAGCAATGGCGAACAACATGTCCAAACCTATCGCCCACACTAACCCTATTTTTAATCGAATACCCAGAAGCCGAAATCCCTCTAGAGCTGTTTGCCTATTACCTTTCAGATGCTCTTGGAGTATTCGATGAGCCACTGTTCGGGATTTGTTTAGCTCAAGCAATCAAAAATTATGAGCATTCAGATCTGCAAGGCGATGAACTTGATTACGATAGATTCTTTGAAGCCTTAACCTACATAGCCGCAGATCTCTTGCACAATATCAAAATAGAAGATCAGCAAGGTGCAGAATGGCGGGTAGTTGATGGCATCCACATCACAGATTGGTTTGTATTGAACCCAACAAGGTTAAAGCAGCTAGAAATCCAAAAGATCAAAATTGAACCTTTGTTCTCAGAAAGACAAACTGTAAGGCGTGTTCAGCAGATGTTGAAAAATAAGATGTGTTTGGCTGATGAAATTGAATAATTCATCCATTCTGAACGAAAACTTTCTTGTTAAACAAAGTGTTTTTACCTTTTCGTTAGTTGCTTGATAGAGTATTTAAATCTGTTGTGTTGAAGAAAATTTCGGAGTGAGCATTATGTCGATGAGTGATGCAGCCATCAGAGCTTACGTAAAAAACTCATATGAGTGTGGTTTATTTGACCCAAATCAACCGGAGAGTGAATTAAAAGTAGAAGATGTTGTATTTACAATTCAGACTCTTACGAGTGGTAAATTCAAAGTCATCCCTCTTGAAAAAAATACTAACAATACAGCGAAGGCGATCGAAAAATTTTTAAATAAGCCTCTACCTAGTGCCAAGAGTACGGTTGTTGAAATAGGGCACTATCAGACTTTTAACTAATTTATAGCGGGTTCTGAACTCGCTAACAAATAAACCTAGGCATTAATAATATTCATAAACAGCTTGCTTAACGACACCTAGCACTTGTCCATTTTCAAATTTGAACAACGGATAATTTGGATTAAAAGATTTCAAATAGGTAGCACCAGCTTCATCGACAATTTGCTTAAAACAAGCAGATGATGAGGTTGGTAGTTTAGCGATAACTAAATCACCCGATTCGTATTCTGATGTGGATTCAACAATGAGAATACAGCCCTCAGAAATGCAGCGATGCCCTTGACCTTCCATTCCGTCACCACGAACTTTAATCGCATAGCCATTCTCACCAACATTGGTGCTGGAGACTTCCCACCAAGCATCAATCTTATCATCTGTGATTTCATCTCTGTTTTGTGGCCAATCGATTACTTGCTTGAGCGTTAATAATGGAACACGACGAATAACTGCATTGGTTTTCAGATCTCTTGAGTAAGTATCACCAATGCCTTCCATCAACCATTTAGGACTAACACTTAACTCATTACATATAGGTAAGAAGTAACGAGAATTTTTAGTAATGCCAGTGAGCATACGGCTGATTGCTTGTTGCCTGATCCCAATACGAGATGCAAGTTCAGACTGGTTAATGCCAGCCTCTTTCATGACAAAATCAAGCCGTTCTGCAAGTGTATTCATACTTAAACCTAACATCATCTAAACAAGCGAAAGTGTAGAAAACTGGATTGCTACTCAAAAAATAGTAAAGATTAAACTTTTGTTTTCTCGAATTGAGATAAATTATCACAGAACGTGGTAATTCACACATTTAAGAGTCTTAATCTTGGTTTAAGAAAGCTCATCTCACCTACAGATTTTACTTACTGGTGGATTGTTTATGTTCTTCACCTAAAAAGAGATAAATACGGTAAAAGTGAAAAGTCTTCTCTAAAAACTAGTGCAGGATTCGCAAACTGATGGCGTTTTCCGTAGCTTCTGCCAGCAAATGCCGTAACCTTTGCCAGCATTTGCCGTACAAGTAAATTTAATCGTTTGAAAACCTTAAAAGACTGACTTTTAACTGTACAAATATCCATCATGGCGATAATCTCAGACTTACAATGTGCGGTTGTACTTCACTATGTTGGAGGTCGTGATGGCGAGGGTTGAAATTCGTTTGGGTGTAGATCTTTTAGATCGACAAACATCATGAAAAGATCATTAATTATCAATGGGATGACTTTGACAAATAGTGCGAAAGGAGCAATTTTATAGTACTTATCAGTTTGCAAACACAACAAGT
>NZ_ML014852.1 GCF_003675895.1 Parashewanella curva
GAATGGGCATTTAGTTATTTACAAAAAAATGCCACGAGGTCTCAACAAAGAAAATCCAAAGGAAACAGTGAATTGAGTAATATTATTCAAAACTTTAACTCTTAAGGTTCAGTCTATGACTAGACAAAGAGTACGTAAAATACAGCAGAGTGAAAGGTCATAAAGCAAATTCAGATTTGTCTTTTAACACCTCTCCAGGTAGAAAATTTAACGTTAATTTAAGCTATAAGTTTTAAAGTTTGTGATATATGTACTCGTGATACTTGAAGATGCAACTTTCAGGTATCACGAGTATAGGCCTGCTGATTGCAGGCTTTAAAATCTATAACGAAGCAATGATCCAACGATATTAAGTCTAGTTACTCTTCTTATATCTTCGACAGAAACTGAATATAGAGAGATTCCTTTATATACCAAACTCCCACTAGCTATTATTCTACGTAGCCCAGAACGAGATACTGATACCCAAGTTGTTAATAATGGATGTTCTCGGTTCGGTAAAGAAACCTGAATTACATTCTGATGATCAAGACTCTCACCAGAAAAAGGACAAATGGGCGGCTCATTTACAGAAGAAAAGGAGTTAGTGAAAATGACCCCATCTTCAGCAATAGGGGTTGTTTTTATTGCAATTAGCAATGGTTGAATTCTACCGTCATTTGCAGTTCGATGAGATATGTTAGTCTTTACATCAGCAGGTGAAACGAATTTTTCTCTATCCGAATAACCAAGCTCATTATCCCAAAAATCACTTAAAACTTGCGCTGGTTGCCCTCCTACATTTTGAGTTACGACACTTCCAGCATCTATGTGAAAAATATATTTATGTACATCAGAATCCGACGGATTTTTTAAAGGAAGAATATTCTCATCGTTCATAGCAAGGCTTAATTTAGAAGCATCACTTTTGATCTTGGTTTTATATTGATGCCTTATCCATTCTAGGTATTTATTTCCGTATGGTTGCGCCCTGTCCACCAGCTTAAATTGCCATTGATTTTTTAAAAAATCATAGCTTTCTACAATATACTCCTGTCCATTATATTCAACTGATGAGGGCATATTATCACTCGCATAAAAAGCCTCAAACATTTGATCTCTTAGACTTTGAGAGACAACCGACACTGACATAATTGTTAATCAATAGTTTGAAATAATGGCATAAATTATATCTAAAACTAACGTTCTGTTAGATAAATTATTGTTAAGTTTTAGATTTGCCAAGTATTTTTGGGGAATATTTTCGGAAAAATTAACTAACAGCTTGAAGAATGCTTCACCCCTTCGCTTTAGAGGTAATTTAAAGTTCGATTTTACAGCTACTTAATGAAATATAAATGAATGATGATTAACTTAGTTATAGGGGTAAATATCTATATTATTCATATTATTCCAGATGTATTAAAAGCTCTTTTTATGACTACAGAGTTACACCGCTACGTCTGTTAAGAGCCAAAAAAGTATGTATGATTTAGGTAGAAAATTATGAGTGCATTCAAAACTCTTGCACGAGCTATAACAGGCGAGCTTCCTGATGCCTCTAATGACCCAAAGCCGTCAGGTACTCAATCAGGTGCTCAAACAGGGCAAGTGTTAACCACTGATTTAGGTGATTTTGACATTGACCTAGCCACTTGCGACGGTGATAATTTATCTGATTGGCTTGCAGTTTCTGTAACGAAGTCGCCCGAAAAATTATGTAAATATACAACAGGCACCCCTAAAAAAAGTCCAAGTTCTGTAATACCTACCGGAGCGAGCCCCATAAAAGACAGGGCAGCCACACGCAGTCCATGTGATGCTTTTAGTGTCGATGGTTCTCCTTCCTTATCACAGCCAGCTCCAGAGCAAGTTCTCTCTTCAGTAGTCTCTTCACATGCCGAAATAGATGATGTGAAACTAATCAAAGCGATTAAAGAGCTAGAGCCATTATCAAAAGAAGGTGAAGTTGCAGCCTTAGTACGCCAAACATATAGCGCAGAAATGCGTAGGATATTTGATGAAATTTTTCAGCTTGTCAAACAAATAGAAATAAAAGAAGACGGCTCACTTAGTGGACTGACAGAGCGTTTTAGTAAACAGCTGCATAGAAAATTAGAAGAAGTATCTGAATTAGAAAAGCTTGAATTGGCTCCTGAAAAATCAGCTGGCCCCTCTGAACCAGCCAAACCAACTGTATCAAAAGAAGATTCTAAAGTAACTACACAGCCTTCTGAAAATACTTCTACAGTTTCTCCGATATTAAATAATATGTATCAGCGATTGCTCATGATAGAAAGAAAAACTCTAAACTGTGAAGCATTGCAAGTGGAACTTAAGGGGCTTGTACCTAAAAAACAAGGTCAAACCTCGGACATAACACTTGATAATGTACGCCGTAGAGTGATGGTCCTTGTTCACCCTGATAAATACCTTGATGAGCCTGAGTCATCGTTAGCGCGAGAAGCCAGCGAGTTGTTAAAAAAATTAATAGCCAAAGCCACCCCTCAACCAGATGAAATAAGGGCAGACTTTAATTTCACCAAAGAAGATTTTGTAGATGCTTTCAAAGCAACGCATAGTTTCACACAAAAGTTCAGAACCAGATGTATAGAAAGTAGATTTGTTGGTGATACATTTATAGAGCAAGCATTAACAGATGATGAAGGTGAACCAATATCACTAGAAGATGCGCTCGCTCGAAAGCCTCGATTGCAAGAGCTTCTTGACCAGAAATCACATTTACCAATCTTCATACCTTTTACACAAATACACCGAGGTTTCATGAGGGAGGTTGTCGCAGCCAAGGAAGACAGTCAAGGCAGAGTATGGATTGACTCCTATAACTACTTCAAAAACTACGAAGAATTTTTTGTGCACCTATGCATTTTGCACGCAAACACCACTAAAGGACTTTCACTTCATCTTGATAGATTGTTAGAACATTATCCAGAAGGTGCGAACTGTTGCGAAATGTATGTACCAATGCTTCCAAAGTCTGGGCTACGTGGGCAACATTTTGTCCAGCGAAGTGCACTCATGAAAGCCGTAGACTTAAATTCTCCTATCGCAGCGAAGATGCTATTAAAATATGGTGCAGATCCCGAGGAAATGATTCCTAACCCTGACCGTAATACTCAAACTGGTATCATTCATGCTGTTAAATCCGAAGAGATGTTACAGATTTTAATTGATAACTGTCCAACCTTGGACTTAGATAAGCGAGACGCTCAAGGCAGTACTCTATTACATATCATTGCTCATGACCAATATTGCGGAGAGACTCGTTATATGCGCTTTGCGGGACAGCATCTGTGCCACTTGTCAGCCTTGTTACTTGATAACGGTGCTAGAGTTGACATTGTAGATAATAAAGGAAATACACCGCTGCATTTAGCTTGCTTAGATCGAAACCTAACACTCGTTTTGGATATTCTTTATTCGCCAACAGAAAGAAAAGAATTAGTTAGAGCACTTAGCGGGAATACAGAATCGAAAAGCGAAGAAGAAAAAGAAGCTTTTACTGCAGTATCAATAGAAAAACATGTTGCTCAATTACCGTTTCTATACTTACAAAACAAAAAAGAACAAACACCATTGATGGCGGCCGTTGAAGGGGGAAGCACTGAAATTTTAACTGTCCTACTGGGAGCAGGACTTGATCCGTACGCAAAAGATCATAGAGGCTACAACGTTTGTCAAGGGCTTATATATGAGATCTTGGTTAGCCACAGCAGTTTGACAAAATTAAGACATTATAAAGAGAGAATAGTACTCCATAATACAACTCGATGGGTATTAAACAAAATGTTACAAGCAGATCCCACTGTGCTTGAACGACAGCTAAAAGACATGCTGACTATTCCCATTTCAAGAGCAAGTGGTTTTATGATCTTAGAAGATAAAGTGGATAAGTATCTGGAAACACTTTGGAACTTTTTAGGAGGCAAGAAAAAATGGAATGGTACTGAATTTACAGAAGAAGATGAGGATAATTCATGCAGAGATCTTGCGCTCACAAACCATCATTATTCTCCAGAGCTTCTTCAAACTGTTCGCTGCTATATGAAAGTTGCAGTAAAAGCGACTGAAGTTGTTGAGGCTGCGAAAACAGAAGAAGAAAAAAGAAAATTAAGGGAGTTGTTTGACGCTAGCAATAGGTTAACCTACCAACAACAGCAATTAGCCATAATGGCAGCACCAAGTGCAGATGGTCATGCAGCTAAAGCAGCACTTCAAGCAGCAAAAGCTGAATTCAAGAAGAAAATGAAAGATATCGCCAAAGGTACTGGTTGGTTCACTTCTTCAAAAAAGACATATTTCCAAGAGAAAGTTAGTGAATTACAAACTAGTGAACCTGAAGAAATCGCTGAATGGGTAGAAAATTACAATAAACAACCAGATTCTAAACGTAAAGTTTAGCCTTTTTTGAATATACAAGGAAGTACTTCTAGATTTCCCAGAACTGTGCTCTAGTAAAAATGCGGGATTTTTCCGTAGTGGCTAGAGGCCGTTCTCTTTTTTATACTAAATCCAACAACGAAAAATCTCCAACCAATTGATATACAAATAAATTAACAATCATTAACCACTCCTTAGTACATTTGTAACTAGAATAATTATCATAGTTTTCTTAATTATTTTTCAGCTCTTGTTTATAACAAGATTGTTAAATACTCTACAGTTAGGAAGAATTATGAGTACTGGTAGTGTAGGTACAGAAGCAGGTAAACCTTTAAGCCCTGAAAGCGATCAAGTTCAAAATGAAAGCTCTGCAGAAAATCAAACAATAAACACTGCTTCAGGTCAATTTGATGTCGCCAGTGGTGTTCAACATAATGAAGAAGCCAATCAAAATGGTGCTTTTTCTGATTGGGTTAACGCCCCTGAGCAGCCTTATAATAGACCGCCCCTATCTACGAGTACGCCTCCTAAATTAACCGATCACTTTGAATTAAATCAAAATGGAGTAGTACCCTCACAAGTTGCGACTGCAAAACGAGTAGAAGCCCCTCAAGCTCACCCAGGTGAAAGTGAGGTAAGCTTTCATTTTACAAAAGAAGAAGTGATAGAAGTATTAAAAACTACTCATACAATTCCTCAATCCAGTTATGCCTTAAAAGAAAGACAGATCGTTAGCCAATCTTATATAAATGAAGCATTAACAAATAATGATGGCGCTCGAATAGAGTTGGAATCAGCTCTTGCAAAAAACGATAGATTACAAGAGCTAGCCAAAATAAATCATTTGCCAATTTTTTTACATATATCAAAACCAGCGCATTACGCCTTTATGATGGAAGTTTTAGGTGCTAAGGAGGATGAACTTGGCAGAGTATGGGTTGATACCCATAGATACTTAAAAAATTATGAAGAATTTTTGATACATCTGTGCATTGCTCATGGATGCCATGATGCAAATTTCTCTTCTATGCTAAAGAGTGCTGCAGATGCCTCGAATGATGATTTAGAAAAGCTGTTAAATTTGCAGCCTGATTTTGTTGCAAAAGTACGCAGTGAAGTTTAAACAATTAGAATACTTACTAACAAGAACTTTTGCTCGCATCATTTTGACCGTAATCGTGTAGGTAATTCAATTAATATTCAGCTACTATCAGTAAATTGAAGCTATCACTTCTTCAAAGTTGATAAGCGCCATGACTACTGAGTTAACTTCATCTACGCACTCTCGGATCCCTTTTGCCCCCCAGTCTGAATCAAATCTTCAAAATGCTGAACTTGCAAGCTCTCAACTAGAAACAGAGCAGCCTTATCAAGTTTCGCCATCTATGGAAAACACCACCACCTCACTTTGGAAGGTGGGTACAGGGGTTGGTGTTGGCTTATTACTTGGTGGCCCTGTAGGGGCAATTTATGGTGGCGCTGCTGCAAGTGGAGTCCATCTCGCAGGCAGAGCCGTTCAGTGGGGGGTAAGTAAAGTTGCATCAGAGCACAATGCCAAAGTGTTATCAGCTGCCACTGAGTTTTTTGTCTCTGGCTTCATTAGTTGGGGACTTAATAAGAGTTTAATTCAAATTGGGTCGTCAATGGTGGGCGGCTATGTGGCATCAAAAGCCGTTAATGAGAGCTTGAATGAAGAAACGCCAGCCGTTGTCAGGCAAACCGCCAACTTAGGGGCAAGTATCGCTGGCAGTATGCTTGGTGGCATGGCTGGCAGCCATATTGAAACCGTGTTTGCCCTTGATGGCAGTGGCTCATTACCCATAAACCCACAATCAAGTTCAAACCCTGAGGCTAAAGCTTATTATGCCGCAGCAGGGCGAACCTTAAAAAGTGTGGATGAGACACAACCATTGAATGCCACCACCAATGCGAGTGAGACTTATCAGTCACAACCACAACACTCTGCACAACCTAACTTGCAAGGTGCAACCTTAAAACCCTCAGATTTTGATTCACTAGCCGATAAATTAGAAAGTAAGTTAAACCGTCCTCCCGTTACAGGGGAAGAACCTCTTGGGAGCTTGCCTGTTACGGAAACAAAACAGCAGGTGACATCAAGGCAGTTAAAGGGTGTGGCAGATGAGTATGATAAGGGAACGTTTGGGTTGAACCTTGAACCTGTTGATGCTAAAGCACACATTGTCAGTAAACGTTCTTGTTCAAATTGTAGAAACTTAACTTTTGGAGGAGCGCTATGGTACGTCTCCGTTCCGAACTACCAGACACGTCTCTGCGGTGGTGTGCTTCTTTCTGATATACCTCAAGAATTCACCAACTATGAGATTATAGACATAACGGTACCTAGTTCTTCGGAGAGCTTCTCTGTAGAGAGTAAAAATTGTGATCTTAGAATTTCTACTTTAATTTCTGGTCATTATACACAAAACGGTCAAGAGAAGGTTGAAATAGTAAATGGATTCGTTTATGTGAACAGGCAAGCATTTATTGATGACACCCCTGCCTGTTGTCAGGGGGGGGAATCAATCAGAGTCAGTACGAGTTCAGGCTGCAAGTTTTATGGTATAAGCACCTTACTAACATACAACGAACATGCTTGTATCCCGATTTCAGAGGTTGCTGATAATTGCCATAGCAACAAATTTGTTGTTAGTGATCAAGTTCAACAACCTGTTCATATAGAAACGTTTCCAGTGGGGGTTAATAACGAAAATCAAGCACTGCTTACGGCTGATGATAATGTACTAATTACCTCAAATGGAAGTGATCATATTGTTCGGTGGGAAGATTTTAACAATACATTAATTCAAATGGCTTCAGGGGAAAGTAATAAAATTTGTAAAGGAGAATTAAGTGGAAATATAAATCTTGCGCGACTTACGTTAAATGATTATCTCACAGCCTTCAATGCAACCCCTCAGGCTCCACAAATTCATACATGCCGTAACCCTATTCGCGCAAAAACGGTAGGAAGTGTTTGTCGTATTGAAGACTTAAAGGCAGCATTTGCAAATAATTCTCAACAAGCGGTCTATTTAGATCCTAGTGTTCAGGTGGTTTCATCATCTAGAACCGAATTTCTAGAATGGCAGGTAATGGTGAACTGGTTTAATCACCTTCCTATATACTGGTCAGCAGGATGCCCTTATAATAAACTATATTGGAGAAAACATGATGCGTTCGAAACAGATTTAGATTTGATACTAGACATTGGAAATACAGTATCTGGCCCTAAGATTAACGATTGCAGTTATGGAGTGGTACAACAACCATTTTCTACCAATGCGTATGACTCTAACTATATTGCCGAAAGGTTCGCTCAAAATGCACCCAGTTACTCAGACCAAGGCTATTCGATTTTTGAAAATCAAACGGTAGCTTTTGGTAATCATAGTGTAGTTTGGAAACAAATTACCTCTTATATCCCCCCTTCAATTGAATGTGTTGATGAAAATGGCTCAACCTATAGCCCTCCGGCTTATAAAGGCGTTTCTTATCTCTTAGAGTCTGATTACTTAAGACAGTTAGCTTGTGAACCACAACACCCTTATACACCGTCGAATCCTCCCATACCTTACCAATTTTCGAATTTACCTACAAATAGCTCCAGTTTTAACGCGCTTATTCCAAATTTTGGTGGGCTAATTGTATCCAATACTACACAGAACAAATTGGTTACTATTAATGACTTGATCTCTGAAGTCGCTAAATTACACCCAGAAGCATTATGTTTGGGTGCTGAGTTTCCAACCGTCAACTTAGCCAGAATTAATCAAGATATTTTACAAGCAGCTTTCGACTCAGCAGCGGTTACATTAGCTTGTGATGACTCGATAAAAGTTGAACTTAAAGGAAGGGTTGTTGAATTAGCGACGTTATTTGATTTGATTGATGAAGGCAGCTCAATTGGGTTAAATTCAACTTCAATTTTATATCATAGTGGTAAATTCAGTACGTGGGATAGAGTTTCACAAAACATACCAACTTCGACTCTCAATGTTAAGGAATGCACTGACAGAAATGTAACTCAGTACCAATTAACGGAAGATGCATTATTAAAGGCATTTAATAATGCTGAGCCAGTAACTGCTATCTCATCAACAAATTGTAATGACGGTGTATTAAAAAATTTATTAGATGCTAATGAAGTGTTGAGTACTGCTGAGCTAATCGGAAACTTTACCGAGTTTGCGCCAGCGTTTGGCACCATTGGTATCAAAATTAACGCTTCCCAACAAGTTGAATTCAATGGAAGTGTGATTGAATTTACTGACATTGTCCCTTTTTTACCTGCAAAAAGATCCTGTGACTGGGTAAACATCAAAAGCAATGAGTTTGCCTTAAAAGGTTTGACTGATACCGAACTCATACACGCAATTAATTGCTATCTTAATAGCCTATCTATTGAGGCTTGCGCAAGGGCATTATCAACTGACATTCCACCAACAAGCCCCCAGATTTCTTCTGCAACACACCCTCAGGGCTCTTCGCAGCACTCTCAACCAAGCCCAACATCAGGTATTGATCGAGGTGGTAACAGTACCGGCTTAATTGTTGGGTTAACTTTTTCAGGTATTATCGCTGCAGTGGGAGCAGCTGGGTTTGCTTTGTTGTTGTGTTTGATTAAACGCCAAATTTTCGATAAACAGAGTAAGCTAGATGTTGAAGCAGGAAGGCAGGCAGGGTCTGTACCGAAAAAGAATGAGTCTTTGCCACAGGCCGTAAGGATGAGCGAGTTGCAGTCTGCAAGTGATGTTTCACCCTCACCGACAGCTCAATCCGCTTCCAAAGCAATACCACAGGCACAGGCACAGGCACAGGCAACTATACCTCCTTCCAAAGAAAATACCAATCTAAGAGCCCCTGAAAAAGTGGCTAAGCCTTTACCCAGCGCTGTACCGTTACCTCCTGCAGAAGTGGTTGCAACAACCCAAGTCACATTTGCGATTAAGAATCTGACAAATCAGCATGTCAGTGAATTGTTATCAACTTGCGCTAAAGGTGAGTTAAGTCAATTGAAGCAATTAATTCAATCGGCGCCATCAGGGTTTAATGTTCGACTATTGCTTGAGCACAAACCGTCAGGAGATAAGGTTAGCTTATTGCATATTGCTTGTGCTGCAGGAAAAGGCGAAATCGTTGAGTATCTTATTGGCTTAAATGCCAATGTGAATAGCATTTCTTATAATGGCTTTACGCCGCTTTACCTCGCCGTTTGGAATAATCAAACAGAGGTTGTTAAACAACTACTGAAAGCTAACGCTGATGCCAATATTAAATCAAACGATAAAACGCCTTTGGAATTGGCTGTGGAACAAAATAGTCAAGGTATCATTGAGGTACTGAAAGGCAAACAGCCTGAAGTAGCGCAGTAATCCCAAAAATGGTTTTGGCAGAAGTAAATTGGCTTAATTGTTTGATGATGACTCTTCGGCGAACAAAGTCGCTCCCATGAGCTGGATGTGGACAGGAATAATAGATTTTGAACTGGCCATTATGTTATTCACATCGAACTTCTGTTTATTGCTAAATGCGTTTGTAGGGCAATCGCACTAAAACGTTTTTGTCCGTGCGACGTGAAGTCGTATGAAGCGCTGTTCACCGCTTTAGAGTGAACCTGCCGTATCACCGGTTGAACCTAGGGCTCTGAATAAAGCAGCGAGCCTGACAATGTAACAAAGTCAATTTGACGGGAATGAAATCGTGAGAGGACGTTCCTCCTGATAACCACATGAATCGGGTAAGTGCTAGGTTGTCAGTATGATGAACATATGTGAATCCATGCAAGGTGCGTTATACGTTGAAGCAGCGGAAGTGGTTTATACGCTGTGGCCAAAAGGCAACGAGAGTTGGAAAGAGGTTGGACAATACTCTTTCGTGATCAACAGAACTCTCCGCATTATAGTGGGCATCTACCCTGACATTGCGTGACATACGGAACACGGTAAGCCTGTATCATTCCCTCTGGGAAAGCTGTCTGTGAAGGTAGCCGATAGTGGTGCAGGTATAGGAGGCTGGAGAAAGCAAATGCTG
>NZ_ML014853.1 GCF_003675895.1 Parashewanella curva
AAAATGAGAAAACAGCAAAAGTTGGAATAAAAAGCAAACGGTTAAAAGCTGGCTGGGATGAAGATTATTTGATGAAGGTTTTAACCGTGGGCAAACTGAGTGTCTAATTTAGACCCGTTTGCCCTACGAGCTAAGTGAAGACTTAGTTATCGGCTTTTTTTCGATTAGAAGTAGTATCTTACTCCGACATTCCAAGAACCGTACTTCTTACGTTCTTTGCCATTTGGGCTGTAACTGTAACCCAGATCAACGCCGATATTCTTTGTGATAGGCATATTACCGCCGACAGTAAAGTAGGTAGCGTTATTGTATCGAGATAGTAAGAGATCCAAATCTCCCCACTCAGCAAAATCCACTTTTAAACCTGCTTCGAGATAGGGTCTAGTGTTATTAAAGTCACTTACTTGAATGTACTTTTTATCTTTTAATTGATAACTGAAGTCGTAGTCATTTTTTTCGTTGATCAAGCCAATGCCACCACGAATATCGACGTTATCCGTTAATGAACGGTATGCCCCCAAGATGCCGCCGAAAGTTGTAGTGATACCATCTGCGGTATGGTTAGTATTAATAATCGTATCACTGTCATCTATCGATAAACGACTAAACATCCCTTTTAAATACACACCTTTTTTCGGTGTATATTGAACGGTGGCGTTGAAGGATTTTCCCGAAAATGTAGGGCGTTGATCACCGACTTGAAACTGAGTTTTAGCAATAGATGTTCCCAGTTCGGCATAGTTGTATTTTAGCTCGCTCGCGATTGTTGTGGCGGATAAACTAAGTAAAGGTAACGCTAAAAGTATGGTGAGTTTTCGCATGTTAATAGACATAACGGTGTCCTCTTTAATAAAAAAGCGAATTTGAAAGTGTGGATTAAAGCCCGGGTAATCGGGCTCTTTGTGAAGCTAGTTCAGGTTATTTGTATTGAACAAATAACTGAGTGGTCTCAGGCTCCGAGTTATTGTTGAGGTAGTTGACTTCAACAATGGATTCAATGGGCCTGTGATAGTCAATCTTACTCCAGCCTTGAATAAGTTGAGCGTCTGTGTATTTACCTTTTGGCAAAAGCAGCGTTAATTTAGATGCAGCTGGAAGCGGTGTTTTGCCTATGGCTTTTTTCATTTCTTTCACATCAAAACCAATGGTGGCTGTCGCTTCTAAAAAGTCCGAGCTGATGTTCTTATAAAGGACAAAGGCCTTACTGGGTTTGCGAGATAATTGTGAATTTATCTCTTTTGACTTTCGAAAATCAGTCCAAAGCGAAGGTTGTTTTAGCAGTTCGATATGCGCGGTAAGACCTGAAATCGCTTGAGTAGTGTATGCAAGTGACTTGTGAGGCACAATTGCAGGGCTACTCTGATTAGGCTTAGCTGCGATAGGTGTAGTAATGGCTTTGTTGGTTATGGCGTTGGCTGGTGTGACTTGTAGCAGTATTGATAAGCCTATTCCAAACAAAACGGCTGATGTGATGACTCTCGAATGTAAAAAACGCATAAGATGATCCCAAAGAACATTTTATGCGCAGTTTAATCAGCTCATATTAAATTGTCAAACAGAAAATAAACTATTTTATTCATTGTTTTCAAGTGTTGACACTAAAAGTAAGCAGCTCTCCTTGAGCATATAAATTTCATCAGTGAGACCCAATGGCAGCAAACTCTCACTCATGATGTAGTTTGCATTAATGCTCGATGCGACTAAGCGAACCTTGTCATCATTAGCATTTGGAAATTGCGTTTTTAAAATTGTTGATATGTTTTGGATGCCTTCTTTTATCGTCGATTTTTGGTCTTCTTTTACTGAGTCTAACCGCTTGGCTTCAGAAAAAAGGGCGTCTACTACTTTTGTTCGTTGGATGTAATCTTTTGAACGCGAAGAAAACATAGTGTCGATTAAAGATTCTGCTCGGTTGCTTTTCGGTAGCCAGTGCATTATCTGTTGCCACTGTTCACTGTAATTTTTGCGCCAGCGTGAACTTAATGCACAGATGATGTCATCTCGATTGCCGATATAATGGCGTAGGATGGTACGTTTCATATTGGCGGTGTCAGCTATGTATTCTAGCGAGCTTTCTTGAATGCCTTTTTCGATAATGCATTGCTCTAGTGCATCTAGAATTTCTTCTCGTCTTGTTTTTGCTAAGCTGGGTCTTGCCATTAAAACGTCTCTTGTTTTATCGTGATTAATCATTATTCTACTTTTTAATTGTCTGCTTGACAATTAAATGGGTTAGTGGATAATTTAAGATTATTGTCACATTGAAAATAAATGGGTGAAAATGATGCCTTGGTCATACTGGTTAGGTTTTGCGTTAGTCTTATGGTTATTATTTGATTTGGTTCGTGGTGAAGCTTATATCTGGCAGTCGTATCGTCGAGACTCTGAGCCGGGGATGTATTGGTTCACCATGCTAATATGGGCGCTAGTGGCTGCCAGCTGTTTTCTTTATCCTTCTTTTTGATAAGGTTTCGTACCTCAAGAATGATACGTTTAATGTAAAAAATGTTGAAAAAATGATCTCCAACCTTTTTCATCGCCAAACTAAGTGATAAAATGCGAATAATTATCATTTGTGAGGTGAATTATGAAACGGTTATTAGCAACATCCATTTTGGCTTTTTCGGCTTTGAGTGCACAAGCGGCTGAGTCTCAAGTCAACATTTACTCATTCAGACAACCGTTTCTGATCAATCCTATTCTTAAGCAATTTACTAAGGAAACTGGCATTAAAACCAAAGTAGTGTTTGCAAAGAAAGGACTTATTCAACGTCTGAAGCGTGAAGGTGAATTGTCACCAGCGGATTTAGTGCTGACGTCTAATTTTTCCAAGTTACTTGAATTAAAAGACTCAGGTTTAACTCAGTCATATCGATTAACATCTGATATTTCTAATAGCATTGCGCCACAATTCCGTGATTCATCGAATCATTGGCTAGCCCTAACTAAACGTGTTCGTAATGTTTACTCTTCAAAAGATCGTGCTGGCAAGCTAGAAACGTTGAAGTATGAAGATCTAGCCAAAGCCGAATACAAAGGCCGTATTTGTACTCGTAGTGGTAAACATCCATATAACTTAGGCTTGATTGCTTCTATGATTGCCCATGATGGTGAAGCACAGACAGAACAATGGTTACGTGGCGTTAAAGCAAATCTAGCTCGTAAGCCGCAAGGGAATGATCGCGCTCAAGTAAAAGCCATTAAAGAAGGGCTATGTGATGTGTCGTTAGGTAATAGCTATTACTACGGTAAGATGATAAAAGACAGTAAGCAAAAAGCTTGGGCTGATGCAGTATATCTTAATTTCCCAAATCAAAAAGATCGTGGTTCTCACATCAATGTGTCTGGTGCGGTCATGGCAAAGCATGCGCCACACAAAGCGGAGGCACAAAAACTATTGGACTTTTTAGCTAGCGATAACGCACAAGCCTTGTATGCGAAGCTGAATATGGAATATCCAGTAAACCCTGAAGTGAAACCGTCGAAGTTAGTTCAGAGTTGGGGTGAGTTTAAAGCAGACAATATTGCTTTGGAAAAGATTGCTGAAAATCGCCAGAAGGCATTAAAACTCGTCGATAAAGTGGGTTTTGATTTATAATCTTCTGAATTCTCATTTTACCCAGTAGCAGATACCTTGAATAACAAACGCTACCGCTTTAATTTTTTGACACGCTCGCCTCATAATACTTATGGGCGAGCGTTTGCTTTTCTCAAAGGACTGACGACGGTTGGTACTTTATTGCTGATTTTGCCAGCTCTTTCCTTGATTTACCTCGTTATCACGTCAACGTTTTCAGGTGAGGTAGATGACAGCTTTAATGAAATAAAAGCAACCGTTCTCAATCACTATATTCTCAACAGTTTACTAGTGATGTTGGGAAGTGTCGCGGTCGCTTTAGTTTTGGCAGTACCCACAGCGTGGTGGTGCAGTCGCTATCAGTTCAAAGGTCGAAAATTACTGCAAGTGCTATTGATATTACCGCTGGCAATGCCTGCTTATGTGTCTGGTTATATCTATACTGAGCTACTTGATTTTGCCGGTCCAATTCAACGTTGGCTAAGACTCACCTTTGAGTGGCAGCGACCCAGTGATTACTGGTTTTTTGACGTGCGCTCGGTGAGTGGTGCATGCATCATGCTGGCGTTAGCCTTATATCCTTATTTATTTTTGTTACTGACCAATGCGTTTAGTAAACAAAGTCCACAAATGACAGCTGCTGCCCAAATGTTGGGGGCGAGTCGCAGGCGTATTTTTTGGACGGTGCAACTGCCTTTAGTGCGTCCTGCTTTGGTAATTGGATGTAGTCTAATTGCCATGGAAGCGCTGGCCGATTTTGGTACAGTACAATTATTTGCGGTAAGCACCTTAACTACCGCGATTTATGATGCATGGTTGGTGTACGGTAGTTTGCTGACAGCAGCGAAATTGTCATTAATGATGTTGCTGTTGGTATTGGGAATATTGTGGATTGAGAAACTTAGTCGTCGTCAGCAACAGTATTTTACTGAGAAGTCTGCAACGGATGTGTCGGATAGAGCTGAACCTACGACAAAGCAATTGTGCATCATATGGGGATATGCTCTGACGGTTTTAGGTTCAGCCCTATTACTTCCTGTTGGGTATTTGTTTTTATTCGTACTGGATTATTGGCATCAGAACACTCAAAGTCAGTTATGGCAACACTTATTAAGCAGTATTGGATTAGCTGTGATTGCAGCAAGCGTCGCCAGTATTATTGCGCTCGTATGGAATCAAGAGCAGCGTATAACACTATCTAAGCTATCCAGCATAAAGTTGTCGTTGTCGTCACTTGGCTACGTTATTCCGGGAACGGTTTTAGCAATAGGACTATTGATCCCTTTAGGTAGTGCCGACCTTATGCTCAATAGGTTGCTAATTCAGTTTGATTTACCCAGAGTAGGGCTAATTCTTTCTGGTAGTGTGTTTGCTTTGATCATGGCCTATGTTGTACGTTTTTCGGCTATCGCCAATGGCAGTGTGCAGTCTGCTTATGAGCAGATCCCACGTCATCAAGATGATGCTGCCAGAATGCTTGGAGCTTCTCGATTTAAGGTATTTAAAGACATTAATTTACCGCAGTTACGTCCAGCGGTATTCACTGCATTTTTATTAGTCTTTATTGAGTGCATTAAAGAATTGCCTGCCTCTTTATTATTACGACCATTTGATTTTGAGACTTTATCTACTTATGTCTATCAATATGCCAGTGATGAACAGTTAGAGCATGCGGCTTTAGGTGCGTTATTGATCATCGCGGTGAGTATGTTGCCACTATTGCTTTTACACAGACAGAATAAAGGAGTGAGCTAATGCCTAACCCACAGTCTGATTTGGCGTTAGCCGTCGATAATTTAAGTTTGTCATTGTCGGGAAAGCCCATCCTTAAGCAACTGGTTTTAGAGCTCAGCCGGGGTGAAAGCTTATGTTTGCTCGGCCCAAGCGGTTGCGGAAAAACCACCGTACTAAAATGTATTGCAGGATTACTCACCCCTGATACTGGAAGCATTGTAGTTAACGGTCGTTTAGTGGCAGGTAAGCAATCCATTCCTCCACAGCAGCGCAATATTGGGTTTATTTTTCAGGATTACGCGCTATTTCCACACATGACAGTAGCAGAGAATATAGGCTATGGCCTGTCTAAACTTAGTAAATCTGATAAAGCATATCGCATCAATGAATGTCTGCAGCTGGTGGACTTAGCGGGCTTTGGTGATCGCTATCCTCATCAATTATCGGGTGGTCAGCAACAACGGGTAGCCTTAGCACGTGCACTCGCGCCTAAACCCAGTGTATTGTTAATGGATGAGCCATTTTCCAATATTGATGCTCAATTAAAGCGGCAAATGATGGCTGAGTTAAAAAGCATTTTTAAAAAAGCCAATGTCAGTTGTATTTTTGTGACTCACGCTAAAGGGGAAGCGTTTGCCTTTGCTGATAAAATTGCTGTTATGCTTGAGGGGAATATCGCTCAGTTTGGTAGACCTATGCAGTTGATTAATCAGCCTGCCTCTGTCGCGGTAGCCGAATTTATGGAATGTGGGAATGTGTTGACCGCAGAGCAAGCCAAGGTCTTGTTTCCAAGGCTTGAGCTTACGCAAACAGGATCGTGGCTATTTAAGCCAGAATGGATAGATATTGATAGTACCGAGTATGGTGTAAGGGTGAAAAATATTGAGCAGATATTTAATGGTAGAGAGTATTTCGTTGATATTACGATTGATAATGATCAGTTGCAGAGCGTTAAAATGGTTAGTCAGCACTTGCTAACCGTAGGTGCAATAGAAAAGTTGGTTTTTAGATATAATAATACGCCATATTTAATCAAAGAGTAGATCACATCTAGTTGCAGATTGGAATGATAGGGTAACTCATTGAATAAGTTACCCTATCATTGAGAGCCAATTAAATCACTCGTGAAAACTGTTGCTGACGCGCCTTTTCACGGAAATACTTATCAAAACACATACAGATATTGCGGATCAAAAGGCGACCCGTTTCACCTATGGTGATCACTCGGTCATCAATATTGACTAACTTATCATTAATGAAGGTTTGCAGTAGCTTTAAATCTTCTTCAAAGTAAGTTTCAAATTCTATCCCCAACTCTTGCTCCATCTTGGCCATATCTAATTCAAAATGACAGATTAGTTGCTTGATCACCGCACGGCGAATTTCATCATCTCTATCTAATGAACAACCTTTCCAAAGCGCATTAGTTTTGTCATCAATGGCTTGGTAGTAGTCTTTGACTTCTTTTTGGTTCTGCGCATAACAATCACCAATTTGGCTGATAGAAGAAACCCCTAAGCCTAACAAATCACACTCTTCTTGAGTGGTATAGCCTTGGAAGTTGCGGTGTAATTTGCCTGCACGTTGTAATTTGGCTAGTTCGTCATCGGGCTTAGCGAAGTGATCCATACCAATAAATTGATAACCTGCGCCAGTTAAACCTTCAATAGATTGGTGAAGAATTTCTAGTTTTTCTCGTGGTGACGGCAGTGTTTCGTCTTTAATTTTACGTTGCGCTGCAAAGCGTGCAGGTAGATGAGCATAATTGAACACTGATAAACGATCGGGGGATAACTCTATGGTGCGAGCGATGGTTTTAGCAAAGCTGTCCGCAGTTTGGTGTGGCAGACCATAAATTAAATCGACATTGGTGGATTCAAACCCTAATGCTTTGGCTTTACCAATTAAGTCGAAAATAAGTTGTTCGTCTTGTTCACGGTTTACCGCAACTTGTACTTCTTTATTGAAGTCTTGAATGCCAACTGAAATACGGTTAAAACCCGCTTTCTTGAGGGTATCCAGCATAGAGAGTTCGATTTCTCTAGGGTCGATTTCAATTGAAAACTCACCCGTTTCTGCAAAGTTAAAGGCAGACTTGAGTTGATCTGTTAGCCACAAGATTTGCTCTGGTTCAAGATAGGTTGGTGTACCGCCACCCCAGTGCATTTGGGTCACTTGGTAGTCTTTAAATAGTGGAGCACGGGCTAAAATTTCAGCCTTTAAATACTCTAGGTACTGTTCAGCTTTATGCTTATGGCGAGTAATGACCTTATTACAACCGCAGTAATAGCAAAGCTTGGCACAAAACGGAATATGGATGTAAAGCGATAATTGACGGCTATTACTGGTTTCAATGGCGTTTAAAAACTGATCTTCGGTAAAGTTTTCGTCAAACTCTAACGCCGTTGGATAAGAAGTATAACGTGGACCGCTGTAATTGTATTTTTCAATCATGGATTGATCCCAGCGGATCTTTGAGGAATAACTCACAATGCTTCTCCGGCTTTTATTTGAATGAGCGAAAGTGTGTGAAGTATGCCTGATACCATACCGCAAAACTTTGATCTAACGCATGTTGTGCTTTTGACAGTCTGTCGATTAGATCGCAATGAAGCGCTTAAGGCGTTTTGAAATGCAGTATTCAGCTCGACTCTTGCCTCTGGTGATAAGTGCAGCATCATTGATGCGTAAGAGATGGCTTGATGGGCATAGCATACATGTTCACACAGTTGCCAAGCTTGCTCCACTTGCTGTGGCTGATAGTGTTGTTTCCATGGTTTAAGATAGGCGTCTATGATCTGGGTTTTGTCTTGAGAGTCAGGCATTCGATATAAATAAGTGCCATCAATAAAGGGATGACTGATGCAGGCATCACTCCAATCAAAAAAGATACATTGATCATCACTCATCGCCACATTTTCAATATGAAGATCGCCGTGAACGAGAGTTTCTCCTATTTCCAATTGGCTGAGTTCATCAATATTATGTGAGAGCTTTGCAATGGCTTTTTCAGTAGCGAGTATTATTTCGCTATCCAACAACGACTGTAATTGGGGGTGTTCAATCAGAAGTTGCAACTGAGCGGCCACGTCAGATATTGGACGATTTAAGCAACCTTGTTTGTTGAAGTCTTTGAGATAAGACAAGCTATCCAATTGCAGTTGGGCAAATTGCTCGAATGCATCCGCCCATAATGTCGCTGAACTGTCTTCTGCTAATCCACCACCAAAGTCCTTGGTCAACTGATATTGATGTGTTTCTTCTATGGCTAACACTTCAGGTGTGGGCATATTGATGGAGTGAAGGTATCGCGATAACAGCGCTTCATTAGAAAATAGAGGCAACTTAGCTGTCGCTTTAAAATAAACATCGCCTTGTTCCGTCGGTTGTTTCAAGACATGTCCTAGTCCCCAGCCTGAAACAGGCTTTAGCCTTCCGATGCTATTGATTTTCTGTAGCTTTAACTGCTTTGTAACCCAGTGATTAGCAGATTCAAGCCAATCATTATTATCCCAAATTTGCTCCATGAATACTCCTTGTCATGAGAGATTGAGTCACTTATTCTGTGAAAAAATAAACAAAAAGGTAATATAATGACAACCAAAGCCCTACCACTATTATTGCTGGGAACGTTGAGTGCCAGTTTTACCGCCACTGCCGATTTGCTGATTTATGCAGGTCAATTGATTGATGGAAAATCGAATACCCCACAAAAGAAGATGACGCTGGTGGTGGATAATGACCGTATTAAAGACATCAAGCGTGGCTATATCAAGCCAAAGTCAGAAGATGAAGTCATCGATTATCGGCAGGGTACAGTGATGCCGGGCTTTATTGATATGCATACCCATCTTTCGTTTCAAATGAGCTCAAACTCTTACATGGAGCCCTATACCCTTAATCCAGCAGATATTGCTCTTCGAGGGACACTATTTGCTAAGAAAACCCTGAAAGCGGGATTTACTACGGTTCGAGAGCTAGGAGACAGTGGCAATGCTTCAGTGGCATTACGAACAGCAATTAATAAAGGCTATGTGCAAGGACCGACTATTTATACCGCGGGTAAATCAATTGCGACAACTGGTGGTCATGCCGATCCAACCAATGGTCGAAAACTTAGCATGATGGCAGATCCCGGTCCGAAACAAGGGGTAATCAATGGTGAAGATGATGCTTATAAAGCTGTGCGTCAGCGTTACAAAGAAGGAGCCGATCTCATCAAAATCACCGCAACCGGTGGTGTATTGTCCATGGCGAAAAGTGGTCAAAACCCACAGTTTACTGATAGAGAATTAACAGCCATTGTGGCGGCTTCTAAAGATTATGGTTTTAAAGTTGCGGTACATGGTCATGGTAAAGAAGGCATTAAAAGAGCGATTTTGGCAGGGGTGAACACCATTGAACATGGCACTTACCTTGATAAAGAAACTTTCGCTTTGATGAAGAAACACAAAGTGGCTTTAGTGCCTACTCTAAGTGCAGGTGCTTTTGTGGTGGAAAAAGCCAAGATTGATGGATACTTTCCTGAAATCGTACGACCCAAAGCCGCAAGTATTGGTCCGAAAATGCAAGATATGTTCTCTAGAGCCTACAAAGCTGGCGTGACTATTGCCTTTGGAACCGATGCTGGCGTTGGTGCCCATGGGGAAAACGGCAAAGAATTTGCGTTAATGGTCAACGCGGGTATGCCTGAGATGAAAGCCATTCAAAGTGCGACTTCAGTTGCCGCCGAAGTGTTAGGTGTTGATGATATTGGTCATTTAGCCAAAGGTAAGCGTGCCGATATTGTGGCGGTAAAAGGTAACCCACTTAAAGATATTACTTTGTTGGAAAAGCCATCATTGGTGATCAAAGCAGGGAAAGTGGTTGAATCTCTGAGGGTTTTATTCCCCGCAGCTTGCTGCGAAAATAGGTGAATGAGTGAGTTTATCCACAAGAGTCATAACGTAACTGTTTTGTTATATCACCTAGTTTTCCCAGCAAAATACAGAAGGGCAGTTTTTGATGAATCAGTTGACGAAGAACTGAAACAAGTCTGTCTAGAAATAGAGCTAAGAT
>NZ_ML014854.1 GCF_003675895.1 Parashewanella curva
TTGCAAACTGATAAGTACTATAAAATTGCTCCTTTCGCACTATTTGTCAAAGTCATCCCATTGATAATTAATGATCTTTTCATGATGTTTGTCGATCTAAAAGATCTACACCCAAAACAGATACCAAGATTTGATAAAGGAACATTTAAATGTTCCTTTATCAAATCTTGGTATCTGTTTTTAAGAGCGGTAGGTAAAAAGCAAGATAAGTTATTTTGTGCAAACAAATCCATTTTTATCGTCAGTTGAAGGGAATTTGCAGATCTGATCGCCACTTTTTCAAACAGTTCCATGAAAAAGTTTAATTGCTTAGAAAGTGATCACATTGTGTAGATACCTATGCTTATATAGTTACTTCTCTATATAACCTTATATAACTCTATTAGTAACCACATTGAAAACTAAGGATTTTCTGTATTTGCTAAGGCGTCACTTTCTAATGTAACTGGTTATATAGTGGTTCCCTTTCTAGTTACTTTGACTAATCTCCTGAAAGCCATGTATACCAATACTCTCAGCAATATTCAGTGGAAGGTTACCTCAGTTACCCAGCTTTTTTTGATTTAAAGTCAGCCTTGATCGCTGACGCTGTTTTTCTCAAATTTAAACGGTGCATGAGTGAATAATCAGCCAAAATATACGACTAACTCTATGATGTCATTGGTGAGATTTTTAGGGCTAAAGATCACGTAAGTTCAAAAAAATAGGGGGAGGTTTTGCGAGTATTTTGCGAGAGTTTTGCGAGTGTTAATGTTTAAGGGTGCGGTAAAACAGAAAAAATCGTTATAAAACAAGAAGAAAAATGGTCGGAATGAGAGGATTCGAACCTCCGACCCCTGACACCCCATGGAGTTATTTACTCCTTATTGTGATTTTCAGCAACTCCGAATGACTCCCACAAACCCAACTCAAGACATTGATATATAACATATATAAATCATCTGTGATTTTCATTGAGCCGATATTAGTTTCAGTGCTACCTTCAAAAGCCGTGCTACATATGGTGCTACATATTTTTTGGTCTACTTAAACGGTGCTACAAAAAATGACTAGTGTAAAAATGAAAATCACAGACTCGTTACTGAAACAGGTGCCTGAAGAAATCTCCAGAATTAATGATACCGAATTATCCGGCTTTTATGCCCAAATGGGAAAAACTTCAGATTACGAAGCTCGAAAGCATACCTTTTATCTGTATTATCGTTTTGGTGGCCGTGACGGTATTCAGCGCCGCTATTCTATCGGAAAAAGTAATGTATTAACTGCTACTGATGCAAGAAAAGAAGCCATTCGCCTAAAAGCTAAAATTAGCCTTGGTGAAGATGTTTATATTAGCCGAAAAGAAAATAGATCAGCTATTAAGAAAAGTAAGCTTGAGCCCGATGTTAATCAACTCTCAGATGAGTTTATGAATATCTATGTAAGACCTCATCGTAAACGTCCTGATGAAGTTGCTCGAATGCTTTCTGCAGATATTATTCCAGCCATTGGTTCAATTAAGCTTAACAAGCTCAATCGAAGACTTGTGATCAGTAAAGCACTTGATCCTATTGTAGCCCGAGGCTCAAAGGTTCAAGCTAACAAGACCTTATCTTTACTCAAGCAAATGTTTGATTTTGGTATACAGCGAGGTTTATTGGAACATAACCCATTAACGGGAACAAAACGCATGGTGATAGGTGGTAAAGAAACCGCAAGAAGCCGAAATTTATCCTTAGATGAGATCAAGCTGGTATTTCTCAAGCTACCAACACTTGGCGTATCTCATCAAGTGATCACGATATTAAAACTACTTTTATTTACCGCTTGTCGAGTAAACGAAATAACATCAGCCAAGTGGCAAGACATTGACTTTGAAAAGCAAGAATGGACGATCCCAAAAGAAAACGTGAAATCAAAAAAAGGAGCCGAAAAAGAGCATAAGATCCCACTCAACGATTCCATCAACTCACTGCTATACGAAGCAAAAAATGCTTATGCTTATTTAAATTCGGAATTTGTTTTCCCGAGTTTAACCTGTACCACCGTAGCTCCCGGCACAAAGCCAATTGATAAACGTTCTGTCGCTAGAGCCATAAACCGCAACATTGATAACTTCGGTATAGAGGCGTTTACTCCACATGACTTGAGAAGGACTGCTGCTACCCTATTAGGTAAGCTTAGTGTTGATCCAATTGTCATAGAGAAAGTATTAAACCATGAGTTAGTTGGTGTTATGGCAATTTATAATCAGTATAAATATATGGAAAAAAGAGCGGTTGCATTGAAAAAATTGGCTGAGCTGATTAATGATAGGTGTCAACTTGTGGTGCTATAGAGCTAGTTACAGGAATGACATTGAAATAAAGCCAATGCGAACAGTGGTTTTTTCCCAAATGGAAAACACCACTACAACTACCTCACTTTAACTTATTGCTCACTGAACACGGCTATTTTGCTCTGCTAAGGTAGCTTCGACTTCGCGGCGTAACTCATCTTCGTTGGGAAGATATAACTGATATTTCTGCACAAATAAGTTTTCATCCATGCCATAAGTGGCATATTTGACCAGCAGCTCGTCTTTGTCTTTACTCAAGATGATACCAATAGGTGGATTATCACCTTCAGTGTTTTCTTCAGCTGCAAAGTAGCCCATGTACATATTCATTTGACCTATGTCTTGGTGCTTTACGTCATTAATTTTTAAGTCAATTAATACAAAGCAGCGTAAAATACGATGGTAAAACACCAAGTCTACTTTGTAATGAGTATTGTTTAGGCTGATACGATATTGGCGACCGACAAAAGTAAAGCCCTTTCCAAGCTCTAATAAAAAATGCTCTAGGTGTTCGCAAAGGGCATCTTCTAAGTCTTTTTCGCTGTATTGTTCTTTCTCTGTAAGCCCCAAAAACTCAAAAACATAGCTGTCTCTCTGTACGTCTTTCGGTTGTACCACTAAATTATTTTGTTTAGATAACGCTAAAACTTCATCTTTGTTTTTTGATGCTGCCAATCGAAGAAATAAGCCACTTTCTTTTTGTCGTTTTAATTCTCGTACACTCCAGTTTGCATTTAGAGATTGCTGTGTATAAAACTCTCGCTCTGCATCATTACTGATTTTTAATAACTCTACATGGTGCGACCAACTCAAATGGTGCGACAGTGTCGCACCATTTCGATTAACGAGATAAAACTGCCTGAAACGCTTTAAATTAGACAAGCTAAAGCCTTTGCCATGCTTTAACTTAAGTTCACGACTTAGAGTATCTAATAATTGCGAACCATACTCTGCTGCATCCTTTCCTTGCTGTTCAAACTCAACAATATGCTGACCAATTTTCCAATAAGTGACGACCAATCCTGAGTTGATTGCTTTTACTGTATTACTTTGACCTTGAGTGAAAGTTGACGAAATTGCATCGACAAGATTCTGATAGTTGGTATTCACAGCTTTAGTCACGCAATAACTCCTTTAAAAAATCTGAATATTGGGAACAAAAAATAGCTCTGCTCTGTTCGGTTTAATGCTTATTGTTCATGCTCTATTTCTAGCGTTTATTTGGCTCCAACCGTAAACATTAGCACCCGCCTTTCTCCCCATGCAAAGATCTCCAACAAGCTGTTGGAGATCTTTGCGTTTACCTTATTCGAATTAATCGGCCTCATATCTTGCCGACTTTTGATAACACTTCGAAACAGATAGCCGCATTTGAAACCGCTTAACAAAACTGCATTACCGCTTGTTTTACAACACCAACCACTTCAGCACCATCGTCAAATGGAATAAGCGGATATTGCGAGTTAAATGATTTTAGATAAACTTGGTTCCCTTCAACAAGAATTTGCTTAAACACGGCTTCCTTAGCATTAGAAAGTTTTGCAATAACGAGATCACCGGATTGGTATTCACTGGTTGGTTCGACAACGATAACTGCACCTTCAGGTACATTTCTGGTGCCATGACTTTCCATAGCGTCACCACGGACTCTGAGAACATAGCTATTTTCACTGACGACTTTTGCTGATACAGCCCAGTACTCACTAAAATCACTCGTCTCAAGGCTGTTGGCAACGCTTTCCCAATCAAGTGCTTGAGCCCAAGTGATCATAGGCAGTTCTATGGTGTGCCTTTTCGAGTGTCGCTGAATAAAAGGCTCACCTTCTCCTGAAAGTACCCATGTTGGATTCGCACCGAGTTCTTGGCAAATAGGTAAAATCAGCTTTGAATTTTTTGTATAACCTGTGCAGACACGACTTATCGCCTGCTGGTTTACGTTTAATCGTTTCGCTAATTCCACTTGCGTTACTCTTACGTGCTTTAAGAGATAGTCTAAGCGTTCGGCTACAGTATTCATTATTAAAGTTTATTCAACCCTCTTCCATATATCAACATTTTTGATGTTGACAATTAAATCAAACGGAGTAGATTCAAATCAACAAACATCATTTTTGATGTTTAAAAGGATTTTAAAACCACTTTTGGTTTATAAATACCTCATTGATGAGATTGTACAACAAGTCGTTTTTTATATCAGGATTACGATATGAGAAGTTTTGGTACGGTAGACATCAGTTTTTGGTTAACGAAACGTATAAAGAGCTGGAGTGACCTAGAGCGGTACTTTGCGCTTTATCTATTAACCTGTCCCCATTGTACTTTGATCGGTTGTTTTTACGCCCCAATATCCTACCTCGCTGGTGATTTAGGTTGGGATGAGCAGCAGGTAAGAAATCATCTTACCGCTTTGCAAAAAAGAAGGTTTTTACTGCATTGTGATAAAAGTGACTGGCTACTTCTTCGAAAATATTTGAAATACAACCCAATAGAAAACCCGAACCAAGGCAAGGCGGCTTTGAAGTTATACCTTTCCATACCTAAAGGCTTTCGCTACCGGAGAGTGCTAAGGCAAACACTAGAACCTTTTATACAAAAATTACCTTTAGAATTTCAGAACATCCCTCAGCCAACACAAGCAAGCAAAGAAAAATCAAGCCGTTCTTCAGAGCCTCGACCACAGACAGCTCTAATACAGAAAGCAGCCTGCGATAACTTTGAAACCTTTTGGTCACAGCAGATCCGTAAAGAGAAAAAAGCCAAAGCTCAAGAAATCTGGACACAACTCGGTTTGAACGAAGATAAAAAGTTAGCAACTAAGGTCACAGACAGCTGGGTAGAGCAAAAACAGTTCCGCCAACAGTATCAAGACAAAACAAAAACACCGTTACCTCATAATTGGTTGAGTAATCGCCAGTGGGAGGATGAATACCTTCGTATTGATGATGTGGCCATTCACTCAAACCACTTGCAAAGAAAACCACATGTTTCCGACCATAATTTGGCTATCGCGCAGCTATGGGTATCGCCAAAACCACAGGAGAAACCCGTTAATGACTGAGCAAGATAAAGCGGAATTTGCACATGTTTGGTGTGCTTCATGGAGTCTTTATGACAAAGTTGTTACTGATGATGTTTTATCCATGAGTTTTGAAGCACTATGCCAATACTCTATTGAGCAGATTAAATCGGCCTTATCACACCATATAAGATCGACCAGTGCTGGGCAATTTGCACCTAGACCAGCCGATGTGATCAAGCACATTCCATCAAGTCCACACTCCCAAGCCGTTCAAGCTTGGGAACAAATGAATTATGCGATACACCGAGTTGGCGCATGGAACTCGGTGTATTTTCAAGATCCACTCTTGACACTATGTATTACAAAACTCGGTGGTTGGGTCAAGATGTGCCGCTTAACGGAGTGGCAATTAGAACGCCTTCAAAACACCTTTATTGATTCTTATCTGAGTCTTGCTGAATCGACTCATTCAGAAATACTCAACACACCTCTGCTTGGAATTATCGACAACCAGAATCGAAATCAATCACTGCCCGTCGATGTGATGGCTGTAGTCAGTGAGCAACACCAATGTCGGATCAAGCAGCAAAGAATGGCTCTTCCTACGAACAATAAGCCATTACCATTTAATACAAATAATTGAGGGTATTCTTATGTCTTCTACAACAACGATTTTTGAGTTAAATTTACTGTACTTATTGGCGATTCGAGAGCTCGCACAAAACTCATTTGAAGAAGCACAGTATTACTCAGGTCTTGATTCACAAGCACTACAGATGATCACGAAAGCTCGTTTAGAACAGCTAAGAAACCTCGCTGGTTCTCCCAAGTTTCTTTTTCGATTTAATGGTACAACTCAATCGCTTCATCAATTGATTGACGTCAACACTTCTGCCATATCTAAATTTTCTTTTGCGTTTTCATTACCTCAAAAGAGAGAGTCATTACAATGAATGCTATCCAGCGAAGTCAAAAAACGTTAAAAGCTTTTCGGCTCCTTAAAGCCGGATTTAAAACGAGCATCATTGTTAATGATACTGGCCTTAAGCCTGACTATATTCGTAGCCTTACTAAAGAATTAGAGAATGTACAGCTCAAAGGAGGGCAACTTCCTGAAGCGAAAGCGATCCTTAACACGCACTTTGCTTCAATTGAGGGGTATGCTTTTCTATCGACGTATTTAACCTTAACAACCAAACAAACTAGTAATCACCTCGATTTAGACGTTCTAGCCCGAGCGTATCAGCTCTACATCAAAATTCGTAACCAATGTGAGCTCTGCAAATCTTCAAATACAAGCGCCATCGACATAAATGAAGCTTGGGTATTATTGCGAAGCTTTAAAATTAATAACATCGTATTTCATAGATGCCGTCATTGTTACAACCATTTTATTATCCCTGCTGATAAGCAGCCTAATGCTACTTGCCCATTTTGCTATTTGAAAAGAAAAGTAAGCTAAGAGGAGGCTAAACTGATCTAAACCTATCTCTTTTAGGCTCAACTACAGGCAATATTGTTCGCAGCCGTATTTGACGATAAAGCCTTTCTAATGTGGATTCACAAGAGTCATAATATCTGACTTGCAAGTTTCCTTCTCTAAGCTGTTCAGTTCTCTGCTCCTGCCTTAGCCAGTGATTTAAAGTTTTGCCATCAATAGGATGCCAATCCTGATGATCAACATCTCGAATGATCATATCAACAAGCAGCCCTGCTGCACTAAATGCAAGCACGTCACCAAAGATGGCTGCGGCACAAGAGGCGTCTGTGTCATTATGGTCTACTTCAGTAACAGCATTGGTTAAACATTGAAAGAATACAGGGTAATCAGCAACGAATAAATGCGGCGAAAGTAGATCGGCGAAACAGAGAACGGAAGATTTAAGCTGAGGACATTCAAGTACAATTTTTTCAAATTTTGGTTTTAGCCCTTTATGTTTTTCAAACCAATCAGTTAGCATTTGTTCACTGGTTTTAGGACTAAACTTTAATGTTATCAAATCAATCATATTGCCTCTATAAGTTTTATATATACACACATGATTACCATATAAGTATCACTTAACAATAATAAAGAATTTTTAATGCTATTTAATTACAGAATGTTAGATATAATTTGAACTAATGAGCTTGCGTAAGCTCTATAACACTAGACAATACTTGGTCGCTGCCACTTTTATGCCTGTGAGAGCAAATATGATTGGAAATGAGAGCAAAATAAGATTTAGCGAACGATTAAATGCAATCTTGGATGAGCACAATTTCCCCCCTAAAAATATGGGACGCATTTCATGGTTGGCCAATATGTTTTCAACGACGCATAAAGGTGCTGGGAATTGGGTTAATGGTAGAGCAATTCCCTCTCGCAAGACGCTAAAGATCATGTGCGAAAAATTCAATGTGAATGAAGAGTGGTTACAATTTGGCGATAAAGCGGGTGCTAAGTCCAAAATCATCAATGTACCCATGTTGACCAAGAGTGAGATCCTCAACTATGTCAAACAACAGCAACTGAATTTCCCTAACTTTGTTGAAGTGCAAGATAACAATAGCAGCAGAACTTTTGCGGTAGATCTAACCAAAGGTGAATTCGAACTCGACTTTTTAATCACTCAAAGGGGTATGATGATCTTTGATCCAGACAGGCCAGCCGCAGATAAAATGTTTGCGCTGGTTAATATAGATGATCAACTCAGTATTAAAAGGTTAATTGAGTTCGACAAAGAAAGGTTCGCAGTTATCAGTGACAATACAGACTCAAAAAATGAACTTCATACGCTGAACTTGCCTGATCAACTCGTCGCCATAATGACAGAGATTAAATTTTAAATGGATTGTAACTGATCCCGATATCGTAGTGGTCAACCTTGTCGATGTTTTTTAAATATCGAACAAGTAAACAAGCAGGCAATGAAAGCCAAAAACTGTATAACATCTTAATTTTCCAGCCTGAAACCATCATCCCTACAAGCTGCTCAGAAGATACCTTACCAGAAAATGCTGCACCCACAACGACAAGGCTTAACAACATTTGCCCCACACCTGTCGTGCAAATACTTCTGATAATGAACAACCTACCTTTCCATGCAATCTTCCAACGGCTTAGAATATAAATATTCAGAAAATCTCCAGAAAACAGCCCAGCAATAGCAGAAAGTACGTACCTCATTGTCGGCTCGAATACGGATTGATATGCGCCAGCATGATTAAAGTAGCTAGGATGTGGCATAACAATCATCACCTCTGATAAGCCAGCAAACAATAGCTCCGCAGTGATGCCTGCCCAAATAAAAATTTTTGCTACTTCATAGCCGTAGACCTCACCAACGATATCGCAAACAATGAATGAAAATGGAAAAAACAAAACACCACCGGGTATAGTCACCCCTAATGGCGAAATGAAGTTATTAGCAAAACAAACGGTTAAGCAAAGCATCACAATATAGAATGCAAGAATGAATAATAATCGACTATTGTTTTCCAGCTTTACCATGCTGCCCCTCGGAATGTTCGTTCAAGCATTTTAAATATCCAAGCACACAACAGTCTTCCTTTTGTAAGCCATTTAGCAGTTCAGAGTTATCAAACAGTTCAGCAAGACTTACTTCAATGACTTCACCATTATTGACATCTTTAAGCGTAATGATGGGTACTTCCGGATCGTCAAACTCAATGCCAGAGAACTCATATTTATGCTGTAATTTATTCAAACTCTCTCGTAATTTTTCATTTTCTTCGCTCATGTATTCATGCATGGCAAAAAACGACAAACTACGAATATCCAGAGGGTTCAAGCCTTCAATCAATTTACTATCACAAACGGCTTTAGTTACAGGCTCGGTGATGGTGATATAAGAACCCGTTAATTTAATGATTGCGACATTTATCCCCTCTTTCTCCACGACTCCAGCTAAACGAAAGGGGTACTTATTATCTTGATAAAGTGAGTTCCAGATTTTTTTCAAATGCTTAAAAAGCGAGTCTTGCTTAATCGGCTTATTCATAGATGGTTTGCCCTTTTACTTTTCCGCAATAACCCCAACACTTTCACGTCCATCAAGTAATAAGGACTCAGGAAATTGCCCCTTCCGATCAATGTAATCCGCTTCAACAATCTTAAAGCCCGCTTCAATAACAAGCTGCTTTAATACAGGCAGATCTACGAGGTGTATAAACTCAGGTATATTGTCAGACCAGCCCTCTTCCCATTGTTGAGGGTTATAAACTTCCCCAGGATACTTTAGACCTGCATCAAGACGTCTTTGATATTCAGGAAAAAATGCTTTCCAATTCGAAAGGTGATTTGTTTCACAAACGATATACAGGCTGCCTTTTGGCTGAAGCCATGATTTCAATACCTTTAATAACTCCAACATCTTTTCACCCGTATAAAAATGCAACACACGACTGATCAAGATCTTACTGAACTGGTTTTCCTGATAATTAAGTTCTGAAGGAAATGAGCCAAGTGAAGTGGTTAGTTTTGTATAACCTTTTTGATGTGCATTCTCTATGAGTTGTTGTAGATGCCTTTCATCAATGTCATTAGCCGTGACTGAAGCACCATTTTCTAACGCTTTTAATGTAGCGTACCCATAGGCTGCACCAATTTCCAAAAACTCACCCTCAGCAAACTCAGTGAATTTTGTTGAAAATGGATCAAGATTGGGAACGGCGTCAGCAATTCTCGGTCAAAGAATAAATCCTTAAAATTCAATACATAAAAGAAATGTTAAAATTTTCTTTTCGCACAAACGTAAAGCGAAAACCTGACATACAACGATAGATCACAACAACTATAGCCAATAGATCACAAACTA
>NZ_ML014855.1 GCF_003675895.1 Parashewanella curva
TTCATGATAACTCTCTAAATTGAGATAAAGCTGTTTTTAGGGTACTAAAGTCTAAAATGAAAATTTATGAGGAACTGCAAAATTCTTAGAAGTTTTGTGATTTAAAAAACTTTTAGTCGGCTACTTAGGCGGTTATTCATCTCGAGACCGTTGCTTGCACCAAGTTGGATCTTCTCGAAATACTGTGGCTAAACAAGAAGCTTGGCATTGTAACTTGCCTGTTATCACTGAATTAACCGATGTGATTCTACAAGAAGTAAAAAACAGTGATGTTAAAAATGTTTATTGGCGACACTTGGGATCAAAATTAGGGGTTAGATATCATGAATATGGAGCGATAAAGGTAGACGAGTTGACTCAAAAAGAATTATTAGAGAGAGTTTTGAAAAAATGGTGGGGCTTGCCTGAAACTCAAGAGCAAAAAGGATTTGAGAGACGTAGAGTATTATTAGTGTGCCTTGGACAAATAGAATGCAAACTTAAAGAAGGGTTAGAGCGGAGTTATCAGTTCAAAGTGATTGATATGAGATGAGGATTGAAGCAAATAGGCAAAGATAGCCGTTCAAAATAAACTAGAAACTATGAAGAACAGAGTTCACAGAATTAGAGAACTCTCTAACTCTGTGTTGTGGTAACTAAAAGGGAGTCGAGTGACTGTCTTTCATAGTTTCTAAGCCTTTTTAATGTTGCAATACTCAATAAATTATTACTGTGGTCGTCTCAGCGCCCTACGTACAGCTGCTTCAATCTGGGGCGCATTAGGCTTGGTCTCGATTGACTCTCCCAATCTTTCCCTTGCGAATTCAATAGATTTATTGGTCAATTGAACACGCTTAGGTTTTAGTGTGTGGGTGATTTGCAGAGATTCATCCTCTCTAAGAATAATGATATGCTCCAACCTAGGTCTTTCTGCTCTAGACGCCCCATTCCGTTCCATATGATCAAGTATGTCTTGTTTAGAAATAGAGTTATCGCTAACTCTAATTGCTAACATCACATGATCTTCAGCTGCCTGATTCGCTAAATCCTGAGGGAAACGGAAAATAAGAGATTCTTCAACCCCTGCTAGGCCTTTTAGGGTTTGCTCAACTGTATCAGGGCTAATGTTTTCACCACCTTTAATAATGGTTTCTTTACTTCTTGCAAAAATTTTGAACCGGCCATCTTGTCTTTGACGGACCAAATCACCAGTCGCAAACCATTGATGTCCTTCACTATCGACAAAAAATGCAGATTTTGTTGCTTGCACGTTGTGTAGATATCCATCAATAATGTTGCCTCTGACGAGCAGTTGACCTTCGATATTGAAGTCGCCTTGAATTCTCGTATTTGGCTTTGCTTTTATGTCGTTTGGATCAAACTCATTCCTGAGAACAGCATCTGTTGGTACAACTAATGTTGTGACCCAAGGAATTGGAATAAGTCCACCCTTTGGATCATTTTTAGCTGAAACGGCAATTGCAACCACTGTTTCTGTTGAACCGTAGCCATCCTGCATTGGGGTTCCATAGACTCGTTGTGCTTTGTCTATTGTACTTTCTTTAGGTGCCGATGCTCCTGTGATTACAAACGTGGCTGGGCTATTTTTGTATCTCCTTTGTAGAGCCTTTGATTGTGAAGACATGTAGCCTGCATGAAACTTCTCTACCCCAAAAAGCATATTAGCGCGACCTTTCTCATGTGCATCTTTGACAAATTTAGGATTTCTCGGATTTAAAACTAAATGAGTACAACCATTTTGAAGAGGTGATAACAGTACAGATTGCAGTGCACCAAAAGCATGGGCTAAAGGAAGCGGAAAAAAGGATACAGGATGTTTAGGCATATCAGGGTTTTCTGCTGCTAATAATGCCGCTACAGAAATCCCTGAAGTTAACAACATCTTATTCGTGTATACAGCGGCTTTTGCTCCAGATTGGAGACTTGGTAGTTCTGTGCCATTGCCATCAACACTGGTCGTTCCGCTGGTAAACAGCATTAATGCTGGTTTATTGAGTTGTTCTTCAGGGCTTAAGGTGTGGCTTTCAATTGGTGTGTATTCTTTTTTGCTGTGGATCACGTCGTGGAATGAGTGGCTTTGTGGCGTACGCTCCGTGAGGAGCCCTTTCTTCTTAGCCACAGTACTTTTTAATAGCTCCATTTTAGATCTGTTTTCCTGTGAACCCCATAGCCCTGAAAAGTAAAGTTGCATTTTTTTAGGAGAAAACTCTGCCTTAGCGCCATTTATGTTCATGCTTGCCATTATGTTAGGTAATTCACCGTGTACTTCGGTTCGAACCAGTTGCTCTTTTACTTCAACAATAGCGTTATGAATACCTTTGATCTTACTACCAATAATGGTGTCAGGTTGGGTTAATCGAATCGCATGCAATAGCCGTGGTTGAAATTCTGTTTGGTTATCAGAAGCGATTATGACGGTGGGGGTTAACCCTGCTCTTAATGCGCCGAGTACAGAAATCATAAACTCAGGTGAAGAGGGTAAAGCAATCAGTACGTTTCCATTAGGTCGAATTTTTCCAGCACGTATTTTGCTTTGAAAATCAGCAGCTAAAGCTGAACTTTTAATATCGAGATCTCTATATGTTAAGTTGTGCCCTTTGCCATATCCAGTAAATGCAACGATATCAGGGTTATCCAGAATGGCTTTTTCCCATAGACCGGAGACTGATGTTAGATTGTTTTGTAGTAAAAATTGTTCTGGATTTGGGTTGTGCCTCAACAGATTTTGAATTTCAGGAGGGTAGTGAGCGAAGTGAGGAGCTTGAGTAAATTCATTGTCTGTTATCTCTGCCTGTAGATGGAAGTCACCAAGTACAATATTTGTAGGAGGAGCCGGTGGTCTAGGAGGAGCTGCCATAAATTCATTTCGTCCGTGTCCTCCTCCTAGGGTAGCTTGATATCTACTTCGTTCTGTATGTAGTTCTGGAGATTGACTATCAAGAAGTGGCCTTGCTTCTAGAGCAGGACCTCCATGCGTAAACTGGATACTATACGGTGCTTCTGCAGACATAAATAGCCTTATTATTCAGTGCGAACGGAGCCCTGAAGCTATGGAATTTTGTGTGATAGGTAAATAACTATTAACAATGTTTAATCGTCAGTGGGAAGGATAAACGATACTTTTAAATGAAACTAAACTATCTTGCTAGCGCTGTGAGAAATACTAGCAAGACAAAGAATTAAGGATTGTTTACTTTTGTGTATTGAGTAGCTGTTTTATTTGCTGGTCTTTTTGCTGCCAAATATCATTTAACCAGCGTTGAAATTCAACGCGGTATTCGCTGTCACTAACGTATTGCACATGATCAACTTTTGGAACGGGAAGTGCCTCAATTCGAATAATGACTTTCTTTAATCGACCACTCATGGCCGTTTTTAACACATCGTTTGGGGCATCAGGATATACCAAAGTCATATTGAGCACATGGCTGAATTGATCTCCCATAGCCGAAAGGGCGAATGCTGCTCCACCCGCTTTGGGGCGAAGTAAGTGCTTGTAGGGTGAATTTTGTCGTTTTTGTTTTTCTGGTGTGAAACGGCTGCCTTCACAATAATTCATAATCGAAGTTGGAAGATTTTTAAACTTCTCACATGAACGCTTTGTGGTTTCAAAATCTTTACCGCGAAGGGCGGGATTTTTCTTTAATTTAGCGGGGCTGGTTCGGTTCATAAATGGCATATTCAATGCCCAGCAGCCTAATCCCATTAACGGTACGTATAACAGTTCTTTTTTTAAGAAAAACTTCAGCATCGGGATGTCGTTTCTGAGCGCATAAGTTTGTGCTGCAATATCAAAACCACTGACATGATTACAGATCACTAAGTACCACGATTCTTTGTTCAAGTTTTCTAGGCCTTGTATATCCCACTCAATATTTGAAGTCAGCTTTAAAATACCACCGTTACAACATACCCAGCACCACATCAACTTATCCATGAGTTTACTTAAAGGTATTTGTACTAAATTAATGGGTAAAATCAGTTTAAATAGGCCACCGATAAAAATCAGCAACGACCAAAATCCGGTATTAATGGCGAGTAATAACCCACTAATAAAAAATAAAATAGGGGCTGGTAAAAAACGCAACATAATGAAAAAAATCTTCCTACGAGTGTGCTTTCAGGTTGTGTAAAGTAGAGTCTTTATGCTCCCAGCGTTGACTGAGTTGTTGCTGGAATGCTTGCTTGAACTGTCTATCGTTGGCGTAGTCACCTATCATTTCAGGCTCAATGTCTGATACTTCTATGTGAACTTTGACCTGTTGCATCTGACCACTGATGAATTGCCAAAAACTTGGAATGCCTTCTGGATAGTGAATTGTGACATCAATCATCTTATTCATGCAATCTTTCATGCTGGAGAGAGCAAAAGCCAAGCCACCAGCTTTGGGCCTAAGTAAATGCTGGTAAGGTGATTTTTGTTGTTGATGTTTCTCTGTGGTAAATCGTGTGCCTTCAACAAAGTTCATGATACTCACAGGCTTGTGCTTAAACTTTTCACAGGCCTTACGAGTTACTTCAATATCCTTGCCTTTAAGCTTTGGATTTTTGCGTATTTGAGCACTGGTGTAGCGGCGCATAAACGGAAAATCTAAGGCCCACCAAGCTAATCCTAATACAGGTACGTAAATTAGCTCTTTTTTTAGAAAAAATTTAATGAATGGAATTTTGCGATTAAATACTCGTTGTAAGATCAGAATATCAACCCATGATTGGTGGTTGGCGGTGATCATATACCATTCATTTTTTTGAAAATTTTGCGTACCAGAAATTTTAACCTGAACGGGGTGAAATAGGCGTTCGATAAACCCATTCACTGAGATCCAACCTGAAGCACAATGGTCGAGTATGTAATTGCCCAAGGTTTGTGAAGCTTTCAAAGGAATTAGCTTAAATAGCCCAAAAATGATGATGGGACACATCCAAAAAAGGGTGTTAATAACGTAACAGCTAAAAGCTATTGAACCTCGAATAATTGGCACTGACTTTACTCTTAATTTTAAAAAGGACTATCTTAACGCTTATGCTCCATCCAATAAAGGTACGCTGTTCTGGTTGGAGCAATGAGTATTCATTATTGTTGGTTTAATCGAGCCAGTAACTTATCCATGGCTCGATAGCCTAAGGCTTGAGCAAGGTGACTTCGACTCACTGTTTGCTCTCCTTGTAAATCGGCAATAGTTCTAGCTACTCTCTGTAATCGATGATAACTGCGAACCGATAATCCAAGTTGATTGACACTATTTTCTAAAAACACTAAATCATCACTATTAAATCCGCCTGTTTGTTTTAGTTGCTTACCTGATAACTGACTATTTAGTACACCTGCACGCGCTAACTGAGTTTCTCTTGCTTGTAGAACTCGTTTAGCAATTTCTGCACTGGTTTCATTGTTGGTTGGTGTTTGAGTGAGTGTACCTTTAGGTAGTGTTGGTACATCAATCGTGAGATCAAAACGATCAATGAAAGGCCCTGATAATCGACCAAGATAACGTTTGATTTCATTCAGTGACGCTCGGCTGTTGCCTTCGGCATCGCCACAGGGGCTAGGATTAAGGGCGGCAATCAGTTGAAATCGGCTGGAGAATTTGAGTTTTGCAGCAGCACGAGAAATGATCACCTCACCCGTTTCCATTGGTTCTCTAAGGCAGTCCAGTACCTTACGGGGAAATTCAGCCACTTCGTCTAAAAATAAAACACCTCGATGGGCTAAAGATATTTCACCAGGTTTGGGTACACTGCCGCCACCCACCAATGACATCGAAGAACTGGTGTGATGTGGCGATCGAAAAGGACGCTGAAAAAATTGCTTGGGCGATAAGTGCATGCCTGCCACCGAATGAATAGCGGCTACTTCTAATGCTTCTTCGTAATTCATTTTAGGCAGTAGAGACATAATGCGGCTAGCAAGCATGGTTTTACCCGTTCCTGGAGGCCCCAGCATTAATAGATTATGCGAACCTGCAGCCGTTATTTCTAAGGCTTGTTTGGCTTGATATTGGCCGATGACTTCACTTAAACAAGCTTGAGTCTGAATGTCGTCAGGTGAGATCCACTCAGCACCGTTTTCAATACTGGGAAGTGATTGTTGACCGTGAAGATAAGCTGAAATTTGGCTCAGCTGATGAGCAAATTTAACTCTTTGATAATTCACTAATTCAGCTTCATGACGATTGTTTTGTGGCATCAATAAGATATGGTCGCTGTCTTTAGCTGCAATAATGGCAGGCAGAATGCCTGTACAGGCTTGGACTTGACCAGATAACGCCAACTCTCCGATAAACTCATGGTTTTTTAAGCTTTGTGATGGAATTTGGTTTGAAGCCGCTAAGATACCAATGGCAATTGGCAGATCATAACGCCCGCCTTGCTTGGGGAGATCGGCAGGAGCAAGGTTAACGGTGATCCTTTGCATAGGAAACTCAAAACCTGAGTTGATCAGCGCACTTCGAACTCGCTCTTTGGCTTCTCTTACAGAGGTTTCAGGTAAACCGACCAAGTTGAAGGCAGGTAATCCATTACTTAAATGCACTTCTACCGTTACCGCAGGCGCTTCTACTCCACAGCTGGCTCGCGTATGGACACAGGCAATTGCCATCAACATATCCTTATGTTTTTCAATTTGTTACAGATTATGGAAAAAGCTGATAATTGTAAACTGATTTGAGTCAGTTTCAATTCAGAAGAGACAAAATAAGGTATAGGAAAATCGTAAAAGGTAAAAAACTTTGATTCGACCTATTTACTTAACTTCACTATCAATTTTAGAGCTTGATGAAATTAAGGATTTAAAAAGTACTGCTTCAGACATTAAACTCATATCTGGCTGGTGGACTTGTCAATTAAGAAATGATTCAAAATATGCAGTATTTTTTGAGTTTGGTGAAGCTGTGTATGCTTGCTCGGAGTCTCGTAAGCAACGTGTGATTGATAATCTTGAAAATGGTGGAGAGCTCCCAATTTTATGGCGTGATACTTTTGTTGCTCAAGTTGTCATTGAGGTTAATCGACGTTTTCACAACAATGACTGTATTTTTAATCGAAAGGCTAGGGCGTGTTGATCTTTCAGGATTAAATTTTGTGCTATTTGAGCACTTTTTGGTTCAAGGCGTGAGCAGTGAAGCTTAGCCATCTAAGTAAACTGGTCACAACACAGAACAGGAAGTGCTCAAAAGCATCGAAGACAGCGTAAATTGGTCACTTCTGCTGCGTTATCGTTTGTTTATGTGGAATAACCACACTGCACAAACTCCGCCTTGCATAAGATAACCAATTTATCGCTGCAAAAATAATCACGAAAGATCAACACGCCCTAATAAGTTATATACTCGTGATACTTGAAAATGCAGGATTTCAGCGAGAATTAATTGCCATTTAGGCAAGGCACTTATCTGTAGAAATAGTCAGTCTATTTTAAGGGTAAGTAACGCAGCATAAATGGCAATTAAACTCGCACTGCGTGGGCTTTTCAGCATAGATTATTCTTTGTTGTGAAAGCTTGAATTAGCCCGCTAGTTCAAGCTTTCACGCCTCGAATAATGCAACGCTGAACAAGCCCTGAAAGTTGCATCTTCAAGTGTCACGAGTATAGAAGCACAGGCCGTTAGACCTGCACTTGTAATTCGTAGTTATGAGAGTTATTGAGTTTTAAGTTTGGTCATATCGATATTGTAAATGGCAAAGCCTGGAACTGGGCTTTGGGTATTTAATTTAGTCATAGTTCGACGTTGGTTGGCATCAACTTTAATGTAATCATCAGCTGTTTTACTATCTTGAGTTTCAAATCGAACATCAAGGGTTGATGCTGGAGTTATGTTTACAAAATCCCAGTTAAAATCAGGTGTGGGATCAACACCGTTATCACCAGAGTTTTCTTTGATGTAATCAATTAAAGCTTGACGGTTTTCTTTACCTGCATATTCGGCAACAACATGATCTCTACCCGTGCCAGCAAATTTGCCACCAAAGCCACGATAATTATTAGTAATGACGATAAAGTTTTGTTTTGCAAAGGCATCACCTGTAATGGCATCTCCATTATTAGGCTTGTAGCTTAAGTCAACAATGCGCTTACTACCTCCGGCCACATTTTGAATTTTACAGTCTCTGTCATAGTTTGAAGGCTGAGTAACATCAATTTTGTAAGTAATGCCTTTAATGGTGTCGAAGTTATAGGTTGGGTGGCCTGCTCTATTGATCAAGTTTTGAGGGGTGGTAACAGCGGGATCAATTTTATTAAACTGATTAGCACTACACTCAAGCCACTCTTTAATTTCTGCACCAGTGACCTTTAGTGCGACCACAGTATTTGGATATAGATACAAGTCAGCCGCATTCTTAAAGGCTAATTCTCCCGCTTTTACTTGCACATATTGATCGGCATCATTGGTGCTTTCAAAACGTCCGCCCGCTTTAAATGGGGCGGCAGCGGATAGAATAGGCAAGTCTCTATCTGCTTCTGGTAGCAAGGTTAAGTTTTCTGGTTGTGTAGCAAACCACATTTGAGCATTGGCAACGATTTGAACGGTTGGATCGTCTTGCGCCATGGATAAAAAGCTGTACATATCTTTTGATGCTTTACCTATGGGGACATTCACGTAGGTGCGTGTACCGGCATGCTCGGTAGAAACCGCATCACGAATTTGGTAGTCAGGATCAACCAGCGCCTTTTTGTCAGCCCCGTTATATATTGGTCGGGTATTGCTTTGAGAATTAACCACTTTCCATTTGCCGTTATCTTTTTCAAGGGTAAGATCAATAACCCCTAAATGGTCACCCCAGCGTCCGGGCATAACGGCTGCTACGCCATTAATGGTTCCTTTTTTAATATCAACATTGGCGACATCTTTGTATTTATCGCTTGGGAACAGCGCGTGACTGTGACCAAAGGTGATAGCGTTGATATCAGGCACTTTTGATAACGCCCATACAGCGTTTTCCATCATAGGATCTTTATCATTTGGTGTGCCCATACCTGAGTGAGGAATGGCAATAATGATGTCCGCGCCTGCCTCTTTCATTTTAGGCACATACATTTCGGCTGATTTAACGATACTGTTTGCTGTGACTTTGCCCGTTAAATTTTCAGAATCCCATTGCATAATTTGTGGAGGAACAAAACCAATATAGCCAATTTTTAGGGTTTCCATATCGCCATCTTGGTCTTTAACTTGTTTTTCTTGTATCACATAAGGCGTAAAGCGGTTATCACCTTTTTTCTTGCCGTCCATTCCGCAATCGGTATCGCAAATGACATTGGAGTTAACGTAAGGGAACTTTGCTCCTTTTAGAGCGGCGTCTAAAAAGCCAAGACCATAGTTAAATTCATGATTCCCTATATTAGCTGCATCATATCCTATGATGTTCATGGCTTTGTAAGCAGGGTGTGTATCAGGTAATGAATCATCATTTTTTTTATAGGCATCAGCCATATAGTCACCCATTGGGCTACCTTGCAGTAAATCGCCGTTATCGACAGTAACTGAGTTATCGACTTCCTTTCTTGCTGCTTTAATTAGGCTAGAAACACGTGCAAGGCCTATGGTTGCATCATCACCACTGTGGGCACTTTTACCATCGTCCTTGTAATAGTTGTAATCCATGATATTGGTATGCAAATCACTGGTTTCTAATATTCGCAGTTTAACAACATCATTGTGATGTTTATGGCTGCTACCACATCCAGTTAGGCCAAGCGCTACGGTCACTGCCGATGCCAACAATAACCTTGTTGTTACTTTTGTTTTCATCATAGTCTTACTTTTGCTACTCATAAAAAAATAATCGGACAATTATTGTGCTTGGTACAAGTTGAAAAAGTGGGGAGGATCACATAACGGCAATGATTAATTAAGGCGGTCACATTTTAAGGTAGAAGATGTAATTGAATGGTAGGGGAATTACGTTGATGTATATAAGTAGCCGACTAAAAGTTTTTTAAATCACAAAACTTCTAAGAATTTTGCAGTTCCTCATAAATTTTCATTTTAGACTTTAGTACCCTAAAAACAGCTTTATCTCAATTTAGAGAGTTATCATGAA
>NZ_ML014856.1 GCF_003675895.1 Parashewanella curva
TCTGTGCCATACGCAGTTACGTTTCGAGTTGCAGAAAGCAAAATATAACAGCTTCAACAGCGCTGAACTTGTTGTTCAGTGGGCATTTGCCAGATATTTTTGTTCAGTAGGCTGAATAGTTACAAATTTTATTTGTATGTAAATCTAAGCAATTATTCTCTAACCCTAAGTTTTTACTATAGAAACCTTTCGTTATACCCATTTCAACTTTATGATTAAAATTAACTTTATCAAGTGCTATTCTGTGAGAGTACATTAAAGGTGTAACGGTAACTCCGCATTCTTCCATTGTTTTTTCCAAATCATCCATTACACTGTCAAACTCTCCTGCTTTAGCGAATACTGCAATAAAGGCTTTATAAATTGACTCGTTAGGCTTAATGCCCCATTGCTTCATTAAGCTGTCACGGCCTTCTTCTCCTAGCACTAATGTTTTGGCCTCATTAAAATGTCCTGTTTCAGCGCAAGCGAAAAGAAGATTGGTACAGATGATTTGATTGGCGACCAGCTCCGAGTTTGGAGTCATCATTGGTGCATCACCGCACACCAACTGCCAAGCACTATCGAATTCTCCAGTTTTAGCGCATACCGTAATAAAAGCACTATAAATAGCCACGTTAGGCTTAAGACCCCATTGTGCCATTAAGCTGTCGCCACTTTCGTCACCCAGCACTAATGCTTTGGCCTCTTTAAAACGTCTAGTTTCAGCGCAAACAACAAGAAGATTGGTGCAGGTGATCAGATCGGCGGCCAGCTCCGAGTTTGGGGACAACTTTGGCGCATTACCGCACACCAGATTCCAAGCTCTATCAAACTCTCCAGTTTTAGCGCATACCGTAATAAAAGCATTATATATCCCTATATCAGGCTTAATGCCCCATTGCTGCATTAAGCTGTCACTACTCTCGTCCCCCAGAACTAATGCTTTGGCCTCTTTAAAATGTCCTGTTTCAGCGCAAGCGACAAGAAGATTTGTGCAGGTGATTAGATCGGCGGCCTGCTCTGAGTTTGGGGGCATCCGTGACGTATCACCGCACACCAGCTGCCAAGCATAATCGAACTTTCTAGTTTTAGCGCATACCGTAATAAAGGCACTATAAATAGCTACGCTAGGCTTAAGACCCCATTGCTGCATTAAGCTGTCACTACTTTCGTCCCCCAGTACCAATGCTTTGGCCTCTTTAAAATGTCCCGTTTCAGCGCAAGCAAAAAGAAGACGAGTGCAGGTGCTTTGATTAGTCTTTAGCTTAGGCCCTAGAGCCATCATTGGCGCATTATCGCATACCAGATGCCAAGCTGTATCAAACTCTCCAGTTTTAGCGCATACCGTAATAAAGGCGCTATAAATAGCCTCGTTAGGCCTAAGACCCCATTGTGCCATTAAGCTGGGTATGCCTTTGCACCCCAGCACTAATGCTTTGGCCTCTTTAAAATGTCCTGTTTCAGCGCAAGCGACAAGAAGGCTGGTGCAGGTGATTTGATCGGCCTTCAGCTTTGAGTCAGAGGACATCATTGGTGCATCACTGCACACCAGCTGCCAAGCTCTATTAAACTCTCCAGTTTTAGCGCATACCGTAATAAAAGCATTATATATCCCTACATCAGGCTTAATGTCCCATTGCTTCATTAAGCTGTCGATGCCTTTGTCTTTATCCCCCAGTACTAATGCTTTGGCCTCTTTAAAATGTCCAGTTTCAGCGCAAGCGACAAGAAGGTTGGTACAAGTGAGTTTGTCAGCTTTCAGCTTCGATGATTGGGACATTAGTGGCGAATCACCGCACACCAACTGCCAAGCACTATCAAACTGTCCAGTTTTAGCGCATACCGTAATAAAGGCATTGTATATCCCTACATCAGGCTTAATGTTCCATTGTTTCATTAAGCTGTCGATGCCTTTGTCCCCCTGCACTAATGTTTTGGCCTCTTTAAAATGTCCAGTTTCAGCACAAGCGACAAGAAGGTTGGTACAAGTGAGTTTATCAGCTTTCAGCTTCGATGATTGGGACATTAGAGGCGAATCACCGCACACCAACTGCCAAGCACTATCAAACTGTCCAGTTTTAGCGCACACCGTAATAAAAGCATTATATATGCCTACATCAGGCTTAACCCCCCATTGATTCATTAAGCTGTCACTGTTTTCGTCCCCCAGCACTAATGCTTTTGCATCAGAAAAGTTCAAATTTAACTTACATAACTTAAGTAGCAGTGTGCAAGTTTTCGCCTCATAATTAGATTTAACCCCTATTATTTCTCTAAAGATACCGTTGAAATCTGATGCCTCGCAGTTTTTAAAATCTACTGCTTTGTGCAATAGTCCATGAACAAGTCTTATATCCCATTTCGTTGCGAGTGCTAGGCTATCACTTTTTATGTCATGGATAATTCTAATAAATTCAGAAAGCGTGGTGCATTGTTTAATTAAGCCATTCAACGCAATGCCCGCTCGTTCAATGGTTATTATTCCTTCTTTCCAATACTTGATTACATCGTTTACTGAAGTGAAATAAAAGAAAGTATTGGGCTTTCCTTGGTGAAGCTGGCCATTATAACGTTGCATGCGAAGGTTCGCTTGAGGAACTTCTAGTTGATTAAAAAATTTATAAAGACTATCCCTTTCGTTTGAACTTAAATAATTGTAAGCACGATATAAGAGTTCATCATTATCGAATGTTGACCGTCTGTATTTAAGGTACAACGAAGCCTGATGTGGATTTTTATTGAGTGTATTGAGTACAAAGTAATAATCACGACTTAAATGATAATGAGAGGAACGAGGTGTAGCCATTTTATAAAATCTATAAGTAATTATGCAGTTAGAAAAATAACCTGTTCAATAAGTAAGCGCAAATGGTTCGGGTATCTAAAACGTTAACGTTCGGTTTAGATTCAGTTTCGGTGGAATTTAAGACAAAAATTCTATTTAAATGAATTTCTACGATTGTTAAATATTGGCACTCTGAAAATCAAGTTCAAATCGAATAGTTGTTCTAACTGAGTTTTGTTCAATTCCTTGTTAGATTCAGAAAGACCGTCCCTGATTTTTAATGCCGCTACGGGCAGACTTTATTGCCTCTTCACCCCCCTAGGGGCGTAAAGTGTAATAAAAGCAATAAAAAAAGTATTAAACCAAGGTGATTCAGATTTAACCTCTGTTAAAGGTCTTGATATTCTTATCATATTCATCACTCTTTGATTAGCTGTATGTTGCAATCTTTTTTTCAAACGGGATATCAACTAGCTGTTTCTTGGGGCTTGTTAAGTGAACAAGGAAATGAAACAGATATAGATACTGTTATGCTTGGAGAACAAGCATACAAAATCAAGCTATCTCCATTCAATGCCTCATGGGAGCAAAGGTTTGTCGTTTGGCTTCACAATGAAGATGATGTTACCCCATCCAACTTTTCTCATACGACTTTGTTTACTAAAGAGTTGTACGTCAAATTATTAACCAGCCCATCTATTTCGATGGTTCATAAAGCCAATTCAATTGCGGATATGCAAGAGGATGATATGGTTTATGCGCTGATACACAGTACTTATGAATCCCTGATTGTTCTTTTACCTTTATTAGCTTATCAGATGAATTTTAAAGGTGAGCAGGAGGCATTTGTTCATGTATGTACAAAGCTCGCAAATCATGATGCGATCAGGCATCAAATCATTCAAGATTTTGAAAAACTTTCTGACATTGCCACTCGCCAGTTCATTGCTGCTTTAGAAATGGGAATACTGCCGTTTCTGACTTTTTGTTCACTTGAGAAAGTGATAATGATTTGGCAAGAAAGTCAAACAAGCAAGTTAAAACAAGAGGCCGTACATAGAATTGTAAGCCTTATATTAGCCCGAAATTTTCACGGATTAAATGCCTTTATGAGACCTTCAACTAGGGCGGAGTCTGATGCAACTAGTAAATATTTACAATACACCATAACTTTACCACCATTGAGAAAAGCGATCGTTTTAGGGCTTTATCAGCGTCAACAACAAGGTTATGCCAGAAGACTTTTTGCCAGTAACACCGAGGTATTGGCTTGTGATTTAGATCCTAAAGACTGCTTGCCTTTACTGGTTTTCGAGTCATCGAGTGATACGTTAGACTTTATGTTTTATTCAAAAATTTATGGTGAAGAGGTTTTCTGCGATGTTATCGAAAATCTTCCATGTTCAGCGTTAGTTGACCTAGTTAAGAGTGCATGCGGACAATCTGAACAGCATGAAGCAATGGAGTTGGTTAGTTTGATTATTAATCGATGTTCGCCAGAGAAAATCTGTGAAGTTGCTAAAAAATTGACGATGTTGGCATTCATTCAATGCTTAAAGGTCATCAACGATCCAAATACCAAAGCAATTATCATTTTATCCTTATCACCTTATCGAATTGGACTTTTTTTTCAGGAAATAAAAACTAAAGAATTGCAACAAGAGTTTATAGAGCACGTAAAGTCATCAGATGCCATTTTATTAAGCGCAAAGCACAAATTTAGAGAAGTGGATAACCAGTTTTTACCCATAGAATTAATTCAATTACTGGCTCTTTCTAATCATAGAGGGGTGATTGATGCACTTTGAAAGGAGAGCATAGCAACCTAGTTTTGTTCTCTAGTACTGAAGCACTTTTTCCTCTCAAAGATTGGCTACAATCGCCTATCACTTCTTCACAACAACTTAAACAAAAGTAAAGACTTGTAAAGCTACTCGACTTCTCAAACAAATTCTCTATGGTCAAATAATCAGCCATTTTATGGAGAACATCATCATGTCTTCGGATGCCGTTATCGCGGTTAATCGTTTTGGTATGGGAGCAAGGAAAGGAGAACTGGAAAAAGCCAGTCGTGATCCTGTTCAGTATCTTATCGACCAATTACAACCAATCAGCTTTAATGAAAAGCTTCCTAACTCAGATCAACTTTCGATTCATTTAGCCAATTATCAACAACAAAAACGATTGATGAAGAAAGAGCCTGAATCGGAACAAGCGAAAGATTTCGCCAAACAGCAAAAGCAAATCCGTAGATATCTTGGTGGAAATTTTAAAGCCTTATGTTGTGATACCTTGTTTAGGTCTATTCATTCAGAGCAATCATTAGCGTGGCGATTACTGGATTTTTGGTCGAATCATTTTAGCGTGACAACTCAAGGGCAAATGATGCGAGTGTTGGCACCGACACTTGAGCGTGAAGCCATAGCGCCTCATATGTTTGGTCATTTCCATGACATGGTGTTGGCGGTAATGCATCACCCTGCGATGTTGGTTTACTTGAATAACGACAAATCTTTTGGCCCCAATTCCAAAATCGGCAAGCGCGGTAAAGGTCTTAATGAAAATTTAGGTCGCGAGTTGATGGAACTGCACACCATGGGAGTCGGCTCTGGCTACACGCAAGCAGATGTTATTGAAATGGCAAAAGGTATAACAGGATGGAGTGTGGCAAGACCGCAGCGAGACGATACAACCGGATTCATGTTCAGAGCCAATGGCCATGAGCCCGGCCATAGAGTGTTGCTTGGCAAAACCTATCGGCAAGGTGGCGAAACGCAAGGGATTGCGATGATTAAAGCTGTGGCTCGACATCCAGCGACTGCGAAACATGTTTCTACTCAACTCGCTCGTCACTTTGTGTCAGACAATCCGCCCGAATCGCTGATCAAAAAAATGACTGACCGCTGGAAGGCAACGGATGGCAATTTGAAAGAAGTGATGATCACCTTAATAAAATCAGACGAAGCTTGGCATCAAGAGCGTCAAAAATTCAAATCTCCGCGTGAATATGTGATCTCCACTTGCCGAGCATTGAATTTTCAACCTAAAAAACAGCAAGCATTTTTATGGTTTTTGAAGAGCTTGGGGCAAAGCCCATTCCAAGCTAACTCTCCTAAAGGCTATGGTGATATCGAAGCCGATTGGAATGGTCCAAGCGCTGTTATGTCGCGGGCAAATTGGTCAGCACAAATAGCCAAAAGCCGAGGGTTTCTCGATCCTGTCTATACCATGAGGCAATTACTTGGAGAGCAAGTGAGTAATACGACGGAGCTTGCCGTTAAACGTGCCGAAAGTCGCCCACAAGCATTGACCCTGATGCTAATGAGTCCAGAGTTTTTGAGGAGATAGCTATGAAACGTCGTGATTTTTTTAAAGTCGTTGGTGGCAGCATTTTATTGATGCAAAGTCCTAAGCTGGTATTTGCTTCGCCTTCTGTGACAAGTGGTAGTAACAAGAAATTTATTTGGATCATTTTACGTGGTGCGATGGACTCATTACACACAGTGATCCCTGAGTTTGATAGTGACTATTCCAAATTACGCCCAAAACTCTCAAAACAAATCACTGAACCTACTTTGAAGATAGATAAAGGCTTTGCCTTTAATCCTGCTATGCAAAATATGCATAAGCTTTATCAGCAGAAAGAATTACTGCCTATTGTGGCGGTGGGCAGTGGCTATCAGAGTCGCTCACATTTCGATGGACAAGATTTCTTAGAAGGTGGAACGGGCACGCAAAACATTAAATCGGGCTGGTTAGCCAGAGCCGTTAATCAAAAGCAAGTCGAAGCCGTTGCGATAGATTATGCCAAACCTGTAAGCATGCGTGGCTCTAGAAACGTCACTACTTGGTATCCTTCTAAGCTAAAAGAAGCGGATGATGATGTGTTTGCCACTCTAGAGAAATTGTATCAAGGAGATGAGCGGTTAACCGCAAGTTTACAAGGTGGGTTGGAACTTAAAGCAGATGCTGGTGGAATGAAAGCGGGCAAAGCGAAGAAAGGTTCATTGTCTGAATTAACGACTGCTTGCGCCAACTTGCTGTTAAAGAGTAAAACTATGGATTGCGCCATGTTAGAAACCGTTGGTTGGGATACTCATAATGCCCAGCACAGTCGCCTAGATAGGCAACTAAAAGAGTTAGATGCTGGTTTACTCGCTCTAAAACAAGCCATGGGCAAAGAGTGGAAAAAAACGGTTGTCGCCATTGCCACAGAGTTTGGACGAACCGCCAGAGAAAATGGCACTGGCGGAACCGACCATGGTACTGGTGGAGTAATGTTTCTAGCTGGTGGCGGTGTTAAAGGTGGTCAAGTATTAGGCCAATGGCCGGGACTTAAGCCTGAACAGCTATTTCAAAATCGAGATTTAATGCCGACAACCAATACTTTTGATTGGCTAGCAACTGCGTTATCACAACATTGGTCACTTAACTCTGAACAAATTAAGCATGTTTTTCCTACTGGGAAAATTTATAAAGATAGGATTGTTTGATTTACACATCATTAGAGAACTAAAAGGCTGAATTATTAGATTCAGCCTTTTCTTCAAAATAGAACTTTACGCGTTATTTCTTTTGATTCCAGACTTGAGTGGTGCTGCCACCAAATTGGTTATGAATAATAACGTTTGCACCATTGTGGTTGCCTATGGAGTCAATCACTAAGTTGGTGTTTGAACGCAACTTAATAAGGTTGCCATCAATAGTAAAGCTTTGGTTTTTCATGTTGTTATGACCAAATGGTAAACAAGTCATTGTTTGCAAATTTGTACCACTTTGTGGGGTTCCACCAACATCAAGACATTGGTTACCTAGCGTGGTTTTAATTTGGCCACTAACTTCATTGTAAACCCACTTCTGGTTTTTGTTGCCATGACAATGGTAAAGTATCACGTTAGTATTGTTTCCTAAACCACTTTCTCTAACATCAATGCATTTGCGAGATGAAGGGTTAGTTAGCTGAAATTCAGCCTTATTATAAAATGTGGTTAACTCTAAAACACGTTTTTCTGCTGTTTCCAAATGACCTGCAATACGGTCTGCAGTTTGTTTTAGGTTTTGATTCTTAAGAGTCAACTGTACGGCTTTGGCTGTTGCAGTATCGAGTTGCGTTGTTAGTCGTTCTGCACGTTCGCGCTCTTGATTTTTAAATGTCGTTTCTGTTTCTAGAGAGCGTTGAAGTTCGGTGTTCTTTGCGGTTAAAGAAACGACTTTTTTAACTGTTTCAGTAACAGGTTTTAGGGTTGGCGTATCAGCAAGTTTGTCAGCAAACAACCCCATAGAAATAGTAAAACCTTTATTAGGGCCAGGAGTTGGAACATCAAACTCAAGTCCATTAATAACCTTGCCAGTAAAAGAACGTCCCTCTTTGCCTCGCACTCTATAACTTAATGATTGAGGTGAGTCAACATTGGCTTGTCTTTGGATCAAGCGATGTCCTGCTGGTCCTGCACCAATTTCATCTGGAATGATGTAATTCCAAGTTATTTTTGTAACGCTATTAGGCTTTTCACCAAGAATTGGTGTTGTTGATACAAACAGTGGGACATCATTTTTATAACTTGAAATCACATCATGAATACAGGTTTGTGGGAGGTTTGCTGAGTATTCGATAATATAAGTGTGTATTACACCTGTAAGTGTATTCAAATAGTCAGGATTTTTTTCGATTTTAATATCAGGGTGTTGGCTAATGTTTGGTGTAACGTCCTCTGGAATATTCATAATCCAGTGCTCTTTAAGGGTTGCTTTAGGCACACCGATAAACTGTCTTGAATCCTCGATACTTAACTGAGAAAATGCTCCGCCCTTTGAGCCATTAAGGCTTTGTGTCTCGCCTTTCATGTCAAGTTTAAAATTCGTTTTTAATAGGCTATCACGTAATGCTATACCATCAGCAATCGATGCCGCTGCGGCTCTGTCTTTATACGCTACACGAAAAACACCATACCACTTTACAGAGTTGATGTTATCGCCATTACCTTTATAAAAAGTTGCCCAGCCTCTTTGATATAAATGACTTTCGATAGAATCGTTGCCGAAAGCGGCGCTGCCGTATCTGCTTTTAAAATTGTCAAACGTGTGACGAATCGGTTCAATAAAGTGGTTATACTGTGTCACTTCACCTGAATCTTGCATTGTTTGGCAAGTTTTTACTGTGTTGGTATCTGTATCAGTTGCATAAGCTTGTGCGCCCAGTAGTGGCAGCGTACTTAATAAAATGGCGTTTAATTTAAACTTCTTTGTGGTAGGTTTTAACATTACTTCCCCTCTAATAGCATTGCTAATTGAAATTTGTAATTATGTTTGTATTTTTTTATCAAGCTAATGACATTTAGAGACAAGTATAAGTAATACAATGATCATACTTTACAAAACACTAATTACTGGTTATCACTGGTTAAATAATATGCTTTATTTAACTCATTTTCATAAAATTTTATCTTAATTTTTGCAGAGCAATCACACTAGAAATTGAACTTTATTAGAGCTCAAATACTAAGTAAAAAGTCTTGTTTATTTATTTCAATAATTTAGGTTGTTTTGAAAAATGAAAATAAATTTTGTGAGTTTAAATTAGCAGTGTTAATTACCATTTTTAAATGTTAAATCCTTTCAAATGTTAAAATTATTAACATTTCAGTGGGGATATTTTTTATAAGTACCTGGCGATAAGTTCTTTGATAATTGTTGTGTTCAGGTTTAGTGCAATACAAGGCGCAATGAAGGGCGCATAGCCGTAGCTATACTCGTGATACTTGAAGATGCAGGATTTCAGCGAGAATTAATTGGCATTTAGGCAAGGTGCTTATCCGCAGGAATAGCAAGTCTATTTCAAGGGTAAGTAACGCAGTATAAATGGCAATTAAACTCGCACTATGTGGCAGGGCAACCGCGCGAGTGTTTAAATTTCGTCCGCTACAGTTAGCCCAGCCTTTAAAACCTTTTCGAGATAATCTGTTTTCATCCAAGCTCGCTTTCTTTTTGTTGGGATGCTTATTTTTGTTTTTT
>NZ_ML014857.1 GCF_003675895.1 Parashewanella curva
TTGACTAAATATTTGGTCAGCATGACATACTGGGAAGATCGGTCAAATGATCATTGAGGATCAAGTAAAATGGTGAATCAACCGTTGCTATTTTAAGCAGATTGAGTCAGATGGGCTGAATAGTTACTAAAATTTTTAATGAAAACTTAGAAAGTCATACTCATGTTCGTGGCGTTCCATTGGAATTTGCTGAATTATTATATTGTTACCACAACACAAATAGCGAGCAAACCATCACTTCCATTATTACAGGGTATCACGGAGAAGACATCCTAAAAGATGGGATGATAGAATTTCTTAAAAATGAATTTGGATTAGAATTCGTCGAGTATAAGATCAATAAAGGAATACTTATATTGAGTAAGTCTAAGAATTAACAGGACACAAGCTATCTCATTATGGGGCATTTTCGAGTCAGGTTACGTTTAGAGCTGACTCGGCAATGGACATAACTCAGCTTGGGAAGTCATTTTCTCAATCCAAAATATGTCAAACTTCACTTCAATTCACTCTTTCGTTTGTAACGATATTTGTGCCTTTATGCTTAACTGTGTACCCATTAATTGCTTTCGACAATCAACTCCTAAGCTTCCAATGCTTAACGATTCTTAATCGCGCGGTTGCCCTGTAAATGTACATCCATTTGTGGGAATGGAATACTAATGCCAGCATTATCAAATTTTAGCTTTATTGTTTCCAGTAGGTCAGAGCGAACGGTCCAGTAATCGTCAGCATTGACCCACGGCCTGACGATAAAATTAACGCTAGAATCAGCAAGTTCGGAAACGGCAACTTTACATTCAGGATCTTTTAAAATCCTGGCATCATAACTGATAATATCAACCAGCATTTCTTTAGCTTTAAGTAAATCACTGTCGTAGCTAATACCAATGACTAAATCAATTCTCCGAGTGCTCTCTCGTGAATAATTCACAATCGGCGAGCCCCAAATTTGTGAATTAGGTATGAGCACAATTTTGTTGTCAGGGGTATTTAACTCGGTATAAAACAATTCGATTTTTCTGATTGTTCCAGCCTTACCTGCGGCTTCAATATAGTGCCCTGCCTTGAAAGGACGTAATACGGATATCAACACACCTGAGGCTAAATTTGCTAACGAGTTTTTAAGCGCCAAAGCAATTGCTAAACCTGATGCACCAATGACCGCGATAAAAGTCGATGTCTGAACACCTAAATTGGCGAGTGCTGTGATAAAACTTAAAACAATAATAGTCGCAAAAATAATATCAGCTAAAAACATGCTGATAGCGACATCTATACCTTTTTTTTCGTTGTATTTAATGACTTTCTTTTTCAAAAATTTTGCTAGCTTATAACCAATAAAAAGTATAAAGATTGCAGCTAGAATTTCTGTACCGAAATCCCAAATCATATGTGAGTTGGTATCAAACCAAGTTAGTAGCTTTTCCATATTCACCTCATTAACCTTATTCTTTATCGAAGCTATCCACTACAATCGCCCCCATAGATGCTGGCATAGTTATGACAATGATTCGCTTAACTGCGACCCATGTTTCGGATAAAAGTGGTAGTTTGTTGATGCAAAACAGTACTAAAGCAACGACGAGAAAAGTGATGATATAAGCGAGTACTATTCTGAGAACAAATAGTGAAACTCGAGATTCAACATTATTTTGAAATACGCTCTGATAAGTGTAAACACTTAAAAAACCAATTGAGATCAGGAATAATAAACTGAGGTTGAGTGCAGGCAAAGTTTCACTTAACTTCCAAGCTTCTTCTGAAAACGAAATTGGTACCGCTAACGCAAAAGCGCCAACACAGATTTGTATCAAATCTTCACTGTTAAATGTGTTTCCCATGTTTGCCTTAACTTAATTTAACTTTTTGTTTTAGTACTTTCTACAATTTGATACCACAGTAACATAAAATCGTCGATGAGTTTTTGTTCAATGTTTAAAGCCTCATGCGTAGGGCAAAAGATGGTTATGGTGATCTGGTTTTTACCAAGTTCAGATGTTGATAGTCTTACACTGGCTTCTGGGCCGAAAATACTTATTCCAAGTCGGTGCTGAAGTAAATTATTGTATCGCTCTGCGACGTCTTTAAACGGAAGGCAATACTCATTCGCTTTGAGTAAAATGGCCTCTTTGAGCTGCACGAAGTTAACCGATTCGGGTTCTCTAGTGATAATGAAAGAGTGGGCAACATAACGCTTTATAAAGTTTAGATTGGTAACAGAGCTAATGAGAAACTTGTTGTTAGGTAAAATGAGGGTTTCACCCGTATATTCGTAAGACTTATTCGAAACTTCGATTTCCAGTAGCGCTGTCGAAAGCCAATCACTTCGAACAACTTCGCCATAATGATCACCCACCTTAATCCAATCACCAATGGAAAATGCTCGTGTTGTGGCAATATAAACCGCACCAAGCAGACATTGAATGTATTCTCTTGTCGCCATAACTAAAGCCACAACAAAAGCGGCAACCGATAAAGCCAAAAATCTTAATTCAGACAACCAAATTAAAATGATCCCAAGAGTTATAGTAAAGGTTGCTATCTTATTGGCGCTATTGATTAATCGCTTTGGAAAATGATCTTCATTTGTGGGTTTGCGTTTCAATATGAAAACAATTAACCATCTCAAGCATATGATAATGGCGACATAAGCAATGGATAAGAGAACTTTGCTTTGCGTGAGGTAATCAAAAATGATGTGATAATACATATTGCTCTATCTGTGATTGATGGTGAATCGCTTAAATCCACTTATCCAAAGCGGCGCTAACATTAATGAGACTGCAATAACACAGAGCGCTAGTTGGTAGGATTCGTCATTAATAATTTGTGCTTGAAGACCTAGTGCCGCAAGTACAAAACTGAATTCTCCAATTTGGGATAGCAGCGCACCTGCATACAAGCTTGCTTTCCAGTTGAAATTGGCAAATTTTAAGATACCCGCATTAATGATGGTATTGGTGATGAAGGCCGCTAAAACTAGCAGTAAAACTTGTGGAATATGTGAGGAAAAGTAATTAAGGTTCAATAACATTCCAACCGATAAGAAAAAGAAAGCAAGAAAGAGCACTTTGAACGATTCCAGTGTTTTGGTTACCCACTCAGACTCCTTTGCAGAGCCTACCAATACTCCTCCAACAAACGCACCTAAAGCCGTAGAAAGTTCAAATGCCGCTGTGATTAACGCCATACCAAAGCAAATGATCAAAGCAATAAACAGTTGCAGTTCATGATCTTTTTTGATCCATGACGAATAAGGAAGTTTGATTTGCTCTTTTTTAACGATAACCAACATTAACAATGCAATAATGATTGAACCGACTAGCTGCAACTGCCAGTGAGAAGCTGTCGTTTCGGCGGTATTGAGTAAACCAATAATGATGATCATTGGAATAATAGCAAGATCTTGAGCTAACAGAATGCCCAAAACACCTTGTCCAATGTTGCTGTTTATTTCACCTGAATCTTGTAATATTTTAATTAAGACAGCTGTGCTACTTAGGCTGATGACAAATCCTATCAACACCACTCTTGGCAGTGCCCAATCGAACACTTTTCCAAGAAACCAAACCGCGACAATACTCAGCAAAATTTGAAATAAGGTGCCAAAAATAATGATTTTCCATTGCCTCATTAATTTGTGAATATCGGTTTCCATTCCAACATAGAAAAGCAATAAAATGACCCCCATTGAACCGAGGCGATTTATCAAGTCAACATCATTAACGATCTTCAGGCCAAATGGTCCAACAATGACCCCTGCCAATAGGTAAGAAACAACATGAGGCTGTTGCAGCAACCGCATAAGAGTTCCAATTAGCAGTACGATTAGAATTAAAGCAACGGTTGGAGCTAGAGCAGGATCGAGATGCATGACTACCTCTTATTTTGGTTATTTGATCCATTTCCAAAGTCTAAATAATGCCAGTTCAAGTAATGCGATGAAACAAAGAAAGCCGCACAATATCCAAAAACCATCGCTACCAGTTTGTAATGGTATGCCACTAACATTCATTCCTAGTAGGCTGGCGATAAAGGTTAAAGGCAGAAAAACAGTAGACACTAATGACATAAGAAACAAAATTTTATTGTGTGTTTCTTCACGTTTTTGCATTATCGCATCTTGCAAGATCTGAAGCCTTTCACGTATTTCAGTTAGAGCCTCAATGTCTCTGTGGGTTGCATTATTGAGTTCACGCCATGATGACGTCATGGTTTGATCTTCATTCTTTCGATGGGAATTGAAATATTGAGCCAATTTTAAGAAAACGTCAGCTTGGGATAGTAAAAAGCGCTGAATGTGGGAAATTTGCTTTCTAATTTTTAAAATATTGTTAAGTTCAATACTCTCATTATCATCCCACATATCGTGTAAGCAATGGGCTTTTTCATCCATTTCGACAATCTTGTTGGTTATGCGGTTACTAGATAATTCACATAAATTATAGAAAAAATCTGCCGAGGTAATATCTCTAACGCTTAATCGTTCAAGTTGATGAAAAAAGTCAATTTGATACTGAGATAAAGAAACAATCTGCTCGCGTGATACAAAGCAGCGTATCGAAACCATGGAAAAAGTATCATCAGCTTCTGTATATATGGTTCGTAAAATACAGATAAGTTCACCATTCTTGGTAAATAGAACTCTTGGTCGTGTTAACTCATCACAAAGCGCACTTATTTCTTCTTCAGATAAGTCCAAGTTCGTCTTTAGCCAGCTTTGAGTATCTAATTCTGCTTGGCTTAAGTGGTGCCAATTGAAAGGAGTTGTTACTGGATTAGTGTCTGGCTCTTCCATACAAGAAATGACTTATTGAACGTTTTATCATCATACCTTATTTAAAAGTTCATAGATAAGCTTGCTCTCAACACCTTTATTGAATTAAGCCTCTAGCATGTTTAGGTCAAAATCTTGCCAGAAGATGGTGGCAAGGGTTTGAACAAAATCAGTGAGTGTAAATGCACTGTCGTATTGTGCTAACTGCCAATAAACTGATACCTCTGGACCACAATAACTAACTTTAATACCAACGTAGCATATATTCGTCGATAAGTTTCTGTTCAAATTTTGATGCTTGATGGGGCAACATATCTATTTTGAAGTCAGTCATGTAGAATAATATTTTTGATAAGAGGATGTTATGAAGTCATTTTTTGATAAATTTTCAACCTTTTCATATGGTTTTGTCGCTTTATCACTTTTTACGACAGCACTCGTTATAATCTTTTGGGCTCTATACTCGACATATATTGGTGTCATATCCATAAGTACATCTTCAGACGTGTTCGTCTACACCATGCTTCAATCTGTTAGTTCTATCATTATTTCTATTGCGATAATCGATGTCGCTAAATATCTTGTTGAAGAAGAGGTTTATAGAAATAAAGAGTTGAGAAAGCCAAAAGAAGCAAGAGAAACAATCACTAAAATAATGGTGATAATTGCTATTGCTGTCAGTATGGAAGGCCTCGTTTATATTTTTAAAGCAGGTACTAAAGATGTTAGTTTGCTTATTTATCCTTCATTTTTAATTTTGTGTTCTGTCTTTGTAATTATTGGTCTTGGTATCTACCAAAAATTAAGCGCAACAATAGAATCGCATACTGAAAGTTAATAATTTCGACATTTTTCATGATATTTAAGGTCAATAATGAATAACCATGTAAAAGTAGGACTCGCACTAGGTTCTGGTGCAGCTAGAGGATGGGCACATATTGGTGTTATTAAAGAACTTAAAAACCTTGGAATTAAACCTGATGTAATAGCAGGAAGCTCTATTGGTGCTTTCGTAGGTGCAGCCAACGCTACAGGGCATTTAAATGAGCTTGAACAATGGGTAACCGCTTTGAATTGGAAAGAACTGCTTTCTTTCGTTGATATCAACCTATCAGGGGGATTATTACAAGGTAATAAACTTATTAATTTCTTTGAAGACCTCGGCATAGCTTCCGATATTGAAGATTTAGATTGTAAATATGGTGCAGTGGCTACAGAGTTTGGAACGGGTCAAGAAGTATGGCTTCGTGAAGGCTCAATTCTTGACGCCATTAGAGCATCATGTACTTTTCCAAGTTTGTTTAACCCGTTATACCATAATGATAAATGGCTGCTTGATGGAGGTTTAGTCAACCCTGTTCCTATTTCTCTATGCCGAGCGTTAGGTGCAGACGTTGTGATAGCAGTAGATCTAAATACTCAATTGGTAGGTAGACATGCGATTTTCGAAACTACTAAACAAGAAGAGACTGTCAAGGTAGGTGAAGTAGGAAAACTAGAACAAGTTAAAAATTGGATAATTCCAGGCTCCAATAGAGGCAGTGGTATTCACCCAAGTATATTGGAAGTTGTTACGGCCTCTATCAATATCATGCAAGATAGAATTACTCGAAGCAGAATGGCTGGAGATCCACCTGATATTTTACTGTCGCCACGAGTCTCCGAAATTGGCATGTTTGACTTTAGTCATGCAGAGCAAACAATTGAAGAGGGTGCTACAGTGACTAGAGAAGCAGCTAAGAGACTACTGGATATTTGCCAGTAAACGTAGTGGTTTACCCTTCCGAGCTCTGGATTAATTTGTAGTTGAACCTTAGGGCACCCCTAGATATCTTAAATGTTTATTGTTTAGAATTCAGACTTATTCCAAGAGATTGAGAAATTAGACTGACTGCGAAGCCTGCAAAGGCTATTTTATCTGTTGGGCCTCTGATGAATACAGAACAAAAGTAAGATAACACTAACATAATGCTCATGATCACTTACAAGTCATTCCAGATCAAACTTTAAAGTGTTCGAACTGTTTGGAGTTTTTACACTAACTCATAATGGGGCAAAACCAATTAATAAACTATTGCACACAATCTTGCAGGCTACGATGACTTCCCATTGCAAAGTTGTTATTCCTCGTTGGTGAAAAAGTAAGCGCAGCATGGACGCTGCGCTAGCTTCTGGGGGGCATGGATGCACCATCAGCAGTGTTAGGTATTTTTTATCATAAGAGGAATAACGTTTAACTTTACTGGGCGGCACGGAGAGATCCAAGAGAGGGGTTGCTGGTGACCCCTTTCTTGGTCGGGTTTGGGCTGAAAGCCCAAGGTGTTAGTCGTGTGCAACACTAAGACTTTAGCTAAAAAGGCACTTGAAGCCTGATTACAACCTTCAGGCATGACGACTTAGTAGCAAAGAAACAGTTTTATAAAGGGTTATCAACCCAATAAATGCGATAAATCAGAACCAACAGGAATCGCAATTTCTTGTTGGTCACCACAGAATAAGTAAGCCTCTTTATCACCTAATAAACTCAACTTATCACTTTGTCGAAATAGGGCTGTGCCTTCGGCAATACCAACAACAGGCGTGTGTGGGTCGACCATAGTGAATTCTAATAAACGCTGGGCACGTGTTTCACCGTTATGTCCCGGTGCTTGGTAGTTGGTATAGTGTGGATTAAGTTGAAATGGTACTAACCCTAGAGCATTAAAAGAGGGTGGCTCAACGATTGGCATATCATTAGTGGTTCGAATGCTTAAACCTGTGATGTTAGAACCCGCACTCCAACCAATGTAAGGTTTACCTTGATTAACCTTGTCTTTGATGAGTTGCAAAATATCTAAACGGTATAACTCATTTAATAGATGGAAGGTGTTGCCACCACCAACCTTAATGCCATCGGCTTGTTCAATCGCTTTTTTGGGATCAGCATGATTATGAATGCTCGACACTTCGATATTAAGCTCCTCTAATGCAGCAACCACAATATCGGTATAGGTATCGTAATTAATGCTTACTGGTGATTCGAGCATAAGTTGACATTTTATGGGCATAAGCTGTCATTCAACGCTCATAACATGTCACATTAACAAAACTAAAAGAAAGCCAACCACGTCAACCTTCATCAACATGGTTGCTCATTACTCATATCAAGCAGGAATCCGATTCTTATTTCAAGATATAAAAAGCTGGTGTGTCCCTAACAAGGTTTTGCCCCAATTCTTTTCAAGATCGAGTGCTATAGAAGTAAATACTTATTGTTTAGGCTAATTATTCCTGATTGAAATTATTTTGAATACCCAGCACATATTTAATAGCTTCCGTCGCACCGCTCTTATTATAGATATTGGTTGAATTTGTCTCGTCAGGAAAGTAGACGGAAAAATATTTTCTGGAATGATACAGAATAGACTGGAAGTCAATCCAATCCCAAGGCTTTTCTGTCCACTGACCATTTATGCAACTAGTAGGAAAGCCTACTGAAACACCGTCGGCCAACGCTGAAATAATCAAGTACCTTTCGTTTGTTGTATTACATTGCTTTGTATCAGTATAAGTGAAGGAGCAATTCTGATGGTTAATGTCGCAAGTAAGAAACAGAGCATGCTTTGAAATTTTGATAGGTACAGAGGTTGCAGTTAAGTGAAGTCCATCTGATAACACTTCCCAGTCACCAAAAAATTTGATTGGTGACTTCGCCATAGCTGGTAAAGACAATGCGGCAAACAATAATAGTGATTTCATTAAAAATCCCTCATCTTAGGTTATGTGGTTTTCAACTATGAATTAGCCATATGCCATCATGTATTATTTTTTGAAGATAGGACTCATGGTTTCGCTTGAGTTAATCATAATCTCCACATGCTTAAAAAAAACTTACATTTTCACATTTTAAGTTAACCATTATGAAGTGAAGAAGAGTGACTGTTATTCATTAGAAGAACAATATCAATAACTAAAAATGATGCCTCCCAGAAATAGTGAGTACTAGATTTGGTGATTATAATGTCTCTGTATCCTGAGAATGTTGTATTCATATTATCCACGGAAATAACAAAAAAAACTGAAAAGTTCAATTACCATCCTGTTAACCACTCCCCCAATTACTTGATCAAATCGCAGCATTTAGAGTCCCTGAACTAGCTCATTTCTGTCCAATAACGTGTTTCGTTCGGTATGATCTTTAGTGCGACATGAAGTCGTGTTGATCGCTGTTCTCCGATCTAAGAGAGAACCATCTGTATCACCAGATGAACCTAAGGTTCTGAATAAAGAAGCGAACCTGACAACGTAACGAAGTCTAATTGACGGGAAACGAATCGTGAGAGGACGTTCCTCCTGATAACCACAGAATCGGGTAAGTGCTAGGTAATCAGTATGACGAATGTAAGTGAATCCATGCAGGTGCGTTATCGTACGAGCAGCGGAAGTGGTTTATACGCTGTAGCCAAAAGGCATTGAGAGTTGGAAAAGAGTTTGGGTGTAGGTCTTTTAAACAGACGCAGTTATCAACATCCGTATAACCTCTGTTTGGATTGCTTTTTGTGATATTCCCAATATTTTTCGAGATCACCACTCGACCTTAACGACCTTAGTTTTAATA
>NZ_ML014858.1 GCF_003675895.1 Parashewanella curva
AGTTACAGATCCTGATGAGTTTGAAAGTAGTATTATCAAAAAGTCCTAAAGCTATGAAAAGATTTTATGCGTTTAATTACGTAGGCTTGCTGCTGCCTCTAAGAAAAGCTGAGGGTATAAAATACTGAGCTTTTAGCAGATTGAGTTATATTGCTGTCGTAAAGAGGTAATCAAACTTGATTGACCGAGATTTGCTGGAACGGCGTAGCCATGATTGTTCAAAGTTGGGATGAATAACTTAGCTTCTTTCTGCACTGGTAATGCCTCCTATGAATACGTCTTAATTCATCGAGCACAATCCGTATGTTTTTGTTTTATTTCCATTTATAAAAATTGGTATCAAACAAATACCACAAAGACTATTTTTTAAACAATTAATTTTTGTTAAAGTCCGGTGTTTACCCTAGAAGGCTTAAGTTAAAGTTTTTGGGAGGAAAACTTATCGCGACTCCCCTTAGTAAGTTCATATTTCCGACGATTTTAAGGCTATCTTTGATGTGCGCCTTTAAGCACATTTAACCAAATGTGAACATTCTCTCTATGGAGTTGTATCAAAGGAAGTAGAGAATAATTGTACGTGACATAAAACTCATTTATTTCAATTAACACAATTTAACAAACTTTCTTCAAGAAAATTATATCCTTAAATGACCACTCATTAACTTGAATTATATTTATGGCACTTTCATCTGCCGTAACTTCTACCCATAGAAGTTTTACAGATAACAAGATTCCCAATATAGCTGCTATTTCAGATTCAAAGCGTAAAGCACTTTTAAAGCTAAGCGACAAAAAAAATCAATTAGTTCGACGATTTAATGTTATGCAAAAAGAATCAAATTTGGCTTCTCGAATATATAAGGTATCCTCTTTTTTGCATGAGCATCCCAAGGTTTTAAACCGTGGTGAAACAGTTGATGCCTATTGGAATTTAGCCTGTGACTCTATTGATATCAGAGACTCTGAGTGGTCTGCTAAAAATTACTGTATGGCTTCAAGTTACAATCAACTTGCAAGAAAGTTCTTTTCAAAAGCGTTACAAGTGCATAAGTATTGTTTAATCACAGAGACTGATGATGACAAAATGAAGAGTGAAGAATTTCAGCAGAAAGTACAGCAAAATTTAGATTCAGTCGATGCTGATGAAGATAAAATAATTAAAATGCAAAACGTGAGTATGTAGGCAAGTCAGTGTATTTTTAGTAAACCTTGAACTCTAATAACTAGTGCAGGATTCGCAAACTGATGGCGTTTGCCGTAGCTTCTGCCAGCAAATGCCGTAACCTTTGCCAGCATTTGCCGTACAGGTGAAATTAATCGTTTGAAAACCCTAAAAGACTGACTTTTAACTGTACAAATATCCATCATGGCGATAATCTCAAACCTACAAGATGCAGTTGTTCTTCACTATGCTGGAGGTTGTAATGGCGAGGGTTGAAATTCGTTTAACGGACGATGAAAAGTCTAACTGGAAATCATACTGTAAAAGCCAAGGTGTTTCTGAATCTTGCATGATGCGACAACTTATCAAACACTCCGTTCCTGACATTGCTTACAACGAATCTTTCAAACAAGCCAAAACCAATAAAATTACAATCCGGTTATCCAGTCATGAATTTGTGAAATTGGAATCACAAGCCAAAGCTGAGGGGTATATCAATCCAACAAGTTGGGTAAAAGCTTCGGTTACTGCAAGTCTACAACGTAACCCAATCATCACTGACTCAGAAGTAAATGCACTTCGAGAGTCAAACCGTCAGCTGGCTGCAATCGGGCGTAATCTGAACCAAATAGCCAGAGTGTTGAATATCGAATTTAGGGAAAGCAACAAAGTCACAAAAGATATGATTGAAATGCTAACCAAACGCCTTAATAGCCACAGAACGAAAGTAAATAAGCTTATTCATCAAAGTTATCACCGCTGGCAGCTTGAGTTAGAGGAAGCTAGCAATGAGTAGCTTCACGAACGACACTATATCAGGACTGTTATCTGGTGATGTCAGGTACAAAGCCAACAGAATAAAGTCACTTTCTCGCTACAGTAAGAAGCCACCAGAAGTCATGGTGAAAATCAGCGGTTATTGTTACTCAGCAGATCACACAAAAAGTCATTTTGATTACATCAGTCGCAATGGAAAACTAGAAATTGAAGATGAATGTGGCCAGATCTATCAAGATAAACAGTCACTGCATCTTCTAGCTAAAGATTGGGAAGAACCTCAAACCAACACGAAAAGACGAACTCGTCACAGCACTCACATTGTTCTTTCCATGCCCGATGGCACCGAACCCAAAGCTGTAAAAAAAGCGGTAAGAGAGTTCGCTAAAAAGGCCTTCGCCCACAATCACCAATACGTCATGGCTCTGCATACCGATACCGACAGTCCTCATGTTCATCTAACGGTTAAAAACCTTGGGTTTGATGGTAAACGGCTGCATGTTCGAAAGGGGTTACCGCAGGTGTGGCGAGAGAGGTTTGCGAAGGAGATGGAAAGGCAAGGCGTAGCAGTTGAGGCTACACCGAGTTTAAGTTATTTATCTAATAAACCAAGAGCCATTCGACATGAAGCATCACTCAATCAATGCGATTTTGATCAAAGTTACTAAATCCGTTCAATACTCTTTATGAAAGCTGAGTTAACTGGTTATAATGCCAAAGTTTATGGACAGTAACTTTGTGTAGTTAAGCGGCATGGAAAATTTACAATATTTAGCAGAAATCCCTGAGTGTGAGCAAAAGGGCTTCGATAAGTTTATACAAAACACTAGAAAGCTATATATCCCTTCCCCTAAAGATACAGTCAAAGAAGTGCTGAATAATCATCAAGAGATGATGATAGCCTTGAAGACAGAAAAAAACGTCTCGAAAGTAATCTCAGATTTAAGAACTGAAGCCTACAATTCGTTTTTACTGCATGAGGCTCAGATGAATGCTCATATCCTTAAAAACATCTCAAATCAGTTTGCTGTTCCTGGGCGAAAATTTGATGATCTATGTGAGGCTTTCAATCACAATCCTTTGGATACTAAAGAAAAGCTCAGTGATTTTTTTGGTGAGTATTCTGGACAAATTTATCCATACATTTATCGCTTATCTTTGAGTAACACACAATCAAGAAGATCTAGAGCTGGAAAAGTCTTCGAAGGTATTGTTTATGGCTTATATGATGTTCTTGGTTATCCATACTCATCACAAGCCACTGTAGGCTCTAAGAATTTCAAGTCCAAAAAACTAGGGAAAATTGTTGATTCACTTTTACCGGGGCTTGATGCTTTCGATCAGCGACGAGATAAAGTCATTATAGGAACAATGAAAACCACACTCAGAGAGCGTTGGCAGGAAGTAATCGAAGAAATTAATAGAACGATGCTACCTAAAATTTACCTACTAACTGTTGATGAAGATATTAGCGTTAACAAAGTTGAGCAAATGGCTAACCATAACGTTATTTTAGTTGTTTATAACTCTGTAAAAAATAACGGAGAGCTAGCCAAAAAACGTAATGTCGTCAGTTTTGAGGATTACTTTTTTGAAGAAGTTCCAGAGACATTAGCCTATTGGAATCGATAAGGTTATTCCCACTACAAGCCAATAGATAAAGAAGCAAATATTCTTTGGCTATTGGCTTAAAGTTTAAAGAGATTAACCTGCTTTTCTTCGGTTTTTCAGAATATTTTCTGCCGAGTAGATGGTTTGGGTCATTTTCTCAGCAAGAGCTTGGATAACCGTCATACAGACTGAGTTACCAAATTGCTTATATATCTGCACTTGAGAGACTGCATCAACAATAAATGACGAAGGGAACCCCTGCAAATTTGCACATTCACGTGGCGTTAGCTTTCTCGGGTTCTTTCCTATATGACTTTGGTCTATAAGAATTTCTGAGCCATCTTTATAGTATCGAGCACTGATAGTATTAGTGTACTGATCTTCAGGCGTAAATAATGAATAGCCGAATCCATTCCCTTTGATCTTATGCTCTAGCTTCCTTTTTTGATGCCCTGCCCATAATTTGTCAGATATAGTAAAACGGTCTTTTTGATATTTAATCAAATCCTTTTCTAACTCTGATTGCGGCTCTAATATATCGCCAACTTTGGTTGGTGACATAATTGGGGTAGGCCAAGAAAATTCTTCATCAAAGTTAATACCTGTAAAATAATCTTGATCGAATCCAACTAAAAAAATTCTTTCTCTATTCTGAGGAATACCAAAATCAGCTGCTCTTAATACCTTGACTCCAACCCAATAGTTTAGTTTTTTAGTTAAGGCGCTTCTCGCTTCTTGGCTCATCGGAATATCTTCGGGAATTTCTTGCTCATGCTCCCCTTTCAAGATATCTACAATTGTTTTTAATGTCCTGCCTTTATCATGCCCTTGCAGCTGTTTCACGTTTTCGAGTAAAAATGCTTTAGGCCTCTTTTCGGAAATGATTTTTTGAACCTCAAAAAACATTGTGCCACGAGTATCATTAAACCCTTGCTTCAGTCCAGCTTGTGAAAAGGCTTGGCAAGGGAAGCCACCTAATAAAATATCGTGATCAGGTATATCCTTAGCATTTATCTTGGAAATATCACCACTAGGCATTTCACCGTAATTATTCAAATACGTTTTTTGGGCAAACTTGTCCCATTCAGAAGAAAAGACACAATGGCCATTTAATTGCTGAAATGGAAATCTGATCCCGCCGATACCAGCAAACAAATCAATAAAAGTAAAATCAGCCGCTTCGATTGGATTTTGTTTTAGAGGTGCTTTTTCAAAATATGCTTTCATCTCGGCTTCTAGATTTAAAATTGCCGACCATTTTTTCGAAGATGGCTTATGCTCGCCCGTTTCCCATCCATGAACAGTTCTTTCTCCATCGGAGCCTAAACCTAAAAGGTTGGCAAACTCTCTTTTTCCAAGACTTAAATTTGCTCTTAATTTCTTGATATAAGTAGAGGGGGCTATAGTTGTCACGATGTTATCTCAAATATCCTGTTTTATGCCTGGTACTGTATATATAAACATAGTCTATTGCAAACATGTAGAACAGAATTTTTGTGATACATGTACGTAAAATTCTCATTTAGTTTGTAGAGTCTTTTGTTCTTGTTTGGTTGGGGTGAAACTTTCAATTCATTAATTCACGCCCATGCTAGGCGTAGGCAATTCGCTCAAGCAAGGAACAGTTCTCGCTGGCGTTTGTAATAGTGTTCCAAAATTTTAGTTTGAAAATATTTGCCACCTAACTATGTCGATCTATGCTCTCTCATAGTTAATATCGAGTAAAAAGCAATTCTCCACTTGAAAAGTAAGGGTATTGTCCGCATATATAAATTCCGCGACAAAAAGTAACAATAAGGAGTCTATTTCAGTGGAAGAAAAAAAGCCGTACCTTTATCTGAATGCATTCTTGGCGAAAGGTGAACACTCAGATCTTAATGCTGAAGAATTCTTGAAGAGTACTGCTCAGGTTAATACTTATGAGTTGAATCCACAGCATGAGCTTGATGGAAAACTTTTTGTAAAAATCCCAGAAGAGAAAAAGCCTAAGTGGAGTGAATTTACAGAAAACATAACAGGTTCTGATATTGATGAATTAGGGAATCGGTCAAGCTCAGCTGTACTCATCATAAAAAATTCAGAATACACCATGGCCTTTACTTTCGGTTATGGAAGGTTTTTGATAGATACTAAATATTTTATCCAAGACTTTGGTATTAAAACCGCTTTAAATACACTCAATCATGATAGCTTGCGAAGTGTTGACCTATATACCTTAGAAGATCAAGCTGTGCAGAAAAAGTCACAAGCATCAAGAGAGTCTGCTGTTGGTGTTTTTGGAATTGATATTTCTAGGGATGTTTTAAGGGCAGTAACAGGATCACCGAAGACAGGTGTAAGTCTGAGGAATATTTCTGGTGGGGATTCTGTGTTCTCATTTGGGATTGAAATTAATGTCAATGAAATAACAGACTTAGTTACTCTATTATCTGGCTACTATAACAATGACTCATATAAGGATGAGTTTTCCTGGGTTGATAACATCCGGAAAATAAAAGAGAAGTCAGAGATAGATAGACTGGATGAAGAGTTACTCAAAAGTTTCAGGAATTCCCAAAGTGACATAACAATAACAATCCCTGAAATTGTTCAATGGGATACTATTTGGGGGTTCAGCTTTACTAGAAGTAAGAATTCTATACGCCCTACGATAGAAGAAAGCGAATACTTTAATAATTTGGACTTACCTGCACTATCTATAGAGTCTATAAAAAGAGATCGACTTTTTATATATGATATTCATGAGAACGAGTCAGAATATCACATATACAAGTGCATCTATTTTGAGTACAAAGAAAACAGTAAGATATATATATTGTTTTCTGGATTATGGTATGAGATTGATAATACATTCATGTCCAGAATCAATACCTCACTCTCACAAATTGAGGTATCACAGTTACACTTCCCAAATGTTTATGCTTGGGAGGAAGTGAAAGATGGTAAAACCAAATCCAAGATCGAGACTGAGGGCGATTACAATGAACGAGTGGCGAATGATCAAAGCTATCACCTTTTAGACAAAAGGCTAATAAAGAGTAACAGAACAACTACGCCTATTGAACTTTGCGACTTAATGACAGATAGCAAACAGCTGATTCATGTAAAACATAGAAAAGGTGGTTCTGCTGGTTTGAGTCACCTGTTCGCACAGGGGAATGTTTCTGCAGAAGTTTTACTGGGTGATAGGGATTTCAGAAAAGAGGCTCGTAAAGTTCTAAAAAGAGTCAGCAACGGCTTACAAGATAGTGTCCCTCTTGACAACTTTAAAAGTGATGGTGTTGAAGTGGTATTTTTGATTCTGGGTGAAGATTCATCATCCTTAAAAAGCAATCTGCCTTTTTTCAGCAAAGTCAACTTAACCAAAGCTTTTGAGAACCTAACACAAAGAGGGTTTTCAGTATCTATTGCTGGCGTTGATAAAGAGCCAAAACCAAGCGCAAATGGTTCCAAATGAACCTAATGAACAAATTAGCCAAACGCTATATTGCGGTTTCACTCAAACGAGAATACGCCAGTGAGAACGGCACTGAGCTAAATTCAACGCTACCGAAAATGAGTCCACTTAATCCACAATACAAAACTAAAAAACAAAGCGTATTTGAAAAAATCGTCGCCTAATACCTTTGTTGAGAAGTTTAAAGAAATTGGAGAGAGGGTTTAACGACTAAGGTGTATTAGACTAAGGTAAAATGGTGTGCAGTATGCTGGTAAATGAATTGCAAATTATTGGCGAAATCGTTGATCAGTTAAGATCTTCTGTTGTCTTATACGAAGAGTTATTCAATAGCCAGCAAAATTCTGATTTCATCAGTTACTACCCAATTCCAAGTCAGCCATTTCAAATTATCCAAGGCGCATTGCAGTATGAAATTGTAATGCGTATATCGTCTTTGATGGATCCTGCTCAAATGGGTAAAAATGACAACCTTACTTTCCAGCGTGTTTATGGACTACTGAAAAGCTCAATTAAGCAGGTCGAGTCTGAAACAAAAAGTGGCAGATTTACTCACGAAGAGCTCGGCTTGAAAATTGAAATGTTTGAACAGGTTAAGATGGATTTATCAATCTTAGAAACGTTGTACGACGAAACGGGATTAAGAGATTATCGAAACAAACTTGGTGCTCATTTAGATCTAAAACAATCCACAGGTGTTACTAAGCCACTTAATATAGTGATTGATTATGAAAAATTAAGCGAAATTCTTAACAAAATGATCTGTATCATTCACTTAGCAGGTGAGATTTATGAAGGAGAAGGTAAAGATCAATTGATTTATAGAAACCGTGATATGCCCAAAAGTGCTGGCGGGAAAAGCTTAATGAAAGCCCTTGATGAACATAAAAAAGCTTATGACGCTACCAACAAGGAAAACAAAAAATGATAAAAAAAATAGCACGGTTTATTTGGAACTTAAGTGCAGTATGTTTTCTTATTATCTTGGGTTTTCAAGGCATAAAGTATGTGTTTAAGTCTACTGATTTACAAATACTGCCTGAACTTTGTCAAAACACCGATGTAGCAGAATACCCATCTCCCGATGGAACCAAAATAGCCGAACTAGGTTATGTTGATTGTGGAGCAACGACCAATTGGGAAACAGGGGTCAATATTGTGGACGTAAAAACAGGTAAGGTATACAGAGGCATGTTTGGTCTTGATGGCAAACCTGAAAAACTAAAAGTTACTTGGCAATCAAATCGTAAGTTGCTCATTTCAAATTTTCCTGCTGAACGTTTAATTAGACTTCGACAAGATAATTTTTCAGGGGTGTCCATTAAGATAAAGCCAATGTGAGTAGTGGTTGTTTCCAAAATGGAAAATACCACTAATATGTGTTAATTCAGATAAGATGTGAAACTTCAGTTTGCAAAAATAGAGCTAATCAAGCCGTAAATGTCTTCTGCGGCTCTATTTGCTGACTCGATTGTTAAATCTTTTAGAAGAATAATATTCCAGCCAGCATGTGCAATATAGCATCGATCATTGTGTGCATAATCTGAAAATTTATCGAAAATGTATTGGCGAATTTTTTCATCATTAGCCATCAATAAATCATCAGCTTCCTCTGTGTTGTAGGTAATATAATCGAACTCAACATCAGCGAGCTTTGTTCGGTATTTCACCGAAATAAATGGTACTTGATGGTTGAAACAGTAGTGGTGCCATTGATTATCTGCGGTTATATCGCCCCTTTTAAAAGCTTTAAAATGTGGATGCTGCATGGATTGTCCTCCTAAAGTTCGTTTTGGTATTCTGGTTTTGTGTTAGTTGAAATGGTTGATGTTATGTTAGATTTCGAATGATTTAACTTTGCTGTGTTCTCAGAATGTTGTTCATGCTCTAATCCCATTACATAACTTTGGATTTTCTCTGCATCTCTCGAAGCCCGTAAAATTTCTTTGGCATCATCTTGTAGCACCTTTATCCAAGCATCGACATAGGCCGCATGCTGGCCGAAGTCATGGCCGATTTGGAGTTCGTCACCGATCATTAGTGAGGCGATTTCGGCTCTGAGTTCTTCTTTGGCGTAGGATTCGTCACCGAAACGACCTGTCATATCTCGGGCTAATCGACTGGAATGGCCTGTGCTATGACCAGTCTCATGAAAAATCGTTGCCAGATATCGATCTGCCTACATTTCGCATGGTGATTTAAGTATCCGTACATTTTCAACCATTAACAAAAAAACAACATAGATCTTGTAGTGTTCTCATACGGTTTACCAAATTTTAAGCATGCCAAAAGGCTT
>NZ_ML014859.1 GCF_003675895.1 Parashewanella curva
ATCGATTCCACAGTAATATGGATGCAATTTGTTATAGAATCTCATTGAGTCTTCTCCTGTTTTGGTTTGGTTGCCTAAAGCTTAGCGATTCGTCGCTAAGCTGGGAGAAGGCTCAATAAGTATCAAGGCATTCAACAGGACGCAAAATCGTTGGCTTTGCTCCTGCGTCGCAAATTATAGCCAACAATTTCACGCCCGTTAATGCGGCGTTATACGCTTGCTGCCACTTGGGTAAATTAGGTTGTTGGTTTAAATAAACCTAAAAAAATCAGTTGCCTTCCACCCTCAATATCCAGTGGCTCGATCTTAGCTTGATCATTTGGTTCTTTCTTAAGGAGTTGCTTATCCTGACGAAGTTATCGGTATTAACCCTCTTTTCACTCCAATTAGCTCAATAATCTTTTCAATAATGAGCTGCCAATACTCTTTCTTTGTTAACTGCTGAGTAGTGGACTTCAGTTGCTCAAAAAACTGCATAACCCTATGATAAGTGCCTGCTACAGCTTCATGATTAGCATGGCTATGAGTCAGCTTTAAGAATTTTTGTCTGCCTGATTTTGTAAGCTTTCCAATACTGCTTAACAGTAATGGACGGCTGGTAATGGCTTCGAGATGACTATTGGGATTAATAAGCCTTACAAATAAACTCCACCAGTTGTAGATCAGCGCGACTATTCGAGCCATCATTTGAGTGGAATGCATTTTGTGTGTAGTAAAGCCTCCCCAACCCCAATGGTTTTTAAGCTCATCGAAGTTATTCTCACAGTCTGCTCTATCTCTATAAAGCTGTACGATACTGATGACATCCTTGTTTAAATCAGTAACCAGAACCGAGTATTCATAAAGCTTAAATTCCTCTGGCTCTTCGATAAAACCAAGTGATAGCTGACCATTTACCTTATGCTCCAGCACCAGCTCATCGCTTTTTTGAAGTTTTCTTCTCATCAAGATGACACGTCGAGCATGTTTCCAACTACCTAGTTGAATTTCACTTTCTTTGACTTCCCAATATCGATTAAAGTTTTTCCAGCCACCTTGCCCATGTTGCGAGCGGAGCAGTTTTTTAACACCAGAGCCTTTCTTCATTTTGAAGAGGTACGATTGACTGACTTCTTCTAAAGCGGTCATTACTGAGTCAGCCCCCCAATCACAGTCACCACGAACGAATTCTGGTTTGCAATCAGCTGGAAATTGCTCAAGGAGCGATAATAATCGAGGCAAAGAGTGTGATGATGATGTTTGATTACCGGGCTGAACTTCCACATCTAGCACTAGCCTTAAATTGGCAATAAGGTATGAATGATAAGCATGACTTGGGCGCCCCTGTTTATGAGGGTTATAGCCTTTAACTGCACCTTCTTGGAAACCGTAGAGAGGTTTAACTGTCACATCAACATCGAGGATCCAACTGGTGCTGAGTAAAGGTAGATAGCAAGCATTGAGATGAGCTCGAAGCCAAGCTGTGCCTTTATCTTCATCAATTTTTGACAGTGCTCTTCTGGCAGAGTCACAACCAATAATTTTTGACATACCTAACAGGCTAGAATTAACGGTATCGTTACGTAATGCCGTCATATGAATAAATCTTTGATGACCAGAGAGCACACTCAGTAACAGTGAACCCAGTACATCTCTGACTTTAGGCGCATTATTACTTGTGTACTCCAAAGGGCATTCTTCAACCCAAGGATCAAAACGGTGCCCAACTTTTAAAAACTGAATGAAAAAGGGAAGTTGACCGTAAGGAGTCAGTTCAGCATCTGAATCCCACTCAACATGAACTTTGCCATCAAAGGTATCAATTTCGATCTGAGGTCGATCTTCAGTGGCGATTTTGGGTGATAATTGAGTATTTTGGGCTTCACCTAATGGGTGAATGGTAGAACCTCGCAATTTCATAGACTCGGCCTATAAAAACATCAGGTTGTAGTGTTATGCCATTTATCAACTGATTTATCTAGGATAAACTTCAGTGTTGGCTCAAAGCTAATTTGCAGTTTAAAGCTCAAGGTTTATCGTGTTTTCGCCTTTGCGTTCAGCTTGTCGCTAATAGGCGTCAACTCATTGCGTAAAAGCTCAAACATTGGTTGCGCCATTAGCTCGAAAAACATTGGCTATTGGCTCAAAAATCCAAAGTTCATTTGGCGTGGCAGTTTACTTCGTTCAAGTTCGTTGTAAACTCTAAGCCATTGCGTAATCAAGTAATATCGTATAACAAGGCATTCAATCGGTAAAATACTTGTTGGCTTTTTTCCGCTTCGCTACAAAAATTTTAGCCAACAACCATTTTCCGCTTAATGCGGCGTTATGTGTAAAATCGGTTTAAACTTAGCGGCAGTTACAATCAAAAAGTAAGGGTTGATTATATGTCGAATACAATTGTAGATGTTGAGCAATCAACAGTTTATTCCGTATCAAACCCCTATGATACATCGGAAGTTATAGAAATAATTGAAGTTACAGGGAAAACAGGCAAAACGATTTGGTTCATTGAAGAAAATGAAGAGCGCACGCCCTTATATAGTGCCGAAGTATACGATAACAAAACTGCAATTAAAATTTGGTATTCACAAAGCGATGAAGAAGCAACCGAACTCACCATCGAAAATATCATAAAACCCCGTTAACCGTTAAACCTTACACATAACAAGCGCTTCAACAGGACAAATACTCGTTGGCCTTTGTCGCTGCGCTCCAAATTTTAGCCAACAACTATTTGCCTGTTAAGACGGGCGTTATACGTTTCTCAGGGTATGGAGTTGTAATGAGAAAAACATTTGAATTCGAAGTAAAAGGACATAATGTAAAAATCACTAATTCTTGGTTTAGCGGTGCTAAGTTGTATGTTAATGGTGATTTAAAAGACACAGATAAAACTAGGGTTGCAAGAGGTGATGTTGCATTACTTGCTACTAATTTGGGAGAAGCTGGTTTTCTCCAAATAAAACCTTTATCTACGCCTTTTACTGTTGAAATGGACGCATACCTAGTAGTTGGGAACAATTCAGAACACGTTTATAGTTCACACAAGCAACTTAATCAGTAAGCTAGGGTGTTCGTAAATAAAACGTATAACAAGCGCTTCAACAAGGACAAATACTCGTTGGCTTTTGTCGCTGCGCTCCAAATTTTAGCCAACAACTATTTGCCTGTTAAGACGGGCGTTATGCGTGGTAAAAAATTCATTGGTTTTAATGTTGTACCATACAAGGTTCAACTGCGGTAGCAATGGAAATTCAGCTTAAATTCTGTTGTTGTAGATCAACCACGAAACTGCCCTATTCAATGTTGTTTCTGGTTGTTTAAAAGTTATCGAAGTCGGCAAAAGGATTGGCAGTTTCGTAAAAACAAAATTGGGCACACTCCAAAACGTCTGTAATAACAAAACGTAAACGGTGCGCCTAACAAGCAGTTCAACAGGACAAATACTGTTTGGCTTTTGTCACTGCGTTCCAAATTTTAGCCAAACACCATTTGCCCGTTAACTGGGCGTTATGTTTTCCCTCAAGTCCACTGCATCGCATGTATAATATGGACTTTTCTCCGTATTCTTTGTAAAGGTGAACTGTGTACTCTCAAAAGATTTTCAGATTTAGAGTTTCTCTGACAGAGATTGAACCAGAAATATGGAGAGAGATTGATGTTCCTTCCGATTATAATTTCTGGGAGTTGCACGTAGCTATTCAAGATGCAATGGGATGGCTGGATTATCACTTACACGAATTCAGACCAAGAAAAAAATCACCCACAGATGGAAAACACATTGGTATTCCAGATTCTGAATTTGATGAGATTGAAGTCATTCCGGGTTGGGAAGTTCCCATAAAGAAATATTTCACTACTTTGGGTAACAGCATTGACTACACATACGATTTTGGTGATAGCTGGGAACACGAGATCACTTTCATCGGTATGTTTTTAGCCAATGAAAATGAAAAAATTCCAAACTGCCTTGCTGGTGAACGTGCATGCCCGCCAGAAGACTGCGGTAGTGTTCCTGGCTATTACAACCTTTTGGAAATTCTTTCTTCACCAGAAAGTGACGAGTATGAGGAGATAGCTCATTGGTTACAGAATCATGCTAAGAAATATTGGCCATACAAACCAGAGTATTTTTCAGCGAAAAGAACCAAGTTTTCTGACCCTTATCAACGCTGGTGTAATGCATTTGGCGTTGAGCCAGAGTAAGAAAAACATAACAAGTAAATCCAGGTGACGCCTACGGCGCACCTGATTTAGGCGTTATGCGCTTAAGTTTAAAAAGGAATTTCCACTATGACATCCACGTTTGGGTCAGTTCGTCCTTTAACTGTGTTCATTGTTATTTTTATCACATCAAAAACTGTTTCTTTTTTCAAAGGTCATGAATCTGATGAAAGCCTAGCGTTTGCATTACTTTGGTCGTTTGTTGCAATGTTTACTTTTATGGCTGCAAAGTTATATCACACTAAAAAAGGTCGCAATTGCAAATCGTGTAATGACAACGCAGAATGACACGCAACGGCGCATAACAAGCAATTCAACAGGGACAAATACTGTTTGGCTTTTGTCGCTGCGCTCCAAAATTATAGCCAAACACCATTTGCCCGTTAATTGGGCGTTAAGCCCCTACGAGTTACGTACATGTCACTATCGAGAGTTAAAATATCAAAGAGAAAAATAAAGAACGTAAAAGCACGCCGTGATGTAAAGAGGAAGCGAGCAAAGAAAATGCAATCTAATATGGATGCACGCTGGAAAGAACACCAGAAATATATTGAAAGTAGAAAGACTGAACAATGGATTCTTGATGCGAAGAAGTCGTTTGATTGGTTTCTCGAGATAATGGGCGAATCTGAATGGGATAAGCGTAAGAAATCTGTTGTTGCATACTTCAAAAAACAACAAATGAGCTTTTTCCCAGAGGAAGGAAAAAAGCGGGAAGAGCTTTCCGAATCAGAAAAAAGAATCGCATATCACCAGGACTGGATTGCTTGGTACATGTATCTTGTGGAGTCACTTTACCACCGTCCATATGTAAATGAAGCCTCTCAGTCATGCAGAATTTACCCTTTCTTTTGTGCATTTGGCAGGCACATAGATATGGTTAAAAGTATTTCTGGCATAGATGCAAAGCTAATTGAGCTTCTTAGGGGGAAGAATAACCAACCTGACTCAATACTATTTGAAATTAGTGTTGCTCTAATGTATGCAAGGAATGGGTGGGATGTTTCTTTTATTCCAGAAACAGCGGATAAAAAAACTCCTGATATTCTTGTCGAAAAGGATGGCAATCAATTCTTTGTAGAGTGCAAAAGACAGGCAAAAGTAACAGAGTACTCTGAAACGGAAAGAAAGGAATGGAATAGAAGGTGGGATATTCTTGTTCAGGCTATGGCTGCTTTCAAAATCCCTACTTTTATGGACGTAACTTTCAAAGTTGAAGTGGCAGAAACACCCCTGACGATTTTGGCGTCAGCTTTCGCGGAAATAGCTAGAAATGAAATGATTAGTTCTGGGTATACTCTAGAGAATGATCAAGTTAGCGTTTCTGTAGATTTTATAAATATGCCTGCGGTAAATAAGCACTTTGAAGACTTCCAAGTGTCATGGAACTCTCCTCAAATGGTTGCCTTGTTTGCTGGAGACTACGAGCGAAATGGTAGTTACACCCAAGTACACTCTCCCAAAGGAGTTAATGCAGTCGGACCTGATGATGAAGAGCACATCCTGAATCTCTTCTGTACTGGAGTATATTCAGCATATTGTGCCAAATGGGAATGTTTATCTGATACAGCTATAGATAAGAAAGCAAAAGATGTAAGAAAACTTCTTGGAAAGGCTATTGATCAAGCCCCTGACGAAGGTAACACAATAGTACATATCGCTTATGAAACTCTTCATGGGCCACTCGTTGAGTTCGAACGCCACAAAAAAATAGCGAACTCCATTAATTCATTTGATTATAAAAGTAAAAACGTGAAAGCAGTATTTTGCCATGCTCTTCAACCATCTGTCGGGCCAGAGGAGTCTGAGTGGGCTGAAACAACCATGCGATTTGGCCGCGATGGAATTGACCTTGCAAAAATCCTGCCAAACGACTTACTTTTAGACGAGTCAGCAACCAAAATAGCTAATGAAACACACTGGTACCAAGACCTTAATTCAATGGTTACCGGGGCTTAACAAGTAAATCCAGGTGACGCCTACGGCGCACCTGATTTAGGCGTTATAACCCTAATCCCTGTCACTTGTGACAATAAACAATCTCTTAGGAATGAATATGTCTGAATTAGAAATCAACGAACTACTCAAAGAAAATACCGAAAACTTCCTGAAAATAGAAGAGTTGCGTAACAAACCTGACTATCCTAACGAATCTCTAAACAAGGAAATATCTGAGTTGGATGATAAAATCCGTGCTAATTCACAACTGTATAGAGAGTTTACTTACGGTAAGTAATTAACATGTCCATAAGTTTAGTTTCATCTATAGCATCTAAGAGTTTTTTCGAAAACATTTCTCGATCTTCATCGGGTAAGTTACTTGCAATCTCACCTAGTCGATCTAGTTGGTGCTGTGTAGCAATTTTAAGATAGTTTGCTAAATTTGCAGCTAAATTCATAATATAAATCTCCTTAAAATTAATAAATTAAACATTACCCCATTTAAAACGGGTTCTAACAAGGCGTTCAAAAGGACTACAAAATGCGTAGCCTTTTAACGCAGCGTTAGCACTACAAGGAAAGTTCATGTTTAAATCCACTATTATTGCATTAAGCATTTTAATTTCCCTTCCTATTCAAGCTGCTGTAGATTGCAAAGCTGAATTTAAAAAGCATCTTAAAACTGACTTAAAGCTTAATCATATCGAGTTTGACCAAACTCAAAATAGTGGTTTTAGAGCGTTAGGTAATAAAGGTTGCTACAAGGAAGCTGCTGATTTAGTAGAATTATATATTGAAAAACATAATTCAAAAGATTTGACTATGCGTTGGCACGTTGCTCAACTTCGAGCATTATCAGGAGACAATAAAAAAGCAGCTGAAAATGCTAAGTTATCTCTAACGAGCAATGAACAATCCAAATTAAGCCCTTTAAAATGGAATGATTATGTTTTAGCTTCAGTTGGTTTTTTTGAAGGCAAAAAAGATATTCTTATCCACCATAGGAATATGGTTGCAAAGGCGAAAGATGAACATTTTGGAAATGAACTTAATCTTAAAATGCTTGATAAATTAATTAAACATTTTGGTAAAAGCTATGACTATGCGTCGAATGCTGAGTAGTTGTAGTGCTAACAAGCGCTTCAACAGGACAAATACTCGTTGGCTTTTGTCGCTACGCTCCAAATTTTAGCCAACAATTATTTGCCTGTTAAGACGGGCGTTAGCCTTCTTTTTGGAGAATGTAGCACCAATGAAGAAAATCATATTATTAGCTCTAACATTCTTATCATTTAACAGTTTTAGTAATGAGCTAAAAACTGAAATCAGCTTAAACGTTAAGCTACTTGAGTGTTTAGACACAATTCCATATAAAGAGATAAACGATCAGGATTACAAGTTTGCGAAATCATTGACTCTGATACCTGTAGTCATTGATAACTTAACAAAAAGTGAAGTAAGCCCTAAATATAAAAGGCTATTTAAAATATCATCAAAGTATTGCAGTAAAGAAATCAAAAATTTCGCTGCATATATAAACAGAAAAGGCTAACAAGCGCTTCAACAGGACAAATACTCGTTGGCTTTTGTCGCTGCGCTCCAAATTTTAGCCAACAACTATTTGCCTGTTAAGACGGGCGTTATATGCACAAGGGAAGCTAATGAGTAAATTAACATGTCCAAGCTGCCATCAGCCAGCTATGTCAAGCTGGGGGAAATTAAATTTATCACCTATAGCATCCCAAAAATGTTCAAAGTGTAAGGTTGAGCTTACTGTACCTTTTATAAAAACTATGCTTTGCCTTCTACCAACATCGTTGCCAGTATTTTTACTTCCGCAGTTTGGCTCTTCAATTGTAATGTACTTAATTCCATTAATGATAAGCTTTTCTTTTTACCTTATTGTTAATCATGTTCCATTAATTATGGCAAAGTAGTATGTGCATATAATCGGGTAGCCGAGGGTCTCTAGCCCTCAGCCCCCACACCACCCTGCATGCGGCTCCGCACAGGGCGGTTCATTTAGCTCCTCTTTAACGGGTAGTGTATCGCTATCCAACCTTCTTTTAGTGAGTACAGGCCTTTCGTCGCTAAGTAGTTATTCGTCAACCCTTGTTGTATTCCTTTCGTTTTCGAACTCCTCCATGGCCCTTTACTTGTGATCCCACAAGATATTGCCATTCTCTCTGGAACGCCTCTTTTGAGTAGGTTCTGCACTTTCGTCCTTGGCTTACGCCATTGACGCCAGAAACACATTCTTACTCTTCGACGTATCCATTGATCTTGTTCGACACATTGTTGATACACATTCGCTATCCCGAAGTAGTTTATCCAGCCCTGCAAATACTGCTTCAATTTATACAGTTGGTATTCCATCCTCACGCCCCAGTTTCGGTTCGTGAGTTGTCTCACTCTCTGCTTGAACTTTTGCAATGTTTTCGCATGCCATTTGATTTTACCTCGGTTGAAAGTGAACCCTAGGAACTTACTTTGATTTACTTTTACTACTTGGCTCTTTTCCTTGTTTATCTCTAGCTTCAGTTTTGAAGATAGGTATCTTGTGATACTTCCAAGCACTCTTTCTCCTGCTCGTTTCGAGCAAACTAGGATGATGAGGTGAGTAGCCCACGGGAACTTCCCCCGCAGGCTCTCTCAGAACCGTACGTGAACCTCTCAGCTCATACGGCTCCCATTATCCAACCATCGGCCTGACACCAAATTTCCAGTGTGGAAAC
>NZ_ML014860.1 GCF_003675895.1 Parashewanella curva
TGGCAAAGTGCTGGCTAATAGTGGTAGTTTTCATGGTGTTTAACAGGCAAAGACTATTATAAACCACGATCGATTCTGGTTGGCAAACGATCAAACTTAATTGCTTATTTTTGACCCGTTTGCCCTATTTCTGAAAGCAAATGCATTGTCTGAAATAAGTAATAACAGTAAGCTAGCTAAAATGACTTCCAATATTGAATGGTTACCTAAAAAAACTACAAAGCTATCAGGAACAAAACCACGGAATAACAAGTGATCCTTTACTAAAGAGTAACTGTGACCTAAGAAACCAAGAATCATTATTGCAATTGCTAACACTTTCTCCTTTACGTTTGAATAAGAATAACGAGCATGGCGATAAGCTATAAAAGCCAATACACCTATTAGCACTAGTAACATCACTCTATGCTCTTGGAGGTATAACGACATTGAGTCACCTAAAGAACGTCCCATAAAGCCGTTTGTGAGCATATCATTTACGTGGAATAGCTTTTTTAAGAGACTACTAAAAACGACTGACCACAACCCCAATATTCCTAACACAACGTAACAAATACGATACAAATTTTGTTTAGACATACAGCTCCCTCAACAACATCACTTCTCTGGATTGAGTTCAGCCGCCAATACTCCTCTATAGTTCAAATCGACTCAAATAAACTGAGACAAATTAGGTTCAACATATTGTAAACCTACCTATCCAACTCCACCAATTCCCTAACCTTCAACTTCTCAGCCAACTCAACAACACTCCTAGGCTGACTCACTCGGTTTGATTCAATTGAAACCACCTTAGAACTTTGATTCTCAAACTCCATCAGATAATCGTGGATTTTTTCTGCGTCCCTTGAGGCTTTTAGAATTTCTTTGGGATCATCTTGAAGTACCTTGATCCAATGGTCGACATAAGCAGCGTGTTGACCAAAGCTGTGACCGATTTGTAGTTCATCACCGAGCATGAGTGAGGCTATTTCAGCTCTGAGTTCTTCTTTTGCGTAAGACTCATCACCGAAGCGACCAGTTAAATCTCGGTTGAGCCTTTCCTTTGAGCCTGAAGCGTGACCACATTCATGCAGAATCGTGGCGTAAAATGCGTCTGCGGTTGGGAACTGCTGGCGCTGAGGTAAATGAATGCTGTCGGTAGACGGGCAGTAATAGGCGTTATCAAACTGATCATGATGGACTGGAACACCAAAGTTTTGAATGAGTTTTTCAGCTCGTTGATGGCGTTGCCATTCTGGTGCAGTGTTGGTTTCAAGTTCTGGTAAGCCTTCGATTTGCTCGGCATTGAACACAATAGCTGAGAACACTTTGGGCTTGTCGAGCTTAACCGTTACTTTAATTGGCTTGCCGTCCTTATCTAACATTGGTTTGTCATTGCTGTCTTTTTTAATCACCTTATCGAACAATTTCCAGTATTGAACTAGTGTGCCTCGTTCACTGCGTTTAACTTGAGCATCAATGCTTTGCGCTTGTTTGTAGGTCATCCACCTTGAATCCCCTCTGCCCTGCATGGCTAACCAAAGGGCATTTGCGCCTTTATAACGAGTGCCGCTGATTGGATTGTGGGGCATTTTAGGTTCACCGGCTTTCCAAGGGACTTGCCAAGGTGCAGCCCCAACTTTCAATTGCTCGATAAGCTCATTGGCGATCCGCTGATAGTAAGGCAGCTTTTTATTGTCGGTTGCCATCGCCAACTCCTTCTACTTGAGTGGACTCGATGGCTTCTTGCTCTGTGATAGCCGCCTCTTCGAAAGCGCCTAACTCTTCAGCTTCTTGCTGGCTTACTTCTACTTCAACGCCAGCATCATTAAGCGTGAGTAATCTATCGTTCAAGTTCATGTTGTTGCTCCTGTACTTTGGATTTTATTGTTTTGGATGATGTTGGTTTGGATGAAGGCGGCTTTGATTCAGTTGTCGGTTGGTGCTTTACCTTATGGGTACTCAGCCATTGCTTCACTTTATTTATAAATCGCTCTTTGGTTTGCGGTGTAAATAGCGCTGTTTGCTTGTCATTGGCAGGCGATGTCTTTGCTTGGTTTTTCTGCTCGGTTTTAGTGGGCTGAATTTGTGCCAACCGTTGTAAGTCTTGCTGATTGGGTCGATAACCTTTTACTGACAGCCCTAAGCTTTTGGCTTGAAACCACGCTTCTCGTTTGAAAGCTTGGGTGCCTGTTACTCGTATTTCTGACCAGTTACGGCTTACCGCTATCGACATTAAATCCGTCACCACCTTGTTACTTTGATGACGTGTTTGTAGCTTTATCCCTTTATCGGTAAAGGCTAATTGTTGAGGTTGATGCCGAAAATAATACTTATTTTGAATTGAAAAATATCGCTTGTTGATCCCAAGCGGTAACTGATTTGGCGCATCACTTGATGGCGTTAAATAGTTATCGACACTCTTAAGGCTTTGGCTGATTTCACTGTTTGCCGCTTTGAGCTGTGTCGGTAATGCCTCCTTTTCGTTTCCTGATTTGGTTAGTAGCTCAATGCTGTTTAGGGGCTTAGGTTTATCAGGCTGTTTAGTTTCATCTTGGCTCATGATTTTTCTCCATATACCTGCTCACAAAAGCTATCCACTAACACATCAAGCTCTTCGTCCGTTGGCTCTGTAGGATTATCAGAAACATGCTGAAATGATGACTGTGGCGTTACCGTTTCTGACTCCGCTCCCTGCGTAGTCTTGATAGTGACTTTAGGGCTAGATATGAGTTGAGGTTTAACTTTAGGAACTGGTAGTAATTGCCATCGACTTTGCTCTGCGGTGTTACCTCGCTGTAAGAGTGCTTTGTCTTGATACCAGCGGATCTTGTTACAAAGAATTGGAGGACAATTTTCTACAATCAGAATTGATCGACTTTTCCCTAATTGAATGATTTCTTGCGGTAGCATCAAGGCTCTGTGCTGCTCACTAATGCTTTCGCTTCTTCCACCTTTACCTGACAATTGACGACTTCGGCTGCGTTGTTTAATAGTAGTATTCCCCAAGGTTTCTGAAATATCTCTAGCAGTTTTTGGGTTCTTTGGCGCAAACACAATTTGCAGTGCATGGTTATCAATCAGGGTTTCAGCACCATCGAAGCCATAGATTTCTCGAAGCTGTGCAGGAGATTGAATAATGGTAAGCAGTCTCAACCCATAGCCAGCCACATAGCTAATACCACGACTTAAGATGCCGACTTTCCCGATAGCCGCAAACTCGTCCATCAATAACAGCACTTGATGTTTCAATGCTGGATTTTGCTCTGGTAGCTCACGAGTATTGAGGTCAATTAATTGCTGAAAGAACAGGTTAATCAGCGGTGCCAATCGCTGTAAATCATCTGGTGTAACGCCTACATAAATTGAAAGCTTTTTTCTGCGTAACTCTCGAAGATCAAAGTCGTTATCGGCTGTTACAGCATCAATCACAGGGTTATAAAACAACTCTAAAGCAGAGGTAAAGCTTTTACGAATTGAGCCACGAGTGCGGTCTGGTGTTTCCAAGTACTCTTTTAACGCCAATAAGCACTGACTTGAAAGGCTATGAGCTTCATCGGTTCTTTGCTGAATTTGCTCAGCTAAATATTCATCCCCTTGCATCAATAACCGCAGAACTCTTCCCATCGTCACAGGTAACGGTGGTGTTTCTATCAAGTACAATACCAGCCCTAACCACAATGAACGGGCTGATGCTTGCCAAACAGGTGATTCATTGTCGATATTCGGAAACAACATCTGTCCGATTTTCTGAATATCATTGATTCGAAAGCTTGGATCATCACTGATGTAATACAAAGGATTCCAACGATGGCTTTGGTAGTCTCTAGGCGCAAGATTGAGCAGAAAACATTGCTGGCCATGCGCTTGTCGAAAACCTGAAGTGATTTGCCAATTCTCTTGCTTAATATCCAGCACCACCACTGAATCATTCCAGCTGAGCAAGTTAGGAATGACAACACCGACACCTTTACCGCTACGAGTTGGCGCAGACATCAACACATGCTGCTGACCTGAAAATTGAAGGTACTCACGATTAAAGAGTTGTTGACGCTGACCAACAATGATCCCACGTTCCCCTATCAAGCCAGCCTGCCGAATCTCTTTTTTGGTCGCAAACCGAGCCTCACCATAAACAGGACGTTTATTGCCTTTGAAGCGATGAATAATGGGCAAAAGAAAAGGCAACGTTCCTGCTGTGAATGATAAGCCCAACCAGAACTGAGACTGAGGCTGTTTGCCATAACGATAAGCGTATTGCAGCCAAGTCCAAGGTTTAGCATGGTGTATGTTTATATGAGCAAACCATAAGTAAATCACACTACACAGCCATTGATTAGCAAACAAAACCACCAAGAGCACAGCACCAAGCAAATACTTATTTCGATTAACTGACAGGTTCATAGTAAATTTCACTCACAAACCTGCGACCATTGATATGCTGTAGCTGCACAATCACATCAACACAGAGGGTTAACAGCTGTTTGATGTCTCTCCTTGATAACGAACTGCCAGCCTGACTTTCCTTCAACATAAGTACCAATTGCTCAAAGGCTAACTTCGGACTAGCGGCATGCATGGTGGTAATGCTGCCCGGGTGTCCTGAATTGATATTACGCAGAAAATAAAAGGCTTCATCACCACGAATAAGCTCTGCGACAAAGACCCTATCGGGCTTCATTCTCAAGCTGGATTCCAGCAATGTTTTTTGTGTTACAGGCGCAATGCCTTGACCTCCTGCGGAATAAAACAAACTGACACTGTTGGGGTGTGAGCGATAAAGCTGTAACTCATCCACATTCTCAATCGAAATCAGTCGTTCTTGCTTTGGCACTAACTCTAGCAATGACCGAAAGAAGGTGGTTTTACCCGAACCCGTTGAGCCAGCGACAATGATGTTTTTTCGTTTAGCGATAGCCAAAGTTAGAAACTCCAATACCTCGCCTTGTTGTTTTAAGCTCAGTAATTCATCACCTTGAGGTTCTGCTTGTGATGGTAAGCATGAATCGAAATAACCTTGCTGCTGATAGTCCTGCAAACTAAAAATCACCTTGGCAGGTTTTCGAATGGTGAAGCTTATTCGCCCTGCTATCGTCACAGGTGGTATCGCAATTTGCACTCGCTCACCTTGCGGTAACGTGGCAGATAGAATTGGGTGGCTGGTATCTAGCTTTTGCCCTGAATAAGTAGCAATGAGCTTGGCAAGACGCTGACAGTATTCAAAGGTAATGCTCTCGCTACGATGAAACAGCCACCCCTTATCACTTTCGGTTATCACTTGATGAGGCTGGTTAATCACAATTTCAGTTACCGAGTCCAACTTCAAAAAGTCATCCAAATACTTTAAGTGAGCTTCTAATGCCAAGCTTCGACATTGGTTATGGGTTTTAATCGGCAAGTCGCAAGTCATAGACACTCCTAAAATCTAAGTCACGAGCCACAAACACATTGATGTGTTCTCCCTGATTTTTGAGTAAGGTCGGTTTGATACCGATAGAATCTTGCAAAGCGATGGAAGCGAGATCTTTCGTACCACCAATGGTGTCACCAAACTGGATTTGATTCTTATCGCCGCTACTTGCTTTATTTGCGGCATATTGCCCAACATCACCAATCAGACTTAACAGCATGGCACTACCGAATCGCTGCTTGAAATGCCCGTCTACAAACCCAGTATGACCACTGCGACCTAATGGGTCAGTGCCAGTTGAATCTAAGTCGATAATGACGCCATTAGGGGTTTCAATGCGATTCCAAAGAACGAAGATCCGAGCCACGCCTTGCTGTAACCCACCTTGATATTGCCCGACAATGTGACTGCCTTTTTCCAATAACAGCACCTTGCCATTGGTGGAATAAATATCTCGACTTAACTGGCAACGAGTCATGCCTGGCACATCCGAGCTAATTGCGGTTTCTAAAATACAATCTAGGAATGCCCCTTTGGTGATGAACAAATTAGGGTCAACGATTCGACTGGCTAAACTGCCCTTCAATTTACTCGGCTGTAATTGCTGATTCAAAGAATCGGATGAAGTTTTTTGGGTTAACGCACCTTCAGCATTCAACTCAGCTTGTGCTTTGTTTTGAAGCTGTATAGGTTGGCTATAAGCCAATAATCCATCTAACTGCTTTCGTTGTTTTGGCGTCCGTTGCTTTTGATATGCTCCACCTAAAACAGTGTAATGAGGTGACTCGGTTAACCCTGAACCTGATGGCGTCCATTCCCCCGTGTGTAGAATGTCACTCCTAGATTGCTTTGCTGAATTAGAGCTTGAATGATTCTCGGGCTGCAACGGCTCAGGTGGCGCACCTAAATGATCTTCAATGGTGTAATGATGGTTCACCTTGTCTTGCTGCGCTCCATGATTAAAGCCACCGTTCACCACAACCAATAACAACACCACACCTAAAGCTAATATCGCTAACAAGCCTTTATTTAATTGAGGTTTACGAGAAATCGACTCCCCTAAATGCGATATGTCTTCTATCGAATTGGTTTCAGCTTCTTGATTGGGAGTTGAACTGCCGTCCATTATTTCTCTCCTTTTAGATCACGAACCACATGAGGAATATTGCTACTTTGGTATGAAGCAGGTTGTTCTTCAGTAAAGGAATGATTGAACAGACACAGCACCTTATTGCCTCTGCGAAGTACCAACTGTTTTGCAATGCGCTGAATGATGATGGTGTTAGGAAAAGCAGGATTGATATTGGAGTTCACTAAGCTTTCTTGGTCATCACTGCCAACCACATAAACCGCTGGTAAATCTTGTTTGCTGTTGAAAGTGATATAGGTGAACCGTCCATCATCAAATGCTGATACAGGCAATAACACCTTATCGCCTTTATAGAGGTAGTTTTGGTTCTTAACCGTAGGGCTTTGAATCGAGTTCAAGCGGCGAGATAACTGCTGATGTTGTAGTTGCGCTATCTGCTGAGCTTGTTGCTGCTCAGGATATAAAAAACGAACTTGAAACATCATATCGTTAGGGATTGGATGCGCCCCACGTCTTGACCAGTGAGCCGTCAACTCAAAATTGTAAACACGACTGCCATTCCCTAACTGAGTTAACACCGTCATATTGGTTACTGCTTTTTGGTCTTTCGGCTTAATAAAAATATGATTAGCAACGGGCGTGACTGACCACGCAGAGCTGTCTCCCATCGCTACTTGAGTGATGGTTTCACCTTTGGAAAACTCAATGTCTGTCGAGAACCCATAATGTCCGACAAGCTTCACTACCTGTTGAGGGTTGAACGCAATATGTCTAACTCGTCTATCAAAATGACCACCATGAGGTGTTTCAAGTGCAAAAGACATAGTTGAATACAACATTAACGTCATGCCTGCGAAGGCAGGCACCCAGCGACTTTTTCGTTTAAATGACTTTAAAGGCACTAGGTTTCTGCCTTCGCAGAAACGACAATAAGAAGCAAAACGAGACATCTAATCGTCCCCTGTTGCTTGATCATTGCGATAACTGAGCACCTGAAAACCGAGCGGATTAAGCTGTCGATTCTGCACACTCATTGGCGCATTTCGATAGGTGAAGGTAATGGTGGCAACCCAATGGGTTAATGGGTGTGACTCCCCTATTCGTTTTAACTGCTTTGAATAACGAACCAAAGCCGTAACTCGCTTCTCACCACTCACCTTATCTGATGCAATAAAGCTAATGGCATTCACTTTGGTGATCAGCTGAGCTTGCTTGCCATACATTGAAATCGGAGCATTTGGATTGAGTTTCGGATCGGTTTGGCTTGCGTAATCTTGTTGAACATCATCAACCGACATCAGCCCAACCAGCTTTCGGTTATAGCTACGAGTTTCCCACTGATAACCTTCTCGATAACGAACGTATTGCGCCAACCAATACTTATCTAATACCTCTTGTGCTTGTTGTTTGACTTCTCCATGACTGGTTAAAGTCGAAACCACATCAACCAAACCGCTATCGTTATCTACTCGAATGACGAAGGGTTCAATGGTTTTTAAGGGCAACAAACATAGCAGTCCAACGCCTTGCAATACGGCTATCAGAGTGAACAATAAACAGCATCGCCACGCTCTGCGCTCAGATGTTTTGATTCTGGTGCACAATTCAGAGTCCCAGCCTCTGGCTTCAGCAAAATATTGTTTAAATAGCGCCTTATCATTCATGGGATTGCTCGACTGGTTTAAGGACGACTGAAGCAGTATTAACGGGCTGTGACCCTTTGCCATTGTCATGGCAATGAGGTGGCTTTGGCGCACTGGCGCAATGTGTCAGTAATAAACAAAGCCCAATAACAGCGCATTTATTCATGGTCTGCCCTCCCCGAAATACTGTTACCACCAAATCGTTTTTGATAAGCCTGAAAGCCAACGCCAAGCGGTTTAGCTGGAGCTGCTAATGCTTGACCTGTGTAGTTCAAGTCGCGTCTTAAGGTTCGGTATTGATGTCTGAGTGTCGTAGGTCCGTCATTTCGCACTGATATTTCCTAACACTTAACAATAATCACTCACGGCTAATCAAGACACAAAGATCACAACAATTATGGCAAATAGATCACTGAGCCATAGCTAAAAGATCACAGACAAACT
>NZ_ML014861.1 GCF_003675895.1 Parashewanella curva
TGAAGATGTGATCAGAAAGTATGTTCAAGAACAGTTGGCAGAGTTAGACAAAAAAGAGAAAAGTGCAGATCAGCTTGGACTGTTCAAATAAAACTCGGTTGCTTGCGGCCGAGTTCCTTTATCATTTTAGAATTTCAACTCTCAGGCAGCGCCTAATCATCTAAAAGCAATGATTATACCGTTTACCAAAAGCAGGTGAACGAACCATACAAATGCAATTAAAAAGATTAACGATTATCCCAAAGATGAACTTGTATAGTTAAGTCGGCAAGTAATTAAGGCAAGTTATGGAAAAATAAATAATATGGAAATTATCGATGATAAAATCAACGTTATTCACTTTATTGCTGCTTTTCTCGACAGATGCTTTTTCAATGATAAGAGCTTTTCAAAACTCAGACTGCTCTGGTTCTTCAATACCATTTGCTTCCGCAGGAATGGCTGAGATGGCTCACCCTGGTCGTTTTAAAAGTTATTTAAGAGACGGCAGATGTTTTTTAGAGTTTCCAAAAAGCTCATCCGCTACAGCTCAAGTTGGTATAAAAGTTACTTATTACTTCACTAACGGCAGCAGTGTTACAAAATTTGGAGGTTCAAGATCTTGGCGTAATAATAACCCTGGAAATATATCTCATAGTGATTTCACTCTTCGGCATGGCGCTATCGGTCACGATGGGCGGTTTGCTATCTTTCGAAATCCACTTGATGGCTTTAATGCAATAAAAAGGCTCTTGAATGGAGGCAGTTACCGAAATCTCTCCATTGCTGATGCTATTGCTAGATATTCACCAGCGCATGAAAACCCCACAAGTGCTTATGTCCGTTTTGTGAGTAACGATTTAGGCTTGCCTAGTCATACTATTTTAAATACATTTAGTTCAAGACAGATGCATCAAATGGCTAACGCTATTGTAAAATTCGAAAAATTTGAACAGGGAGCCGTCAAATGAAAATACTATTAACGTTTGTTATTGTTTTACTTATATCATTCTACCCCACGCAAGCCCGTGCTAAGGCGAACTTTTCAGTTGTAACCAATACAGAGGTAGGCTTCCCAGATGTAGCCTATGATGAAGTCAATGCAGATGACGTAAACGCAGAAGAACTGTTACCGTACGCTGAAACAGTAACCTTGGTTGGGACTTTAGATCAAATGAGTGTTGACAATGTTAATGTTTATATTTTGATCCTGCATAAAACGGTCTCAATCGGCACACCAGAAACGTTAGATGATTTGAATGCCGAAGTGAAAAAAAAGGTTGGCCTATTACATGTGATCTTCCCTATAGACCTCTCCATCGACGGTTTCCAGCTTGGTGATACCGTGACGGTTGATGGTGAATTAGTAACTCAGCATCGGTTTTCCCATAAAACGGATGTTGTACTGTTTGCTAAACACATTCACTAACAATAAGTAAACGGGACTTGCCTTAATTTATTGCTGACTAAAGTCTACATTAGAAGTAATACCGATCAGTTGAGATAAAAATTAGCGTATTGGTTGCCCCATCTTCTACAGGCTTCAAAATCCGATATCAGTTAATGATATCGGATTTTTTATGCGCGTTGAAAATGATGAGTCTTAGAAATAGTGGACACTAATTAGTCGGTTCTGAAAAACTCCATTTCTGAACCCAAAAAGTACGGCATCTGATTTATCTAAAACCTCAGAGCCGTACCCAAAAATAAACTTTTTCCGATTTATGGTCAATTTCGATACAAAACAACCAAAACTTATCATCTTTTTTAAGCAAAAAGAAAATGGCTAACCACTTTCTTAAATTCCAGACACACGCCGCCTTTAACAAATTGATCTCGTCGCCTGCACTTCCTTTTAACCAGTTTCTGCACAATCTAAAGTCACTCCTCACGTGGCCGATAACTGGTTCTATCGTCGCTCGCTTTTACAGAGGTAGCTTTTACGCTTTCTTTGCGCTTCGTTATCTCTTTTTAATGGCTTATTTGGAATGACGACCTCTTGCTCTACATATTGCATACACCCTTTGTAACCCTTATCTACCACTGCTGTAGTTATTTTGGTTTGTCTATGCTTATGAGCGTGGTCGAGAGCTGGCTTGAGAAGTTTTGAGTCATGCTCATTTTTATCATGACTGGCGACACCGATAATAAGCAGACTTTTTTCTGTGAGGACAACGGAAGCTTTTTTACCGTATTCGTAAGGCGTTTGGTCTTTACCTTTTCCTATACAGTAAACATCAGGCTCATGTAAGCTGTAAATCTTGTTCTTATCTTTTCTTTGTTGAGTGAGTGCTTTCTCATAATTTGAAAAATTGTCTTTCTGTAAATCAAGCACTTTCTGAGGCAGTTTGCGCTGTAATTCCCTTAATTGTAATCCACCTATGATACGCAGCCTTTTTAGCGCTCTTCTGGCTTTCTTACGATTCTTCGCATGCCTGAAGCAGCAATCTATTCTTAATTGCTCAACTTCCTTAATAAAAGTTCGTCTTTGTTGTATTCCACAAGCTTTTGCGAGCTTATTTACTCGATGAATCACCCCTATGGCAAGCTTGGTATCCGTAGGATAAGTAATGGCTTTTTCTTGAACGGTGCTATCGACATAAACCGTTTCTTCTTCTGCATCATCTCCGTGAAGTTCGACGGATAATGCAAAGATTTTCTCGACTCCTTGGGTACCAATTCGTTTGCGGAAAACGCTCAACTCACTGGCATCACACGGTGGTTTAATTTGGAATTCTTTTACACCGCAAAACACTTGAAAGTAAGGATTCATCAACCATTGTTCGACGGTCTGTTCATCACTTAAATCGTACATTTGTTTAAGGATAAGTAAGCCACACATGAGTCTGATGGGCTTAGCTCCTCGCCCTGTTTTCTTGCAGAGCGATTTAAATTCTTGCTCTAATGATGCCCAATCAAAGGCTTGAGCCAAAGCGAGTAAAGGGTGATTTTGTAAAAGCTGTTCTGTAATATCAAACAGACTGGTATGGGGGCTATTTGACGGGCTTTCTTTGAGCATTTTTAGCACCAAGATCGACCAGAAACTGTGAGCCATTTTATCATTTCTGGTCGAAATCTAATGCATCATTTCGCTATATTGTATTAGCGATCAGAATGTTAGGTGTTTTTCATGGTCGACTAATTAGTTGAATACTTTTGAGTAGTTGTTTTAACATCGAGGTTAGTTCTGTCGCGTTTATGTCCAGAAATGAGTTTGTTGCATCTAATTTATTCAGATTTCAACTGGTTACTATTAATCCGTATAGTTGAGGAAAAAAATCTGGGGTTTGGGCTTACACCCCCAATTAGTCAGTATTTCAGAGTCTATTTAACTTGGGTTCAGATTAATTCGTATACCATTCATGTCCTTGTGTATTGAATGATAAGAATTTTTATGGCTCGATTGAATGTATTGTCCGTTGATGAAATTGATGCTCTATATGGATTACCAAGTAATTTAGAAGACAATGAACGCCACGACTTATTTCAACTTGAGTCAGATGATGCCGAATACATAGAAACCTTAACCTCAGTCGCAGATAAAATTGATTATGTTTTACAACTAGGATACTTCTATGCTTCAGGCTGTTTTTTTCAGTTTTCTTTTCAGAAAGTGAAGGCTGATGTTAAGTTCATACTGCAACAGTATTTTCCTACAGAGTTGTTTCCTAAAAAGCAAATATCGAAGCAGAAGCGTTATCAAAATCGTAGTCAAATTTATCAGAAATTGGGATTAAGAGATGCTGATGAATATTGGATGTCAGAGTTATTAGCAGAAGCCAAACGTTTGGCCAAGCTCCACGCATTACCAAAATTTTTAATCACCAACTTGCTGTCCTATTGCCAACAACATCGAATAGTAAAGCCCTCATACTCTGCCTTCCAACTACTGATATCAGAAGCATTGAATGCCGAGCAGAGTAGGCTCTTTAATATCATTTATAAGCACACGGATACAAAACTACAAATCCAACTGGATAAACTGCTCACCAATGATGATTTACTGTACCAGCTCACCTTATTGAAAAAAGATCAGAAAAATTTTTCAACCACAGAGATAAAAACAACGGTTGAGAAGCAACAATTGATCGTAGATGTCTACTATCAAACTAAGTCATTACTTGAAAAATTAAAGATCTCGGAGCAAAACATTCATTATTATGCTGAACTTGCTGAGTATTATACCATCCAAAAACTACAACGGTTCCGCCCCAAAAACAAGGCTCGGCTGTATTTACTTTGTTATATACAACTCAGGTTACGGAAGATTAATGATCAACTTATCAGTAGCTTTATCCATAAGATCTTAAAGTATGTGCAACTGGGTAACGAATATCAACGCCAGCAAATCGATATCGCTGAGGCCATTGATAAGAAGCTGAGAAATCAAGCTCACAAAGTCATGCTGGTGAATATTGATGATGAGGTTCCAGATGTTGCAGTGAGAGAGCAAGCATTTCAAATTGTTCCCAAAGTCGATTTTAAACAATTTCTCAGTGACTTCCAAAAGCCAAATTTTGACCGAGACTTTTATCGATGGCAAATGTTTGGCAGGCTCGGACGTAGGATGAAACGGAATATTCGTCCTATCTTTATGAATATTGGGTTCAGTTGTGATGATGCTGAGTTAACTAAAGCTATCGACTTTCTTAAACAGCATATTGCAGAGAAGCGAGCATTTAAACGCTACTCTCTGGATCAAATACCATTCAATTTCTTCCCCAAAAGCCATCGTAAGTTCTTGATGAATGAAAACTCCAAACTCAATAACGTCAATATAGGAGTGATTGACGGTGATCGTTATGAATTTATGGTGTATTGGCAGCTTCAGAAACGCATTTGTGATATTGCTGCTTATGTAAAACACAGTAATAGTTATCGAGCACTTGAAGATGAACTCATAGCGTTAGAACAATGGGAAAAACAAAAAGATAGCATCATAGCAGAACTGAACATGCCTATGCTTTCTTGTAATATTGTCGATATTTTAAATCACTTAGAAGACAGTGTTGAAACTCAATTTACTCAAGTTAATCAACGTATACGGGATGGTTCAAATAGTTGTATCAAGCTCAAATACAATAAGAAAAATGAGTTTACCCATTGGACGCTTCCTTATAAACCAATTGAAAATGGCGTGAATAACACCTTCTTCAACAATTTATCAACAATGAGTATCGCTGAGCTTGCTCAGATCGTTGATAAGGAAACAGAGTACAGTAAAGTCTTTACCCACATTCAACCCAAATACTCCAAACAAATCCCCGAAATTGAAGCGATTAACGCTTGTTTAGTGGCTAATGCTACCGGAATTGAGTTCAAGAAGATGGTCGATATCAGCGATATCAAAGGGCAAACTCTTAAACACACAAATGACAGTTACATAAGAGTACAAACTTTACGTTCGGCGAATGACTTGGTTGTCAATAAAACGGCTAAATTGTCCATTTTCAAAGAATACAACTTATCGGATTATGGCGTTCATGCCAGTATCGACGGGCAAAAGTTAGCAACTCGCTACCACACGATTAAAGCAAGGTATTCGAAAAAATATTTTGGATTGAATCAAGGGATTGTGTCTATCGTACTCAATGCTAATCACTTGCCAATCAATCTGAAAGCTATTAGCGCGAATGAACATGAAAGTCATTACTTAGTTGATCTCGTAGAAAGCAATACTTCGGAGATTAATGTTGCTGCAGTTTCAGGTGATATGCACAGCATCAACCGTGTAAATTTTGCTTTGATGCAGATGTTTGGCTATCAATTTATGCCAAGGTTTACACGTCTGGCAGATAAATCAAAAACAAGATTGGTTGGATTTCGAGAAGTTGATGATTACAGTCATCACATCATCAAGCCATCAAAAAAAGTGAATAGGGAGCTCATCATCAAGGAGTGGGATAAGGTGTTGAGAATACTTGCATCTATTGCGATGAAGAAAACCACTCAAGCCAGTATCATTCGCAAGCTGTCGACAACAAGCGCCATGAGTCCAGTTCTAAAAGCCATGATAGCGTTGGATGAAATCATCATGACAGACTATATCTTGAGTTATATCGATAGCGAAGAAAAGCGAACTGTGGTTCAGCGTAGTTTGAACAGAGGAGAGTCATATCATCAACTTTCATCAACCATTGCTCGTGTTAATGGCGGTAGAATGCTCAATGGAAAAACAGAAATAGAGCTCAGTATTAACCTTGAGAGTATAAGACTACTCGCAAACATTATTATCTACCATAATGCTGCAATTCTGTCTGGGCTTTATGAGTATTATTCTAAAATAGACGTTGAGAACTCGAAAGCCATCTTGAATTTTTCACCCGTTTCTTGGCATTTTATCAATCTTATTGGTAGCTACGAATTTTATAGAGGTGACAGCGTTAAGAGTATTCAAGAGCAAGTAGAAAAATTAATTGAAGTTGAAAAGCAAGGACTGCAGCCATTTATCATGGAAGAGTAAATGCTGTCTTTTCAATTTTCTGGTACAAATGAAGTAAGAAACAATAAAGCTGTTATTTAATATGCGTATTATTGTGAATCATTTAGGTTTGCGAAAGCTTTCAAGATGTTAAAATCAAATAAATACAGCAGGTTACAATTAATCAGACCAACGGTATAAAAATCGATTTTTTCGCTCTAGACCAGTTGTAGCAATGCTTTTAGAAGGTCGCGGGAAAAAATGTACCTTTGGTCAAAAGACCCCTTTATCGAAAAGGAATCTGAACCACAACAAGGGCTTTTAAAAGAGGAAATAAAATGGGGTATTGATGGAAGAAACAATAGCTATGATCATTCTTTTGAGTTAGGGAAACAAGAGCTTTACAGGCACTACAGGCAATCATTCAAAGATACGAATAGCATACTTAATAAAAATAGAAGTTTCTTTGATAACTTATTTCATGTTACAGAAGTTCTTGTATTGGGTCATTCCTTATCTGAGGTTGATGAACCATACTTCGAAGAAATCAAAAAGCGTGTTAATCCTGATTGCCTCTGGTCTGTAAGTGCATACGGTGAAAGCGAAAAAATTTCACATAAAAATACTCTAATTAATCTAGGTATTGAAGAAAAAAAGATCACAATCAGAAATATAGAGAGTTTCAAATAATTCCCGCAAGTAGATTGCAAAAAATGTGGCTCTAATAACCCAAAAGAGTTTTAGAGTAACCCCTAAATAATTCAGTTCGAATTTACCCAATCAATTTTTTACTTACACATAAGCACACTTAAATTAGCAAGATTTACAAATCTGAAGTTAGATGGCAAAAAAAGTAGGGGATTCTGAGCTTGCCGGAAAATCCAGGTCTGAGTGACAATCCACAAAATTTGCAGCAATATAGATACTTCTAAATCGTATTTAACATAATATAGATTGTGCGCACAATTGTATGTAAGATTCAAAATAAGCAGGTTTGTTAGTTTAGACTCTAAGTTGTTGAAATTATGCTCTAACGCTACGTGAATACTTTCAGAGTTTAGTACATTAGGTAGAGAACTATTCACGTAGCGACGCTTTATATTTGTACTATTTTATTCCTGCTAAATGATCCATTGGTTTTGATGCAGCACTTTGGGCGCGTTCAACATCTGTTGTGTGAATATATAAACTGGTTGTATCAATACTTTCATGACCGGCGTCTGCCTGTACATGCGCTAATGGTCTTTGGTTTAGATTGATGTCGTGGCTTAGCCTGTGTGTCTAATATTATGCGCCGTGAGTTCTCTCATTTGCTGAGCATCTAATTCAAATCCATCTTGCTGGGCATTATCTGCTGCAAGATTAATAATGGTTTGTACGTCTTCTCTTATTTGGCGAAGGGGGTTGAAGCCCAATGGTACGAAAACCTACGCTAAGGGAAAAAGTTTGTGAAAATTGTACTTACTTTCCAATGAGTTATGACACAAAGCACAGTAAGTTATTAGTTTATATTCTGGTAACTATTCAGCCTACTGAACAAAAATATCTGGCAAATGCCCACTGAACAACAAGTTCAGCGCTGTTGAAGCTGTTATATTTTGCTTTCTGCAACTCGAAACGTAACTGCGTATGGCACAGAAG
>NZ_ML014862.1 GCF_003675895.1 Parashewanella curva
TTAAAGAAGATTATGAGACGCTAAAGTCAGGAAAGCCAGAGGGTGAACCGATTGTATTCATGGATGCCGTCCATCCAACTATGGCAACCAAGCTGTCTTATGGTTGGATACGTAAAGGTGAAGATAAGTTGATCAACACCACAGGAAGCCGTACTCGTTTTAATATTATTGGCGGTATTGAGCTAGGGAAATTAGCCGAGGCCGTGACAGCTCAATATGAGCGTATTAACCAAGAGTCGGTTGTCGATTTTTTAGTGAAATTGAAAGCGCAACATTCTAAAGCGAAACGTATTCACCTTATCTTAGATGGTGCGGCTTACCATCGTGCGGACAGCGTAAAAGAAAAAGCGAAAGAACTGAAAATAGAGCTTCATTACTTACCACCATACAGCCCAAATTTGACCCCAATTGAGCGGCTTTGGAAAGTAATGAATGAGCATATTAGGAATAATGAATATTTCGCTTCAGCGAAAGAGTTCCGAGAACGGATAAATTACTTTTTCGATGTCAAACTACCAGAAATTGCAGATACTTTAACGAGTAGAATTACTGACAACTTTCAAACGCTCACATCTGCAATTTGAATTCACTTGGGTATAATTGATTTGCAAAGAAACAAAACGGTGTAAAGTGCTTGATTTATAGCCTGAATATCAAAAAATTGTCACAAGTAGAAAGTTAAGTGTGTCGTTTCACGGTGAAATCATAACTTTTTCATCCAAAAATTAAGATTACCTATACATCTAGGGTGGGGGTCATGATATTTCTTAAAAAGAATAGGTATGAGACCACGAATCTGTCACCAAATTGGCACAAGGTCATTTTTATACAAAAATCATGATGAAATCATAAAGATAATTTATCTGATAAGGTATTGATTTTGCTATGTATCTAGAATGGTACAACCGAGTGGATTCGAACCACCGACCCCCACCATGTCAAGGTGGTGCTCTAACCAACTGAGCTACGGTTGTATTTTGAAGTGGGACATGATGTCCGATGGCGCTTATCTTAGGTTGAAGTTGTCATAAGCGCAAGTCCGGATTTATGTTTAGTAAGTTGTTCGCTGGTTTTATATGCGACTTGCTCAATAATTAATAGTTTTGATTTGATGCGCGGCTCTATTTTGAGTGAAATGTAAACGCCAAAAGAATAATATAGCTGCTGTCGTTAACCCTGCAATGAGTCCTATCCAAAACCCTTTGGCGCCCATTGGACTTACGATGAAATTTGTTTTGCCAAGAATATATCCGAGTGTTATTCCTACTCCCCAGTATGATGCTAAGGTAATAAAAAAAGTTACTGTATTGTCTTTGTAGCCACGTAAAGCGCCTGCTGCGACAACTTGGATGGCATCAGAAATTTGATACATGGCTGCAAGCCCCATTAGTGCGACAGCCATTTGAACAACAATGGGGTTATCGTTGTAGATTAAAGCGATTTGTTCTTTAAATAGAAGGGTACATATAGCTGTAACTACAGCCATAATTAATCCGACGGCTAATCCAACCTTGGTAGCGGTTTTTGATAAATTAATATTTTCACGCCAACGTAATATCCCACTCGAATTGAAACAGCCATCCCAATGGATAATGGAAGCATAAAAACCAGCGATGAAAAATTTAGTGCTATCTGGTGGCTTGCTACAACATTTGCTCCTAGTGGTGCAAGCATAAGAGCAATAACTGAAAATAAGCTGACTTCAAATAAAACGGATAAACCTATTGGTAAGCCTAATATGATTAATGATTTTATTACTGATAAATCAGGTTTGTACAATTTATTGAATAACTTTATTTGTTTGAATTTAGGATGGAAGTGTATATAAATAGCCATGCTAAATAGCGTGCACCACATTACAAGAGCTGTTGCCACACCACAACCAGCACCACCCATTTCAGGTGCACCAAAATATCCATGAATAAATATATAGTTTGCGGGTATGTTGATTAGTAAACCAATAAATCCAATTACCATGGTTGGCAAAGTATAAGATATCCCTTCACTACATCCTCTTAATGCTTGATAGAGCATAAAAGCTGGCGCTCCCCATAAAACAGCATCAATATAGCCTTTCGCCAACTCAGCCAACTTGGGTTCAAGGGACATTTTTGAGAGAATGAGAGAAGAATAACTCAGTACTAGCATTACTAAAATTGCCCCGATTAAGGCAATGTAAGCTGCTTGATGAATAAGAGGGCGAATTTTTTCTGCGTTGTTGGCACCATGATGCCCAGATACCACTGGTGTGTATGCCATCAATATGCCCAAAATAAATAGAAAAGGCGGAAACCATAAACTAGTGCCGATGGCTACGGCAGCCATATCAGTAGCACTGACTTGACCTGCCATAACCGTATCAGTAAATCCCATCAATGTTTGGGTTATTTGCGCGATAAAGATTGGGGCTGCGAGCTGAAATAAACGTTTAGCTTGATACCCGAAATGATTCATTCATACACCTTTGATAACTGAAGAGAATAACTAAATGTTTACAGGAATTGTACAAACAACAGCGGACGTAGTTTCAATTAACAAATTGCATGGTCTAAAACAATTTGGGATCGCTATTAAACCTGAGTTTTGTAAGAACTTAATAAGTGGTGCAAGTGTTGCTGTTAACGGTGTGTGTTTGACAGTTACTGAACAAAGAGATGATAAGGTGTTTTTTGATGTAATGGAAGAAACACTAAGGGTTACGAATTTAGATGTTGTTGACGAGGGGCATCAAGTAAATATCGAAAGATCATTGTCATTTGGAGATGAAATTGGAGGGCATATTGTCTCAGGGCATATTCATACGCAAGCAAAAGTCGTCTCAGTGAAGAATACTGATGATCACTTTAACTTGACGCTAGAGGTTGCACCTACATGGATGAAATATATTTTGTATAAAGGTTTTATTGCTGTAAATGGTTGTAGCTTAACGATAGGAAAAGTGGAGAATAATACTTTTGAGCTTTATTTAATCCCTGAAACACTTAAGTTGACGAACTTAAGTGAAGCGGGATTGGGTACATTTCTTAATATTGAAATTGATTCTCAGACACAGTCAATTGTGGATACAGTTGAACGTGTACTTAAAACCAAAGAACTAATTTAATATTCTATAGGCTTGTTTGGGTCATCAACTTTTTTGATTTTTGGAAAGCTTACTTTTTGAATTTTTAAGCCTTGTTCAAAAAAATCTTCTTTACGGATTCTGTCTATCATTTGTAAATGTTGTGTTTTCAGTTCTTGCTCTATGTCTTTTAGTAAAAGGGCTTTTGATTGTTGGGTTTCTATATGGTTTTTAAATTCTACATCTATTTTTGGCAAGCTATACATCGAAATGTTTAGTGATGATAACGCTGCAAATACTACAATTTTTAACATCCTTGTACCTCAGTATTTACGTGAATCAATACCCAACGGGAATTTAATAATAGAACAGATTTTAAACTTGTCTAAATCTCAAAATTAAATTCAAAAAAATTTAATCTTTGTTTGCTGTTATTAATAGCAATCAAGTATTATATAGCTTCAATCAATTAGGGAAAAATTAGACTCTGGTATAGGCTAACCCTCTAATTGAATTTCACACTACTACCCAAGTGGCCCTTCGTATGGGTCACCACTGGAAAGGAAATTTTATGCCTGTTATTACACTTCCTGATGGAAGCAAACGCGAGTTTGCACAACCTGTCTCCACATATGATGTTGCCGCTGATATCGGTTCTGGCCTTGCAAAAGCCTGTATTGCTGGTCGAGTTAACGGTGAATTAAAAGATGCATGTGACATTATCGAAGCTGATTCTGAGCTTTCAATCATTACCGCGAAAGATGATGAAGGGTTAGAGATTCTGCGTCATTCTTGTGCTCATTTATTAGGTCATGCTATTAAGCAATTGTGGCCAGATGTCAAAATGGCAATTGGGCCAGTTATCGATAATGGGTTCTATTACGATGTCGATCTTGATCATAAACTGACTCAAGAAGATATTGATGCACTTGAGAAGCGAATGCTGCAACTTGCTAAAACTAACTATAACGTAGTTAAAAAAGTCGGCAGTTGGCAGACAGCGAGAGACACTTTTGAGGCTCGTGGCGAAACTTATAAAATGCAAATTCTTGACGAAAATATAAGTCAAGATTCAACGCCTGCTTTGTACCATCACGAAGAATACATCGACATGTGTCGTGGCCCTCACGTTCCAAACATGAAATTCTGCCATCACTTTAAATTAATGAGTGTTGCAGGAGCGTACTGGCGTGGTGATTCAAACAATAAGATGTTACAGCGTATCTATGGTACCGCTTGGGCTGATAAAAAAGCATTGAAAGCTCACCTGAACCGTTTAGAAGAAGCGGCAAAACGTGATCATCGTAAAATTGGTAAGCAGTTAGATCTATATCACATGCAAGAAGAAGCGCCTGGTATGGTGTTTTGGCATAATGATGGTTGGAGCATTTTCCGTGAGCTTGAGACTTTTGTTCGTACTAAATTAGTTGACTATGAGTACGATGAAGTTAAAGGTCCAATGATCATGGATCGTGTTTTATGGGAACGTTCAGGTCACTGGGATAAGTACTCAGAAGCAATGTTCACTACCCACAGTGAAGCACGTGATTATGCTTTGAAACCTATGAACTGCCCTGGTCATGTTCAAATCTTTAATCAAGGGTTGAAGTCTTATCGTGATCTTCCATTGCGTATGGCTGAGTTTGGTTGTTGTCATCGTAATGAGCCATCAGGTTCTTTGCATGGCCTAATGCGTGTACGTGGTTTTACTCAAGATGATGCCCACGTTTTCTGTACGGATGATCAAGTTCAGCAAGAAGTGAGTAAATGTATCAAGATGGTTTACGATACATACTCAACGTTCGGTTTTGAAGATATTGTCGTTAAGTTATCAACTCGCCCAGAAAAACGTATCGGTGATGACAATATGTGGGACAGGGCTGAAGAAGCATTAAAACAAGCTCTTGCTAATAATAATATCAAGTACGATATCCTTGAAGGTGAGGGAGCATTCTATGGCCCTAAGATCGAGTTCACACTTCATGACTGTTTAGATCGTGCTTGGCAGTGTGGCACAGTACAATTAGACTACGCATTGCCATCTCGTTTAGGTGCTACTTATGTAGCAGAAGATGGAAGCCGTCAAACTCCGGTAATGATTCATCGCGCTATTTTAGGATCATTGGAGCGTTTCATCGGTATTCTAATTGAAGAATACGCGGGTCGATTCCCAACTTGGCTTGCACCAACTCAAGCAGTTGTAATGAATATCACTGATAAACAAGCCGATTATGTACAAGAAATCATCGGATTATTCAAAAAGCAGGGTATTCGTGCATCAAGTGACTTGAGAAACGAGAAGATTGGCTTTAAAATACGCGAGCACACGTTAAGACGTGTTCCTTATTTGCTGGTCGTAGGTGACCAAGAAATGGAAAATAGGGAAGTCGCGGTGCGAACTCGAGACGGAAAAGACTTAGGTAAGTTGAGTATTGATGCCTTTGCCGCTAAAATCCGTGAACAAATTTCGCTCCGTAGTCTAAATCTTTTGGAGGAATAAGTCATAAAGGCTAAAAGAACAGGTGGACGCAAAGACGCTGCCAATAGAATCAATGAAGAAATTACTGGTGTAACTGAAGTTCGTTTAAGTGGTGCTGAAGGTGAACAACCTAGTATCATGAGCATCAGAGAAGCTCAGAGTAAAGCTGATGAAGCAGGACTTGATCTTGTAGAAATTAGCCCGAATGCTGAACCTCCAGTATGTAGGATCATGGACTACGGTAAATTTTTGTTCGATAAAGCGAAAGCTCAAAAAGAACAGAAGAAAAAGCAAAAGCAGGTTCAGGTTAAGGAAGTTAAATTCCGTCCTGGAACTGATGAAAACGATTATCAGGTAAAACTACGCAACCTGACTCGTTTTCTAAACGATGGTGACAAAGCGAAAGTTACGCTGCGTTTCCGTGGCCGTGAAATGGCACACCAAAGCATCGGTATGGATCTTTTGAACCGTATTAAAGGTGATTTGGAAGAAATTGCAGTAGTGGAGTCTTTCCCGAAAATGGAAGGTCGCCAAGCTGTAATGGTGCTGGCGCCTAAAAAGAAATAAGTAGGGCAATTATTTAAAAGTAAATGAGGCTTTTATAAGTCTCATTTCGCCTTGCTATTTATTAACATTCCCAATGCGGAGTAGTATACAATGCCTAAGATGAAAACCGATAAGGGTGTTGCTAAGCGTTTTAAGAAAACTGCTAATGGTTTCAAGCGCAAGCAAGCTCACCTTCGTCACATTTTGACTAAGAAAAGCACTAAGCGTAAACGTCATCTACGTGCTAAGTGTCTTGTTGCTAAGTCTGACGTTCCAGCAATCGCGCGTCAATTACCATACGCTTAATTTAGGAGATCTAGAAAATGCCAAGAGTTAAGCGTGGTGTAACCGCTCGTGCTCGTCACAAAAAAGTACTGAAACTTGCCAAAGGTTATTACGGTGCTCGTTCACGCGTTTATCGCGTAGCAGTACAAGCTGTAACTAAAGCTGGTCAATATGCTTACCGTGACCGTCGTCAAAAGAAACGTCAATTCCGTCAACTATGGATTGCACGTATCAATGCAGCGTCTCGTCAAAATGGTCTATCTTACAGCCGTTTCATCAACGGTCTTAAGAAGGCGTCTATCGAAATCGATCGTAAGATTTTGGCAGACATCGCAGTATACGACAAAGTTGTATTCGCAACTTTAGTTGAAAAAGCAAAAGACGCTTTAGCTAAGTAATTAGTTAAAGCCAAATTTGTTTTTGTTTCAAAGCCTCAGTTTACTGAGGCTTTGTTCGTTTTAACTTCTAATATTTTCAGTTCCACTAGTTCTCCGCATATTACTCCTTCAAAAAAAGCATTATATTTTCTAGCTGCAACTTGAATAATCCATTATTAGCACAATATTGTTTTTTAACATAAAGATAACAATGGAGTGTTTAATGCGCTTGGCAGTAAAAGCTAGATTAGTATTTCTTGTAGTAGCAATTTTAGGGTATGGCTTAGGTATAAAATTATTACCTGAGCAACTTCAAAATACTCAAGATTGGTATAGCTTCTATTTTATCAGTTTGATGTTTTTTGCTGTTTTTCCTTCTGTTTATTGGTTTTGTATCATTAAGCTAGGGGAGCAAAAGCTCTGGAAGATGTTAGTTATTTTCAGTTTAAGTAGTTTAGTAGCTCGTTATTCTTTCCCACCAGATTTTGCATCATATTTTGAATTCATCTCTTATATTCGATATCCCTTAATCGCCTTATTAATCATTATTGAAGTCTATCTTATGGTAAGTATTATTCGCGGTTTATGGCAAGCAAGGGGAGCAAAAGGTGACCCAAGACTTACTGCATTGAAAATGATAGATAAGCATGGCGATGGAGATGCAGATTCAAAAGGTGACCCAACAACAGTAAAAGATAAACTTTTAAAGCATGCAGACGAAGGAAGGAAAGAGTCTACAACTACACTGGCGCTCACTCTTGCCTCTGAGCCTGCGAGTTGGTATTACGCAATACCTTATTTTTCAAAGAATCATTCACCAACAATTGCTCATTTAAATTCTAGAGCTGCAAAAGTAAGTAGCATGTTTTTATTGAGCGTCTCATTAATTGTGTTAGCAATCTTGAGTTACTCCCTTTTATGGACTTTTAGTGAGCTTTTAGCAGTTATCATATGTTCTTTGTTCCTGTATGGCATGGTCTTCTGTATTGCCAATTATAGAGCAGCTAAAAACTATTCAATATATATTCAAGATGAACACCTGATAATCACGAAAGGGCTGATTGGAATTATGCGAATTCCACTTGAAGATATAGGCATAGGTATCTACATGGTTTGTCCAAAAAACGAACTAGCCAACTCTCTAAATGCTTCAATCTCCTCAATGGTATAGTTAGAAAGAACTTCGTTGAGCTGTAAAAAGACCCATAAGCC
>NZ_ML014863.1 GCF_003675895.1 Parashewanella curva
CTTAGATATTGAAACACCGTGGCAATGAGGACATTGAACATCAATAGAATGGCGCATGACATGCTCTAAAATAAATTAAACCAGCGTGCAACCATGATAGAACAATTCACAAAAGCAGCCCACTACCAATTTAGCCTAAGGTTTTTGAGCTAAAGATTAAGCAGTTTTGCTAAAAATTAAACAGCATACCCATGCAACCGTGTAATTTTATTACACAAATATTGATGTCATATTTTGTTAATTAAAATGAAGCAAAACCTTTTGCAGCAAGCTTGCTGAGAGTTATCCACTGAAACTGTGGATAAGCTTGTGGAGAATAAACATTTTTTTGGCTGTAGCCCTTGATATAAAAGGCTTGGACTTAAATTGCACTGTTTTTATGGCGGTGAAAAATACTGTTTTATATCAGTATCTTACCATCGTTGTGATGTTGGGCATTGTTAGCTCGAAAATGTTACGAACTTGTAATGTTGAATAGGCCGTAAAATGTGTATGAAATCGAGAAAGATCACAAAAATGTTCGCTGAACACCTTGCTACAACTGCATGTCAATAAAAAAATTAATACGATCGCTGTTCTGTAATCTTTAGGTAATAGATCTAAAAAACTTTCATAATTTTTTAATACTAGGGCGTGTTGATCTTTCAGGATTAAATTTTGTGCTATTTGAGCACTTTTTTGTTCAAGGCGTGAGCAGTGAAGCTTAGCCATCTAAGTAAACTGGTCACAACACAGAACAGGAAGTGCTCAAAAGCATCGAAGACAGCGTAAATTGGTCACTTCTGCTGCGTTATCGTTTGTTTATGTAGAAACGAAGTAACGACAGGTTTGTATGTCGGTAATAACCACACAGCACAAACTCTGCCTTGCATAAGATAAGCAATTTATCGCTGCAAAAATAATCACGAAAGATCAACACGCCCTAGTAATGACTAGTCATACTCCTATTGAATCTGAAATCGAGCATACGCCAACGATTATATACGAGTTCTATTTGTGTAAAAAAATCTGAGCGATTAGAATCACTTTAGCTCAAATTCTCGCTGAAATCCTGCATCATCAGTTATCACGAGTATATAAAGGAACCCATAAGTGTCTGACTCTGTTTTTCAATTAGAATCCAAATTTAAACCTGCAGGGGATCAACCTACTGCAATTACACAACTAAAAGAGGGCCTAGAGTCAGGCATTGCCGCACAAACGTTACTCGGTGTAACAGGCTCTGGTAAAACTTTCACCGTTGCCAATGTGATTGCAGAGCTAGGTCGCCCAACTATCATTATGGCGCCGAATAAAACGCTGGCAGCTCAACTCTATGGTGAGATGAAAGAGTTCTTTCCTCACAATGCGGTGGAGTATTTTGTTTCTTACTATGACTATTATCAGCCAGAAGCTTATGTTCCTGCTTCTAATACTTTTATTGAAAAAGACGCATCGGTAAATGCTCATATTGAGCAAATGCGATTATCGGCTACAAAAGCTTTGCTAGAACGACGAGACGTAGTTTTGGTTGCCTCAGTTTCTGCAATTTATGGTTTGGGCGATCCTGATTCTTACATGAAAATGCTGCTACATCTTCGCCAAGGTGATTTTATGGGGCAGCGAGATATTCTTAAACGTCTTAGTGAGCTTCAGTACACTCGCAATGATGTGGAATTACAGCGAGGCACTTTTAGAGTTAGAGGTGAAGTGATTGATATTTTCCCCGCTGACTCAGACAGAGATGCCGTTAGAGTGGAGTTATTTGATGATGAAATTGATCGTATCAGCGAGTTTGATCCTCTAACGGGTAAACAAACTCGAAAGTTAGCACGTACTACCATTTATCCGAAAACTCATTACGTAACACCAAGAGAAACCATTTTAGGTGCTACAGAGAAAATAAAAGAGGAACTTAAGTGGCGTAAAGAAGAACTTCTTCAGAACAACAAACTGATTGAAGCGCAGCGGATCACTGAAAGAACCCAATATGATTTAGAAATGATGATTGAGTTAGGGTACTGCTCTGGTATTGAAAACTATTCACGATATCTTTCTGGTCGTGCTGAAGGTGATGGGCCACCAACGCTATTGGATTACTTACCTGCTGATGGTTTGCTAGTAATTGATGAATCTCACGTTACCGTTCCACAAATTGGGGCTATGTATAAGGGTGATCGCTCCCGAAAAACCACGCTGGTGGAATATGGATTCCGTTTACCGTCGGCATTAGATAATCGTCCACTTAAGTTTGAAGAATTTGAAAACCTGATGCCGCAGACCATTTATGTATCGGCAACCCCAAGCGATTATGAAATTGAGAAAAGTGAAGGTGAGATTGCTGAGCAAGTTGTACGTCCAACAGGCTTATTAGATCCTGAGATTGAAGTTCGACCTGTTGCGATTCAGGTTGATGATTTACTTTCAGAAGTAGGAAAGCGAGTTGCGGTAAATGAGCGAGTGTTGGTTACTACACTGACCAAACGTATGGCAGAAGACTTAAGTGAATACCTTGATGATCACGGTGTTAAGGTAAGATATTTACACTCGGATATTGATACGGTTGAACGAGTGGAGATCATTCGAGATCTCCGTTTAGGTAAGTTTGATGTGTTAGTCGGCATTAACTTATTACGAGAAGGCTTGGATATGCCGGAAGTCTCGCTAGTGTGTATTTTCGATGCTGATAAAGAAGGTTTTTTACGTTCTGAAAGATCTCTTATCCAGACCATTGGTCGTGCCGCTCGTAATGTTAATGGGAAGGTAATTTTATACGCCGACAGAATTACCAAATCCATGAGGAAAGCCATGGATGAAACTGAAAGGCGTAGAGATAAACAAAGAGCTTTTAACGAAGAACATGGCATTACCCCTAAAGGTGTTGTTAAGCGGATCACCGATGTTATGGATGTTGGTGATAGCGTTGAAGAGCAAAATTCTATCTCTGAATACCGTGAAGTGGCTGAGCCTAGAGGTTCTTACCAAGTAAGGGATATTGCCGCATTAAGTCGTGAAGTTGACGCGCTTGAAAAGCAAATGCTAGAGCATGCTCGCAACCTTGAGTTTGAGCAAGCGGCTGAGCTTAGAGATCAAGTTAAGCAATTAAGAGAGCAGATGTTAGAGGCGAATTAGCCTCTAACAATTTAATCCGACTGAGGGTACTTTCCTGCAACCAAAGTGGCTTGTCTATTTTTCCATGTCACTTGTATTGGAAAGAAGAAATGTTCGCCGTTTTCTAATTCGATTTGGTGATTCCCATCTCCCATTTCATGGATGACCAGACTTTTATTATGTTCGATTGGATATCCTTGGCTCCAATCACATCCATTTCTATGCCCTGATCCTGTGAGGGACCAAAGACGATATGGATTGCGAATTAGACCTCCATCTTCAGCTATATGTATCTCACCTTTAAGTTCGTCGTTAGGATACCATTGTGGTCGAATTTGAGGGCTAATTTGAAGATCACCAATAATGCCCAGTGTGGTCATGGACAGATTGCCTATGTCACCTTTATATATTGATCCACCACTTTCATCCTCTATTGAAATCGACATTCCCTGCCACTTCCATGTTTCGTAAAGAGCTCGCAGGTCAGTTTCTAAATGGCTACCAATTAAACAGCGACAGCGAGAAAGGCAATCAGGCGTTTTATCTGCAGCCTCTTTATTTCTAAGAGTCGCTAAAGAAATACCAGCAAATGCATCAATATAAGCGACGGCTTTTTTTCTTGTTAGCAGACCATTTTTATCAAGCTCTTCGATAGTATAACTGCCTGTCTCAGCAGCATTAGTGCTGTTAATTATTTCTTTATAATCTTGGAGGGTTTTGGGGAAAAGGTTCAATGCATGAGCAGCATCGTTTAGGGTACCGAATGGTAACACACCAATTTGAACATTATCTCGACCATGAAACTCTCTTATGACGGGGGATAATGTACCATCTCCACCCACGGCAAAAATTCTTAGAGTATGTTCACTCGAAGCTTTTATAGGACATGTTTCAGCTTCTAACCATTCTGCAGCGACTTTGCCTGCATCTGTATTATTTTGGGAGGTGTATATGATGCTATAAGATGTTTGTTGATCGAGGTTCAAACCTGTTCTAATTGTTTGAAACTCATCGTCACACTTTCCACTGTTTGCAGCAGGATTAACAACAAACAGCGTATGTGCAGGATTTATGAATTGGAGCATTTCACTGCTAACTCCCATAAACCGTACCTCAGCTTAGTGATAGTTACTTGAAAAGGTACAGTTTTTTTTCTTATGGTGTTAGATGGTCTTTTTATAGGTTAGATATATAAGAAATATAAATATCAAAAAATTATTTGTTTACAAGGCTTTGATATTTATATGTTTTGATAAACGTTTCTATCTTTTTTGGCGATTTTTTGCTAAATAACATGCTGCAATTGCAAAACCTGAAATCATTCCAATCAGGTGGGATTCAGTTGCAACAGGTGCGTTAATCATTGCTGCTACATCGCTACTCGCTCCATAAATCTGTTCATGAGCAACTTTTAATATAACTCCGATGAATAACAACCAGCCTGTTCTCATCTTGGCTTGAATATCCATGATTGCACCAAAAGCAAATAAGCCATGAAGTACACCCGATAAACCAACATAGCCTATAGTCGACGGGTAAAATAGGTAAAGACCAAGCCCCTCAAGTACGCACAACGCAGCAAATAGTGCCCACACACCTTTACGGGTATAGTGCATGTCATGCAGCGATAAAATCACCCATAAGCCACCAAGATTCATCAATAAATGCCAATGATTACTATGCAGCAAGTTTCCAGTTACTATGCGCCAAAGTTCACCATGGCTAATCTCAGGACGTTGGTAAGCAAGTGAATCTTCAATGAATGGGGTATTCAAACCTAAAAAGTATAAAGCCCCAGAGATAGCGGAAATCCCTAAGGCAAAATATAACGAAGTTGGCAGTAATTTATTAAGCCATTTCAGCACGTATTTTCTCTTCCAATGAGTGCATTACTTCTTCTTTATTATGTAAGTAATGGTATAAGCCTTTTAGTCTTAGATCACAAGCAGGGCAATCACCACATCCATCTCCAACAATGCCGTTATAGCAAGTTAAAGAGTCATTGCGCACGGTTTCTAAAGCTTGATATTTATCGGCTAATGCCCATGTTTCAGCTTTATCCAGCCACATTAAAGGAGTGACGATATTGAGCTTATAATCCATGCCTTGAACTAAAGCCGAATTCATTGCTTTAACAAAGTCATTGCGACAATCAGGGTAACCTGAAAAGTCTGTTTCGCATACACCAGTTATGACTGTTTCAGCGCCAAGCTGATATGCATAAATACCAGCTAGGGTTAAAAACAGGATATTTCTACCGGGAACAAAGGTGTTAGGTAGGCCATTTTCCATCAGTGTGTGTGATACTGGGATCGAATCTCTCGTTAAAGCAGAAATAGCCAGTTCGTTGAGTAATGAAACATCCATGATTTTATGGCTAGCGACATTCAACTTCTTCGCTAGAAATTGAGCTTGGTTTATCTCCTGTTTATGCCTTTGACCATAATCAAAAGTTATCGCGTGAACTTCATCATAATGAGCCATAGCTTGAAATAAACAGGTAGTGGAATCTTGACCGCCACTAAACACGATCACTGCTTTAGATATGCTAGACATTTCTATACTTCATTAAAAATATTGAGGCGATAGTTTAGCTTAGGGGGCGAATGCAAGCAAAAGTAAATCAGGTATTTAGTTTGATTGGATTCACATTTATGTGTGTTTATTTGTTGAAAAATGCTGAGTTAAAATGATTCCTGAAAGCCGTGAACTAGACGTTTTCTTGTGTATAAATCAAAGGCCATAATCGCAGTTTGTTTACTGAGTATACAGGGGGGGGGGAGCAGTATACAGTTAGTCTTCTAACTTATTATGCAAAACTTGCTGAAGTTATTGAGCCCGTCAATTATATGCAGATTACAGTTAAACTCCACTTCAATTAATCTCGCTAATAATTGTCAATAATTCGGCTGAACGCTAAAAATGTCCGGAGCGTAGAATTATGGCAACCGTAAAGGAACAAATTACAGCTCTAGTAATTGGCCATTATGTAGTTAACAACACGCTAAAATTATTTACACAATCTATCAGCCTAAATGTCAACGGTACTGTTTTCTCTGTTTCAGTTGAGAGAGCAAAAGATCGCTATGTTGCAAGGACGAGCATAGAAGTTGAGCAGACACGTTTGGATTATCGTCAAAGGCTTAATTTTTTCCAAAAGAAAAGAATCAAACAACACATATCGCGCGTAGTTTCAACACTATTCAACATTCAAACATACGCTATTAAAGGAAATAACAGAGCAATAAAAGAGCTGATATTAAAATTCCACTTTAGCACCAACTTATACACCGATACCAATAAGGCTACATTGTTACAAATCACAGCTCATCACGGTCATCATAAAATCGTTAAACTTTTACAAAAACAAGGAGCTGATGTCAATTCTATTTATTGTGACGGATGCACCCCTTTAATAGCTGCTGCCAATACTGGGCACACAGATATTGTAAAGTTTCTTCAACAACATGGCGCTAATGTTAATGCACAAAAAACAGATGGATGCACCGCTTTAGGCGGCGCTGCAGGCTATGGTCATTTAAAAATTGTAGTCTTTCTTAAACAACACGATGCTGATGTTAATACTCCTAGAGGTAGCAAATGTACACCATTGCGGATGGCTACTGTAAATCGGCATAAACATATTGTAAGGTTTCTATTGCAAAATGGTGCAGAGGTCAATACGACTTGTGAAGAAGGCTATACACCGTTAATTTTAGCCGCTGAGCAAGGCTATATAGAGATCGTCAAACTGTTAATAAAATTCGATGCGGCAGTTGATTTAGGTACACCTAACGGCTACACGCCGTTAATCGCTGCAACCAAAAACGGTCACTATAATATACTAAAACTCTTACTAGAAAATGGAGCAAATCCAAATCCGATAAGTTCGAAAAATAATCCATTAAAACATATTGTAAGTGAATTAATAGCTAACAATGGGAATCAAACTGAGCTCGTAAAAGCAATGAACTTATTATTAGAGTATAAAGCCTCTGTAGATATGGAATGGGAAGATATTCCTAGTGCTAGTATTCCCCAAGGAATATCTGTGACAATCAAACATAAAATGCTGGAGTTACCCAGAGAAGTTTACACTGATGTTAGTCATTATTTATATTCTAGATATTCTAGAAAGACCTTATTACCTATAAAAGAGGCATGGACTATTTCATCCCAAAATTTAAGTAGCGAGTGTGAGTCAACAAAATCGAAATTGATGCTGTAGCTAGTAAAATTAGCTTTCGTCTGGATTAATGACAAGGTTATCTTTGCTTAGGACATTCACTAGGCGACCACCCTTAATCCATGGTTTTGCCTTTATGGTGATTTTGTATCAAAGTAGATCCTTAAACAAAGGAGTGTGAAATGAATATTCATAATCAAGTGAATTACCTAGAAATACCTGCCAAAGATATTGCTGTGACAAAAGCGTTTTTTACCCAAGTATTTGATTGGGAGTTTATGGACTTTGGTGATGAATATTGCAGTTTTACTGGACAAACAGTAAATGGTGGTTTTTATTTAGCTGATACTCATGTTTCATTAGAAAAAGGCAGCCCCTTAATTGTGCTTTTTAGTGACGATTTATCACAGACTCAAACGGATATTGAACAAGCGGGTGGGAGTATTATTCAACCAGAGTTTTCTTTTCCAGGAGGTCGACGTTTTCACTTTGCAGATCCTAACGGGAACGAATTTGCGGTATGGGCATAGGTATCTACATGGTTTGTCCAAAAAACGAACTAGCCAACTCTCTAAATGCTTCAATCTCCTCAATGGTATAGTTAGAAAGAACTTCGTTGAGCTGTAAAAAGACCCATAAGCCAGCTAATA
>NZ_ML014864.1 GCF_003675895.1 Parashewanella curva
TTCATCTATGTGATTATGAATTAAATCTTGATTTATCATGGTGCTGTCATTGAACATGTTTAGGCTATTTTGAGCATTTTACCTTAAAACCGTTGATATGACTGGTTTATATGAGGGGATGCTTAAGGGGGCTTTATATTTTTTGATGAGTATGTCGATATGGAGAAGGCAGTTCCTTTCAAAAATTAAATGCAGTTTAAAACTGAGTGCTAAAGCAGGAGCTGAGTCCCCAAAATATCTTAAAGTATGCGAAAATAGGGCAATTCAGTGATTCACTTAGCTCTAATAGAACAAGCTCAATGGCAAAAACTTCAATAACATCAACCAATAGAAAATTCAGTATTGCACCTATGCTGGATTGGACGGATCTGAGCTTTTAATAGCGACTCTAGAGCCTTATGGGGCACATGTGGGACACCGCAAATAATTTTACTCTTTTTTGGGACACCGAAGTCTACCTATATTCAGCGATCACAGCTTCGGATTAAAGCTGTTAGAGTACAAGGAGTTGATGAGCTGTAATTGCTATATTATCCACCGAAAGTGTTAAAAAATACCATTGTAGTAAAACTTAACGTGGTAAAAAATACCATTTTAATAGAATTTAACGTGGTAAAAAATACCAATCATCTTCATTTTAACGTGTCAAAAAATACCATTTTAAGTAATTGTATGCTATATCAGTAGGTAGGTTTATAGAATTAGTTTGGTTATGTATTTTTACAGAAACATTGATACGCAATTACTAAATTGGAAGCAAAGCGAATTAAGAAAGCCTGCTTTGATTTATGGTGCGCGCCAAGTTGGCAAGTCCAGTGCACTAAAGAAATTTGGCGAAACCAATTATCGTAAAGTTTTTGAAATCAATTTTATGAAAATGGATGACGCTGATTCTATTTTTAATGATGGAAAAGACATTGGGTCGATAATAAAAAATATTCAATTTTACCTATCTGACTCATTCGATCCTGCTCAAGATCTTATAGTGTTCGAGGAAGTAGGCTTTTCTGAAAAGGCACTGACAACATTAAAATTTTTTAGTGAAGATGCTCCTGAAATCCATATAGTTGCTACAGGGTCAAATATTGGTTTGTACAGAAGCTTTCCAGTTGGAAAAGTAGAGTGGATGCCAATGTACCCAATGACCTTTTCAGAGTTTTTGAAAGCGACGGGAAATGAAGTGTTGACGGATGCTGCTGAGTTACCTGTTGATCAATCTGTGCCCGAAATAGCTCATCAGAAATTAATGAGCTGTGTTCAAGATTACTGGTTTGTCGGTGGTATGCCTGAAGCTGTAGAGGCATGGGTTTCTTATCCAGTAACACAACCTTTGGAACGAGTTCGTGCTGTAGATAAGGTGCAGGCCGACTTAATCAAAGGATACGAAACTGACTTTGGTAAGTTATCAAAAGATCATGAAGTATCAACGCTTAAGTTAAAAAGAATATACGCTAGTATGGCTAGGCAAATTGCCAGTGAAGAAGATGGTAATACCCCCAAGTTCAAATTCAAAGGAACATTGGGTAATACAAGTGTGCGTTATGAAGATGTTGTTGAGCCCATCGATTTTTTAAGAGATCTCATGGTCGTGCATAAAGTGCATATTTTTGAGGGGATAAATGCTTCGTATAATATGGATTTTCAAGTAGAAGAAAATAAATTTAAGCTGCTGCCGCATGATGTAGGGATCCTAACAAAGATGATTGGGGTTTCCTATCAGGATATTCTCAGAGGAAAAGATGCTTATAAAGGCTTCATTGCTGAAGTATTTGTTGCCAATGAAATGATCAGTGCGATGGTTGGAAATAGCAGAATAGAGTTGAACAGTTTTAAACGTGGCAATACTTCTGAGATTGAATTTCTGTTTGAAAAGCAAGGGGGCTTTATTCCCGTTGAAGTGAAAAGCGGTAAATCCATTCGCTCTAAATCATTGAATGCATTTGTTGAACGTTTTTCCCCTAAATTTGCACTTAAATTTACAGCTAACAATGTGAAAAATAGCCCTGAGCGAGTGATACAACAACTGGCTCTTTATCGAGCTAGACATGCTTATCGTGAATGTTTTGGTGATATAGCAGAAGAAAAAGAGCTCTTGTCGTTAATGATACCGAATTCACGATAGTGATCGGTGTGATACACAATTTTTAGGTATACAATTTATTACCAATAAGGTTATAAATTGTATACCTTTCAGAGCAACATGTTTTGGTTTCAATACTCCAAACTAGAAACTATCTTTCCTTCAATTTTCATCGATTTTTGATCTATTGGGTATTTATCATCGCCATCAAAATAATAGGCATGCCCATCTGGTAGTTGCCGTAGTTCACCTACTTCATATAACCCATTGACACTAAATAGATACTTGCCTTTGGTTACGGCGGTTAATTTACTATTGATAAAATGTATGCCATTAGGATGTTCAATAGCGAAATCAGAGCCAGAAATGCGAAAACGCTTGAGAAAGTGCTCATCAACAAGTAATTCTTCAGTTTTGAAAAGATCACCGTTATTTATCACCTTAATCTCAATATTATAAATTACATCAGTCGATTGTAATTTCTTTGAGTTGCGTTCAATCGCTTGATTGTTATCAACTAGGCTGAATACATCAGGAACGCCTTCGCCCTCACCAAAGCACAAGTATTTCATAGGGGCACCTGTAGCAAGATGTATTCTGATCAAAAGCTCGTAGGGTGTAGTATTTCTGGTTTGCCATGTAGAAAACGAGCCTGGATGCATTCCCAAAACTTCAGCTAATTCAAGACGATTCCTTACACCAAATAGTCGAATAAGACGCTCTGCGATGGTTTTTCCACTATCGCAATCTATCGGTTGATTTAAAATTACAGGGAATTTTGTTTTTTTTAACTTGACAATATTAGACATGTGATCAAATATCCAAATCTACCTATCATTGAGATAGTGTTTATGTGGGCGTTAATAGGCAACAATGAGAAAAGGATAGCATAACAACAAACAACATTGGCTGAATATAGATCAAATGACCAATTCTTCATTTTCGATAAAGGTTAAGTTTTACCTATGAAGTTTCAGGCCAATATACATGTTTGCTTGTAGACAAAAATAATAAAGAACACCAATAGAACAAGGTCGTCATTCAGGTTTGCCTGTTAGCTAAGTAAGTCATTGACTTTTATCAGTTGCTTTTATAGTTGATCATTCGATTGATTGCAGATGAAAGCAAAGAGTAGCAAACCAGAGGTGGTTGACGATGTATATACCTCAAACTGAAACACACCCTCATGTTAATGGTTCATTTCGAGCATTTGCAATTAATGAAAGTTTAAAAGATGTAGCATTAGCTTCAGGCTTTCATAACCCTCAACTGTTACGCAATAAGTTGCTTATTAATCAGCCTCACCAGCTTACACTTAACGAATTAGTCAAGATCACCAAAGTGAGTAAGAACCGTTGCATTGTTGATGGCCTGCTGCTTGAGCTTGATTGCCTACCTTCGGTTCCGATTACAGAAACCAACCAACTGAGTTTTACCGATGTCATTGAACGAACGCTGTCAATGAACACAGAGCTTGGCCATATCACTGAATTAACCTTAGCGCTTAAACAAACGCGCAAGCTAACAGAAGCCATGCGGCATCAACTACTTAGTCATATTACTTCCTTAATGACCAAGCTTGGTTGTTACGCACACATTATTGAACAACGTTATTCGTCAAAACTTAACAATTCGGAATATTGATTTATCAATAAGGAGTAAAAGTTATGAATACAACCTTTGCTTTATTAGCACGATTCGAGTCACCAACGGTTCGTCTAAAAGATATTTGCGATGAATTTTTTGGGATCACGCCTAAAACGGCAGAGCAAAAAGCGAAGAGCCAAGATTTACCCGTACCAGTTTTTAAATTGAGAGATTCAGAGCGCTCTCCCACTTTAGTGAAAGTGGAAGATCTGGCGCTGTACATCGATCGCTGTCATCAAAGCTCTAAGGGTGATTGGCAAATCATTCAATCAGCTAAAGCACATCAACAACGTTATATACCTCATTAAAAACGGGCGGTTATATGCTAATGGATAATGAAAAGCTGGAATGTCGGTTTGAGCTAAGCGATCAAAACCACATGAAAATAAGGCGAATAATGACCGATATTCACGGTAATTTTTACCGATGTTTACACCAAGATAACTTGATATCGGCATACCGATATACAGGCATGGCATCGGCATTGGTTAGAACCTGCTTGATATTAACGGGTGACTTACAGCTCTATGAGTTATGCGATTTATTCTCACAGGTATTGGAGCAGTATCTAGAGCTACATAAATACCGTGATGGATGCAGAAAAGTAGGTGAGTGATGCGTAGGGATAACTTTGAATCGCAGCTAGCTAAAATACTGTCAAATGCATTTGGCAAAATTAACGTAGCAGACACTCAATGTGTGATGGCTTATCTCGCTTCTATCCCTGAACCAATCTCCAATAAACTGCTCACTGATACTATAAACGACACCACTAGCAATTCTATACAAGACTTTAAAAAGACACTAAAAGTAAAAGTCGACATCCTGAGCACGGATTTCAAGTGGATGAAGCGGCTAATAGGTTCTTTACCTGAGCAAACTGCTCAGACGCTTAAGCAAGAATACATTCGACGAAGGATGAAATATCAAAACGGCCGCAGTGCCAATATATGGCTAAGAAAGCGGGTCACGTTTTTACTTGAAGTCTGTCGTTCAATCCCAGTTCCATTGCATTATCTTAATTCTGAGAAAAGACGCTTACAAATCGCAAATGAATGGTCAAAACGTTGCTTGATCATGTTCAATAAAGTGATGGAAGAACAAACAGATGATTTAGACATATTTAGGCTTATTGTTGCAGTAAAACAACCCGCAGATGTGTGGGGCTTTAGCCCAGTTCTTCCTGATTTACAGATGCTCAGAAGTCAGCAAAAGCAAGGTGAAGACATTAATAGTCATTCACAGATGATTGCCAGAGCAATAGCAAGGCTTGTTGACAGTAAATGGTGGCTTCATCAGATAGATCGTAGGCTAAAACAGTATCAAGAACATACAGCTATTATTATTGGCAAAGTAAGAGCCAATGTGTCTCCCTATGTTTCTAACCATACCTTACAAGAATATCAATCTCGAAAAAAATACAACTTATCTTGGATGCAATTGATGCTCTTGATCAATGAGCAATATCAACTCGAACTACCTCTCATTGAGGCTGTGAAGTCTTCTATTTCAAATCCACATAATCGTCGGGTTGAACTCATGGTAAGAATGCGAGGTTTTGAAGAGTTAGCAAAAGAACAGGGCTTTGTAGGCGAGTTTTATACTTTGACTGCACCATCGAAATATCACAGTTGGTGTAAGGATAAAAAGGGAAGGACATTTTCGAATAGTTTATATCAAGGGTTCACTCCGCATCAGACACAGCAATACTTATGCAAACAGTGGTCGAAAATAAGAGCTAAATTAGAAAGGCAGAATATAAAAACGTTTGGTTTTCGAGTCGTTGAACCACACCATGATGGAACTCCACACTGGCACTTATTATTGTTCTTTAAGCCCGAAGAACTTGAGCAAGCCAGAGGTATCATTTGTGCTTACACCGTAGAGCATGATCCACAAGAACTAAACCTATCCGAAAATTTTACGCCCGATCAATGCAGTCCCCGATTTGATTACAAAACGATGGATCCCGAAAAAGGAAGTGCTACGGGCTATATCGCCAAATATATTGCTAAAAATATTGATGGCGCTTACGTGGATATCGATAGTGAAGCAAATTGTTCATCTCAACTAGCTGCGGAACGTGTCGCAGCATGGGCAAGCTTATGGCACATTCGTCAATTTCAGCAGATTGGTGGTGCACCTGTTACCGTTTGGCGTGAACTCAGACGATTAAAGCAGGTGATTCCCGACGATGAAGTATTAGAAATGGCGAGGAAAGCCGCAGATAGTGCTGATTGGCAAGGTTATATCGAAGCCAATGGAGGAATAGATTGTAAACGATGTCAGCGTCCAGTGAAGCTAGCTAAAACGATTAATTCGGCCAGTGGTCGCTACGATGAAGATATTACTAAAATCTTTGGAGTAATGGCGACACGTTCAATTCAGTCACGCCTTGATGGTTGGGAATTGCGTGAATATGGATCAGAATCTCAAATAATTTACAAGCCAGTTTCATCGCCAAACTTGGCTTTTCCATTAAGCAGCGACAGCTGCGCTCCTTGGAGATCTGACAATAACTGTACGCCTACAATACCAGATATTGTGTTTGACAAGTGTTTAGAAGTACAAGATATAGGAATAAGCAAAAATCCCTTGCCATTTTTGAGTGGTTAATGGAGTTTAAAATTAACTATAAATTAAAAATTGTTAATATTATTGCGTTTTTTCTTTGTTTTTAGTTGTCCATAGTTGTTCAATTCATTTTGTCAATGGTTCATTTTGAAACATTTAGGATTTTTGGCTCATTTGAAATTAATTTTTACTCTGAGCCTAGATTGAAATCAATGGCAAGAGGCGTAATGTATCTACCTATGTTCCATACACAATTTTTGATTCATCGAGATAAGAAATCAAAAATGCAGTTGGAGGGAAGAACATGCGAACTAATATCTCATTAAGGTCACCAGTCTTAGATTCTGATGAAATGATTGAGAACTGGATAAGTTGTAATGAAGGTTATCAAGAAAGCTTTGAGGGGCTTCTCACTCGATTCCCACATGTCAAAACCCATTTACTTTGTTTTGCTGAATTACTGACTGACTCCATTTTCATTCATGAGTCGCCATTATTTGACATCTGCTTATCTCAAGCAATGAGTCGTTTTATATTGGCTGAAGCATGCAAAGGGGCTCCTTTGGCAATTGAAAAATTTTTTGATAGTTTAGTCTCGACAACCGAAGTGTCACTAAAAAATATTTGGATAGTTGATCAAGACAACGAAGGCTGGTCAATAAAGCAAGATATTTGCTTTCTTCATTGGCTAATGGAAAACCCATTAAGAGTGTTTGCACTTGAGGACGGCTTACTTCGAGTTGAGAAGCATAAATCAAGTTTTATTGATGTAAGTAACTTCGATGATATTCGAAGGTTGATTATGCTGCCAAAAAAAGCAGAGGATCAAGGTGTAATTCAGATTGGATTATAAGTCCAAAACCACAGTGTCGTTTTCATTTTTTAGTAAACATCTGCTCAAAAAGCATTTTAGCTTTTTCTAAGCCATCGTCAGTAAAAACGACAGATTTATTCTTACCAACAGGATCATAAATCAAACCTTTTTCATATAAACGGTCAGTGATATCCCAGTTTATTTGTTTCCATGCTCTAACATCGTCGTGCAGTGTTAAATACAATAATGCTAAAGCAGCTTCGTCAATTTTGTTTTCATCAATTTCCATGATTTATCCTCTTATTCAGATAACTTTCAATATAATCAATGTACTGTGATAGATGCTGAATGAAATGTTAATAACTTATTTCAGCCATAGTCTCTTGATTATTATGTGCTTTACTATTGCGTTTTTCGGTTTATCCGATCAGTCGTTTCGGAGTTATCCGATCACCTAAAATCCCTTTTTTCTCTTAACCTTATTTTTACCTCAAGTGATCGGATTGATCCAGTTTTCTCATAGATTCACCCT
>NZ_ML014865.1 GCF_003675895.1 Parashewanella curva
CACGACAGAAGCCTTTTGGCATGCTTAAAATTTGGTAAACCGTATGAGAACACTACAAGATCTATGTTGTTTTTTTGTTAATGGTTGAAAATGTACGGATACTTAAATCACCATGCGAAATGTAGGCCTGAAGCCTTTCGGTTACGGAATAAAATGCTGAGTGGATTTGATTTTAACAAGCAACAAATGGATGAATTACTGAGTTATTTGCAATACATGAAAGACCATAAAGACTTTAGCCAAGCTAATAAAAAAGAGTGAGCCTTAAGCTCACTCTTCTTATCTCTTAAAACTTTCTTCTTCTTAAAAATGCTAACGGCAATGCAAAGATCCAAAATAACATACCAGCACCTTTTCGTTCGTATGGTTTTTCACCTGGAACGTCAGAAAATGTACAAGCCGATGCACTCGTATCATTAACAGGCTTTAGCACAACCATGCGAGGAATGGAGGCAGTTACAGGCTGTCCAAGTGCATTTAGCTCAAACAATGGTTTCTTACTATCTGGATCAATTACAGGTTTACCATCATCATCAATTTGATAACGTGGCTTAGTTATTAAAGCTGTTCCAACAATTGTCCCATCATCATTAATGCTATTCGCTTCAACAACTTCAATTCTAGTTGAATAAGATAATTTCTTACCTGAACCATCTTCAACTTCAACTTGATGACGTTTCCAAGAATCACCATCAGGTTCATAACCTTTGGATTGACAAGTCAGTAAGTTATTTAAGTTATGAAATTTGGTCTCATCTTTCGAGCCCATTTCAAATAAGAAGCCCGCACGAGGGCGTACTTGAGTCTTACTGAAGTCTGTTTCGATACTACCAACAACTTGATTATTGTTATTGATATCCCTAGGTACACTGGTCAAATCCGTTAAGCGATCTTTAAAATCATTTGGGACCACAACTTTATCACCAGCAGCTTTAGTATCGTAGTAAAAGAATTTACTGCGAACACGCCCTTCGATAAAGGCGCTATAAGAGCCAACAAGAATTCCCGCATTATTAATAGCGTACGCGATAGAATCTCTGTCATCTTTTTCGCTGACATTAGGGACATGTTGATACTGGTATTTCCCATCTGCGTCTTTTTTCCAATAAGCCGCATCGTATCTTAGGTTGTTTTTATCTCCACCACGATATGTATCCGAACGCCCCACAATTACGCCATCATTATTAACACCAACAGCTTGTGCTTGGAAAATAGCTTTAGAGTCGCTATCAGGAGTTAAACCAAGAGGTAAATCAATCGAAGTTACCGTATTATCATCCTTCAATTGCCATGCTTGAGCTCTAATTTGATAAACTGGCAAAGGTCTTGTGCCAAACTGTAAATCTTGAACACACACTTCAACTGGCTCTTTGGCATCGGATTTTAAACAATTATCCAAATTACCTGTACTTGAATCAGCAATATCTGTACTGGCATATCCGACAACCAAATTACTGTCATTTATTGCCGATGCAGTTGATAAGCCACCAACCTCTGCTGTTTTGTTGTCAGAGTTTTTATAAGTGTGGTAAGGAGGAATAAGCGGTATTTCTACATCACCTTTCTTAATTACACCGCGAGTCTCATAGTCTCGAAAATACCAGAACTTTTGATCTTTGTTATTATCGTTTTTTTCACCAGTAAAAGGTAAAGTTCTTTGAGGGCCGCTCATACTACCGACTTGAATACCTGCAGCATTAATTCCAAATAATTGGCTATTAATTGAATTAGCATTATTAGGGGTACCAGGTGCTTTTGCACCATTGAATGACTCAAAGATTGGTACCCAATCTTTATTATCAGGAGTATTATCTGATGATGAGAATGCGTAATTATTTCCTTCGATTTCCTTATCAGTACTCAGAGTAATTCTTACTGAAGAGGAAATACCGTCAGCACTATCTACAATATCAGTGTCCACGTCATCAGGTTTTAGTACCTTACGACCTAATGCAACACCGACTAATTGATCATTATTATTAACCGCTTGCGCATAACCATTACGAGTGTTAGGCAGGGTTCCATTCCCCTCACCTACAAAATCATATTCTTGTTTATCTAGGTTTATAATTTCATAAACTGGTGCAGCAACTGCGTTTCCTAACGCTCCCAACACGCCTACTGCTACAGCAGACAGTGCAATCTTACGGCTTAACTTCATTTAATTATTCCTGTTTCACCCAGTTACTTTATAGCGACTCTAGTTCTTCCCAACGCTCAAAGTAGACTTCTAATTGTTGTTCTTTGTCCGCAAGTTCACCCAACTTTTCATTTACTGTATCTTGCGGTTGGTTATAAAAATCGGCTTGGTTTACCAATTCTTGTAATTGTTCTATTTCAAGCTCAAGTCGTTCCATTTTAGCCGGAAGTTCTTTCAACTCAAGTTGAAGCTTGTAACTTAGTTTTTTCGCTGGCTTTTTAGGCGCTTCAACCGTTACTGTTTTCGCTTCAACTTTCGGTTGGACAACAGTTTGCTCTTCAGGTTCCTCACGATAGAACTTAGCGCCTTGAGAAACGGCATCATTATAGCCACCAACGTATTCTGACCAGTGACCATTCCCTGCAAACCACCAGCTTGATGTTACGGTATTATCGATAAATTCTCTATCGTGACTTACGATTAAAAGAGTTCCTGTGAAATCGGCTAGTAACGACTCTAGCAATTCTAATGTCTCAATATCAAGATCATTCGTCGGTTCATCAAGAACAATTAAATTTGCTGGACGTAACAATAACCTTGCAAGTAATAGTCGGTTTTTTTCACCGCCCGATAGAGCTTTTACGGGGGTGCGGGCTCTTGCTGGCGAAAATAAGAAATCTTGAAGATAGCTTAAAATATGACGATCTTTACCATTAATGGTAATGGTTGATTTACCATCGCCGACGTTTTCTTCAACTGTTTTTTCAGGATCTAACGCTTCACGATACTGGTCGAAATATGCAACTTCTAATTTAGTACCACAGCGAACATCGCCCGATTGTGGTTGTATTTGTTCAAGCAACAGTTTGATTAACGTAGACTTACCACAACCGTTTGGGCCAATTAACGCTATGCGATCACCACGCATGACACGGGTCGAAAAGTTCTTAACTAGATTCTTATCAGGTAGATTGTAGTTAACGTCTTTAACTTCAAACACTAACTTACCTGAACGCTCTGCATCAGAAACCCCCATCGATACATTGCCTTGGCGATTGATTCTAGCCTTTCGCTCTTGCCTTAATGCCTTCAGCGCACGAACACGGCCTTCGTTACGGGTACGACGAGCTTTAATGCCTTGTCGAATCCACGCTTCTTCTTCAGCCAGTTTTTTATCAAATTGAGCATTCTGCTCTTCTTCAACTCGAAGCCACTCTTGCTTACCTTCAAGGTATTTGTGGTAAGTGCCTGGCCATGACGTCACAACACCACGGTCTAAGTCCACAATACGGGTTGCCATGCGTTGAATAAAACCACGATCGTGCGAGATAAAGGCAATCGCACCTTTAAAGCCAATTAGAAATTGCTCTAGCCATTCGATGGTATCGATATCAAGGTGGTTAGTTGGCTCGTCTAATAGCAGTAAATCAGGATCACATGCTAATGCTCTTGCTAACGCAACTTTTCGTTGCCAACCACCTGATAGCTCAGCAAGCGGTCTATCAGGATCTAAATCAAGCATTTGGCACATTTGATTAATACGTGCATCTAACTGCCAACCATTGTTGTGTTCAAGCTTTTCTTGTAGAACTTGCATGCGCTTGAGCAGGCGTTCCATCTCATCGCCTTCGGCACTGGCAAGCTTAATTGAAAGCTCATGATGTTCTTCTAGCATGTCACCGATTTCAGCAACACCCGCTGCAATATAAGCGTAAATTTTACCTTCAGCAGATTTTGGCGGATCTTGCTGTAGACGACTTACTTTGACATCGGTGGCAATATTAAATTCTCCATCATCCAGTAATACATCACCAGCGAGTACTTTTAATAAGCTAGATTTACCAGCACCGTTACGGCCGACGATACAAACGCGCTCACCTTCTTCAATGGTGAAATCGGCATTTTTTAATAGAGGGATATAGCCATAAGCCAATGAACCATTATTGATACGAACCAGACTCAATTTATGCTCCTATAAAATCTTCAATATCCTGTGGCTCAAACGGCCAACCTAGCTCTTGCTGATTGTGATTATTCATTAGTACAGGTATACGAATACCATACTGTTCAGCCAGTGTTTCATCATCACAAATATCCACCATTTCAAATGGTAACTTGAGAGATACTAATTGAGCTTCGGCTAATTCACACAGATGACAACCATCTGTGTGAAATAATGTTAGAGGTTTAATTTGCTTATCCACGAGTGAGCATCCATACATTATGAATATGAGGATTACGCTTGTAATCTTGTGGAAGCAGTTTGGCGTCTAGGTTTAGCACTTTGATGCCCATTTTCTCAAACGTCGCTGTATCCATTTTGAACTTACGCTTATTGTTCGAGAAAATGATCTGCCCTTGTGGGCTTAACATCTTAAATAGCTTACTCAACATATCAACATGATCACGTTGTACGTCGAATGAATCTTCCATACGTTTCGAGTTTGAGAAAGTAGGAGGATCGATAAAGATAAGATCGTATTCACCTTTACCTTGCTCAATCCATTGTAAACAATCAGCTTGCTCGAAATGATATTGCTTTCCAAATAATGAATTCAACGCAAAGTTGTCTTTCGCCCAGTTCAAATAGGTATTTGACATATCAACCGTTGTAACAGACTTTGCACCACCTAACGCAGCGTGTACTGATGCTGAGCCAGTATAAGCAAATAGGTTAAGCACTCGTTTATCTTTTGATTGCTCGCCAACAAACTTACGAGTTAAGCGGTGGTCAAGGAACAGGCCTGTATCTAAATAGCCAGATAAGTTAAGCTTGAATTGAGCACCATACTCAAGAGTCGTTAATTCAACCTTTTCTTTTTGCAGCTTATTGTATTGATTAGTGCCCTTTTGACGTTCACGAGTTTTAACAACAATTTGATCTGGATGAACATCAACAATATGTGGTAACACTAATAAAATGTCGCTGATACGACGCTTAGTCACTGACTCAGGGATTGAAGAAGGTGCAGCGTATTCTTGTACCACGACGTAATCAACATAACGGTCAACAGCTACATTATATTCAGGAATATCAGCATCGTATAAACGATAACTGTCAATGCCCTCTTTCTTCGCCCACTTAGTTAACTGTTTGATGTTTTTCTTCAAACGGTTACTAAAATCAGGAGCAACATTACTTAAATCAGCAGCGTGTGTTTCAACTTCACGGCGGGTACTGTTGGCGTAGAGGCTATAAATATTGAAGCCACACTCAATTGCACCGTTATACATTTTCAGTTGTTTATCGGCTTTAAGCTTAAGCGCGGACAGCAATTCAATTTCACTACACAGCATGGCGACTTTCCAACCACCAAAGTTTTGCTTTAAATGGGCACCAATTTGGTAATAAAGTTGTAGAAGATTCGTTTTAGTTCCAAGACGCTCACCATAAGGAGGGTTGGTAACTAAGGTTCCTGTCTCAACTGGAGGTATGGCTTCAAGGGCGTCAGCTTGAGTAAATTCGATTAACCCACTGACACCTGCACTTTTAGCATTGCGTTTAGCAATACTTAATACTCTTGCATCAGTGTCAGAACCAAAGAACTTAAATGAACATCGATTGATACCACGAGAAGCTCTCGCTTCAGCTTCTTTTAAAATGCCATCCCACAGTTCTTCTTTATGGCGTCGCCAGTGTTTAAAGCCAAAGTGAAAGCGATTAAGCGCTGGTGCAACATCAGCGGCGATCATTGCCGCTTCAATCAAAATAGTGCCGCTACCACAGAATGGGTCCATTAGATCTGTTGGTTCATTTGACCAACCACTTCTCGCAAGCATATTGGCAGCTAGATTTTCTTTTAAAGGTGCAGCACCAGTATTATCGCGGTACCCACGTTGATGTAATGCAGGACCAGAGAAGTTAATACCAATGGTTAAATTGCCACGACGGAAATGGGCATCGATACGGAAATCAGCATGACTACGCGCTACATCCGGGCGTACTTCGCCGTCATCACGAAAGCGATCTACTACTGCATCTTTGATCTTTAATGCACCGAACTGGGTATTTTTGATAAAACCGCCAGTGCCATGAAAATCAATACTGAAAGTACTGCTATTAGAAAAGTGGCTCGGCCAGTCAATACAATAAGCTGAGTTATAAAGTTCTTCAGGATTATTACATGGCACTTTTTGCAAAATGAGTACGATTCGACTGGCTAATCGACTCCATAAAGTAATGCGATAGCCAAGTTCTAGATCAGCAGAAAAATACACCCCTGCAACACTTTCTTTAACGTCGGTAGCGCCTAGCTGAGTTAACTCTTGAGCCAAGCTATATTCAAAGCCACGTGGGGCCGCTGCAAAAAATTCAAACATGTGGTACTTCAACACCATAAAATTATGGGGTTTATTATACCTGTTCAATCATTTAAAAGATAAAGAGAAACGATAAAAAAACCAAATTGGCTTGAAAGATAGTAAATTGTAGGAAATTAACTCGAACTGACCCATTTTTGAACGAATGATTCTTTATTTGAAGATTTCACTTGCATCGCCGCAGTGGTATCGCTTATAGTTCGCCCCGCTTTAGAGACAGACGCGGGATGGAGCAGCATGGTAGCTCGTCGGGCTCATAACCCGAAGGTCGTCGGTTCAAATCCGGCTCCCGCAACCAACTTGGTAACGAGTAAGTCTTAAAAGCAAAAAGTAATCAGTCGCGGGATGGAGCAGCATGGTAGCTCGTCGGGCTCATAACCCGAAGGTCGTCGGTTCAAATCCGGCTCCCGCAACCAATTATCTAAATTGAAATCTGATTATAAAAATACAGTCGCGGGGTGGAGCAGCTTGGTAGCTCGTCGGGCTCATAACCCGAAGGTCGTCGGTTCAAATCCGGCCCCCGCAACCAATTCTTTCATAAAAAACTGTATTTCAAACATCCGGACGCGGGATGGAGCAGCATGGTAGCTCGTCGGGCTCAGCTCCTCATAAAAGCCAGCGAAGGTCATCGGTTCAAATCCGGCTCCCGCAACCAATTCTTATATTTATTTAAATTATCCCTTTAAAATACTCGTATATTTTAACAAATCCCTAAGCTTCATATTTTAAATTAGATCTTTTTAATCCCCTTCAAATTTTATTGAGTAGCCATAGCAAACTAAAGTTATAACTATTCTAGAGTTTTGGTTATCTATATTATTCATTGCGCTTTTATGGTAAGCGTCTGCCGAACCCCACTAATCCTTATCAAAATTCCAAGGCATTAAGGGCTCTAAATCGCTAGGAGCATGAGCAAGTTGCTCAAATAAATAGGTGAGATATTGAGAGGGATTAACGCCATTGACTTTGCAAGTTTCAACGATACTGTATAACACTGCACTACTGTTGGCGCCGCTTTCAGTGTGACAGAAGAGAAAATTTTTTCTACCAATGGCAAAATGTTTTGCTTCGCGCTCGACGCGATTATTATCGATGCTTAACCGCCCATCTTCGAGATAGCGAACCAGTTTTTCCCATTGATTTAAGCTGTAGTTAATGGCTGTA
>NZ_ML014866.1 GCF_003675895.1 Parashewanella curva
ATACGCAGTTACGTTTCGAGTTGCAGAAAGCAAAATATAACAGCTTCAACAGCGCTGAACTTGTTGTTCAGTGGGCATTTGCCAGATATTTTTGTTCAGTAGGCTGAATAGTTACGAAAAAATTTTCTCTTCTGTCACACTGAAAGCGGCGCCAACAGTAGTGCAGTGTTATACAGTATCGTTGAAACTTGCAAAGTCAATGGCGTTAATCCCTCTCAATATCTCACCTATTTATTTGAGCAACTTGCTCATGCTCCTAGCGATTTAGAGCCCTTAATGCCTTGGAATTTTGATAAGGATTAGTGGGGTTCGGCAGACGCTTACAGTTTATTGAAAGTTTAGGTTTAGAACCTGAAGAATACCGTGAGCTATTATGGATTTAATCAAATCAACTTTTTCACCCCCTCCACATTCTAAACATGAATAACTTCGTTTTACTCAAATACAGCCAAGGAAGTCCCCTCCATGAAAACAAATACTCCTGATGTAAAATTTTTAAAATATAGAGATTTATTAGAACAAACAAATCATTAACAAACCTTATAAAATATTAATCAAACAAATCAGATGATTAGCATAAAATCACTTTAAAGAATCATGGGCTTGGATGAATATGCATCCTCTAAATTTGGTACAACCCGTTGCTCAAAGCTTTTCCACACCTGTATCTCAACCGCATATAAATAGCCAAGCACACGCTACACCTGATTGGCTCTTAAAAACACGACTTGAACAACTTCTCTTTGATTCTGATTTATCACAAGAATGCTTAGAGAGTTTTAAAGCTGCAATTTACAATATTGATGAATGGTTTAATGGCTTTCAGGTAAATGAACAGGATAAAAAAGAATTCACCCGAGAGTTAGTAGACTACGAATATGGAAATTCGTTTCAAACAGGCAGTGGTATAATAAATGCGGCACTAGCATCAAGCGTAAAGCCTAAATATGCTGCTATTTTTTCGGTTTTTATTCCAAAGTACAAAGAAAAATCAATTGAATTATCTTGGTGTGAAAAATGGACACTGTCTCGAAAGCCTGTTAGGGCTTCAATAATTGCCATTGACATAATTTTACTACTTACCCTTTATAAACCAGACGAGGTCTACGCTAAGGTAATGTCCGCGAAAGAAGCATATGTTTCTTTAGTGTCAGTAAAAACTGAAGAGCTTGAATCAATTTTTGTCGGCACTCAGCCTTTTATCTCTACCATAATGCCTATGGGAATTTTATGCTGGGCCGATCAATGCTGCCCTAACTCACATGCCGCCGACTCTATTTGCCCAACAGTGGTCTCACATACAAATAAATCACTTTTATATCGGCATATGATTAGAACACATTTACTTTCAAATTCAACACAACAACGGTCTTATCAGACTTTTGACCCAATATTAATAAGGTGTGGTGAAGAATTTGAATACTATCCTCCTTTAGATAAGGGAAATTCGCTTAACGATGACGAAGAACTTGAAATATTACGACTGTGGCAAGCTGCTATAAAAAGTAAACTCAGACAGTTAAATATACCTGAAAACGAATGTTCAATATGTTTAAACGAAAAAGAGCGAACGGTTACATACAACATAGGGTCTTGGCAAGCTAGATTGTTTTTTGATGGGTGGTCTAACTTTACTCTTCCTGAAGTTAATGTTTCACCATATAGACTTGGAGAAATGATTACCTTTACCGACAAAAAACTTCCATTAGAAGATATTTTCAATCATTTTATTACCGCAATTGCTAAAGAGCTTGGCTTAAGACCAAGTTCAGGTCATAAACACATCGATTTGACACAAGCAGTTGGATACAACCCAGAATTTTTCTTTCGTTTTCTTATAGCGATAGAAAATACATCATGGTTAACTCAGTGCTTCAAAACAGCAGAATATTCAGATAAAACAAGAAAGTACCTTGCGCTAAATCCTGATGCAAAGTTAGATGCATTACAAGGTCTGCTAAATTCTTTCAATGAACTTTTACTCGCTGGCTACAAGGGAAAGGGGAACGGTAAATTCAGTGACAATAAAAACATATTACAGCTCCTTGAGTTAGTCATTAATATTATAGAAATGGATTCAAAATATAGGCCTTTAGAGATCCCAACAAATTTAGGTAAAAACTGTGAAGAGCAGCTTTCAAAAGCAGATAAAGGCCTAGTTGTTACTCATCCAACGGTAACTGTGGAGCTACGTTTTTTTAACACCGCAAGAACTGGACGAGAAGCAATAAAGATTTCCAAGTTGATCAGAGCATGGTTAACTAAAATCGCACAAGAACAAGAAAATGCTACTCCACTTCATTATCAAGCAATTAACCCAATGGTTCCTATAGCGCACGAAAAATTAAAACTCATGTTTGAAGAATTTGTTGAAAGCTTAGGTTTAGAACCTGAAGAATATCGAGAATTACTGTGGATCTAATCTTCATTTATGGTCAAAGCATAATTCGCTTGTTCATAATCAAACCCTTGCCCAAGCAAAAACCTGATCCGTTTTGCCTTATCGTTGTAATCAACAATAGGTTTATCTGCATATTTTTTTATTGCTTTTTCTTTAGCAAGTTCAAACCAGTCACAATCTGAATTTTCAATTACTTGAGAAATAATGTCAGAAGATAAGCCTTTTAAAGACATGGCTTGTCTGATGCGAATCACACCATGACCTTTATAAATATGACTTCTAAGTAGTGATTCAGCATACCGTGAATCATTGAGATAACCACTGGCTTCACATTCATCAAGGGCAATTTCGATGTCAGCAAGCTCGTAGTCTTTTTTAACGAGTTTATCCTGAATTTGTTTGCGGGAGTAATCGCGGCCAGCCAATAAGCTGACCGCGTAGGATTTTGCTGTTGGTGGAGTATTCACAATATTCAACCTGAATGATTCAATATTGTCATGCCTGCGAAGGCAGACATCCAGCGACTCTATTATCAATAAAGGCACTAGACTCCTGCCTTCGCAGGAGCGACCAGAAAGATCTTATTAGTTAAAATACTTCGCCAGTTTCTAAATCAACGTTTTCTTCACCTTCGGCAGCTTTAGCTTCAGCTTTACCTAAAAGAAGTGAACGAAGTTGTTGGTCGATCTCTTGAGCAACAGCAGGGTTTTCAACCATAAATTTACCCGCATTTGCACGACCTTGACCAATCTTGTCGCCTTTATAGCTGTACCAAGCACCGGCTTTTTCGATGATCTTATGTTGAACACCAAGGTCAACTAGCTCACCATTGCTGTTGATACCTTGTCCATAAAGGATTTGGAAATCAGCTTGTTTAAATGGTGCCGCAATCTTGTTCTTAACCACTTTAACGCGGGTTTCGTTACCCACCACTTGGTCGCCTTCTTTAATTGCACCAGTACGACGAATATCTAAACGTACAGAAGCGTAGAACTTAAGTGCGTTACCACCAGTAGTCGTTTCTGGGTTACCAAACATTACACCAATCTTCATACGGATTTGGTTAATGAAGATAAGTAGCGTGTTAGACTGCTTTAAGTTACCAGCAAGCTTACGCATTGCTTGGCTCATCATACGAGCCGCTAGCCCCATGTGTGAATCACCAATTTCACCTTCGATTTCAGCTTTTGGAGTAAGAGCCGCTACCGAGTCAACAATGATTACGTCAACAGCACCAGAGCGAGTTAATGCATCACAAATTTCTAGAGCTTGCTCACCAGTATCAGGTTGAGAACAAAGTAAGTTATCAATATCCACGCCTAGGTTTTTAGCATAAACAGGATCAAGTGCGTGCTCAGCATCAATAAAGGCACATGTCTTACCTTGTTTTTGTGCAGCTGCAATCACTTCCAGTGTTAGCGTTGTCTTGCCTGATGATTCAGGACCGTAGATTTCAACGATACGTCCCATTGGTAAGCCGCCAGCACCCAGTGCCGCATCCAAAGACAGAGAACCAGTAGAAATAGTTTCTACATCCATTGAGCGATCTTCACCCAAACGCATGATAGAACCTTTACCAAATTGCTTTTCAATTTGTCCCAATACTGCGCCCAGTGCTTTTTCTTTATTTGCATCAGCTGCCATTGTTGTTCCCTCTCGTGGATACTTAAAACTAATCTCGATTTAATGTCAGTTAGTATACTGTACAATCATACAGTATCAAGTGTTATTGAAAATAATTTTTAACTTCTTATCTGATCACGAATTTAATTCTTGCTAAGATACCCGTCAAAGATTTTTATTGAGATAGGGATCGCTTCTTTCCTATGAATGCCGAATTAGCAAACTTAGACAGCCATACGCCAATGATGCGTCAATACCTTACGATGAAAGCTCAACATGCTGATATGTTGCTGTTTTATCGAATGGGGGATTTTTACGAACTTTTTTATGATGACGCCAAACGTGCTGCCGAATTACTGGGCATATCACTTACCGCTCGCGGTAAAAGTGGTGGCAACCCTATTCCAATGGCCGGCATTCCCTATCATTCAGTTGAAGGTTACCTTGCTAAACTGGTTCAATTGGGTGAATCGGCAGCTATCTGTGAGCAAGTCGGAGACCCTGCAACATCAAAAGGCCCTGTAGAGCGTAAAGTCGTTCGAATTATTACACCGGGAACACTGACTGATGAAGCTTTATTGCAAGAACATAAAGACAATTTATTAGCCGCAGTTTATGGTCGGCAAAACGTATTCGGTTACGCGACATTAGATGTTGCCTCAGGTCGCTTCGTCGTGAGTGAACTCACCTCATTAGAAGCGTTAGAAGCAGAGCTGCAACGCACTAACCCAGCTGAATTACTGTATAGCGAAGATTTCTCTGAATTGACCTTAATAGGCTCAATTAAAGGTAGCCGTCGTCGCCCTGAATGGGAATTTGATTACGACACTGGTATAAAAATGCTACTTGAGCAGTTTGGCACTAAAGATTTACGTGGCTTTGGAATTGGTGATGCCCGATTATCATTACAAGCCGCGGGTTGTTTAATGCAGTATGTTAAAGATACTCAACGTGCTTCCCTACCTCACATTAATGCCATTACTCGTTTTAATCAAAACGACAGTATCGTGTTGGATGCCGCGACTCGTAAAAATTTAGAACTGACTCAAAACCTTTCAGGTGGATTCGATAATACCTTAGCATCTGTACTTGACAGCACAGCAACGCCAATGGGAAGTCGAATGTTGCAACGCTGGATCCACCAGCCGTTAACTAACCATGCTCACATTCAAGCTCGTCATCAAGCCGTCTCTGAACTTATTGATGCTAATTTATATGATGAGCTACACGACTTTCTAAAAGGGTTAGGTGATGTAGAGCGCATCATTGCCAGATTAGCACTTCGCACTGCAAGACCAAGAGACTTTGCACGATTGCGTCAAGCACTGGAAGTGTTACCCGAAATTCAAAATCTAATGTCAGATGCAGAGTCAGCGCATCTACAACAATTAACTCGACTGTTAGGTGAGTTCCCAACTGAATTGGAATTATTGCAAAACGCCATTGTGGATAATCCACCTATGCTTATCCGAGATGGTGGTGTGATCAAAGAAGGCTACAACTCAGAACTAGATGAATGGCGTCAACTCAGTGATGGCGCAACCAGTTATCTAGAACAGATGGAACTGCGTGAACGTGAACAAACGGGTATTCCAACCCTAAAAGTTGGCTACAACCGTGTTCATGGTTATTACATTGAAGTGAGTAAGGCGCAATCAGCAAATGTTCCACTGTCTTATCAACGTCGCCAAACCCTTAAAAATACTGAAAGATACATTACTCCAGAGCTAAAAGAACACGAAGAAAAAGTGCTTTCAAGCCAAGGCAAGGCACTAGCGTTAGAAAAGCTGTTATGGGAGCAATTATTTGATTTATTGATGCCACAATTGGCGCCTTTACAACAATTTGCTAAATCGGCTGCTGAATTGGATGTACTAAGCTGCTTTGCAGAACGTGCTGAAATGCAGAACTACACTTGCCCTGAACTTACAAGTGTTACTGGTATTCATATTAATGCAGGGCGTCATCCTGTCGTTGAGCATGTCAGTGATGTACCTTTTATCGCTAACCCTGTTGAGTTGAACAATCAGCGCCGTATGTTAATGGTCACAGGCCCTAATATGGGCGGTAAATCGACTTATATGCGTCAAACGGCGCTAATCACGCTAATGGCACATATCGGCAGTTTTGTTCCAGCTGAAAAGGCGGTTATTGGGCCTATAGATCGCATCTTTACTCGTATTGGCGCATCAGACGATCTCGCCTCTGGTCGATCGACTTTTATGGTGGAAATGACCGAAACCGCCAATATTCTGCATAATGCCACGCAAAACTCTTTGGTATTAATGGATGAAATTGGTCGCGGCACTTCAACTTATGATGGTCTTTCCCTCGCATGGGCTGCCGCAGAGTATCTTGCTACTAAACTGCAAGCATTAACGCTATTTGCTACCCATTACTTTGAATTAACTCAGTTACCTGAAACCTTATCTTCTGTAGCCAATGTTCACTTAGATGCTGTAGAGCACGGCGACACCATCGCCTTTATGCACGCAGTGCAAGAAGGCGCAGCAAGTAAGAGTTATGGTTTACAGGTTGCTGCATTAGCTGGTGTTCCGAATCATGTGATTAAGGCAGCCAAGCAGAAGTTACATTTGCTAGAAAGCCGTGATCACGATGTAACGTCTCCGACTCAACAGGATTTGAATTTAAGTTTTAACTCTGGCGTTTCGCCAGAGTTGGAAGAGGTTGAAACCTTACTTGGCCAAGTTTCACCGGATGATCTGACGCCTAAACAGGCATTGGAGTTTGTTTATCGGTTGAAAAAAGTAGTTTCGTAAGTTTTGGCTTACTTACCAGTATCGCAGAAAGAGTTTCTTCGAAACTCTAAAAAACCTTGGGCTTTCAGCCCAAACCCGAACAAGAGGGGATTCTCCAGCAAATCCCCTCTTGTATCTCCCCATGCCGCCCCACGAAGCTAAACGTTTCAGCGATAATTGAATAAATGGCTAACGACTGGTACATCCATGTATCCCAGAGCCTACCTCGACATCCATGTCGAGGTTGCGCCATTTCTATATTCAATTATCACTTCAACAGCTTCAAGGGGACTAAGGGTATCTCTTCGATTGGATCTTTTTATGTGTGATAGTGCTAACCCATTTGTGTCGGATAAGCGACACCTGTTACCAGATGCCGCTCTCCTAAGAACCGTACGTGCAACTTTCACTGCATACGGCTCAAGCCTCCACTAAGGCATATTACGTTACCCAGCAACTTCACAA
>NZ_ML014867.1 GCF_003675895.1 Parashewanella curva
TGTGCCATACGCAGTTACGTTTCGAGTTGCAGAAAGCAAAATATAACAGCTTCAACAGCGCTGAACTTGTTGTTCAGTGGGCATTTGCCAGATATTTTTGTTCAGTAGGCTGAATAGTTACAAAAAAGTAAACAAAAAAAGTTTAGCCTTCACAGAAAACATATTGATAAGGAAAAGTTTTCTCGTTGGTTTTTAAAGACCTTTTTAGGCTTCCATGATTTTTTCCGTTATCCAACTGCTGTTGAGTTACCTATCCTTGCTGACTATGTATTTAAAACCGATTTAAAATGCTCTGAGTTTGTCAACTTGAATATAGAAATGCATCAAGGTGAAGATCTTGAAATCGTTCAAGTTGTATCAGTCGCACCGTTAGAACTTGAAGAGCATACAGTCGGTATGATGGTTGAGCTATATGGGATTCGCATTTTTGGCACTTTTATTAAAAATCAGAGCTTAGGGCTGAATAAGAAAAGTAGTTCCTTGAAATTAAGGTTTATTGAGTTTCCAAAGCGACTATCTTGTGTGATTGAAATCAAATAAGCGCAATGAAATGTATTTATTAGATATTTACGAAATATCTAAGTCCTCTTTAATCTTGCTGTTTTTAGCTTAATTATTAACGTTTGAAATGTGTTCATATCATTAAGCGTTATTATTATGTTTATGCATCGGTATTTATTAGCTTCTTTGGTTTTTACTTTAGTACCAATTAAAACTTATGCAGGATCAATTTCAATTCCAACAGGTGAGCTATCTTGCATTGTGACAGATTATGCATTGAAAGAATCTTACCCTCAGAGTAAATGCACGTTCACTGATACTAATACTGTTAACGTAAAAGCAGGAAAATTCTATATCTCTAGTTCAGCAACTTATTCTGGAACAGTATATTCATTATTTTATCGGACGGCAGTACTTAAAGGAGTATTTCCTGATACGCTTTCGACAAATGAAACCTACTTTGCAGCCCCTGAAAGAATAGGCTTAGATATTTTCCAGCAATATCGATGGGCGATTAGCATAGGGGGGCAATGATATCCATATCCATCAGTTACTTTAAGTAACGTCTGATTCAATTTCTTGTGAGTATGATTTTTTCCGTTGAGGTAAAGTGATTTGCTCTACCCAAGGCTTTAGATAAGGTGTAGCCTCAGCTGCTACGCCTTGCCTTTCCATCTCTTTGGCGAATCTTTCTCGCCATACCTGCGGCAATCCTTTTCGAACATGCAACCGTTTCCTATCAAAACCAAGGTTCTTAACCGTTAGATGAACATGAGGGCTGTCAGTATCAGTGTGCAATGCCATAACGTATTGATGATTGTAGGCGAAGGTCTTTTTGGCGAACTCTCTTACGGCTTTTTTCACGGCTTTGGGTTCGGTGCCATCGGGCATGGATAGAACGATGTGAGTACTGTGCCTTGCTCTTCTTTTAGTGTTGGCTTGTGGTTCTTCCCAGTCTTGAGCGAGAAGATGGAGTGACTGTTTATTTTGGTAAACCTGACCACATTCATCTTCGATTTCCAGTTTTCCATTACGACTGATGTAATCAAAATGGCTTTGGGTATGATCGGCTGAGTAGCAGTAACCACTGATCTTAACCATAACTTCTGGTGGCTTCTTACTGTAGCGAGAAAGAGGTTTGATGCGGTTAGTTTTGTGTCTGACGTCACCAGATAACAGCCCTGATATAGTATCATTAGTAAGGCTACTCATTGCTAGCCTCTTCTAGCTCAAGCTGCCAGCGGTGATAGCTTTGATGGATAAGCTTATTTACTTTTTTTCTGTGGCAATTAAGGCGTTTGGTTAGCATTTCTATCATGTCTTTGGTGACTTTGTTGCTTTCCCTAAACTCAATGTTTAACACTCTAGCGATTTGATTTAGGTTACGACCAATAGCTGCCAGCTGACGGTTTGATTCTCTCAGTGCATTTATTTCTGAGTCGGTGATGATTGGGTTTCGTTGTAGACTTGCGGTAACGGATGCTTTGACCCAGCTGGTTGGATTTATATAACCCTCAGCTTTAGCTTGGGATTCCAATTTCACAAATTCATGGCTGGATAATCGGATAGTGATTTTATTGGTTTTGGCTTGTTTGAAAGGTTCGTTATAAGCAATGTCTGGAACGGAATGCTTGATGAGTTGTCGCATCATGCCAGATTCAGAAACACCTTGGCTTTTGCAGTATGATTTCCAGTTAGACTTTTCATCGTCCGTTAAACGAATTTCAACTCTCGCCATCACGACCTCCAACATTGTGAAGTACAACCGCACCTTATAGATTTGAGATTATCGCCATGATGGATATTTGTACAGTTAAAAGTCAGTCTTTTAGGGTTTTCAAACGATTAATTTCACCTGTACGGCAAATGCTGGCAAAGGTTACGGCATTTGCTGGCAGAAGCTACGGCAAACGCCATCAGTTTGCGAATCCTGCACTAGCTTTAAACTTATTTTAGATATTTCTTAATTAATGCCTCGTCCTGAATCAAATTTTTTAAATTACTTTGAACTTTAGATCTAAACCTTGCGTCTGACTCTATATTTTCTTGGGTATCAAGTTCTAAGCAGAACTGATGTACATCTAGTGATTTTGAAAATAGCTTAAACGCTAAATTATTAAATGCCAAAGCTGAAGTGTAATCGCGAGATTTCCATTCTTTATCTCTCAACATTAAAGAATCACAACCTAGATTCCATAACGCATCCATTTTTTCACCACGAGTTAAAGCTGTTGGATAGTCATTTAGAAAGCCTGTAATTCTGAATAATCGAGATATAGAGTTTTTTTCACTTTGCATCACATGAAAAAGTTTTATTTGTTCACTCCTTGTAGACAGTTTTAGCACTCCATTTATGCCTATTGGTTCCGTAGAGCCATACCTAGTTGCTTGACTGTCAAAAGGAGTTGTTTCTAGTGAAAATGCCATACCAGTTTCTGAAATTTATGGGTTGAGGTTTAACTTTAGAAGTTATGACAGCAAAGGAAGTTAATTGTTGTTTATTATAAACACCTTTTTTTGACGAAAAGGAACTCAAATGCAGCGTAGATTAAGCTAAAAAGTATCACTCCACATAAACTACGCTTCATCATAAATGTGCCTTGCTCATCCTACCTAAAACCCAATAACCTATCTATTTTTCGACAAAAGTTCCCCAAAGACCGAAAAAATTAATGTTTCCTCACATCTCCCGTATTTATTAGTTTCTTTAGCTTTCATATTGATTTTAAACTGAATTTAACCTTAACCAATCACATTCTCTGCTTTACAGAAAATCACCTTTCCTTTGTAGTCGTTAACAAAACATTGACTGATAAACAAAGAGATTTTGGTAGCCAAGCAATGGTAAAACGATAGTTCTCTATTAATCACTGTAAGTTACCTATCTCCAGCAGTAAGGAGGCCGTGTGTTAACTAACAAAGCATTCTGTGAAACGGTGAGTTCTGTACTTAAAAAGGCTGTTACTAACCGATATTTAATCGTGATTGAACACCTTAAATTTATTGATGATGAGTTTTGGATCAATTACCGCTTTGGTTCCTGTCTCAAAATGTACTGTGAAAAAGTGCAAGACGTATACGCATCACAAGATCAATCTGTGTTTTGGGAACATCAATATGCAAAGTTGTCCCGCTACTTGATCTATAGCCAGATTTACCATGAGCTTGTTAAACATCAGAGTTCTGAACAAAAGCAAAAATTTGTAGCTGATATATTGAAGGAGGCCAATCATGACTTCTAAATGTCAGCAAAACCTATTTCGAACGGCAAACATTAACTATGTGTTGATTGGGGCTTTGTTGTCCGCCTCGATTATTTCTCATTTAATAGCTAATCGTTTAGTTGGAATTGTGGGTTTCCCAGTGATCCCTGCTACGTTCTCATACATGTTGGTGTTTTCACTCTCAGACATTCTGGCCAGTCTTAATAGCCGTCGGTTTGTGATTTTTGTGCTTCTGGGTGAAGCAGTCACAAATTTAGTGTGGTTCTCTTTCATTATGGGAGTAACCAGCGCACCAGAGCCAGAGTTCTTTGCATTAGGACAATCATACCAAGATGTGTTTGGTAGTGTTCCTCAATTATATCTAGCCAATCTTGGTGGTGGGCTAATTATCAGTATTATCGATATTTTGTTGTTTTCTCATTGGTACAAAACTAAGAAGTTCACGTTCTTTAAAGCCTCGTTTTTCTCAACCATTGTCAGTATCAGTGTCTACACCTATTTCACTGACTACTTTGGATTTAGAGGCAACTATCCAGACCATGTAATGCTGTTAGCTCATGTGAATGCAATAACTAATGTGATATGCGTGTTCTGTTACTCGGTTATTAGTGCATGGGCAATGAAACATATTTTGAACTATGTCCATCAACAAGATACCAACTCAGGGGTGTACCATGATCAAGTTTGAAGGCTTTAGCCATATCAACATCGTTGTTGATGATACCGAGAAGGCCATACATTTTTATCAAACCGTGTTTGGTGCCATTTCTCAACAATGCTTTCCAAATTTCAAAAATATTGGTTTTGCAAAATCTGCTGGGTTTATAAATAAGCCAGAAGATGTTGATGTGACAATCACATTTTTAGAGATCCCAAATACAGGAGTATTTATTGAACTCATGGAATACCACTCGCCTCAAGGGAGCTGTGATATTCGATTTAAACAAACGCATGATATGGGCAATGTCGGTCATATTGCACTGAAAGTTACTAATATCCAAGAGGCATTTGAATTTATTAAGCAACAACCTGATGCCACGTTAATTAACTCTTCTGATGACTACCAAGCTTTTAAAATTGATGATATTTCTGCTGATGAGTTTTATTTTTTTGATCCTGAAAAGGACGCCAACCTCGATGAAAAGCAAGCTGTGTGTGATGTTGTTTCACAAATACGCTATTTCTATTTTATCGACCCTTACGGTGTTCAGTGGGAGCTAGAACAAGGGCATAGCGATATTGGTTCATAGCTAAAAGCTGAACATAACTCAGAATTAATTTGACTGAAACGACAAATATGTTTGTATTTTACACAAATATTAGACGACAAGAGATCATCAATGGAAACGAGCTTAGGGGAACGGCTAGAACGTGCTTTATTTGAGTTAAATGTTACTCAAAAGCAGCTGGCTAAAAAAGCTGGGGTTACGCAGCAGACCATCAGCTATATCGTCAAAAACAAAATACCTGAGTCTAAGCTTGCTCCCAAGCTTGCAGATGCCTTGGGGATAAACCCCAATTGGTTAATTTTAGGTTTAGGCGAACTCACCAAAAATTTTGGTTATGAGATCCCCATAATTAACAGTTACTTTGTTTTACAAAAGTTCTTTCGTGATGGCTATCGCATCTATGGCGAACCGTTTTTGGTCACTGAAATCAACCTTGGAAAACAAGCTTTTGCCTTTCAGACTGACCTTGATCAAGTGGCCATTTGTAGCCTAGAAAACAGCTTTAACGCCAAAGAGTTTTTGTTAATAGAAGCAAGTAAGTTCCAAGTATTAGATTCACAGCAAGACAATGCCTATCCAATTTATGAGTGGAGAAAACGCAGTGTGGAATATTGAACATTTAAAAAACTGGTGCCGATTCCAGCGAGATGAATCGCGTAATGAACCTGATCAAATTATTTTTGAAAATCTAGAATACAAAGATGGTCAGTTTTGGTGTTTTTACCAAACCTGTGACAACGATAGACATACTAAATTGCCGATGGAAGAGCTTATTAAAGTCGTTCGGGGCTATGCGCTAACCAAGAGTGATTACCTAAAGTTCATTCAGTTCGAGACTTACCACAATTGCTACGAACACTATTTTAAACATCAAGCGGAACCTGTTCGTGATTCTTATGTGGATTATGTGTTGAATAAAGCTATAAAGATAAAAGAAGCTTCTTAAAAATGCTCAACTACCGAATACCGTTTTTTTTGATGTAATCCATAGCCTCATGAGCCCCTTTCAAACTATATTGGGCTTTTGAAGTATTATTTTGATTGCTATTATCAATTGTATATACATCCAATACACCGCTATGGCTCCGCAATACTGAACTGACCTCTTTAAATGACAAATTAAAATCATCACTAACTCCTTGAGCCATACCTTTTTCACACTCAAGAGTTTCTTGATGTAGAATTTGATGGTTCACTTCAAATTGTATGGAGTATTTATGTTTAGCAAAACAATGAGTAAGTAATAGAGCATAGCAATGCTTATAATTACAAGCGAATCTTAGCGTATCATTATCACCCCAGAGGGTTTCTATTTTGCTGTTAGTACTTAGTACTAACTCAAATGAAAGATCCCCTCCATACCAGTTACCATCCCCAAAGCTAAGATTTTGAGAATTTGGTTTTGCAGATATGCCAAGGCTATAAATGGATACAGCTACTATCAAAGATAATCTGAACAGCTTATTCAAAATTATTTCTCCAGCAGAGATAAAGCTTACGCACAAAAGGTTAGAAATATAAAGTTGATGTTAATGTATTGAGTAAACTTTATGCTTTTATTTTTTACTTTTCCCTTTCAATTGTTTTTGCTTCTGTCGCTGTTGTTCACACAATATTTTTAATTTTTGAGCTAGAATTGCGTTCTCTAATTTTTGCTTTTTGACTTTTTCTGGATCAAGTCCGTGAAGTGAAGAGTAAAAATTTTCGTAAAATGAATCTCCAGCTTTATCTTTTGCTTGTTCCATACAAGTTTGGAAATCGTCTTTTGGTTTATCTATAAGTAAATTAGGGGATAAACATCCAGTTAATACAGGCGTGAATAAGGCTGCTGTTATAACCAAGCTCTTCATGTCTTTCACCTATCAAAGAAAGCGATGCTGCGCAAAAAACAGTATGTCTGAGATTACCAGCACTTCTTTGTCATCATGAGCGCAACATAACCTGTGTTCAGGACTTATTCAGACTCCTGTATTCCCCCTTTGTACAAATAATGAAGCCTTAACCACTCCTGAATCAACAACAAACATATAGATATTTAATTTGACCTTGCATATCAGCGTATCTTAAAAAATAAATAAATAACAAAAACATTTGTTTTTTCTGTTTGATTGGGAGATATGTACATAGGTATCTACACAATGTGATCACTTTCTAAGCAATTAAACTTTTTCATGGAACTGTTTGAAAAAGTGGCGATCAGATCTGCAAATTCCCTTCAACTGACGATAAAAATGGATTTGTTTGCACAA
>NZ_ML014868.1 GCF_003675895.1 Parashewanella curva
GCAAAGTGCTGGCTAATAGTGGTAGTTTTCATGGTGTTTAACAGGCAAAGACTATTATAAACCACGATCGATTCTGGTTGGCAAACGATCAAACTTAATTGCTTATTTTTGACCCGTTTGCCCTATTGTCATAGGAGTGTTAATAGATTGACCTAAACGCTCTATAATCACTGGGCTGGCTTCTTGTTCTAACTCTTTGGCTTTTTTACGCCCTAAAAACCATGCAATCACTGCCCCCAAACCACCAAAGATAATGGTTGGAAGATCACCAGATTGAGAACTAAAGCTAATGAGATCTAAGCGAACTAAAAACAGAGTCGCTAACCCTGCCATAATAAAAAAGCCCGCCAAAGGTAACAAATATACTAGGGCAGCAGCTTTTAGGACGACTGATTCTGGCAACCCAATTTTCACCACTTCATTAGGTTGTAGGTCAAGATATGTTTCAATAGAAAACACCTGAGTTTTAGGAGTAAAAGCTTTGGCTACAGCTGAAGTACCACAAGACTCTTCGTTATGGCAGCTATGACAAGCACTTTTGCTTTCCACTTCTACCATAACCCAACCATCTTTCGCCTCAGAGACTACTTTGGCTTTTTCTTCCATCATAGCGGGGTAACCATTCAGTTTTCTAATCGCAAGCTTTTCGCTATCTCAATTAATGTCTTTGACGGTGCCTGCCCAACAACAACGACTTCAGCATCACCAATGCGATCAGTAACAATCGCCATACCATTTTGTGAGGTTAACTCACTTGGCAACTCAGTAGTTTTAGACTCTGAAATATAAACGGAAATGTTAGCTAGACCATCTGTAAGGCCAATATATTCTACAGGTTCACGGCTACCATAGAGCCTGTGATGATCACGAGTTCTCACCTTGAACCCTTTCGGAAGCCAAGTAAATTTCCAGTGATAAGTTTGTTTTTGTGGACTGATAACTCTAGCACTTGGCCACTGCCGCTTTATAGCTTCCTGTAGAATTTCGGGGGTAGTGTCGAATTGACCAATTTCAACCACCATCAATTGTTGAAGTAAATTTTTATCAACACTCACGGTATCCATTCTAAGTGGAAGGAAATTATCCATATCTAACCATACGCGGTAACTGAAGCGGTTATTGTCTTTTGAAATAATTCTAACCAACTGTCCTGGACGGCCAGCTATTCTTGCTCGGCCACCGAGAACAAACTGGTAACTATGACTTAAAATACCGAGGTTACTAGTAAATGCAGCTGGCCACAATCCTTCAATACGGTTAGAAAAAATACTATAAGGCGTTTGATCATGTTCAATAAAAGTAACGGTATTATCGATGCGAACCGCTTTCTGAGGAGGACCATTAAGGTATTCTAGAAAAGCAACTTCCTTATTATCCACTTTGTCATGCAAGTACACTAAAGGGCGTATATGCCCAGCCTGAACTTGCACCATGGAAGCCTTGTATCCTTGATGCTGTAAAGCTTGGCTCATGTTTTCAAGCCAAGCTTTAGCTGTCATTTCGTTTTGTGCTAATGCGGGCAAAGCAACGAGCGACAGAAAAATCAAAATATTGCGCAAACTTACTCCTAAATTAGGGCTCGCCCTAAAAGTGTCACTTAATTATCTGAATTTTGCGACAAACTACTATTACTATTCAACCTTTGTTGCAATAAATGATCTTGTAAGTAAGCATTAATACGGCGACGTTGTTCTTGCAATTGCTCATTATATTCTTGTGCAGAAACGGCATTCGAACTTGGCTCTGCTTGCAAACTTACCGGAGAAGCACTCCCCATGATGGGTAATGTATTCAACACGGGTGATGGATGATTCTCTTGCTCTACTTGCTGGTAATTCTGTACACCGATAACTGCCATTACCGCTACAGATGCCGCTATTGCATATTGACCAACTTGCTTAAACAGAGGCACAACTTTAGCGTTGGCTACTAAAGGTTCTTCAACAGTCACTTTAGTTTCTGGCGTTTGAGGAACGAGAAGTTCAGGCTCACTTTCCAGCGCACTAGCAATACCAGCAGTTAAATCTAAAGGTATGGCATCAGGAAGCTCGTCACGAATTGCATCACCAATTAGATGGTAATTACACCACTTGTCTTGTGCATAGCTATCGTTGCTAAGTGCTTTTATCGCCTGTTCGTCAATATCGCCATCTACGGCAGCCGATAACCACTCTTGATCTAACTTATCCATTAGTCACCTTTCTAAATTCCAACTTATCTTTCCAAAAGAGGTTGGAGCATTTTGTCTACAGCTTCACGAGCTCTGAAAATTCTTGAACGTACCGTTCCGACAGGACACTCCATAATATTTGAGATATCCTCGTAACTCATACCTTCCAATTCTCTTAACGTTAACGCCATTCTAAGTTCTTCTGGCAATGTCTCCAGTGTATCAAAAATTACTTTTTTGATTTCACCTGATAACATCAAGCGCTCCGGAGATGCGAACTCTTTAAGGGCATCGCTACCATCATAAAACTCTGCTTCTCCCGCATCGATATCATTTGCTGGAGCCTTACGCCCCTGAGATACCAAATGGTTTTTTGCCGTATTAACGGCAATTCGATACAACCAAGTATAAAACGCACTATCACCACGAAAGTTCGCCAGTGCTCGGTAGGCTTTGATGAATGCCTCTTGGGCAACATCCGCCACATCCGCTTGATTTCGAACATAACGAGAAATCAAGTTAATGACCTTGCTCTGATACTTTTGAACCAACAGGTTATAAGCTTGCTTATCACCTCGCTGCACGCGCTCTATGATTATTTGATCACTATTCTGTCCACTCATTCGAGCCGACTACTCCTCAATCTACTTGCTGACAATATATAGTCGCTCGAAGTGTGTTTTTGCTACTTGCACTTCAATAGACATACGCCTTTTCAATTAGTTCACTTGGATCATAAAAAATATGGTTTACTTGTTAAAAAAATAAGATCCTAGTCACTCTTTTGTCTTGTTACTTACACCCTACTACGCCCTTATGATTGTTATCACAAGTTTGCATATTTTAGAATTTATAAAAATTGCTACAGCATTAAAATTATATTTGTTTTACCATTAGTGCCACGAAAAAAATAATCACAACCTGAATGACACAAGCAAAAGAACACCAAACTGATGTGCTGGTTATAGGCAGTGGTGCAGCAGGTCTTACCGTTGCATTACAACTTGCTGAGCAGTGTAAAGTAGTTTTAGTATCAAAATCAAAACTTTCCGAAGGTTCAACCTATTACGCTCAAGGTGGTATTGCCGCAGTTTTTGATGATGACGACTCAGTCGAGGCTCACGTTAAAGACACTATGATCGCTGGTGCAGGCCTTTGTGAAGAGTCTGCCGTAAGGCATACAGTAGAAAACAGTAAGCAAGCTATCATGTGGCTTATACAGTCGGGTGTTGCTTTTGATAAAGAAGCCGTAACCGAACCTCAAGGCTCAGTTTACCACCTTACCCGAGAGGGCGGACATAGCCATCGACGTATTCTACATACGGCAGACGCTACAGGTAAAGAAATCCAAAAAACATTGCAACAATGTGCGCTTGAACACCCAAATATCCAAGTGCTAGAGCGCTACAATGCTGTTGATTTAATTTCTAGCAAAAAGCTAAACTTAGCTGGAAACCGTGTATTAGGCGCCTATATTTGGAACCGAGACAATGAGCAAGTTGAGACGGTTAAAGCACGTTCAGTCGTTTTAGCAACAGGTGGGTGCTCTAAAGTTTATCAGTATACTTCTAACCCTGATGTTTCCAGCGGTGATGGTATTGCGATGGCTTGGCGAGTGGGTTGTCGAGTCGCGAACATGGAATTTAATCAATTCCATCCAACCTGTTTATATCACCCAGATGCTCGAAATTTTCTACTCACCGAAGCTCTTCGTGGAGAAGGAGCTTATTTATTGCGTCCTGACGGCACTCGTTTTATGCCTGATTTTGATGAGCGTGCTGAATTAGCCCCACGAGATATTGTTGCTCAAGCGATTGATTTTGAGATTAAACGCTTAGGTGTTGACTGCATGTATTTAGATATCAGTCATAAGCCTGTGGATTTTATTATCCACCACTTCCCAACCATACATAAACGCTGTTTACAGCTGGGCATAGACATCACTAAAGACAGAATTCCCGTAGTGCCTGCCGCCCATTACACCTGTGGCGGTGTTATGGTTGATAGCAATGGTAAAACCGACGTTGAAGGCTTATATGCCATCGGCGAAGTATCATATACCGGATTACATGGCGCAAATCGTCTAGCCAGTAATTCATTACTCGAGTGCGTGGTTTATGCCCGTTCCGCATCGACTCATATTCTTTCGCAATTAGCTTCTCTATCCTTACCTACTTCATTACCGCATTGGGATGAAAGCCAAGTTTCGGACTCAGATGAAGAAGTTATTATCGCCCATAACTGGCACGAATTACGGCTGTTTATGTGGGATTATGTTGGTATTGTCAGAACTAATAAGCGCTTGGAACGCGCTCTTCGACGCTGTGAAATGCTGCAACAAGAAATCCAAGAATACTATTCAAACTTCCGTGTGAGTAACAACTTACTTGAGCTAAGAAATTTAGTACAAGTGGCTGAACTTATTATTCGATGTGCTATCGACCGAAAAGAAAGCCGTGGACTGCATTTTAATGCTGACTACCCTGATAAGTTAGCACACTCAAAACCTACTGTCCTTCACCCTTAAGCTCCCCTTAAGCCGATAACAACAGTTGTCGGCTTTATACCAAATGGCAAGCCATTCCATTCCATTTCAAACTAACCTTAATAAATAACCTGAGCACAAGTTAAATATGAAATACGAGGTTAAGGAGTGACGTTGTGCGTAATTTTCATGTTTGGATTTCAGCTGTAAGCGCTTTATTGGTGGTGGCATGTGGAGGTGATAAAAATCAAGATGAGCAGTTGGTATCGATCAAAGGCAAAGTATTTGATGACTATATAAATGGTGCGAAGGTTTGTTTAGACACAACACAAAATGGAGTGTGTGATCCAAACGAGCCTACAGCAATGAGTACAGAGGGCGGAAAATTCACATTAACTGATGTACCAAAAGCTCACCAAGCACAATATTCATTAATCGCAGAAGTTTCAGTGAAAGCTATTGATGAAATGAATGGTAAGACTGTACCTAAACCCTACACAATGAGTGCGCCTGCTGGTTCAAACGTTATAAACCCTTCACGACTTTAATAGATAACCAAGTTACCCCTGCTCAACTTGGCAGAGCACTTAAGATTGAAGAAAGCCAGCAAGAGTCCATGATGAAGATGCTTCAATCAGACTACATTGCATTTCAACAATCCCCTGAAGTCACTCTTGAAGTAAAATCAGAGCTTAGCAGTTTGCAAAAGTTAGCTCGTATGTCTGTGACTTTAATGGCTGAAAATACGGAACGTTTCAAAAACAGCAATACAGACTCAGTTTCGCAAAAAGAAATGATGATGCTTATTGCAGATAAAACGTTAATGAGCATGGCTAACCTCGTCGAAGAAATGAATTTTGTCGATCAACAAAATTCCAATGATTTTGCATCTACCATGAATTTCAGCGATAAAACCATGCTAACTGGAATGGTATCCATGAACGATGTTGCAAACCAAGTTGCAGTGCAAAAAGCCAAAAAAAATAGCACTGTCGTTAATGTTGCTGAAATGGCATTGCACAGCTTAAGTGGTTTCAATACTTTTTACTCCGAAGTCACCGCTGAAGGCCCTAAATCAGATATATGAATCTCAGCTTGAATCCGATAAGCCTCAATGCCAATGTCAGCCGTATGCAATTTAAGGGAAGTGACTTCTCACCAGCTTCTGAGCGAATCAGTGGCTTCTACTCTTTGACTGCGAATGGTTGGAAACAAGTAAAAGGTGATTATCAGCTTCAAGATCCGAAAAATAAAGAACGTTTCCCGATGCATAAGGAAGGATTTCCTGAACTTGATGTTGAAATGCAAGTCCGTAAAGTCAATATCGAAGGTTTACCAATTCGTTTAGTGCTGAATAAGCGTTCATCAATGATGCTGAAGGAGTCCCCCATTATGGATGTGTGGGCAGCAAGCATTGCTGCTGATAAAACATTTTCTTTAGGCTCAGTCATTTTGACATCAGTACCATCAGTCTAAATGACGCATACTTACTGGCCGATGAATCGGGCTGTTCCGATACTAATGAACTCTGCAACCAAGTACTACTTTTCGATAACAGCGATTCCTACTCGCCTATACAGGAGCTCACCCAAACCAAAACAAGCACCCCTTCAAATGGAGATCTAAGTAAATTAACAGGTGCGATTATCGCTTCAAATGGCAGTAAATTACTGGTTGCAGAATGATTAAATGATGGCAATGCGATTTATTATCAAGTTTCTCCAAAAGAGTCAGCTCCAACGTTAAAGAAAGTGACTCAAATTGCAAAAGGAAAATGGCAACAACAAACGATTCAAAACCAAATTATGTATGATATGCCTTTACCAATGAAGGTCATGAATTTTGACCACTCAAATCGTAAACGCAGCACTCTCATAATGACTGAGTACCAAACCAAGTGCGTCACGGTCAGTATTTAGCTAAAGGCAGTATGATCCGCGAAGATCTTATGGCGTTTAATAAAAATGCCAAGAGCGACATAATGGAAGCCGTTGACATCAGTAAACTGAAGATAACAGGGCAACCTCCACTGACTTCACTTCCTGCACTATGCCGTGCTGGCGATTCAATGAAACTACCTTCAGGTCAACCTGACTTAACGACACTTCGAAGAGACTATCAGTATCAACACGCTGCAGAGAGTTGTAATCCATTTAATAAATCCACGCCCACATTGTCGAACTCGCAAGCAGAGTCGGTAAACAAAACATCAGGATATGCAAAGGGTTTAATGAATTCTCAGACGTCAAATACTGGAGGGTATCGGTTATCTCGTTTTAATATGAGTAACACACTTGTTGAAGAAATTAATTTAGCAACCAAATAAACTACCCCGCAGCAAGCTGTCTCACCTTCGGCTCGACTTCGCTTCGCGAAGCGGGGTATTTATCTCAGAACAACGTTAACTGGTGATCTTTATGTAGCGCTTTGTACTTATCACCTTTTCC
>NZ_ML014869.1 GCF_003675895.1 Parashewanella curva
CCGCCATTAGCAGCGACGTAGCAGGCATGACCCGTTGTCAATTAAGTCGTGATATTTACTCTACCAATGGCAAGGTATTGCTGCTCGAAAAAGGCAGTCATATTGTTGGTGAATACCAAGCTGGATTAGAGCAAGGACAAGCTCGAATTTTTGTATTGTGGGATCGCATCGAAACTCCAACAGGCGTGATTTTGGATTTAGCTTCACCGGGAACGGATAGCCTTGGTCGTAGCGGTCACACAGGTTATGTCGATGGTCATTTTGGACAGCGATTTGGCAGTGCCATGCTACTCAGTTTGATTGGTGATGTCGGCACTTATTACGCCAATAAATCCAAAGGGAATAGCAACAAAATCCAATTCGGAGACACCATTGGAGGTACTAAAGATCTCGCTTCTATTGCACTTCAAGACTCGATTCATATCAAACCAACTTTGTATAAAAACCAAGGGGAACACATCAATGTGTTTGTGGCCAGAGACTTAGATTTTAGGAGTGTTTATGAGCTTAAACTTAGCCAATGAAGTTGCAATTGAAGACCCAATTGAACCCAATCGTGCTGTTGCTTTATACGAGCACCTTAACGTACTCAACATTTATTTATATCCACCACAGATCACGGAAGTTGTCATCAATAAGCCACTGCAAGTACTAACGGAAAGGGAAAGTGGCTGGAAACAACATAAAGTGAAATCACTGACCTTGGAATACTGCAAACGCTTGAGCAAGTTGATTGCGACCTATTCAGGCCAAAAACTGGATGCCGTGCATCCAATATTATCTGCCACTTTGCCTGACGGTGAGCGAGTACAAATTGCCATTCCTCCAGTCACTCAAGTAGGTAAGATCAGCATTACTATCCGCAAGCCGTCCAAATCCGTGTTTACCTTGGACGAGTATCAACGGCAGGGCTATTTTTCACAACAAAGCCATGTTGATGGCAGTCAGAATGAAACCGATGCCCAGCTGTTAGCCTTTAAGCAAAATGATGATATTGCCGCTTTCTTAAAACTTGCCATCAAGCTTCGAAAAAACATCATCGTTTCTGGTGCCACTGGCTCAGGAAAAACTACTTTTTTACGTTCACTGCTGCAACAAGTTCCAGATTCAGAGCGATTGATTTCTATTGAAAATGTCGATGAACTGCAACTGTATAACACCCACTCCAATACCGTCAGTTTGTTCTATTCCGCAGGAAATCAAGGCATCGCCAATATCACTCAAAAGCAGCTATTAGAAGCAAGCCTTCGCATGAAGCCCGACAGAGTATTTGTCGCAGAGCTTATTCGTGGTGATGAAGCCTTTTACTTTCTTCGCAATATTAACTCAGGTCATCCGGGCAGCATTACTACCATGCACGCAGGTAGCCCTAAATTGGCATTAGAGCAGTTGATGGTACTGCTAAAAGAAAGCCAAGCAGGTTCGTCATTATCAAGAGAGGACATCAAGCAACTTCTGAATTTGTGTGTAGATGTAATTGTGCAGCTGCAAATGGTTAATGGCAGGCGTTTTGTCAGTGATGTGTTCTTTAATCCAAAGTCGTTGGAGGCATGATGAGCAAACGTGGCTGGATTATTTTATCAAGCATCACTGGCGTCTTTATCGTAAGTCTGTGGCTCAGTGGTGCTTTGTTCTTATGGTTCGCTAACCTCGATGTAAAACAATCCAGCCCCTTAACCATTTTCAAATACGCCTATTACTTTGGATATCAGCGTATCACTCAGTTTTATCTTATTTTATCCGTTACCATCGGCTTTGCACCTGTTATCGCTTTTATTGCCAAGAAGCTTAAAACAAAAAAGCAGCCTCTCTACGGTGACGCCAAATTTGCCGACACCAAGCAAATTACACAAGCTGGATTACTGGCTAAAACTGGCATCATCGTTGGCAAAAAACGCTTTGGCTTTTCAGAGCAATATTTACAGTTTGCAGGGCAGCAACATGTGTTAATGTCTGCACCAACCCGTAGCGGTAAGGGTGTCGGTGTGGTTATTCCCAACTTGCTGAGTTGGCAAGACTCAGTGGTAGTGCTGGATATAAAACAAGAGAACTGGCACATCAGTTCAGGTTTTCGAAAGGCTCACGGCCAGCAATGTTTTCTTCTTAATCTCGCACCAAGAAACTACCAAAGCCATCGCTGGAATCCACTGTATTACATCTCTAATGATCCCAGTTTTCGTATAAACGATATTCAGAAAATCGGTCAAATGTTGTTTCCCAACCTCGATAACGAAGCTCCCGTTTGGCAAGCCTCTGCTCGTTCTTTATGGCTGGGTTTAGTTTTGTATTTGATTGAATCACCACCTTTGCCTGTAACCATGGGCGAAGTGCTGAGGCTACTCACTCAAGGCGATGAATATCTGGCTCAGCAATTAGAATTAAGGCTGGATTCCAACGTCAGTTTATCCAGCCAATGCTTGTTGGCTCTAAAAGAATATCTTGATACACCAGAGCGCACACGTGGCTCTGTGCGGAAAAGTTTCACTTCGGCTTTAGAGCTGTTTTATAACCCAGTAATTGATGCGGTTACCGCAGGTAATGACTTTGACCTTCGCCAAATACGTCAGCAAAAAATGTCGATTTATGTCGGCGTTACTCCTGATGATTTAAGCCGTTTATCACCACTCATTAATCTGTTTTTTCAACAGCTGATAGACCTCAATACTCGTGAGCTGCCAGAACAAAATCCACAACTCAAATACCAAGTGTTATTGCTACTCGATGAATTTTCAGCCATTGGCAAAGTCAGCATTTTGAGCAAAGGCATTAGCTATGTGGCAGGTTATGGATTACGGCTACTTACCATTATTCAATCTCCAGCCCAGCTAAGAGAAATCTACGGTCATGATGGCGCTGAAACCTTAATGGATAATCATGCGCTGCAAATCGTGTTTGCACCGAAAAATCCCAAAGTGGCGAGAGAAATCTCAGATAGCCTTGGCACATCTACCATCAATAACCGCAGTCGCAGCCGTCAGCTATCAGGCAAAGGCGGTAAAAGTGAAAGTATTAGTGATCACGGCAGAGCCTTAATGTTGCCACAAGAGCTGATGCAAATGGGCGCTGATAATGCCATTTTACTGCTAGAAAATTGCCCACCCGTAAAATGCCAAAAACTGCGTTGGTATCAAGATAAACAGCTAAGTGTTCGGGGTAATCACCCAGATAGAAATTATTACTCAATTCCAGACATCCCAAAAGTTACACCCAAGCAGCACTCAATCACCATTACTCAAATTCGCTGTGTTGATGATGGCGATACAGCAAGTGCTGAGCAATTTGAACCTAACAATAGTGTTGCAGAGCAGTCGAACCAACCAAACCCCGAGCCTATATTTCAAAAAACACCAATGAATGACTTGGTTACCGATTTCAAAAATGTAGTTGGAGATGAAAACCATGAGTAATGAGCAATTGAAACATAAAACCTATTTGACCGTGGGTTATGACGATAGAGCGCAAGCACAAAAGGAAATTGGCAGGCTCAGCAATGGCGTTGCGGCCATCAGCTTTGATGGTGAACAAGGCTTGTGGTTCGCCAAAGCTGGCACTGATAAATGTAGAGTTGAGCCTTGGCTGCCTGATCCCAATATGATGAAGCAGCACAGCGATACCGATCCCTTGCTTGAATTTAACAATGTCTTAGAAACAGCAGGTTTCTTACTAAAAGAGCCACCGCTGATGGATGGTCAAATTCATCGTGTTGCCACACAAGATGACAAACGAGGACAGAAGAGTGGCGTCTATGCCGTATTTAATGATGGACATCCCGTTGGCTGGTATCAAGACCACCGTAACCACAGCGAGCCGCAAAAATGGCATGCCAGCTTTGAACAAGCCGATCCAACCGCAAAGCTTCATCAAAAAGCGCACATGGCCAATATTCGCTATCGACGAGAGCAAAGTCTCAATCAAAAGCAACAACATCACGCCAAACGCTGCGCTCAATTGTATAGACAGCTACCCACGGCAAACAGTGGTCAGGGCTATTTGAATCGCAAAGGCGTACAAGCTTATCCCGGTGTTTGTCAGGACAAAAAAGGCCGATTGGTGATACCGCTTTATGATGCTGAACAGAACATCCATAGCATTCAGCGAATAAGTCCCAATGGTTTTAAATGCCTTAAAAAAGGCGCACAAAAGTCAGGCCATTTCTTTGTGGTAGGCGATAGGCCACTAAACGCCAATGAACCCATTCTCTATGCTGAAGGCTACTCAACAGCAGCGAGTATTGCGGAAGCTACAGGTCGCAGCGTAGTGATGACAGTCGACGCAGGTAATATGCCCAAAGTCGCTGAAAAGATCAGTGCCAAGTATCCTAGCGCTAAGCACTTATTTCTTGCCGACAATGACCATAAAGGCCAAATCAACAAAGGCATACAAAAAGCCAGAGAATCAGCCAATTTAGTTGGCGGTCATTGGCTAACGCCCAAGTTCTATACTGAACAGATCCAACATGGCTTAACCGATTTCAATGACTTACACATGAGCAACAGTATATTCAGAGTGAAAAAGCAAATTGAAGGTTACATTGAACGCTGTTGGCCAGAGCTGAAGTACCAAAAACCAGAACGATTACAGCCACCGCTTAATAGCATTATGCCTATCAGTCCTGTACTCAAAACCATAGCAACACAGTCGCAAAAAACTGTGCCCGAACAAGTAAAAACACCAGAAACTGAATTAAAGACAAAGCCAGAGAACCCGACACAGCCTCCGAAACCAAACAAAGAGCAACCAGAAAAAGAAACATCAAAAATGCCGATGCCCAAACATCTGTATATGCGCTACACCTCAGCCAATGGCAAAAACTATTTCCCCAATCGAAATTCAGCAGCACTCGCCTTTATCGACAAAGGCAACAAACTACAAACACGACTGGAGCACAGCAAAATCATTATGGATTTATTGGCGATTGCTAAGCACCGAGGCTGGCAACAAATCAAGCTTAGAGGCAGTCAGAACTTCAAACGTGAAGCATGGTTGCAAGCCAAAATCAAAGGCATGGACGTCACAGGTTACAAACCTCAACCACTGGATTATCAACTTTTGGCACAGCAAGGGGTAACCATCAACAAGCCATCTCAACAGACTCAAGCGGTAAAGCCCCAAGCTCAGCCAACCACTTCCCCACCAAAGCAGCAAGTGACTTCACAAGCCAAACCACAATCCGCACTAGAACGGTTTAAGCAAAGATTTACTCCACAAAATTCAATTGCCAAATCCCGCTTTGCACCAAATAAGGAAAACCACTATGAACAACAACTTGAACACTAAGCTTGATGAAAAGCTACACCTGCTCAACACACCACAAAATATTGTAGAAGTCACGAAAGCAGAAGCTGGCGAGCTGGGTGCATTTGAGGAAGATGCGCTATCTGAACAAGATGCATGGGAAGCAGTAGAAGTTGATACTGATGGGGAGTAAACCATGCCAACGAATCAAAAAAACAAAGTCCCGTACCATGAGCAAATCGCCAATAAGCTTATTGAACAATTAAAGCAAGGTACTGCACCTTGGCAATTACCTTGGAAGCCGGGCGAACCAAGAATGCCTCATAATCCAGTCAGTGGCACTAAATATAAAGGTTCCAATGCAATCTGGTTAGCCATGCAAGGCAAACAAGATCCAAGATGGATGACTTTCAAGCAAGCCAATAGCCTCGATGCCAAAGTCATGAAAGGACAACATGGCACTATCGTTCAATATTGGAAGCTGTTCGATAAGGTAGATAAAACCGACAGTAATGGCAAAAAGATCTTAGGTGCTGACGGTAAACCCATAAAAGAAACCATCAAACTAGAAAAGCCCAAAGTATTCAGTGCCGTTGTGTTCAACGCTGTCCAAATCGAAGGCTTACCAGAACTGGAAATTAAAACTGAACCCGATTGGCAACGTCATAAACGAGCAGAAAAAATCCTAAACAATATCGGTGTCGCCATTCATCATGATCAGCTCGATAATGCCTACTACAGTCCATCAACGGACAGCATTCATTTACCCGCCAAAGCCCAATTTGAAACCGCAGACCGATATCTGGCGACCATTTATCATGAAGCAGCCCATAGCACAGGCCATTCCAGTCGATTAGCCCGAGATATGACAGGTCGTTTCGGTGACGAATCCTACGCCAAAGAAGAACTCAGAGCCGAAATCGCCTCACTAATGATCGGTGACGAACTCCAAATCGGCCATGACTTCGGCCAGCATGCAGCCTATGTCGATGCGTGGATTAAGGTGCTGCAAGATGATCCAAAAGAAATTTTAAGAGCTTCAAGGGATGCGGAGAAAGTCCAAAGTTATGTAATGGGATTAGAGCATGAACAGCACTCTGAGAACACAGCAAAGTTAAATCATCCGAAATCTAACATAACATCAACCATTTCAACTAACACAAAACCAGAATACCAAATCGAACTTTAGGAGGGCAATCCATGCAGCATCCACACTTTAAAGCTTTCAAAAGGGGCGATATAACCGCAGATAACCAATGGCATCACTACTGCTTCAACCATCAAGTACCATTTATTTCGGTGAAATACCGAACAAAGCTCGCTGACGTTGAGTTCCGTTGGGTATAGTGACCATAATCCTAAATTTTATCTAGCATAAAGGGGTTATAAGATGAAATGTTGGGCAAAAACAGTGTCCGAATGTTGTGGAATCCAGTCAAGAGAACATTATCTAACTAAGGGGCTATTCTCAGATAAATTTCTAAATGTTAGAAATGCTCGATTTTTAACCGGGGATAAGGTTATCCCTAAAAATGAGCTGACAAAAAAGTGTTTATGCAAAAAGCATAATGAGCTACTAGCACCTTATGACAATGAGGCTATAAAATTTGGAAAAGCGCTAGAATACGCTGGAAAGCTTTCTCTAAAACGAAGAAAAAGTGTAACTATTCAGCCCATCTGACTCAATCTGCTTAAAATAGCAACGGTTGAGTCACCATTTTACTTGATCCTCAATGATCATTTGACCGATCTTCCCAGTATGTCATGCTGACCAAATA
>NZ_ML014870.1 GCF_003675895.1 Parashewanella curva
TACAGGGTTGAGGTTTTGCTTGCTTCTACATGCTAAGCAGAATGATGACATCAGCAGAGTTTGTGACTCAAGAAACCTGCTTTGCGACAGTCTGCAAAATTTAGATTTTGCCTGTAAGTTGTGGGGATTATTTAAGGCTTTAATCAGTGATGCAGTTTCTAGTATTTCTGCATTATCAGCAACAGAAAGTGAGATCATACTGAATAAGATCAACGAAGAAGCAACCAAGTTTTTTAATCAAGTCATGCAAATGGATACTTTTACATTACGCCAAGAGGCTATTTCAACTGAAAAGTTCCCATGATTTTAGCTAAAAATGAACTCCGAAACTTGAGATTTAATTATTCTCCTTATAAGTGTTAACCCTATCGCAGGCATTGTGGATTGCTGCAGAGAAAATCTTTGTGGTAATTCTTCTGTAAACCCTATTTTGGAATTTAAATTTAGCTTTATGCCTTTCTTTGGTGTTATAGAAAAAGGTGGATCTCCATGATTTACCGAAAGAACTTTGCCTTGATAGATCGCTTTTACACTGTTTAACAGAAACTAATGCTGACATGAGCTGGTTTGCTTGTTGGCCTGACATTTGAGTTTGACTAACGCCACTGGACATTAGTTTTCCGTATATATACCCTGCCGATAAAGATGTATGCTTAACGGGTTCAGCCAGATCACCCATGATTATTTTTATTTCAAAGTCATCCCTTATACCATTATCATTTGTATCTACGCCCAATAATGATTTAGCTTCGTCTGAATCAGGATCAAATATTGGGATATCAAATCCAATTCCAGGGTGACTGAAAGGCTTCCAGAAGTCATGGAATTCAGAGTCACCTCTAGGGATAAGACTTTCACAGGGTTTTACCAAAGTAAAATATTGATTGTGATACTTGACGCTATTACCTACATAATAAAATCTATCCATTTTTTGCCTATGTTCGACTGAGCGAGGATCATCATTATATTCTTTGATACCTGTTAATATTACCTGATTCCAACCGATACCAGATGTTGGAACTGAAACCCTATTAGCAGTAGACACCCATAGATGATTTTTGTATTTAACAATTGTTCCTATCGAATATATTGTATTTGGCTGATAGTCATCAAAATCTTCATACTCTTGAGAAAAGCTGTAGCCTGGTATTAAAAAAATTAAAACAAATAAAAATTTTTTCATAAGATATCCTTATTAGTTGAAGTGTATCCATTCACCACTATTGATTTATTATAATTAACTTGAGCTACTACATTTCCGTTTACATTTATTTATACGGAATCATCTCCATTATTTAAAGTAAAAGATGTCGATTCTGGCACTAAAACTACACTTTGATTCAGGACTAAATTGCTTGAGTTAATTAGGTTTTAGAGTTTTAAATCTAACACAAAATGGGGCAAAGCCTTGTCAGTCTTCACTCAGAACTTACTCACCAATGGACATAAGCTGGTTAGGTTAAATGCTCTAAAGCTAAGTATTCAAATTAGAAATATTAATTTGATACATCTACAATTTAAAATTTGAATTTGTAACCCAATGCATTGCCAAATACCCCACCTTAATGTTTCCATTAAGATGGGTCCTATTTATTTTGTTAAATAGTAGAAGGATCAGAAAGCCTAAGGCAATCTGATCCTTTGGTTATCTACTTTTCTAATCTATACAACTCTTCAACAACCGGCCAATCTCGCAACGAGCAAGGTGAGTTATATACATGACCTGAAGAGCGAAGCAATGTAAATTCATCATCAACATAGCTACGATAGAAGTACTGTAACTCTCCGTTCAAGAACCTAAACCTAAGAAACACATTACTCATTTCTGTATGAATAATCATTTCCCTATCAAAGTCTCCGGGGTTATTATTTACAGTCGCTTGCAACAAGCAATTCTTAAGTTCTTCTGTAATAATAACTTTAGAAAGCGCTTTCTCAGGATTTTTAGCTAACCTGATGTTTGAGTAAACCCAAGCTGACTCGCTTGGGGTTAGTTTTTCAAGATCTTTATGCAGCTCTTCAAACTGTTCGTTTCTGTCTTTCCAAATGAAAAAAATCCAAACAAGAAGGAGTAAAATCACTCCTAACACCTTCATTACACCTTGTCTCATTTGAAGACTCCATTTGTCCATCTATGGAAAAAGTATGATGGGACATCTGCAAATGGTATTGGCTGAGGCTTGCCATGAACGCCACCATATCCAAATTGAGCATGTCCAGAAAGGTCAGCTGACCCCACTGCTAAGCTTAATGAAACTCCTTCAACAAACCTTTGGCCTTTAGGTTGAAGTGCTTGCACCGTCTCGAAACCGAAACCGAAACCTAAACCTAAACCTAAACCTAAACCAAAAGCACCTTCTGCACCTTCAGCAAAGAACGGGCCTGTCAAAGATTTTGTATAATTACCTCCATCAAAATACAACGTCAACTCTAACGAAGCATCGGCTGATGCCAGAGGCCTGATACCAATGTCTGGCCCTCCTTGGATTGACCAGTAATTACCAACATTAAGAGTTTGGCTCGCAAAGTCGACATTAAAGAACTCTCCATAAGGCGTCCCTGTAATGCCTTTTGTCACAAACTCTCCTGTAGCTTGAAGTCCCTGTGTATAGGTAAAGCCTCCCTCATCAGGTAAAGCATTTACGATCGCATTACCAACATTACTAGGCCAATTAACAATTGCATCATGATAAAACTAGAACGAACTCTTAGTCGCACCTACAGCATAATCAACACCATCACCCACAGCTGTAATAACTTTATGTAAGTTACTATTTTCATACTCTGTTCGCTGTTTCTTTCTAAACTCAACATAACTATCAGCCTGACGTTTAAATTGTTGGTAAGCTCTTTCTTGATCACTAACAGTACGTAACGTATTAGCTCTGTGCTCACCTCTAATCGCACCAGCATCAAATGCAGCTTGTCCCCTCGAAGACAGTGTTCCAACTCGATCTTTCATCCCTTGATGTCTTTCATCAAGATCTACTGCTCGCTTATTTAGCTGATCACTATATGCATTCGCTTTCTCAACATTAGCACGACGCTTACGCTGATTTTCAGCCAAAGCCTTATCATTCTCAGCCACAATTGCAACCATAGCAGGATCGAGTGCGCCTTCAATATCAGCTTCAACTCCCGCTGCCGTTTGTGCTTGGGTTTTACGAATTTGAGTTTTGGTTTGCTCATCCACAGCAGCTAAGGCTTTAGCACTGTTTTTGGCTCTCAGCTCTCTAAGACCTTTATTAACCTCTTCGAGGGAAGATGTTGGTTTGTAATCCCTTATCGCCGCCACAGCAGCATTACCTAACGCATTGCCAAAGGAATCATAGTTATATCGAAATTGAAGGGGGTGACTATTAAATTTTAATTCTCTTAGGGTTCAATTCCCCGCAGCTCGCTGCGGTTTGTAGCTAAAAGAGGAAATGTTAATACCCCGCTTTCGCTTGCGAAAGTCTGAGCGAAGCGAAGACAGCTTGCTGCGGGGATTATTTATTTTCAATGAGTTGCCACCCCTTGGATAAAGTTGCCTACGCCTTAATTGCAAGCCGTCATAGTCATTTTTATTCTAGATGTTTTAGAACCTAGAACTCCCAATTTAACATCAAAGCCATGCGTAGATAATATAAACAATAAGATGCTGGGAGTATACATAGAAGAGCTTAACTCTATATTCGTTATTAACAAACAAATAGAGCTATTACTTTAACCAGCTTTGGGGCAATTTCGTGTCAGCTTTTGTTCAGAACTGGCTCATGAGGTAATACATTGATGAATCTTACTTTCAACTCCGATATAAAGTTGTATCGAGTAGTATTCTGAGTATGCTTTCTTATATTCTGAATGTTTAAAGTTGAGGTCATCAAATGTCTACCACTAATATAGAAGCCCAACTCGCAGATAACTTTTTAATTCAATGCTTTCAAAAGCCTATTCATGAAGTGTTTCAGGAGTTCAGTTTCAATGGGAATATTTACACCTTGAACCCTATCCATGGTCTCCAACATAATCATACCGTTATAGTGAAAATGTTTTGTACCAAAGAAGGAGTGCCGCCAAGGTATTATTACGACAACACTGAGCGATATAGACTTTTGCAACGTGATCCTGATGCTTATTTTGAATTGAATTTTTTAAACGAATGTTTATCGAAATCATTTGAAATATTACAGCCAAAATTCGAGCAATCTACTTTCATCAACGCATTGAATTTAGAATACTCAGGTGTCCATAAGACACACTTTCTCAATCAGTTCCATGTAACCGAATGTGATAAGCAGAGCGAAATCGCTGAAACTCATATTCACTCAGTTAATCAAGATTCATTTAATAGTGATGAGTCTCAATATGGCTTGCAAGTGCTCGATATTTGGGATAACGATTCAATCCACGGATCAGAAATGATTTTATGGTTCAATAATGACACTGAAAAAATTGTCGAAATTCCAGCGATCAGCACTTCTGAAAATCGGTATGATCTGCTGCCTGAATCATCTTGTTATTCAAAAGGGCTGTTAGAATGTGCACTACAACTAACAATACTGCCATTTCCAGTTGCAATTAACTTTCACCCTTATTTCTCTTTATTTAAAAATTACCCACCAGATAAGTATTGGATGGAACCAATTGGGTTTACAACCCTTCTTTCTGAAACCCTCAACCAATCCGCACTTGAAGCTTATTATATAATTTATGCTCTCCCTCAGCATATTAAGTTGATATTCGCACAGTATGACGCCGCTTGGTTGCATCAGCTAAGAACTGTTGCCAATCAGGAGCTAATATGGCAAAACTCTACCATTTCTTTAATTGTAATGTTTTCATCTGAATTCCCTTTTGGAGAGCAAACAGAGTGTGCTTTCACATTGAAACCAATTACACAAGGCGATAAGTATTTAGAAGTATTGTCTAATTCGACTTGGGAACCAGTGTTGGCATTTGAAGCGATTGAATGGATTAAGGCCGGAAATAAATTAAGCCCTATCGATGACGCCTTTCTGGAAAGTTGTGTATTTCGAAAACCAGTGATAACAAATGATGTTTCTTCTGATGATTCTGATGAAATGAATTTGAGCCATTTTTGTTAACAATGTACGTCCATATATTGCTTACGCTTTTCTATGAAAAACACAATAAAAACCACTGAAAGTAGTTTAATCGTCTGAAATTTAATAAATTCTAACCTTCGTAATACTGTCACGGTTTGGGGCTGGAACTATCTAGTTTAATTACTGATGAGACGCTTGGCAGGTAATGCTTCTGGTGTCGAATTTAATTTTTTTTGGGAAATACTGCGAGTAAATCGTTAGTTACATTACTAAATAAACAAAGAGTACTTTCTAATTTTGCTTCCGCTAGCGGATGACACCTGTATTCATCATAGACAATATCAGCTCTAAATTTGCTGCTTGTGAAAAGCTCATTGAATTCTATAACTAACTGCTGTCTCATTGATTGACATGTCGAAAGCCCCATTCTAAGTATGCAAGATACTACCTTTGATTCATCCTGTATTGGAAAATTCCCCTCCAAAAGCTTTAGAATTTCCAAGTACCCTTGGTATGGTGTTTGTTGCGGATCTCGTGCTATTGATTTCTGAACATCCCACAAACTAGGTCCAGACATATGATAATAGGCAAAAGGAATGCCATTTGACGCAGGTATACTCATTCTTACCTCAGAACTTAATAAGTTTCCTTTATCCTCACTTGAAAGCTTGTTTGTATTTTCTATACCGCACCGTGAACATTTGATTACAAATTCTAATCAAGGAACATTATAAAATTGATAAACATTGAGGGAAATATATAGCAAATGTTTTAAGCTTACTGCTTTTAATGAATTAGAATTCATCTTGCTATTCATCAACTAAATCGAATTAGTCTTGGATGTTTCAAGAGAAAGTAGAGCTTAGACTCTAAACGACTTTGGGGCAAAAGTGACTCAGGAATGCTATAAATACAAAAGATAAATTTTGAATCATGCGACGAACACAACACTCCCTAATTTTAGTTAAGAATCCTTGCTTTAAACGAGCTGCTGCCAATCCAAAAAATAGTTTCATTCACATTTTATTCAGCATGATTCCGTAAGATACTATTTAAGTTGATATAACTAAGAAAAAAAATGGCTCAAAATCCAGTAGCAACTACAGAGCAACCTTTGATCTTTAATCGTGAACATTATTTGGCTCTGGATCAAACTAACCATCTAGTTAGTAGTCATAAACGGTATGGGCTATCAAGTTTTTGCAAACAAAGAAATGCGTATCATTGAGAGTTACTTGCTAAATAAGGGAGATTTACTAGCTTTAGCTTCAACACAAGAGCCGCAATTTATACAAAAATTAAATTATAAGGCAATAAATCGCTCACTGGATTCGCTGAACGATCTAGAACTATTAGCGATTAGCCGTTATCTTCCAGAAATCATTAAGGAACTAACGAAATTGGGCCATATCTTTATTACTCATAGGGATATACAGTGCTTAAGCTTCGCTCAAACAGCACAACACAAGGTTAGGTTAGTTTTTGATAAAATAATAAGAGAAAACGAAAATTACAGTGATTCATATTTTGCTTTCCTTAACATTATTGCCAAGAATACTAGCTTAGCCGTTATCCATACAAAGTTACTTCAAGAATATGGCCCGGAACATTGCTCAAAAAAGGGGAGGATTGCTTAAGCATCCCCTCATATAAACCAGTCATATCAACGGTTTTAAGGTAAAATGCTCAAAATAGCCTAAACATGTTCAATGACAGCACCATGATAAATCAAGATTTAATTCATAATCACATAGATGA
>NZ_ML014871.1 GCF_003675895.1 Parashewanella curva
TAATCGGTAAACGTGATGTGAATTTCTTTGAAGTTCCATATACAGGATAATATAGACTGGGAACCGCCCAGTCTACACTATCCAGCACGGGGGCAAGCCCCCGAGATTTTCGCTCCGCTCGTTAAAAAAGCCGAATCGTCACCTTTCTTTGGAGCGGGGAAGGCAAGGCAGTAGCGAGATAAGTAATCCATTGCCAGTAAATATTTTTTTCGTTTTATCGATACGCAATGCAATACCCAGTGCCAATGGAAGTTGTTTTTACCTGATAGCGTATCCGTTTGCTGAATGTCTTCAGCGATACTGTTATTAGGTGATTGCTGTATAAGAGTATATTGTTGACCTTTTCGGACAATAGTAAAAAAATCTGCAGCAGCTTTGGTGCAATTAAACGCTAACATTTTTTATTTGCCTTGAGAAAAATCTTGAAAAATTGTGCGCTCAGCAAGCTTGAGTTTGTCATTCAGTTTTTACCCAAAACCGACGCCACCTTCCCAATAACCTTGGTCGTTTCTCTATTCAATAAATACTTTTCGCCATCGTCATAACAGTAGGTGTTGCCATCAGCCAGTTGTTTCAGTTCACCGATTTGATGTGCACCGTTGACGCTATAGAGATACTGACCTTTAGTGATCACAAGCTCATTAGTATTGATGAAAAGCAGATTACCAGCTTGTTCGATTGCATAACCATCATCAGTGATCCCGACACGCTTATGGAATTGAGTATCTACTGGGAATGCTTCAACTTTTATCAGTTCGCCATTTTCTATTACGAAAACAGCTAAGCTAGATAAATTAGTTCTACCTTCATTTTCCTGTGATTTTTGAGTGTTATCATTACTTGCAAACTGGGTATTTTTGAAAATATCAGGCACACCTTTTCCATATCCGAAGCAAAGATAATCTAAGGGCACACCTGTAGCTAAATTAATGCGAACCAGCATTTCATAAGGCGTGGTGTTGCGGGTTTGCCAAGTTGAAAACGTGCCGGGGTGAGTGCCGAGAGCTTCAGCTAGCTCCAATCTATTTCTGACTCCAAATAAACGGATCAGCCTTTCCACAATATCTTTACCACCGTCAGCTTGCACAGCTGAGTTTAACGGGTGCTCGAATTTTGCATTTTTTAACTTGACTAGGTTACTCATTAGATCAACAATCCTTTTCGCTCGTTAATTTATTTATCTAAAGCTCACAGGCTTTTTTCTTTTGCCAATACATAAAGGCAGTGAATTGTTATAAGGATACATTCAAATGAGTGAAATTGCGATCCAGATAGCTGTCCCTTATTTAACAGTGGAACAATACTCACGTTTTTCAGGTATCCCTGAAAACACCATTCGCTGGATGATCCAGCAAGGGCGGTTGCCTATTCGAAGTAAAATTAAGCCTAAAGAAAAACCATTGATTAATTTATTGGCACTGATGCGTGAAGCAAACGATCAGGTTATATAAATTTAACCTTCAATCGACTGATTAAATTAATCGTTAGTACTTTATTAAATCATTAAGGTAAATGCTATGTTTGCAAATGATAAACCTACACATATACATGTGGATCACGCTTACAGGGAGTTTGCCAAGCAAGAAAACATTAAGGATATCGCACTGGCAGCGGGGTTCCATAATCCACAATTACTACGCAATAAATTGCGTTTAGGTCAAGCTCATAAACTCACTGTCTCTGAGCTGATTAAAATCGTGAAAGTCAGCGGCAACCGCTGCATTATCGACGGCTTGTTGTTAGATCTTCATTGCCAACCCTCTATGCCATTTGAGGCTGAACAAACTTCAGAAACTCTAACTTTGAGTGATCACCTGCTAAAAATCTATACCAACGCTGGAGAGTTATCAGAGCAAATCAAACTTGCAAAGGATAAACGAGGCGTTACCAACGATATAAGGCATCAGGTTGTAAGTCGTTCGATGACAATTATCAACGAATTAAGATTGTTGATCCAACGTGTTGAAGCTCAATGCCCACTCAATTCAATCGTTGATACACCAAGAATTCACCGGAGTTTACAAGTCGTTTCCTAAGGAGGATCACGATGATTCTTTCTAATAATGCCAATGAGCGTGATAGGGAGCAACAAAGCACAGTTGAGTGCGAGTTAACCATTGCAGAGCAAGCCATCCAAGCCATGCGTTACCAACTTGGTCAGAGTAGTATCGCCAGTCGCTATAACAAGCTTAATTGACATCAAAAAATGGTGCTGCTGTTTGTGGCTTGTATAAATGCCAATCTTTATTGGGATCTCTCGTTTGAACAATTGACTCGGCAGCAGCGCCTGAAAGTGAGAGAGGCTATCATCACTATTTCAAATTTAGCTTCTCCATTTAAAGGGCTGAATTTAGATAAAAGACAATGCGTTGCTTTATCAAACGCAACATTAAAACCTGTAACACCTTCAGGTTCCACTCGAAATCATCAAAGCCAAACATTCCACCTAAGCGCTCCACCATAGTCTCTAATTAGCTCTACATAGTAACCATCTCTAACTATTCAATATGCCATTCATCAATCATGAGGAAAGGTTATGACTTCTTGCGCCTTTAATTTAGCTAACCCACAACACATCTCTATGCGTCGTTTGATGGCGGAAATCTACCAAAAGTTCTTTCATGCATTACAACAAAAGAATTTTTATACAGCACAAAAATATCAAGGGATGGCATCAGCCTTAGTTTCAGTGTCTTTGTTGGTGTTACGTGATGTAGAGCTATACGAAATGAGTGCCTTGCTCAGCGATGTTTTGCATGTGCAATTGCAATATCAACAGTGGCGAACAGCTGCTTAGTGTATTGATTCAAGGAGTATGCGCTATGAATGTTAAAGAGTTTGAAAAGCAGTTAGGAGTATCGGTAGCCGATATTTTTCAAGGTAAAGCTAACAATGATCTAGTTTGGTTGGTCAATACCCTAGATTCGTTACCCGATTGTTTATCTTATCCGTTATTTGCCGACTTCATATCAGGCTATTTATCGCTTAATGGCTTGCAATCCATAGAGAGTCTAAAACATCAAGTCAGGATCAAAGTTGATAACCTCAAAACCAACTTAAATTGGATGGACAGCCAGTTAGTTCGTTTACCACAAGATTCAGCCAATACGCTGAAAAAAATGTATCTGAAAAAGCTTGAGCGCTATCCCAATGGCCGCAGCCCAAATATTTGGCTGAGAAAAAAAGTAAAGTTTATCCTATCTTCAATAAGGAAATGTCCAATTCCTCTCCACCATCTAAGCTCAGAAGTAAGCCGAACTGATAACGCCTACGAGTGGTCAAACCGATGTTTGAAGATCTTAGAAAACCTCACAGAAAATCAAACTAAACAGGTTGATCCCGTAAAGCTAATAACAGCGGTAAAGCAGCCAGCTGAACAATGGGATATATGCCCAAGGCTGCCAGATCTTGAAAAAATGCAGCAATCTCTAACTCAAGGTGACGATGTGACTTATCAATTGGAGTTGATAGCAAAAGCATTAGTACGCCTTATCAATGTAGATTGGTGGCGCAGCCAATTAACCAAAGTCTATCAGCAATACAAAGAGCACATTGCCATCATTGTCGGCAAAGTTCGCAGTGGTGTTTCTGCTTATGTATCTCAAAGCACACTACAGGAGTACCAAGCCAGAAAAAAAGCCAATACCGAATGGCTAAAAATGATAATGCTCGTTAATGAGCAACACGAACTTGAGTTACCACTGATTAAGGCGGTGCAGGCATCCATATCGAATCCTGTAAATCGAAAAATTGAATTGATGGTGAGAATGCGAGGCTTTGAACAATTAGCTGAAGAGAATGGTTATGTCGGTGAGTTTTATACTTGGACAGCACCATCGAAATACCATTGCTGGAATAAATCTGAGTCAGGCAAAGGCTACTACAACTCAAGCTATCAAGGTGCGACACCAAGTGATACCCAAAAATACCTTTGCAAGCAATGGTCAAAAGTCAGGGCTAAATTTGCCAGAAAAGAAATAGAAACCTTCGGCTTTAGGGTCGTTGAGCCTCACCATGACGGTACACCGCACTGGCATTTACTACTGTTTTTCAAGCCAGAACAAGTGGAGCTAGCTAGGCAGATCATTTGTGAATATGCCGTTGAGCACGATAAAGACGAATTGAATATTACAGGCGACGACTTCAAGCCTGAAGATTGTAACCCTCGTTTTGATTTCAAAGCGATTGATCCAGCCAAAGGCAGTGCAACAGGTTACCTTGTCAAGTACATCGCCAAGAACATTGACGGTGCTTATGTTGATATCGACTTTGAAGCTGAAAGCTCTGGTAAACATGCCGCAGAAGGCGTTGCAGCTTGGGCAAGTACATGGCGGATACGGCAGTTTCAGCAAATCGGTGGTGCGCCAGTCACAGTATGGCGAGAGTTACGAAGGCGAAGACAAGCAATCACTAATGACGATATTTTAGAGCGTGCTAGAAAAGCCGCCGATTCTGCCAACTGGCAAGGTTACATCGAAGCAAACGGTGGACTTGATTGCAAGCAAGGAAATCGCCCCGTCAAGCTTGCTAAAATTGTTAACGAAGCGGCGAACCGTTACGGTGAAGACATCATTAAAATCATTGGCGTAATGGCAGTAAAAAAAGTGCAAACACGGCTAGAAGGTTGGGAGCTACACAAACCACAAGTAGAAAACAGTAAAGCTGAAAGGGAAGCAATGATCTCTGATGCTCTTCGCTCTTTAAGCAGCGGCAGCTGCGCTCCTTGGAGATCTGACAATAACTGTACGGAGGAAAGTGAAGATCTTTATTCACAATTTGAAAAACAAGAAAATATCGTAGAGCCGGACTGTTACCTTGCTTGATATCAAGATATGATTCTGGCTTACAGTGAAAATTTACTTACATGAATGAGCGCAACAATGAAATTTGAAGAGCAATTTATAGTTGAACTGCAAGCGATTGAGTCGTCAATAGTTGGTGTATACCGAAAAAACGCTGAGACTTATGACTCCCAAGTTGAAAGAGCATTAAGTGCTGTGGTTAAGGATTTAAAAGCAAAACAAAAAAACACTACAATTCAGCCTAATTCGTCTTTGTCGGGTAATGATTTTCAACTCTATAGTGCGATCACAAATGCTTGCCAAACTTTATCAGATAGTGATCCTGAGCTGTCACTAGAAGACTTGCTCAATTGCTGTAAAGCGGTCAAGAAATCCGTTAAGCGTTGGAATAAAGAATACGGTAGACAAGGCTATATAACCTTCATTTCTCGCTTCGTTTAGAAGTAAATCTTCTTTCAAAGTCGTATGCTGCGTTTTGACGCAGCTCGTAAAACCATAAAAGAGTATAAATAAACTGTAGAAAAACATTAATTTTTGTTCATTTTTGCAAGACAGCGTCTTCAAAATTTTAGTAACATTGAGTCCTCATTAGTCCATACTCGTCTATACCAGTCTATTTCAGTCCACAAAGGCTAGAATCAAAAATATTAACTTTTCAAAAAGGGTATTGAAAAGGCTAGCTTTGATAAGTAGTTTCCACCTCAAGGTCTACTTGATGTGTGGTTGTCTATGTACTCTTTATTCAATCTTAGATATTCAGAACTTAGCTTCAATGAAATGATGCTAAATTGGGAAAGTTGCTTCGTCGGTTATCAAAAGGAATATGAGCTGCTGATTAGTCGTTTTCCAAACATCATCATAGAGCTGAAACGGTTCTCCATCTTCGTAACAGACAAGATTTATATTGAAAACTGCTCAGTTTTTGATTTTTGCCTTTGTAGAGCCATGAATCAGTATCTAATCCAGAAAAGTAATGATGAATTTCTTGCATTAGACGCTTTGAGAAAAACGCTATTTAACACAGCATTAAAGTCGCTAAAAAATATTTCGATCATCGACTCTGCAGGCAGTGAATGGATAGCAGATGAAAATAATCCTTTTAAGCATTGGTTGGATGCGCAGCCGCAGCGTTATTGTATGCTCCAAGAAGGAAAGTTGTCTTTGATTAGCCATAAGTATAGAGAAGTGGCATAGGTGTATTGAGTGAACAGTTTAGCTATAAGTTAACCCCAAACTTTCTCTAAACGCTACTCTTCTCATTCTGAGTATAAACCAGTCCATTTCAGCTTTGTTATGTACCAAAAGCATTGGAAAGTCGGTGTGATGCTTATCGGTGGCAAGACCTAGAAACTCTTTAGAACCAAAAAAAGTTTTACCAAAACTTAATCCATTATGGATATTAAACTCGGTGCGGATGCCGTTGATCTCAAATTCATCTTTACTGATGGTGTTTACGTCATTCCAGCGGAAAACAGTTTCGTTATAACCATTAAGTTTCATAAATTGCTTACCGACACGAAATAGGCCGCAGCGGTCAAGAAGCTTATCGCCAAAATAGATACTGTTCCACTCTGGATGTGTTGAGTGGGTGACTCTGCTGCTTTGATGTTCGTATACGTAAGACATATAAGTGCAGCCATAGTTGTAAGCAAGGTCTTGGTATATTTGCTCAAAGGTGTCATTAAAGCCGGAACTCTGAATTATCTTACTCATCATTAGCTCCTTTGTAAGCAATAAGGTTTTTGAAAGCCTTGGAGTCTTTAACGACTTTTTTGCTCTGATTATACCCAAGTGAATTCAAATTGCAGATGTGAGCGTTTGAAAGTTGTCAGTAATTCTACTCGTTAAAGTATCTGCAATTTCTGGTAGTTTGACATCGAAAAAGTAATTTATCCGTTCTCGGAACT
>NZ_ML014872.1 GCF_003675895.1 Parashewanella curva
TATAAGTAATTGAATTTACAAAATTTTATAAATTGAATCTGAAAACACAGATTCATTAAAATTCAATGACTTACTAAATATTGAGGCACGACCAATCAAAAACTGTCCGAAGTATTGTAATATAAAACGTCTATTAACAATACTGCGGACAGTTTTATGCCGCAATCACCCCGAACTCTTCTAGCTCGCTTATGACCTGAGATACTTTTTCGTTACTCGGGTCGATATCTAACTTATCAAAAATGATTTTCATCAAGTATTGATTGAACTTACGTCGTCTCCAACTCGCTATCGATATTACAGATTCAGAGTGACATTCTTTGCTCATTGCATCTTCAAATTTGAGTACATTCAGTGCTGTGAATGATGCGTTGATATGGGGATTTATCGCTTCTTTCTTACGGGCTTGGCAATCCATTAGCCCTGTAAATTGTTTCGCATCTCGAAACACAAATTCAATTTGAAAACGAGCTTTGTAATAAGTAATCAAAGTCATCGCATCTAATTCTAATACTACAAATCCTAATACTACAATTCAAAAAGAAGAACTCGTCTCTTCAAAAACTGTTTTTTGCTTCTTCTTTTCTCTTAATAACCTTTCATTTTTACGTTTTTTTTTATTGGACACTTTCCAAGTTGAAGTATCTTCATCTAGCTCTTCTTTTTTAAATCGATGATCTTTGCTCATAAAACTAACCCTAGTATTTTATGACAAGGTTAGGACTTGTATTACTTATTGAGAAGTCGATTTTTTTCATCAACATCAATCAAAAAAATTTATTGATTATACTGCTCTATCGCATTTTTGTTTTTTAAGAATCTTAATATTGGCTCCAATGCAATAGAGCGTTCATTATCAAGATTCACGATTAAATGAACGTCTTGTAATATCTTAGTGGCACCAACAACTTCAACTAGCTTATTTTCTAATAAGTAGGACTCGACCATTACACTAGGTAAATAAGCGGCACCTTGGTGATTTAGGATAAATTCCAACGCAATATGGCTTTGTGCTGTATGTAAAATAGGGGCGACGGGTTCATCAAATAACCTAGCTTGTTGAAGGTTACAGCGAGTTCCCCAGTCAACAAACACATGACCTAACTGCGGTACATCCTCTAAGGTCGCATTACGAGTGTTGCTCACCATTATCAGTTCAATCTTACCTATCTGGCTAACCTCAAATTCAACGTTATTTGGCGCATCTAACATAGCAGCCATATCTAACCGTCCACCCAGTAGAGAGCGGATTAAGTGCTGTGGTTGATTTATTTCACTACGAATGTATAGATCTTCAAAATTTCGCGCTAATTCGGGAAGAATCGATCGTAAAAACGTATCCCATAAATTTGATGTTCCACCAATAGCCAATTGCATAGATCTTTTGGTTGGCACACCAACGTCTTGAATGGCTAATTGCCATGAAGTCAGTAGGTTTTCTGCATGAGGGAGAAGCTTTTCTCCTGCGTGAGTGAGCAATATGTTATTTCGTTGGCGAATGAATAATGGTGTCGCCATTATGTCTTCGAGCTGTTTGATCCTAGAACTCACGGCTGATTGAGTGAGGAACAGGTTTTCCGCAGCGTGACCAAAATGCCGAGTGCGTGCAACTTCTAAGAACGTTCTTAATAAATCAGAATTCATTTCATTAGCTCTCAATAAAAATAATTTATCGAAAATAAGTAAAAATCTTAATTTTACAAGCCTAGATAGCGACACAATAATTGCAGCAGTGTCTATTAACAAGAAAAAATTTCTATGGAAAAAAGGGAATCTCAATCTTTTTCTAGCAAAAGTCGTTTTTATGGTGAGCAGTATTTTCCACATGGTTTAGCTCGCAGTGGTGACTTTACTCGACAACAGGTGACATTACTTGAAGCTCATGGCGCAGTATATGAAGCTTTACACAGAGGAACTATTCAGCCTAAAAATGAAGAAGAGCAGCGATTTGTCAATGTGTGCAGTGGCGAAGCTGTTGCTGTAAGTCCCCATGAAAAAGTCTGGATGACTTTTGTTAGAAAAATAGAAGCTCAAAAATCCTTTTCTCCATTTGGAAAGAGTACAAAAAAACACCCCGAAACAGTGCCATCTATTGATATAGACGATCATGAAGATCACGGCTTTGAAATTGATGATGAGTAAGTCAACATAAATGAAAATGTGCTTTTTTATGTATCCATGGGAAAAAATAGAGCCTGAAACGGATACCACATTACGTCTTATTCACGAAGCCGCACTTAGAGGACATACCGTTGCTATCACGACTCCAAATAGTCTAACGATTCGGGATAGTATTCCACACGCTTTTTGTAATGTGCTTAGACGAAAAGAAAAGCAAAGTGCTTCAACGACCAGTTTTTATAAAACGGCAGAGTTTAAACGTTGTAAATTGCCGCTAGCCGGTTTTGACACCATCATTATGCGCGCTAACCCGCCACTGGATACCACCGCGTTAAACTTTTTAGATTCTGTTCGTAATGATGTATTCATTATGAATGATATTGATGGGTTAAGAATTGCCAACAATAAATTATACCCAGCCTCATTCAGTGGAGATGCTGCGCAATTTATTCCGTCAACGCATGTATCTAAAAGTCGAGAATACTTGCAGCAAGTATTAGAGGAATCGGCAGCCGATAAAATGATCATGAAACCGTTAAATGGATTTGGTGGTCAAGGCGTCATCGTTGTTGAAAAAAGAGCTTCACAGAATTTTAGCTCACTGTTGGATTTTTATATTGGTGGTGAAAATGGCAATTATGTGATCTTACAAGATTACATTGAAGGTGCGGATAAGGGTGATGTGCGTATTTTACTGCTGAATGGTGAACCCATAGGTGCGATGAAACGCATACCGTCTGAAAAAGATATTCGCTCTAATATTCATGCAGGAGGACGAGAAGAGAAGCATGTATTAACCAAACAAGAAAAAGCCTTGTGTAAAGCGATAGGGCCACAATTGGTTCGTGATGGGCTTTATTTTGTTGGTTTAGATGTGATTAACGGTAAGCTATTAGAAGTTAACGTATTGAGCCCTGGTGGTATTACTCGAATTAATAAGTTGAACAGGGTAAAACTTCAAAAAAGTGTACTCGATTTCGTAGAAAATGTGATTTCGGCTAGAGAATTAGTCCGCGAACGCAAGAGCAGTTTCCGCAAGGTAATTGAAGATGCAGAAGCTATCTGAAGCGGAAATTATCGCAAAACTTCAAGCAAGACAAACGTTCGAGTGTCAGATCAAAGACGGCAGCTTTTACATTAAAGTCGATGCTTACGTGCCGACCATTTGTACAGCGATTCATGCTGGTAGTCAGTTTAGGGAAGCACTCAAAAGGAAGTGCTTGCTAAACCAAGACGAGCGATATTACGAAGAAGATCCCCATACTGATCAATTTATTCAAGCATTGCCAATCACCCTGATTGGTAATGACTCACGCTATGAATATGACTTAAACCGACCATTAGCAAGCTGTGTTTATAATACCGCTTGGGGTAAAAAGGTATGGACTAAAAACCTAACCACTAGCGAGCGTAAAGTCAGTACGGCCAAGCATCAGCAATTTTATCGAGTGTTGGATGAACTCATAAAACAAATAGAGTTGCAATTTGGCGCTGCAATATTATTTGATATTCATTCCTATAACGGCATCAGAAAAGGTGAATCTTCGCCTGTGTTTAACATAGGCACAGAGCAAATTAACCTTGAACGATGGCGCCCTATGGTAGATAAAAGTCTTCTTTTACTCTCCCAAATTTCATTGCCTAATCTGCAAACTACAGCGGAAGAAAATGCAGTATTTTGGGGAAGGGGCTATATGATCTCTCATGTAAATAGCCGTTTTCAAAATACCTTAGTATTACCGCTGGAAGTAAAAAAGATCTATATGAATGAGCTAAATGGCGAAGCTTTCCCCATAGTCATTCAAGAGCTCAGTAGTCAGTTAAAAGATGTAATTTCTGATATATCAGCGCAATTTATGCGCCGATACACCTTTAAAAAGCGGGTGCAAAAATCAGTGATCCAAGGTGAAACTTTGGAACCAGCAGTTCTTAAACTGGATAAAGAACTCTATGCTCTCGCTAAGGGCTTAGATACGCTGCATTATATCAACCCAATCAACGCTGAAAGTGAAAAGCGAAAATTTCTAAAAAGTAAGGCAAGTTATCGACCTAATTTTCACTATCGACAATTAGAGCTTGATCCTTATGCATTTAGGGAAAAACTGTATCGTTTATCTATCAATGAAATCCGCGATCCGAAAATTCAACAGTTGTATCGTGATGTCATCAATATGCTCAGCGACAAAGCCTCTTTGCTGGCGCACATTGGCAAACCTAATTTTTTGTATGAATCATTAAAATACTATGGCGAACCACACGAGTTAGATGAAAAAAATGCAGCATTCATCTTGCATGCTGCGCCATTTCAAGAGGATGAACTGAAATCGTTTGATAGTATTAAATTGGCTTCAGCTTTTCACAAGCAAGCCCTTGATTGGGGCATGAATTGTAAAATTGAACCTAGCAACAAAATCGTAGCGGCTGCGATGGTTTCAAATGCTCGTAAAGCGGTATTGATTTCAAAATCTGCCAAGCTCACCCAAACAGAAGCAAATGCCTTACTGCATCATGAGTTAGGTGTTCATATGGCAACCACCTTAAATGCCCTCAATTGTCCATTAAAGGTATTTTCAATAGGCTTACCTAAAAACACCTTCACACAAGAAGGATTAGCCATTCTTAATGAATACCAGTCTGGGAATATGACATTAGCACGCTTACGAACATTGGCATTACGAGTCATTGCCGTTAAAGATATGCTGAAAAATAATGATTTCAGACATACTTTTAATTTGTTGAAAGAAGAATATCAAGCATCGGATCAACAAGCATATACCACCACCTTAAGAGTTTACCGTGGAGGCGGATTTACTAAAGATTACTTGTACTTAAGCGGTGTAAGCAGAGCTCTGACCCTGCAATCTCAACAAGATATTTCTAATCTGTATATCGGCAAAACAGGTTTTGATTATTTAGAAGTATTGAATGAAATGGTCAGTCGTAATCTGATTATTGCTCCCAAGTTTGTGCCTGACCACCTAACTAATCCAATTAATACAAACCCTGTGCTTGATTACATTATGGACTGCATTGCATCCCATCAAATTGGAAAAGTTGCTTAAAAGTGTTAGTGTATTCTTTTCATTTCTATCTCGCTTTTGTCCACAAATGAGTTTGTAGTCAGTAAGACTCAGTATTGAGCGTTATCGACTAAACATTTTCTTTAGCTAAATAGAGTCAACGCATATTTGGACTATTTTGATAATAATAGGTTTAAAATGTTACATAGTTTTGTGCAGTTATATGGAGTAATAAAGCTATTCTTGTGCAAGCTTATGCCGAAATTGAGAGTTTGTGAGTTTTTAATTAGCTAGATATATTCAATGGTTAGAGATTTGAATTATGCAAGCTTATGGTGTAATCGGCATGACTGGTGACTCAACCATAAGCGAAGAGAAACACCATGATTGATTGTTACACCCGTTTAAATCAATTTAAAACAGTAAATATCGAATTGGAAGTTAATTAAGTTTAACTTTCAATTCGTTGCAAGTTGGGTAGAGTGTTTATTATTGCATAATAAATACTTATACGCATATGGCTTGTTGCTTTCCCTGTTGCCCCGATCCTAAGTGATTGTTCCTGAGTGCACTGAGTGTGAGTACATCGAAAGATGTGATATTTACTTTTAACCATCATAGATATCAAGTTGTTTTACAAGAAACTGGGCGACTAGCAATATCGTTCTCTGAACATCGAATTAAAGGTCATAATCCATCGAAACTTGAGTTGTGGTTTGTGCGGCATCGCCTACAACGTTCGTCTGTAGTTAACGCTATGCAACATAGTTTGAATAATGCAGAACAACATCAAAATTTTTCAAGCTTTGCCAAGTCACGAAGATTTACATCCAGTGGATGTGGTGCTTTTTTTAATACAGGTTTTTATTCTCTTTTTTCTGCTCAATCAGCCCCACCAAGTTATCGAGATGTTATTTTGGAGAAAATGATTCTAATCGGTGATGAACCTATTTCAGAGGAAGTCGCGCAACGGGCAAGGCAATTAAAAGAGGAATATAGAAGATTGATTTCTGCTCAAGGTATAAAAGATAGTGGAGCTTTTTTTGAATATACCCAACGAGGTATGCTTGTTTCGACTGTTGATTTACACCGCCAAATTATGCGTATAGCTCAGCCATTAGTGCCATCTTTAAAGGTAGACTTAAAACGATTAGGGTATGAGCAAAACGCGCTTGAAAGAGCACTAAAGCACCTTCCAAATTTAAAGTACTTCGCGTTGCCTTTAACACAAAAAAATCTCGCGGAGTTTGAGTTTTTTAGGCATATGGACGTTGTTGATATTAACCAGTGGCTTGAGGAAGCACTTCGTGTTCACCCTTGCCACTTTGGAAATGAAATGGGTGTGGGTCTTTTAAGTACCTAACTAAAAGTTATCTCATATTTTGAGCAATAATTATCCAAAATGGTTTCGACTGCTTTTTTGAGTTTCGAGTAAGTTTCGTAAGCACTAATGGATAACCACTCGTATTT
>NZ_ML014873.1 GCF_003675895.1 Parashewanella curva
CGCTTCGCTCGTTTCCGGCATCCCCCCAATAATGCCTGACCATTTCCTAGCTCGCTTTGCTCGCTAGGGGTCAGACGACAGACTGCTGGCTGGTTTTCCCTTCGGGCATTAACCCCTATCTGTAACTGCAGGCTGGTTTCCCTGCGGGGCTTGTCGCTTCGCGACCGTCTAGCAGGATGAAGTAGTTTAATTGACTTGATAATAGTTACAAAATCAAGTGGCAAACGATAAGGATCATTCAAGAAAAGAAGATCTAAGTTTGATCAAAGCGATCCTTGCATCTTTAAAGCTCCTGAGAGACATTTTAAGCTATTTTCTTTAATCAATTGACAAACTGTAGGTTAAATGTGAGATCTCTTGTCTAAGGCTTGCTTGAAGGCTTTTAGGGGTGTGATAGGAAACGATATAGAAATGGATTATTGCCAATAGAATTTTTGGATAAAATCGACTTGATTTTTGAAGTTCGGTTCTAGTTCTAATAGAAAACTTACTCGAAATTTATCAGTTCAAAATCTTTAACAGAATGGCGTTTCCGGCAAATGCTGGCAACTTTGCATGCAAATGCCATCATTTTGCGAATCCTGCACTAACAAAATTAAGCAATCTTCTGTTCTAAGTTATATTAAAAGGTTAGGACTCATTGCATCAATAATACATCTGTATTTTGATATAGTGACCTGTATGTCAGTGCTTTAAACGTCCAGCTTCATTTGTTTGTTTTGTTTGAATTCAAATCCTAAAGCGATAACAGAACGACCTTGTTTTATGGTTTCATACTTGATTATAAGATCACTACGTTGATTCAACTCTTCTACAGCTGGCTTTATAACTGCTCGTTTTAATATTTTGAATTCCGGATATTTGTCTGAAATACCTAGAGCGGATTTAAAATCATCGAGATAGATCACACGTTCACCAGTACTATTAAACTTCATCAGAAGTTCATAGAGGCGTATTGAGTGGGCTGATTGTAGCTCCGCAATGTGTCTTAATTTGTACGTTGTAAATCGGCTTTTGAGCTCTGAAATGTATTTCAAAACATTATCAGACCACTGAATTGTTACTGAGCCTTCGCCTTTGTGCTTTTTGACGTCAGCCTGAATCCATCTAACTCTTCGTGTTTCTGTTTCATCTGTAATTGTAATTACCGCATCAAATAAAGCGTCTGCAGCCTTGTATAGATCTCTTCTTGCATTGTGCTTAACACCCATCAGCTCGGCGTACTCAGAGGCTGTGAGAGTCATTTCTTTAGGTATTTCAGCTCTAGGGTCAACTTTACCAAGGCAGGCTAAAACAAGTTTCTGAGCTTGCGTGTTTAGCTTATAGCTTGCGTCTATCAAGTAATTTGATTTTGTAACAGATAAATTATTCATAGGTGAACTCCGTTTTCAATTGCTTCACCATAGATAAAGGTGAAAAAATGTCAACTGCTTTCACCTTTATCTGTTAATTAGCGTGTCAATCTATTCACCTTTAAATAGGTTTTGCGTGTCAATCTATTCACCTTTAAATGGGTTTTGCGTGTCAATCTATTCACCTTTAACCGCTGTAACCCACGCCCATCAAGGGCTGCGGCGCCCTTAAAAACAAGAAAGATAAAAAACAAGAAAGATTAAAAAGGGAAAGCATTGTGGATAACTCAACGATTTTTGAAAATTTCCGAGTGAAAACCCTTCTTGGGGGGCAAGCCCCCCGCCAGCCCTCCCCCTCGCTTCGCTCGTTTCCGGCATCCCCCCAATAATGCCTGACCATTTCCTAGCTCGCTTTGCTCACTAGGGGTCAGAACTAAAAGCAAAGACTGCAGGTTGGTTTTCCCTTCGGGCGTTAACCCCTATCAGTAACTGCAGGCTGGTTTCCCTGCGGGGCTTGTCGCTTTGCGACTGTCTAGCAGGATGAAGTAGTTCAATTGCCTTGATAAAAGTTACGAAATCAAGTGGTAAATAATAAGGATCATTCAGGAAAAGGAAGATTTAAGTTTGATCAAAGCGATCTTTGCATCTTTAAAGCTCCTGAGAGACATTTTAAGCCATTTTCTTTAATCGATTGACAAACTGCAGGTTAAATGTGAGATCTCTTGTCTAAGGCTTACTTGAAGGATTTTAGGAATGTGATAGGAAACGATATAAAAATGGATTATTGCCAATAGAATTTTTGGATAAAATCGACTTGATTTTTGAAGTTCGGTTCTAATAAAAACTTACTCGATATTTATCAGATCAATACCCTTAACAGAATGGCATTTCCGGCAAATGCTGGCAAAAGTACCGGAAAATGCCAGCAGTTTGCGAATCCTGCACTAGCAAAAATCAAGTGATTTTCTTGTCTAAGATATAACCAAGAATTAAAGCCGAGATACCCAATACAGGAAAAAATATTCCGAACCCAATCGTAAGATACATTTCAAATTGCGACATGATAATTCTCCGTATTTTGATAGCCCTATTAACACCGCAACTTGATTTTTGTTACAAAAACAAGATATTTTGATTAAAGTTACATTATCAAGGTACTAAAACTAAATATGAATGATAAACCTAAAAATACCCATGGTGGTTTTCGTCCAGGTGCAGGACGTAAAACTAAGTATGAAAAAACCAAGGTCATGAGAGTTCCGGAGAAGTATGAAGAAGTACTAAAAGCTTTAATAAAGCATTTAGATGAAACAGCACATATTGATAGTAAAAACTATGGAGTAGAAGAATCAGAACCCGTTTATATTCGTTCTTTGGTGGATAAAAAACAGGAAATTACTTTTAAGATAAAACCAATTTAGTAATTTAAATATGCTCGTTTTTGGCTAATGCAGGATTCGCAAAGTGGTGACAATTGCCGTCACTTTTGGTGACATTTACCGGAATTAAGGTATGGAAAATATTAAGTGTCAAATATGAAAAAATCATATTTCCTGCTAGTGCAGGATTCGCGGTTTGCTGTCATTTGGTACCAAAACTGCTGGCGTTTAGTACCAACTAATTAGATTGGAAAATAAGAAATTTAGTGCTTAGGCAGACTAAATCCGCTCAATTATGGAAGTGGTCAAAACCGCTAATAATTAACTTTATGAAATTTGCTGTTTTCGCCAGGAGTAAGCGTAACTTTTAGGTCGTTCGAGCTAAATGTGAGAGTATTTTTGTAAATTAGCCTTGCTGATATTTTCCCTTATTTCTCTTCTTAGCGCTAAATCAGACATTGTTTTGATTTCCTTTGGCCAGTAAGGGTCGTCTTCAGGATGTTTTGGAATGCTTGAATTTGTAATTTTTTCAAGTGATTTTCCTGTTAGTCGATGAGTTAGGTTAATGATTTGTTCTTTCATTTCCGCCTGCTCTGCTCTTAGCTTTTTAATTTCTTCTAATAATACTTCGTACGACTCGGTTGCAGAGTGTTGTTTTTTTAGTCTTTTTTATTGTTGCAGGTTTCTTTAATTCGCCATAAACACGGATGAGTTCAGAAATATCAACGAATGGCAAACCGTCCCTATCTCTCTCCTTACCTTTCTTGACGTGTCGCCAGATTGTAGTTCTATTTTTTTCCTACAACTTCAGCTGCTTTTGATAGGTTTATTTTTGTCATGTGTTGCACGTCCTTGTAAGGATTTGTTTTGGTGTTGCTAATGTTACTTTTGATTTGATTATACACACAGGAAAGGTTGTTAAGTAATTGATTTTTTACGAATTAACAACAACTTATCAACCACTTGGATAACCGTTTCTATGTGCCTGATATTTCATATATATGCGTATGATATACCGGATAATCTGAGTCAAGATTAGTCAAGTTAAGTTAAGTTTTTGTCGTGTACAGTGCTGAACGCTACATGAGCATAAAAGTGATAGTAATTTTGCCTTGTTTACTCTTATTACTAAGTAAGGAAAAAGGATGACAACTAATAACTTATTGACAGCCACATCACGTTATGAGCAGTACGGTGAAAAGAGCCAGCTAACATTCACCGTAAATAAAAATGGCTTATTACAGCAAGCAAGAGGGTGTATTCATCTTAAGGGTAATGAGAAAGATAAAATTGAATTTACTGCTGTAAAAAATGGTAAAGATGAGGTTTATACGGGGAGAACGCTATCTTACGAGTTTACTGCTGGAGATGGCGGCCTGGTTGTTAGTGATATAGTCAACAATAGAATTTTAAGTTTTCTTAGTAATTCAGAGGAAGCTAAAAAAGATGCTGAAATAACAAAAGCGCTAATAAATGAAGCTGAACTACCTCCTGTTTTATATATTACAGAAGAAGATGAGAGTGGAGAAAGTAAATTAGAGCCTCATCTTTCAGAGGGGAATAAGCGGTTACTTGGTCGCAAAGCGGTTGCGTTAAATAGTAATGGTGGTGCATCTAATGCTTTTGTGGTTACAGTGTGTGTTGCAAGTAAGAGATCACAAGGTGCTCAACTTTCATTTAGAAAATTCTTTATTCCAATGATGGTAAAAGACGCAAAATATCCTGGAGGAGAAGCTTTCTTTGCTGAAATATCGCCGCATCACTGTTTAACTAAACCAGACATTCCATTTTCTGATAATGAGATGAGAAATGTGGCGTATATTCTAGAGCAGTCCGTTGGTGAATGTTATAGATTGAGTAAAGATCAAATAGATCAGCAACAGCAACAGCAACAACAGGCAGAATTACAAAGGATTCAGACTGAAAGACAGTTAGAAGTACTACGGAGAGAAAGAGAAAGACTGACGCAAGTGGAGCAAGAGCTTTTGGCTTCACGGCAACAAGTTGGGAATACTCAAAGCCAATATCATCCTGAGTCAACCCCTGCTTTAGTTAGAACGTCATCACACTCGTCTAGCTCATCACACTTATCATCATCAAGTATGTCGTCTCCTGCTTCTCAGCCACCAGAGCTACCGACAACTCCTACTTCTCAAGCACCATTGGCACCGAATACTCCTGTTTCTCAACCACCGTTGGCACCGAATCCTCCTGCTTCTCTGCCACCGTTGGTACCGAATCCTCCTGCTTCTCTGCCACCGTTGGTGCCGAATCCTCCTGCTTCTCAACCTCCATTGGCACCGAATCCTCCTGCTTCTCTGCCACCATTGGCACCGAATCCTCCTGCTTCTCTGCCACCGTTGGCACCGAATCCTCCTGCTTCTCAGGCTCCTATGGAAGGAAAAAAAGTAGAGTGGAAACAAGACCAAAAGCAAAAAGCACAAGCAGCTCTTGTGCTCTCAGAACTTGTTAGTAATGAAAAAACACTTAATAAAACTCCTCAAGATATTATGGATTTAAATGCTCTGAAATTGTCTCAAAAACCCGGTGACAGAATTAAATATATATTAACAACTCCTCACGTAACTAAATTTGTGTATTCAGAATTACTAAGTTACAGAAAGGAATTAAATCGTTCAAAAGGCGAGTCGACCAGTAGTGACGAAGCGCAAAGAATAGTTGAGCAACTGGAAATAGTAAAAAAACAACTGGATAACAGTGATTGGACTATGGATAAAGGGTTAATAGTAGAAAAAATAAAACCACTAACAGGAACACAACCACAAGCGGGAACACTACCGCGACAAACAAGGGAAAGACCCCAAAGCGCAGCACCATCTAGACAATACAATACGTTACCGCGACCTGCAGGGGGCAATAACGTGAAAGATTTAATGTCGAAGTTCGAACAAAAGAAAGAAACAACGTAATTCCGCCATACAACGTTTTAATTAGGGCCTGAATTGGAAACTGGCATTCAGAAATATACTCTGTATGCCAGAGTCAAACATCTAGCTTCATTTGCTTGTTCTGTTTGAATTCAAATCCTAGAGCGACAACTGCACGCCCTTTTTTTATGGTTTCATATTTTATTATTAAATCGCTACGCTGATTCAATTCTTCTACTGCTTTTTTGATAACAAATTTATTTAATTCTTTAAATTGAGGATACTTATCCGCAATCCCTAATGCAGATTTAAAATCATCGAGGTAGATAACTCGTTCACCAGTGCTATTAAACTTCATTAGAAGCTCATAGAGCCTGATTGAATGCGCTGACTGTAGTTCTGCAATGTGACGCAGCTTGTAAGTTGTAAATCGACTCTTGAGCTGACAAATATATTTAACAACGTCCTCAGACCAAGTTAGGGTTATTTTCCCCTCCCCCTTAATCTTTGAAATACGTTTCTGTATCCAGCGTATTTCTATTCTTTCGTTGCCATTGAGCAAAGTTATTTCCGCTTTCCAAAGTGCGTCAGATGCTTTGTATAGCTCTCTATGAGCGTTCTTTATGTTAATACCGGTTAACTCGGAATATTCTTGAGCTGTAATCGAGATCTCTTTTGGAATGTCTGCCCTAGGATCGACTTTAGATAAACAGGCTAGCACCAACTTTTGAGCTTGAGCATTAAGCTTATAGCTTGCATCAATTAAGTAGTTTGATTTAGTTACTGATAAATTGTTCATAAGTGGTCACTCTTTGATTTGCCACCACCTTACATAAGGGTGGTAATGGCGTCAATCGCAACCACCTTATCCTGTGAATTTGACCGTAAATCCTACCACCTTTAACTCTGTTTTGACCGTAAATCCTACCACCTTTAAC
>NZ_ML014874.1 GCF_003675895.1 Parashewanella curva
AATAGATAGACTTTGCTACATTGTCAGGCTCGCTACTTTATTCAGAGCCCTAGGGTCATCTGGTGATACAGATGGTTCACGCTATAGTGGTGAACAGCACTTCATACGACTTCACGTCGCACGGGCATTTTCGAGTCAGGCTACGTCCTGATCTGACACGCCAATGGACAGAACCTTGATAGCACTTTGGAGTGTTCAATAATGCTATCATTGGACATCAATTCTTCTCAGCCCTTTCACCAAGATAATTAAGAAGTTGTACTTTTCCATTAAGAACAGCTTTAGAATAATGAGATCAGCTTTACTTTAAATGTATGAGCAACCTAAGAAAGATTGCTCATTATATTAATGTAAATTATAGATGAATAATTGGATCTGATTTTCCATCAGGATCATTTACTGCCACTCCATCAGTTGAAGGATTGCCACCTGTCATCATAAGGACTGCACACGCAGCAGGAGAAGCCATAGAAGTTCCTGATAATGTTGTTGTTCCTCCACCAGATTTTGTTGAAAGAATACTTACACCAGGGGCTGCATAATCAACAGGTGGGTTATCAAAATTAGAAAAACTAGCAAATTCATCATTTGAATCAGTCGCTGAAATAGTAAAGATACGCTGTCCAGAAGCACTGGCAGGAGAGACGTTTGAGGCACTTTGGGATTCATTCCCTGCCGCAATAGCAAAAAATGCACCTGATTGCTGAGCAGCATTTTCAACAGCATCATTAACTTCTTGGCTAAAGCCACCACCTAAACTCATATTTACGCAGTCACCTTCACTAGCATGTGCAGCAACATGATCAAGGCCTGCTATAATACCTGAATAACTTCCGCTCCCTCTGGCATTAAGCACTTTTACAGGAACGACTGTTGCACCTGCTGCTACACCAATAACATCGATGTCATTGTCTATCGCTGCAATGGTACCTGCCACATGAGTTCCATGACCATTTTTATCATCAAAACCAGCATCACGCCCTGATGTAAATGCACTAAAAGCTCTAGTAGTATCAACGTTCAAATCTGCATGATCGACATCAATACCTGTATCAAGTACCCAAGCTGTACGACCTACTCCATCTACAGCTCCTCCAACTCTTGTCACACTCCAAGGAGTTACTTGTGGATTGGAGCCACCATCTCCAGGCTTAGCACCTCCTTTGGGGTTGGCGTATATTTTACCGTCGGGGATAAAACTAATGATCTCTGAATTATTTGAAAACATAGTCTTAGCCTTGTTGCAGTTCACGTTTACTGCCATTCCTTTATAAGAATTTTTATAAATATGCTTTGCTTTTGCCGATGCTTTAGCCAGCATCCCTCTTGCTTTTCCTTCAACGTCAAATTTTGAAATGTCGTCGCTAAATCGAATAATGCATGTATTTGATATTTCAAGGTCGAAAGCAGATTCGTTATTTATTTGCTCTGCCTGAGCAGATATTGAGCTGAGAGAAACAGTGATTGCTAAAGCCAAAAATGATTTTTTCATGGTTGTTTGCCTTTCTTATATTAGTTTTAGTTGTGGCTTCTAAGCTGTGATGCTTCTTGTGCAGTAAGCTTATAAAACAAACCTTCAAGCAGTATCCGAAGAATGACTGCGCAAACAGTATGTAACAAAATCGCAACATTTAAAACTAAGTAGATTTTAAACGGATAGAGAATATAAATTCAGAATTTGAAAGGCTCGAAATCTTTTTAATAAAAGTTGAGTCACAGGTATATTAAGCCATAAAATTATTTTCAATATTAATCAGTCAACTCCATTAGAGTAAAACAGTTAATACTTATTCGTTATTAGTGCAAGAGCTATCTGGTCGTACCGCTTATAGCTTTTGAGTATTATATATATCGTTTTAAACTATGTTCTAGAATTGAGCTTTTCCAGTTATATTCTTCAGATTGAAAAATTTTGGGGAACAAATGTGCAAGCCGATCAAGCTGGCAAGGGTTTGGACAAAAGTTAGTCATCAAGTGTTCAAGATTGACTCGTCAATGGACAATTTCGATTCAGTTAATGCTCAGAACTAATTCACATATTCATGAAATGTATGGTCTTCTTATTCGATATTAACTTTTTTATGCCGTTCTATTATTTGTGATTCAGGCACATTGATTGATTTTTCGAATGAAGTACATGCTAACAGTCCTGTAGCTCCAGCGATTGCGGTACATATTTGAGGTTGAAAAAAACAACAAATAATTGAGCCTACACTTAGACACATTCCTTCAGCTAGGTATTCAGGCCGTTTAATATCAAAGCCAAAAATTTTCATTTTATGTACTTCTACTGTATTGGTTATCAGCTCTGCTTGAAAACAGCGAGGCTGATTGTCGTTGGCGGGTATTGACGGATTTAAGGCCATGTGTTTTTTACTTAATTGAATCAAATTAAGTCCACCATACAATGGCGCAATTAAATTGAAGGTTAATTATAAATTAAACATCTATCAGGTACTTCTTTAACTAAATAAGAACTCTATGCAGGAAAGGGCTTTTTTAAGACAGCCAGTATTCAGAATCAACTCGAAAATGGACATTTCCGTGTTTAGGTCGTCCACTAACATAATGAAAAACGAACAAGCTTTGAAGTCAACTCACTCTCTCATTAGGGGTGATATTTCAGTCTTTATACTCACTAGCCCTTCCATCGAATGCTCTCGGGAATCAACGCGTATACTTGTAAAGCTTTAGGGTTCTTCATCTTGAGGTTTTGCTGCAACAACAGCAGATAACTGCTAGAATCTTTGGGTTATAGAATAAGGTTCAGGCGGATTTTTGATATAGAAGCCGCTTACTTATTTAGGCAATTTTCTTGAACCTACAGTTTCTTTGTTGGTCTGAGATAGACGAGGTGGCTCAAGTTCACACAACTCGCTAGAAGATTGTCTACTAATCATTTTGATTACTTATGGCCTAATACTTCATGAATCGCCTAAGCACCTGTTTTAGGTGTTTAAGCTGGCTCGCTATCATCTTCAATAATTACGGCTATTTCTGGTCTTTGTTCCTTATCCGGCTCAATTTCTTTTAAATCAAGCGTTGCGATTTGACTGCTTATATCAATACGAACAAGTGATTGATATTCACCATTACTGCCGCTTTCATCGAGTATTTCTGGATGCTGCTGTTTTGCCGCTTGCAAAGTGACTTGACGTATGACTTCTTTGGCTTGATGTTCATTAATTTTAACACCTTGCTTGCGGTATTTTGCAATTAACGCTTTTATTGCTTCACGCTTGACGTAACAGATGATTGTACCTGTAACAGTGAAACCGACCGTGATAACAACAATAACGGTTCCCAATACACCGCCTGCAATTGCGCCACCGTTAACCCCACCGACTAGTTTGGTTTCTAAGCTTGGCTTTGGTGTGGTTTCTGACTGTCCTGTACTTTGGTCGATGCTTCGTTGTGGTAAGTCGCTAATAAACGCCTCTGATGAGAAAGTGCTATCGGGCAATGGGGTTGTGCTATCGGGCAATGGGGTTGTGCTATCGGGCAATTGGGTTGTGCTATCGGGCAATGGGGTTGTGCTATCGGGCAATGGGGTTGTGCTATCGGGCAATAAGGTTGAGGTTAAGCATTCTGATAATGGTTCTTCTTCTACTGGTGTGGTCGCTTTGCAAAAAGGAACACTTCCTTGGCATGCCGTCGGCAAAGGGAATTGATTCGGAGTATAGGCGCAAATGGAGGATTTGAAATATACGTTATTTTGACAAGTGTTTTTTATTCTCACTCCATAACTAATAGAATTGTTACATTTAATTATCTCTGAACAATCAACATCAAAAACTCTAGCTAATTCGCTTTGAACTGTTCCTGTACTGAGTAATCTGCAAGTTTCACTAGCGCCGGCATTAGCAGTTGCATAAACTTTTTCGCCTAACATTTCAATATTCTCTGGTGTTTGCCCGATTAAGTGCCCATTCCAAGTATGGGTATTTAAATCCTCACAAAAAGCGGTAGTTTCATTAGTTGAAAGGCAACTTGAGTTATCATTCTGTGACGGTGCTTGTCTGTGGTTACGATGAGCTGGTCTAGGAACTGCTTCACTATCCACACGCAACAACTCACGCATAGCCATACGCTTAGGTTGCAAGTTATCTTTAAGGTTTGGAGACTCAACATGCCGTTTTATTAATGGCTCTTGTGGTGCATCTCCATCTCCATCTGCATCGATAACCATGTCCGCATCCTGACCAGCGTTAGTCGCCTCAGGCATGGCTGGAATACGACGGCTTATGTAATCCATTGCACCATCCGCTACCTGACTCGCGGCATAAGCCCCCATTGCACCAAAGACGACATTTGTGCCTCGGCGCACCAGACTTTCTTTAGGGACATTCATGTCTTCCATAACTGTGTCCGACGCTTTAGCGGCAATCTGACCGCCTATTAACCCTGCAGCGGCTTTTAAGGTTCCAGCGACATAACCCGACGGAGATAAGGTACTCATCGCGCCAGCTTGTACTAGTGTGCTTGTCGCCTTGACTGCAAATTGCACACTTGGATTGTTTCTGGTTGATTCAGTTAGTAAATTTGTTCCTTTTTTTTCGAAAAACTGAACCAGTTTTCCTGATTGCTGAGCGATAAGGCAATAACCTAATCCAATCCCCGCTGCGCCAATACCGCCTGTTGCTAACCCTGCACCAATGGCAATCGAAGCAGAGAGCGTTGTTTCTGCTGATGGAAGGTGTTGATACACTTGATTAGCAGTATCTTCAAGCTTATTGGCTAGCCCTAGTGCTGAAGAAAAGGGTAAAATGGACATGCTCATAACGTTTCCCTTTAATACATTGCAAATTCGACTTTATATTTGTAGAAAGGTTAAACAACTTATTGATAGTAAATCTCTTTTTGTGAACAAAAGTTAACTTATTACTTGGATTGAAAATTCATTAGGTAAAAGATATTGAAATAAGCGATTAATTATGACTTTTTGAATGGGTGTCTTGGCTTATGAGTTACAAGAGGTAGATCTTTTACTCTAAAACGTTTTGGGGCAGGAATGAGACAGAAACTCAAATCACAAAGAAAAATAAGTATTAAAAATTTGATCTTATTCAGCTCACCTAAAGTTATTAGTAGGAGAATTGGGAGTATCGACATCAAATAGTTATTAGCAATGATAAAGCCGACATCAACATCTCCTGAAAAAGATAGTTACGAGACAAACGAATCTGTTCTATTTACAAAAATTACTAGAGAATTAAATACACTAAAAGTCAATAAAAAACAGCAGTTACATAATACTCCTCCAGTTGGTTTAGAGCAGTTTAATACCCTTTATGCGCAAAAAGGCAATGTCGATACTCTAATGGTTATTAGAGAAGTAAATGCGATTTTATATTCTGAACAGTCAACTTTCCAAGTCTCAACTGCTTCTTCGCCAAATGAAAAGATTGGAAAAGTGACAGGTTGTAATCCTAACCCTCAACATCAAGATCTAATGATTCTTGCTCTTATTGAAAGACTAAGATTATTTCAATGCAATGAAATGTTACCTTCCGAAAGTATCGATAAGTTGAAGCAACTTATAGGGTGTCTAGGGCAAATTTCTCAGGATATGATCCCAGATGAATTTAGATTAGAGTTTCCATTAGTAACACTTCTCTCTTTAAAATGGAGTCCACTACCTGATGTCCCTCACGGTTCGACTTTAGATGGCCCGATTGAATTCGGAGAATTTTATTTAAATGTTATTTACTTTCTCAAAAATTGCCTTGGTCTACACCAGATTTTTAGCAAAAGATTTGCACAAGAGCTGTTGAATTGTCTGAAAGATTTCCCAAACACTCGTTTGGAAATTGCATCAGGTAGAGCCCAATTATCAGCTTCATTTAGATCTGTGAGTTCAAAGTTTATAGTTGCTTCTGATAAGTCAGTGCCAACAGCTACTTTCGATAACTTCCCTGTTAGAAAATTTGATGCACTTAAGCTAATACGGGCATACGGAGGGGAAAAACCCATTTATTTTACCAGCGAGCCTACTTTAGAGTTGATGGATAGTCTGTGTGCGGAGGCATTGAAACAACAGGAGCCAATAATCGTTGTTACAATTGGGGCATTATTGAAAAGTGTCCTATCAAAATATAAAAGGAACCTAGTTGTTTTAGAGCTAAATATCCCCGACTATCTGCAGTTGAAAGACAACGCAGGAGTGCAGCTACTATTTTTTAACCACAATAAAGACCAATTGAAATCATGTAAAGAAAAATTACCTCGTCGTTACTTGCGGTTTCCTTCTCAAGCAGAGTATTGCTAACAATCAATTTGTTTCAGTTCCTAAACTCACAATGGGGCAAAACCTTCACAGCAATTAGAAATAAACCGCAGTGAGCCTTAACCATAACTTGCTCTGGCACATCTGGCGATCTTTTGGTTTATATAAAACGTTCAGCGAGTTCGAACAAAATTCGGGAAAGGATTGAA
>NZ_ML014875.1 GCF_003675895.1 Parashewanella curva
ACTGAAATAATGGACATCGGCTTCTGAGTAATCTGTTTGTTTTTGGCGAAATAATTTGATCACATATGAAGCCTTTTTTCTATCTTTTTATTATCTTACGCTTAAGATCCTGTCTATGAACTTCAATTAGGTTAATATGAGGAATTGAAATGTCTGGAAGTCCTATAGGTAGAACAACTGCTGGCATTATTCTGCAACAAAAATCAGGAGAAGATGACTTAACAAAAACCGTTATGGCTCGTGAGTTAAATGGTTATCTTATGCAAGGCGGAGTTTGTGCTGTGTAGTTATTACCGACATACAAAACTGTCGTTACTTCGTTGCTACATAAACAAACGATAACGAAGCAGAAGTGACCAATTTACGCTGTCTTCGATGCTTTTGAGCACTTCCTGTTCTGTGTTGTGACCACCTTACATAGATGGCTAAGCTTCACTGCTCGCGCCTTGACCAGAAAAATGCTCAAATAGCACAAAATTTAAGCCTAAAAGTTCAACAGGTCCTAATAGAATTCTTGGAAAATAATGGAATTGGGTATTCTGAAGTTGCGAATTACGGTCAATTAGTAGATCTTCTTCATTCATTTAAAGTTCTTGAGGCTTTCGATATTGACAATTCACTTATAGGCGCTTGAGAAATAATAAGTGAATTAGAGAAAGGTTGTCATAGGCACAGAAAGGTATAAAAAGATGAGCAGATATATAAATTCTCTGAAATTTGATTTTTCTGATTTTTCCAACTAAGAATGTAGGGGTATTTCAAATGGATACGTCTTATGGATGCTGGTTGGATTCACCGATTTTCTAAGTTACTTTTAGCTTTTTTTTTAGGTATATTCTGTTTAATCGTCGGCTATAACAATATTGTCGATTTTAATACCAACTATCAATTTGTAATCCATGTACTATCAATGGATTCAATGCAGCCATGGTTTTTAGGTACTCAATTATTTGATAGGGCGGTAACCAAACCAAGTTTATTACTAACGGCCTATTGGTTCATTATTGCATTAGAAATCATCGCAGGTTTAGTCATCTCCTTCGGGGCATTTTTTATGTTTAAAGGAGCTAGATATGATAATGCTTCCTTTTCTAAAGGGCAGGGCATATTTTTAGCTGGTGCAACAATCGCTCTTTTTATTTGGTATTTTAGTTTTGCTGTGGTGGGCAGTGAGTGGTTTCAAATGTGGGCCAGTACCGAAAATGCGCAAATGAAGGCTTATACCTTTTCAGAGTTTATTTTGTTGGTGATGATTTACGTAATCATTCCTTCTCCGAGAGAATGGAGTGAATCATAGATAGCGGCACTAAGTTAAGGCTACGCTTCTGTACCGCTATAAAATGAGGCTTATACCAATTACATTACTATTGGCGAGCTAATCGAACATTATCATTTAATTGTTCAAAGTCGCTTCGATAAGGGTTGATATCTAAACCACCACGACGAGTATATCGAGCGAATACAGTTAGCTTGCTGCAATTACAGAAACGCTTCAAATCCATAAAAATCCGTTCAACACATTGCTCATGGAATTCGTTATGTTCTCTAAACGAAATTAGATAGCGAAGAAGTTTTTCGCGATCAATTTTCGGTCCTTGATATCGGATCATCAAACTACCCCAATCAGGCTGAGTGGTGATCAAACAGTTTGATTTTAAGAGATTAGAGTTCAGAGTCTCAGCAACTATTTGCCCTTCATCTGTACAATTCTCCAAATATTTAGCATTAAACTGATAATCATCGACTTCGATGTCTATTTCGTCGATGCAAGTCCCCGGTAATGATGCAATTCGCTGATTCCCGAACTGCTTAGGTTCAATAATTTTTACCTCCACTTTACCTTGAGCGCACTCAGATAAATCTCTTATCATTGCTTTTTCAACATCATCAATGGAATCAAAGCGAGTTAAGTTGAAGGTATTGAGATACAACTTAAACGATTTAGATTCGATTAAGTTCTCAGATTGATAGTCAACATAAAATTCGACAATCGCAACCATAGGTTTACCTTTAGCGTTTAACCAAGATAGTTCATACCCAGTCCAAACATCTACGCCATGAAAAGGCAATTCTGTGGTCAGTTCGATAGCATCCCTATTTAATTTACGTGGAACAGCTTGCAAAACATCAGGGTTATAAATGGCCTCATATTGTGCAGGTTGGCCTAAAGTTAACCCTTTTAGTTCTTTTGCTTCGCTATAGGGATCGTGATTTTGTGTCATCAATACAATTTCCGTGTCAAAATAGACCGACATTATACTGAATTTTGGATTGTGCTTAAGTGTCTTGCCTCACTGCTTTAGAAGAATTTTTTAATAGATATCATGATTTTTATCAACAAGCGCTGTCTGAAGCACCGCGTTTTTATCCTTTGGGAGAAAATTCTGATTGTATTATCGGAGATTATGATGGTGATCTGGAAACGGTAGTTCAATGGAAGCCGTTTAAACGTAAACAAAATGTTGACTTCTCAAATGTAGAATCTGCATTATCGATATCATTACATCATGATATTAATGAGTTCTATGGATGTTGGTTTTCTGGTCATTTATTTTTTGATTCAAAGTGGGGGCATGGAGAGCTCTTACAGCCTTGGAATCAAAGTGACTTTGAACTTTTACAGCAAAATACCATTGGTCATTTAATGATGAAGCAAAAGCTCAAGCAGCCACTAACTTGGTTTGTTGGTGTGTTAGAAGAGGGTGACCAAATGATCACCGTAAATAATGAAGATGGCAGTGTTTGGTTAGAAACTCCGGGAGAAATTCCCACTCAGAAACTGTCGGACTCGATCAGCGAGTTACTGAAAAACATCACGCCTAGAGTTACGCCGGCCGAGAAGCCGCAAAGTGTTGATGAACATATTGAGCATCCAGGTATATTTTCCAGTTTCAAGCGTATGTGGAATAACTTGAGAGGGAAAGCGTAATCAAATTCAGTGGTTCGGTGGAAAAAACTAATCACTCCATAGAACCACTGATGTGTAGTTATAAAAAATCCCAAGAAATATTCGAAACGATTCGACATTTTTCGCATCGGAAATGAAACATATCAAGTAATGGTTCATCGAGTTTCCAATCATGGCTGCCACAGCGTGGGCAAGGGCGATTCATTTCATCTTTCAAACTAATGCCACCAACCCGATACAAATAGTAATAAGTCGGTATTTTAGTTAAGTATTCAATTCGCCCTCTTATTCCCCAGCCTCGTCGGCATAAATCGCTGTCCGCATCACCAATTTCATTGGCTGAAGCAAACTCAGCTTTAGTTGCAGCAGCCATTTGGATCTCATCACAAGCTTGCCATTCTGTTTGCCAGCGGATCACTTGTTTATGGTCGCCATTAAAGGTTGCAGGGATTTGGTATAAAGGGATTGGTTGGAGTGTATCACCACTTCTTAATGGTGAGCACATATGAACATAGCTGGTATACAGAAGTTGCCAGCTTGGTATTTCTGTCGTTGAAGTTTCAGAATTAATATCTTGACCGATAAATTTTTCTCTAGGTGCGAGGATTTTAGCTTCAGTAAGCCCTTCTAACGCATATTTTACCCATGGGCTATTGTGTCTATGGCTAAGACTAGATTTTTCTGGAACTAATAAACGACATCGAAATTCACCTTCGTTAAAGGCAACAGCAAACTCCCTGCCCAGTACCTGACCATTCGCTCGTAGAGCTTCTAGATAATTGTTAATCGCCTTTTCGGCAATGCTAATGGTAGTGTTGTCAAAACACTCAAATCGTAATTCGATAACGTACATTACTGCTGCTTTTCTATTTGCTCGATACGCTTTAACAAAGCGGTTTGTTCACTTTGTAATTGGGTAACTTGATTTTGGAGTTGCTTAACTTGCTCTTCAAGAGAAATGTTAGCTTTAGTGCTAACTTGTTCAGATGCTTTGTTTTCCACAACCAGTTCTGAGATTTCTTTTTCAGAAAGACTTTTGAACTGTTGTAAGCCTCTTAGAATGGTTGGCATTGGAATGGTTTTGCCTAACTTTGCTTTTAACAATGCAGTGGTTGGTGTTTTACCAGATGATTGAAGATGTTTAGCAAATTGTAAAACTTGGTTAATTTCGTTCATTGTTTAGTGCTTTTTACTAATTGTTGTTGGCTAAAATTGTTAAATAAGTAAAAAATTATTTAAAAGTTCTTTTAAATCAATTGATAACAGTTTTGGCTTGATTTGTGCTTTGTTGCAACTTTGAAAGATAGTGAACTTAACACAAAGGAAGTTAAAGATGAAAATAAAATTGTTGGTTGCAGCTGTTTTAAGTGTATCTATGTTGTCAGGCTGTGTTGTAAGTATCGGAGGGGATGGGGAGCATAGTAGTTATTCATCAAGCTGGCAGAAAAGACAAAAAGAAAATCGCATGCATATTGGGCAATTACAAATGGGGATGGATTATCAACAAGTCATTAATTTAATGGGCAGCCCTGATATCAATGAAGCTTACCTTGAAAATAAAGGCGAGTCTAAGCACGAAATTCAAGTCTTATTTTACCGAACTCAGCACGTCAGTTCTGATTCTATCACTACTAAAGATGAGTGTACGCCGATTGTTATCAAAAATGGGAAGGTTGTTGGTTGGGGTGAAAAGGCATATCAGCTAGCGAAGTTTTAATTAGCTCGAAATTTGCACTTTTCTATCAACTTGATACATTGATAAAACCATACACTTTATCGAGACTCGTAGAATGGATACTCAAGTGATAGAAAAGTGCCGTGCTGTTTACCTTACCGCTGAAGACCTGAGAATTGCTGCTTCTATTTTATATAACGCCTATTATGACGACCCCTTCTTTATTGAAGCCTTAGGCAAAGATAATGAAGTTAGCTACCAAGAAAAATTACGTGCAGCGATTCGAGAGGAACTCCACACCTTATGGAAACAAGAACAAGCTTTAATTGGGTTCTTCGACGGCGAGCGTATGTTAGGTGTTGCTTGCGTTATGACTCAAGATGTTCCTTTAGGTGAGGATAGAGTTTGGGATTGGAAATTGAAAATGGTGTTAAGTGCTGGTTGGGGCTCGACTCAAGCCATCATGAAAAAAGACTCTCATATACTTCAACACCTACCAAATAGACATTGTGGAATACTCCAATTTATTGCTGTTTCACCAAATGAACAAAACAAAGGATTTGGTCGCACTTTAGTTAATGCCGTTCTAAGTTGGTGTGATGAGCAGCCAGACGTTGATGGTATAGGTGTGTTTGTTACGAAAGACGCACATTATGAGCTCTTCATTAACACTGGTTTTGAACAATTATCTTCAATTAACATCAATAATGTTGAAGGTGATCTGTTATTTCATAGGCCTTGATTGATTATTAATTAGGACGTATATCATTCAGAGCCTAAATTTTTAATGGGCTATCGAACCTTGATGAATGTATTTAATATTAAAAGTCTGATCGCCTTGTGAGATATATCTTACAAGGGCGTGAGATTACCTAGAGACTTACTTAAGTAGTTTTTCTTATCAAAAATATAGCATCAACAAAAACTCTATATATTTCATGGCGATAGAGTTAAGGCTCTAATTTAACACCCAGACAACACACATTTAAAATTGTTACTAATGTGTTTTTACCCTGTTTTTGAGGGTTAAATTTCATAGAATAGCTCCAATAAAGAAAAGGACTTCTTATTAAAGTAAGCAAAGGATTTGGGAGCAAGGACTGCTTCAAAGCAATGGAATGCTTTACTTATAGATTAAAAATTTACATTTTGATTGAGCAGAATTTAAGTTTTAGTTCTATAGTTTAATTGAGGTTGCATTGATACGGAAGTTGTTATCAAGGATGTAAATGGAAGAGTTGGCATGGAAGCGGTTAATAAGGATAGTTAACAGCATGGATGACAACACGGAATTTCAGTTACAAGGACAGTTGATTACAGTGAAGTATTGATTGTATATCACGGATAGACTTTCTCAAGGATGAATCTGGACACGCTCAGGATGGAGCATGCTTGGTCAAGGGAAAACCAAGGAAAAGGATTGTACGAAAGTACAAGGATTCAAGGAAGGGTCATGGATGTGGTAACGCACGGATGCAACTTATACGCATGGATGGTGCAGGGAGCACAATAATAGCGGGATAGCTTAACAGAGAACAAAGGGGCGTAATCGTAAGATTACGCCCCTTCTTTTTGTCTTTTATTTGGAATAAAAGAAATTTGTTACCAGTTAAACGCAATAATGTGAACGCCAACAGAAACGCATATCCATGTGCTGACGACCGTGACATCCTGTCACGGACGGTCGCCTTATCACATTATTTCTTTTACTAACAAATGATTAACCTACATTTCGCATGGTGATTTAAGTATCCGTACATTTTCAACCATTAACAAAAAAACAACATAGATCTTGTAGTGTTCTCATACGGTTTACCAAATTTTAAGCATGCCAAAAGG
>NZ_ML014876.1 GCF_003675895.1 Parashewanella curva
TAGTGCAGATGCTGTATCTGAGTATGACTTTTTACCAAACGCTGATTCATTATCCAAGTGCCTATTTATGGCAGATAGAGGCTACTTCAAGCTGTCTTATTTGGACTCAATTAATAAAGCCGATGGTTGTTACCTTGTTAGAGCCAAAGCCACTAGTAACCCGTTGGTTTTATCCGGTGTAAACGCAAACGGTAAGGAACTAAAACGATTTAAAAAAGCAAAACTGAAGGATGTTAAAAAGCACATTCGTCGCAGCCAATTAGTCGATATGGATGTTGAGGGAAAAACAGCATACAGAATGATTGCTAGTTGGCCTGCTGGAAAATCAGAGCCAACTTATTGGGCAACGAATTTACCTAGAGATAAATATCCTTCTTCAGCTGTAATAAAGCTCTATAGCTTACGTTGGCAAATAGAGTTGCTGTTTAAGGAATGGAAATCTTACAACAACTTACGCAAGTTCAGCACAACGAATGCGGGTATTATGGAGGGATTAATATGGGCGAGTTTGCTGGCACTATTGGTAAAGCGACGCATTGGTTTTAGTATTCAAAAGCTTATGGGTATTGATATCTCAAGCTTTATGGTAGCAAAAAATACTCAGAGCTGGTTCTATCAACTTATGGAATCAATTACCCATGATTCGAACTCACAAACAAGGCCTGTTTGGTATTGGGTAATTGATTATCTGTCAAAATACGCTAAACGAGCGCATCCTGAAAGAGATAGAAAAACTGGGCGTTTGAGGTATGGTTTAGTTTCCCTTAATCCTTAATGTCCAACCTATGAGTATTTGTTATTTTGGTGGTTAAAGAGATTAGAATACGTTTCCAAATAACGGACTATCGGGGAAGGGAGTGTAACTGACAAAATCAGAGTTGTTCATTGATGTCCTGTGGTGATCATAGGCAAAATTATCTTTGCCCCGAAATGAGTTTATGAATTTAAACTTTGCTCAACAAACCTGAACATACCTCTACTCCTTAGAGCTAATATTTTGAATGAAAAAGCAAAATTTTATAGTCTATAAAAAATTCACTCGTAGGTTCTTTTATGGCGACTAGCAGGGAGTTAGATTCAACTTCAATTGTTAATATCCAGTTTTTAGAACGGACTAATATAACATTGATAAACCAATCGAGAGAGCAAAAACAACGCCTAACAGTAGAATTTAATGGCGAAAATTTTGAATTTATATTGAATGGTGACTCACCTATCCCCAAAGATTTTTTTGATGCTTTCTCATCAGAGAGCCATTTGTTAGAAAAGGAACCTATTTGCAACGTTAGCCATTACGAAGTAGTAGAGAGCGGTAATGCCCCAAAGATTAATGCTCTTGTTCAAAAATGCCTTAGTTTCATAGAATCGCAACGCTGCATGGAAGATTTTGCTGAGCGAGGCATAACGTTTCTAGAATTACCAGATGAAACAACTGAATTGTTTTCTCAGACATATGTAGAAGCTAAATGTAAAGTTGAATTGGCTTTCCGAGAGCTATGCACTCATTTGTTACAAAGTAACATACCAAATATTCATAATCAGATAATTGGAGTGGTACGGGAGAAGCTACAGCACTCTTTAGCAAGAATAGATGTCATTGTTGAAATGCAAGAAATAAAAAAAATTGTAAAATTTTAGAGCCTGTAAGGCCGTGTATAATCTATGAATAAAGTTATTTAATTATCCCAACAACTTCCGGCGCAACAAAAACATAAAAAAGCATCTTTTATAATATTAATTTGAGTCTCGGTAACATCATAGTCATAAAGCTGAGCACAAGGGGCTTCTAGAGTATCTTTTTCCTTTAGTCCCTTATCAATCAGATCTGATATCATTTCTTGGAGATCTATGTTCGCAGTCCGCTGATTACTTTCTACAGACATAATGCACCTAATTGTTTTGACTCTTGTTAACTCCCTTTAGACTATATCTACTTTGCGAAAAAGTGAAAAACTATTTTTAAACGAAATTCAGCGTTAAACAATATAACATCGTACCAATAAGATGCCGAATTTAGGTAAAGCTCCCAACATAAAGTGCTAGTAATCGGCCATTGAACTAATGTTCTGTCTTATTGCTATTTAATCTAACGCGTTCCTGCTCAGAAACAAGTTGGCATTCAGTTAAATCGAGCCTTATTACGGGTTACAGCCTATTCTGTGAAATTGGAACTAGTGGGAATATACAGAAAATGAATTACCCAGAAAAGTGCCACAAGCTGTGGCACAATTGAATTATTATGAGATGTGCTTAGCTTGCTCAATGATGTCGTTTTGCATTTTGGTTGCCTTTGACATCACGATATCATAAATTTTCTTCTTTTCTTCTACACTGGCACTGTTAACAAAATACGAAAGCTTAGAAGCTGTCGTTAAAGACTTTACTGGCTTTGTTGCTTTAGCTGTCATAATTTCTCTCCAGTTGTAGTTTAGATTTCATAAGTCTAACAGTCTTTCTAAATCGCTGCGAGAGTATTTTTTATCTATATGTTCGTCTATATTTTCGATGTTATCTCTATATGCTCGGGGGCTACCGTCTGTATTTTTTAATAATAAATCCACCTTAACAGCGTCACCGTACTTAGCTTTTACTTGGCGGATCACAGTTTGAGAGCCGAAAAACTGCTCAATAAAAGTTTCTGGCTTAATTCTTCTTCCTTCTACTTTTTCTCTGGCTTGAACAAATTTCCAAGCTAACAGCGGTTCTTGATATACAAAAATAATGAGCACGGAACGTTCACGGTTCAATGAACGATCAATGTTTTTACAGGCAATATTGAAATTAGAGAATGTGCCATCCAATACAAAGCTTTGATTATTTTTAAAGATGAAATCCAGAGTGCGTTCAACAATAAAACTGACACCTTTTTGGAAAAGATAAGAGTTGTTTCCAGTGTAATCCTCGAAGTAATCTCTTAGTTCATCCGGATCTAAGCGAATGATGCTTGTATCTGCAAAGGCTTCTAAAAAAACTTTAGAGGCTTCTGTTTTCCCTGCTCCGGGAGAGCCACACATAAAGATTGAAACAGGCTGCTCATCGGCAGGAAACTTTTTGCTGTCGCTTAATTCTCTGCCAATTCGAGTTCTATTTTTCTTGGCGAACTCAATAGCTCGAAGCTCGATTTCTTGTTCAGCTTGATTCATGTTCAATCCGAAGGTGATAAGGAACTTTTATTTTAGCACCATAACTCAAACTGAAGCATTACATGATTAAGTGAGAACTAATTGTGCACCGAAAGTCATTCGTCGATAGCTCGCACCATTTGAAAATATTTTTAATTTACGCTTGGCGCACTATCAAAATTTGTCAGGGATTCACGTATTCTGTTATTGTACAATTTATGAAAAAGCTACTCGCAAAACTATTGTAAGCGTCTGCCGAACTCCACTAATCCTGATCAAAATTCCAAGGCATTAATGGCTCTAAATCGCTAGGGGCATGGGCAAGTTGCTCAAATAAATAGGTGAGATATTGAGTAGGATTAACACCGTTTACTTTGCAAGTTTCAACGATGCTGTATAACACAGCACTACTGTTGGCGCCGCTTTCAGTGTGACAGAAGAGGAAATTTTTTCGACCAATGGCAAAGTGTTTAGCTTCTCGTTCGACTCGATTATTGTCGATGCTCAACCGACCATCTTCGAGATAACGAACAAGTTTACTCCATTGATTTAGGCTGTAGTTAATGGCTGCACTTATCTTGCTTCCTGACATCACGTTATTGACCGATTTTTCCAGCCACGTCTTGTAAGCGTTAATAATAGGCACTGCTTCGGTTTGTCTGGTTTGGTACTTTTCGTCGGGCGATTTTCCTTTAAGTCGTTTTTCTATAGCGTAAAGTTTTTGGATAAAGCTCAATCCTTGCAGTGCCTTGTTCGCTTTGCCTTCTGATTGACTTTTTATTATGTCGGTATATTTACGACGTACGTGCGCCCAACACCCAACAAGCTTGGCTAGGGTGTTTTCAAAAGCTTGATAACCGTCCACGTGCATGTAGCCCTGATAACCATCAAGGAAATCGATAATACACTCTGCACTTTTCGTTGCTTGGTAGTCAAACAGCACTATGTTGGGTGGGGCATGTTTTTCCACAGGGGGAGAATCCGCACCGCAACAGTAGATAAACATGTAACATTGGCTCTTATCCACTTGGTTAACTTGCAAACGAGTTTCATCACAGCTGATCACGGGGCGTTTGAGTAAATGTTGTTTTAAGTGCTGATAAATGGGTTTCAGCGCGTTAGCACACTTTATTATCCATTCCGATTGGGTTTGACGACTCAAATGAATACCGTATTCAGCAAACAGTTTTTCTTGGCGATATAAAGGTAAACTAAATTGAAACTTGTTGGTGATGATGAGGCTTAACAAACTTGGAGTGGCATAGCCTTTATCGATAATCGCTGACGGCATCTTTTGTTGTTGAATGTGAACTTGCGTTCCGTGATGCTCGCAGTGACGGCAACTGTACTTCGGCCTGATATGCTGGAGAACTTTTAGCTGCATCGGAATGACTTCAAGCTTCTCGGTAATATCTTCGCCAATTTTATGAAGTTCATGACCACAGCAGTCGCAAGTTTTGTCTTCTATGTCGTGAACAATTTGCTCTCTAGGTAAACTTTCAGGTAACGGTTGACGTTTTGGCTTATTGCGCTCATAGGTAATGGTTTGTTTTTCTTCTGGCTCTAGGGCATCATCAACCGTCGCTTCCGCTTCATTAAAAAGGTCAGCTTGCAATGGATTTTGCTCTGAGCTTTTTCCAAATTTTTGTTGACGTAACAGCCTTACATCTTCCCAAAACTGAATGATTTGTTGCTGGAGTTCGGCGATAAGCTGGTCTTTCTCTGAAAGTTGCAGGTCTTTATTGGCGAGATGTTCCGCACTGAGTTGACGCTCTGCAAGTAACATCTCTTGCAGAGTTTTGATGTCGTTGGGTAACTCGTGAGCACGTAATTTCATGGTTCTAATTTACCATGAAACCAAGCACTCACTTAGTTCAATAGGTGATCAACAATAACCTATGATCATAAGGAACTAAGCGGCATGCATACCATCACAATTTATGGCTTGATGACCAATAATGGAAAAGCCATCAAGTAAACGATCAAGTTCATCTTCGGTAAGCTCAAGTTGAGAAGCCGTATGATTTACCGGCCATTTAAATTTCTCTTTGGCTAATTGTTTGTACCAAAGTGCAAACCCGGTTTTATCCCAGTAAAGCAGCTTAAGTTTATTTCTCGCTTTGTTGGTAAACAAGAACAAAGCACCACTAAATGGAGAGAGGTTCATTTGTGACTCGACAATCTGGCTTAGGCCGCTAATGGCGTTACGAAAATCGACGGGTTGACGGTAAAGGTAAATTTCAGAGGCACCACAAAACATCTTCATGAGTTTAGCTCCTTGATTAACGTTGATAACCACTTAGCACTGGTTGATTTGGGAATACTGAGCTGTGTCGCACCGTGAGCTAAGACAAGGCTTGCATCATGTTCATCACCTTTGGTCGCAGTGATAATGGAAATGAATTCAGGCGGGGCTTTAGCTTTAACGTGATCCACTTCTTTACGTAAGCGCTTTATTTTAGCTTTGGCGTTGTGGAACGATTGAATGGGGATCAATTTTTGATGGCAGAATTGCCCTATGGTTAATCCTGAATTCTGTTGTTCTTCGAGAAGCTGTAGCCACTCTTCAGGGCTTCGATGTTGATGTCGCATTAGGTGTGGCCTTTGACAAATAAAGACCACTATGCCGATTTTAATTGGTAATGAAAGGTGCTGTTTGGCGGACGCTTACGCCCCAATTGGTAATAAGCCAACTTGTATATGCATCAACAGCCAAAGAGTTAGATGTGGTGATTGCGGGATTACTCGCTTCCTTCCACTGCGTTTTGCACCTAGAGAAAAAGTCAGATATACCAAAGGATTTGAAAAGTATGTGCTATCTCTTTCAGCACTAAACATGACGATTAGTGACATAGCTCGCTTGTGCAATGTGAGCTGGGATTGCATCAAAGAAATACAAAAGCGTCACCTGAACAAAAAATACAGACAGCCAGACTTAAAAGACGTAACACATATTGGCATTGATGAAATCTATTGTGGCTCTAAAACAGGCTTTATGACTGTTGTTATTGATATGAAAACGAGCGCAGTGATTTATACAGAAAAAGGGAAAAAGGCGGCGAGCCTTGATGGTTTCTGGGCACGAAAAAAACGTTGTAAGAAGCCCATAGAAGCTGTTGCTACCGATATGGGACAGGCTTATATCAGCTCGGTTAATGAGCATGCGCCTAATGCAAAGCTAGTCATTGACCGTTTCCATGTCGTGAAGCGCTTCAATGAGAAACTGACTGAGTTTAGAAGAGATATTCAAAGAGCAGCGGAGAATAAAGATGATTC
>NZ_ML014877.1 GCF_003675895.1 Parashewanella curva
ATCAACGAAGAAGTAACCAAGTTTTTTAATCAAGTCATGCAAATGGATACTTTTACATTACGCCAAGAGGCTATTTCAACTGAAAAGTTCCCATGATTTTAGCTAAAAATGAACTCCGAAACTTGAGATATAATATAAATTCAATCTGCAGTGCGGCTAATTTTGTGTAGTTCAAGGCTGAACAGTTCGTAATAGCTGGCCTATTTCGAGCTGTTCTAACGAAGAAATACGCATAACTAGCTGCGCTGTAGAGGTTTGCTTATGCAGACCTCAGGTTAAATTAGCTTATTGGTACTTATTCAAATCTAACCGATTTTCAATAGCTTCGGATACTACTTTTTCTACATACGCTCTTTCTTTACCAATTAATTTTAGGCGTGGCAAGCGCACATTTTCGCTTCCTCTACCAACTAGTTGTTCAGCGTATTTTATGCATTGAACTAAAGTTGGAATCGTATCTAAACGCAATAAAGGCATAAACCAGTGGTAAATCTCTCTTGCTTCTTCTATTCTGCCTTGTCTGGCCAATTTATATAATGTTACTGACTCTCTAGGAAAGACATTAGTTAATCCAGAAATCCAGCCAGTTGCGCCAAGTAATATACTTTCTAAAGCAATATCATCTACACCGCAAAATAGAAAAAACCGATCACCAAAACGGCTTTGAAGTTCCGTTAAACGGCGTGTGTCTGTAGTCGATTCTTTAATTGCAATAATATTGGCTTCATTGGCTAAGGTTGCGGTCATATCAAGATTGATATCAACACCATAGCCAACAGGGTTGTTGTAGATCATGATAGGCAGTTCAGGTACTGCTCTAGCCACAGTTTGGTAATGAGTGACTACTTCTCGGTCAGTTCCATGGTAGACCATGGCAGGTAAGAGCATTAATCCGTCAACTCCGAGTTTTTGAACATCTCTTGCATATTGAGCTGCGAGCTCAGCTGTGTATTCGGTACAGCCAGAAATTACAGTTATTCTTCCATTTACCGTTTTTACGGTTTGCTCTATGAATTGACGTTTTTCATCAGCAGAGAGAGAAGCGTTTTCGCCGATAGTCCCTAGTGCAATGATGCCATCGACACCATCGGCAATGAGTGCCTCTAACATAGCTGCGTTAGATGAAAAATTAATGGTGCCATCTCCATTAAATTGGGTAGAAATTGCAGGATAAACCCCTTGCCAATTAACTGTCATTTTATGCCTCATGGATAAATATTTGTTTTACGCGTTGGATATTGTATACAATAATGCATTAGTTTTGCGAACAACACAATTGTGAAATAAAAAATTTATGTCGCTTTATAGCCGAGGTGATATCTCTTTTAAGACTTCTTAGTAGTAGATGTTACTTTAATTGTTAATCTAGTAAAGTATTTAAAAGCATATAGTTAGGGTGAACTATGGTCTCTTTTTCAATTTCTGAACATCAGCAAAAAAACTTACAAATAATAAAAACGACAGACGTGCATACCGAAGGAGAGCCACTAAGGATTGTCACTGACGGTTTTCCAAAAATAAAGGGTAAGACAATTTTAGAGAAGCGAAGGTATGCTAAGGAACATCTAGATCATCTAAGGCAAGCACTCATATTTGAGCCAAGAGGTCATGCTGATATGTATGGTGCCTTAATCACTGAACCTGAGCGAAAAGATTCAGATTATGGTGTTCTGTTTATTCACAACGAAGGCTACAGTAGCATGTGTGGTCATGCTATTTTGGCATTGACTACTGTAGCAAGCCAAGCTGACAACCATGGATGGGTAAACGGGGAAAAACACTACAAAGTCGACACTCCTGCTGGTCAAGTTATAGCTAATGCTGTGAAAGATCTGCAAGGTAATATTTTCGCGAGCTTCAAAAATATAGCGTCATGGGCTGAGGCACTGGATTGTAAAATTGAGATTGAAGGTATCGGTATCATTAAATTTGATATTGGCTTTGGTGGAGCTTATTACGCTTTCGTTGATGCCGATAAGTATGGAATCAAATGTACTCCTGATAATGTCACAGCGCTTATCGAACTTGGCAAAAAGATCAAACAGGCGGTGAGTGAAAAGTATAACATCTGCCATCCTTTAGAATCAGACCTGAGTTTTCTTTACGGAACGATTTTTACTTCAAAAAAAGTAGATAAACAAGAAAGCCACTCTAAACATGTATGCATCTTCGCCGATGGTGAGGTTGATCGTTCTCCAACTGGAACGGGTGTCTCCGCAAGAGTTGCACTCCTCAAAGCTAGAAATGAGATAACGCTAAATCAAACTTTATCAATTGAAAGCATTGTAGGTGGTTCTATGACCGTGACTGCAATTTCTGAGACTGACTTTTTCGGTAAGCAATCGGTGATACCTGAAGTTACTGGAACTGCCTATATAACGGGACGACACGAATTTATTATCGATGAGAATGACCCGTTTAAATATGGATTTCTACTGCGTTGATGGATGACTAATAAATGGAAAATCAAGTTGTGATAGTAGGCGCAGGAATCATTGGGTTGGCAACAGCGTTACACCTGCAAAAATTTGGCTATCAAGTTACAGTCGTTGATAAAAATGGTATAGGTGCAGGGGCATCATTTGGTAATGCAGGTCACTTTGCAACCGAACAGGTATTTCCTCTGGCTGATCCTGAATTATTGCTAAAAGTTCCACAGATGCTTTGCGATCCTCTCGGGCCATTTAGAATAAAATTCAACTATTTTTACAAGGCAATACCTTGGTTTGTTCGGTTTATGAGAGAAATGCTACCTGAAAAAAGAATCAAAAACTCTACAAGTATTGCTGTACTTAATAGCCAAGCGATTAAAGAAATGCAAATCTTGCTTGAATATTGTAATAGGCCTGAACTTATACAACAGAATGGTAGTTTTTTAGTATTTGAATCAACTCCTGTAAAGGAAGTCGAGAGAAAATATCAAGCCTATAAAAGTACAGGGATCCCTGTGACCTTTTTAACATCCAAGGACTTACATGAGCTAGAGCCAAGTTTATCCCCCGATATTCAGTTTGCTCTGTATTTTACTGATACTGCACATACTCCAGATCCTAAGTTAATTTGTGAGGCTTTGGCTGCGAAGGTAATTGAAAATGGTGGAGAAATCAGGCAGCTCGATGTCACAGAAATTAATTTTCAACACGAACAAGTTTTATTAAATGGCAATGCGTCTTTTAAAGCTAAAAGAGTTACGTTAAAAGCTGAAAAAGCCGTAATCGCTGCAGGTGCATGGAGTAAATCTTTACTCGAAGATTTGGGATATAAAGTGCCACTCGAGGCAGAAAGAGGTTATCACCTCATGTTGAATCATCATTCACAACTTAAGCGCCCTGTAACTTCTTACGAAAGAAAGTGCATCATCACACCAATGACAGAAGGAACTCGAATTGCCGGAATGGTTGAGTTTGGTGGAATGGAGTTAGAAGCAACTAAAGGTATTTCTAATCGGTTTCTTGTTCACGGAAAAGCACTCTTACCAGAGCTAAAAAGTATATCAAGCTCCGATGAACAGGAAGAGTGGATGGGGTTTAGACCTTCTTTACCAGATAGTTTACCTGTATTCGGTAGCACAAAACATGAAAATGTTTTTGTTAATTTTGGCCACCAACATTTAGGCTTAACTTGGTCAGCCATTACTGGCAAGCTGGTAGCGCAAAAAATGTCAGACCAAAAAGTAGATTTTGACCTGACACCTTATAACATTAATCGGTTTTAACAGGGCTTAATACCCCACCGCTTTGCCACTACGCCTTGGATCGCTAGCACCAAACAAACCTTGGTCGCTTACTTCAATAGACTGTGTACTACCCATCGAGGATTTAATCGATACTTTATGTCCCATTGACTCAAGTAAACGGATGGTGTCTCCATTTAAACTTCTTTCTGTTCGAATTTCATCAGGTAACCATTGATGGTGGATACGAGGTGAATTTGTCGCTTCTTGAATATTCATATTGTGGTCAATTACATTCATAATTATTTGCATAACAGTAGTGATGATCCTTGAACCACCGGGACTGCCGGTTACCAAGAAAGGCTTATTACCTTTGAATACAATTGTTGGAGTCATTGAGCTCAATGGTCTCTTGCCTGGCTCAATAGAGTTCGCATCACCGCCAACTAACCCATAACCATTTGGTGCACCAGGTTTTGCTGAGAAGTCATCCATCTCGTTATTCAGTAAAATTCCTGTTCCTTTGGCTACCAGTCCTGAACCGTAGCTAAAGTTAAGCGTGTAGGTATTGGAAACAGCATTACCCCATTTATCAATAACCGAATAATGAGTGGTTTGAGCACTCTCGTATGGTGCTAATTTACCCGGTTTTATTTCAGAAGAAGGCTTAGCCTTATTCATCGAAATGTGTTTAGCGATATGCTTTGCGTATTCCTTACTGGTTAGCTGTTTAACAGGAACTTTGTAAAATGATGGATCACCCAAGTATTCACTTCTATCAGCGTAAGCACGCTTCATGGTTTCAGCCATAACATGAATAGTCTGTGCGCTGTTCGCTCCATATTTTTTGATCGGAAAGTTCTCAAGCACATTGAGCATTTCTATTAAGTGGATTCCGCCAGAGGAAGGCGGCGGCATTGAAGCAACCTTATATCCGCGATAAGTACCTACAATGGGTTTACGCTCGATAACCTTATAGTTAGCAAAGTCTTGCATTGTGAGGTTACCGCCAGCATTTTTGACTGCCTCTACAATTTTTTTCGCTGTTTCACCTTTATAAAAACCATCAATACCTTTATCTGCGATTAATTGTAAAGAATGCGAGAGATCCTTTTGAATTAATTTATCACCCGGTTGAAAGTTACTACCATCAGCTTTATAAAAAATCTTTGCAGAGCTTGGCCATTGTGATATACGACGTTTAAGCGCTGCTAATGAAGTGGCTAAATCTGCAGTGACTGATATGCCATTTTTAGCCAAGTCTATTGAAGGCTGAATCACTTCTTTTAAAGTCATGGTGCCGTATTTTTCAAGTGCTTGAGACAAGCCCATGACAGTTCCTGGTACACCAACTGCCAGCCCGTGTTCGCGACTGAGCTTTTTAACTACGTTTCCTTGCTCATCAAGATACATATCTTTATGAGCTTTCATTGGTGCAGTTTCTCTATAATCGATGGCAATCGTTTTGTTTTTGTCAGCCAGATGCACAAGCATAAAGCCACCACCACCAATGTTTCCTGCGCGAGGTAAAGTTACCGATAAGGCGAAACCAACGGCAACGGCTGCATCAACTGCATTACCGCCTTTTTTAAGAATATCGACCCCAACTTGGCTTGCTAGCGCTTCTTGGCTGGCAACCATTCCATGTTTTGCCCAAACAGGCTGTGCTACAGACATGTTGCTGTAGATAGCTGATTGATTGGCATGCACAGTTTGTGAAAGTGGAGCTAATGAACAAGCTAAAGTAAATGAAAGTACCTTTAGCAGCTTAGGTGTGCGCATGATAAGTCCCTGTATTGTTTATATTCAGGTGAATGTGCCATATCTAGCGGCTTTTGTCACTCAATGCAAAGAGGATTGTATGCATTGATGAATGCAATGTCTTCAGGGTAAATACAGCTTAACTTTTTATACTCGTCAAATTAACAGATTATGATACTTCGATATGGCTACAGCAATATCAAAAAATTCGGTTTACGACTATTTAGATATTGAAAAATATCAGGAAATTACAAAAAAAAGCGGGAACCCAAAAAAACAGCAGTAAAAGAGGATTAGCAGAAGGCCTGAAAGAGTTGCATACAGCTCGAAGTCGTGCTTCAGCCCGTAAGTCTACAAGTCTAATTCTTTGGTCATTACCCCACAATACAAGATTTAAGTATTATGTTTTCAATGACATGATTGTAGTAGACTCAAGTGGTCGAAGGTGTGAAGTGAGGGTTAGCTTTAAAGCAGATGAAGAATCTCAGTATCAAGTCGTCCATAATTTTTTCACTCGTAACTCTTTACGAAGAGGAATGAATCCAGAGGCTTATATCCCACCAGAAGAGCGATATAAAATATCTCTTATTAGGGAAGAGCATACAATTTTCTCATTGTTAAATGCTGATAGAGCTCAAAATCCTCAAAGTCCTACCAACTCTTATAAGCAGAAATCGGGACATGCAAAGCCTATTGTTTAGTTTTGGCGTTTCAGTGTTAATTGCAAATTAAGAAAATTTTAAAACAGAAAAGCGGCTTTTTGTTAGGGCAAACGGGTCAAAAATAAGCAATTAAGTTTGATCGTTTGCCAACCAGAATCGATCGTGGTTTATAATAGTCTTTGCCTGTTAAACACCATGAAAACTACCACTATTAGCCAGCACTTTGCCA
>NZ_ML014878.1 GCF_003675895.1 Parashewanella curva
CTTAGATATTGAAACACCGTGGCAATGAGGACATTGAACATCAATAGAATGGCGCATGACATGCTCTAAAATAAATTAAACCAGCGTGCAACCATGATAGAACAATTCACAAAAGCAGCCCACTACCGAACAAGTGAATTTTGGTGGTTTTTTAATCTATAAATAAAGTATGTTGACGTAGGGTAGCTAGACGAACTGAGGGCAAAGCACTTTTTAAGCCCTGAATCGCTAGCAAGGTTAGGGTTCTCTAAATGCTTAATTTTATTTTTATAAAATCCATGATTATCTGCTTTTCGCATTAGCTGTATAGTATCAGTAAGTCCATGCTGTTTAATTAAAATTTCTGCGAGTAAAGCTCCACCAAAAACGTCTTGATAGCATGTTTTTGTTGATCTCAAGCCACAGCAAGAATTGACGAGGACTATTCTACAGAAAATAGGTCGCGTACTACTACAATGAAATCTAGACCAGTCCAGCTTACTGCAATGAAATTCAGCGTTGAAATCACCGATTTTGTTATGAACCGCATCATAGAGTTCGTCTAAAGTCGTCTCTCTTGAAAGCGAGATTTCAATACCTCGAGATATTTGAGCGTGAAAAGGTACTGGAGCTGTAGCCATTGTTTTTCTTAGCTAATTAACAATATTAATAATCTAACTCAACGGGCTGAATCTAAGCTGAATTTTCTGGTAATTCGGACATTGCAAGCTGTCATTTTTTTACAGTTTCCTGAGTAATTGGAAATGTGTACTTGTATTCCGTTACTACTTTGCTTAAGCATGGGGCATAAATCAGAGCAATCAAAGGGGCTCTACAGTAAGTTCACTTCTAGCTCCCGCCATGCAGCCCCGTTAAGCGGAAGGAAATACCAAAGGCATTTTCATATTTAACGATTTTCAACAGCTTTGGAGGGGAAGGGAAATTGTTGATTTTGATTACTTGAAAACCAATTGGATTTGACTCGAATCACCATTAAAAACCCCTATACCGTAAGCTATCAATTTTCTATTATCTTCCCATTTTGCGACATCAAATTGGTTAATAATAGATTCATCATAGATCCAAGAATGATCTTTAAATCTTGCAATATATCCAGAAAAATCGGCTCGACTAGCTTCGATAACTACTTCGTTTAAATCATCAGTTAATGGCTGAATGTTACACTGACCAGCAGTTGGCTTTAAAAGTTTATATATTGGCATGATATTGCTCCAAGTCTTTAACTGAAACTATTATGCCAGTGTTATTATTTTTTTGTAAAATCAACATGTTAATGGCAAATAATTAAATGCTAATTTTTAATTTTCTATTTATTTGTTGGTATTGTGTATTTAGACTTTACGGTATTTATATACCTACAATAGATCTTGTGGATCTCTATCGACACTCCAGCGGCAACGCTTGGCTTCAGGCATTTGTTCCACTTGATCTAAAGCGTGCTCAAACACTTGTTGAAGTAAAGGACGGTGTTTACTTTGAAACATCAAATGTCGTCTATGTTTTCCGGCTTTTCTATCCATTGGTGCAGGCATAGGGCCAATGACTTCACATTGTTTATCTTGTGGCAGCAATTGACTAAGTGCTGCTAAAAACGTATCGGCATCTTCAGGTTTATGAGACTCAGCACGAATTAACACCATGTGCCAGCTGGGTGGCAGTTGGGCCAGTTTACGTTCTTCTAATTGCGTTCTAGCAAATTCACCATAACCACGATGAAGTAAATCGCGTAGCAATGGATTATCAGCTTGGTGAGTTTGCAGTAATACAGTGCCGGGCTTCATAGCTCGTCCTGCTCGACCCGCCACTTGGGTATAGAGTTGCCCGAAGCGTTCTGGTGCTCGAAAATCGGCACTAAACAAAGCACCATCAACGTCCAGCAACCCTACCAAAGTCACATCGGGAAAGTGATGACCTTTAGCCAGCATTTGGGTGCCCACTAAGATTTTGTATTCACCTTTATGGATGGCATTTAAATGTTGTTCGAGTGAACCTTTACGGCGAGTGCTGTCTCTGTCTATTCTCACCACAGGAAAATTTGGGAACTCTTTTGTGAGTTCAGCTTCTAATTGCTCTGTGCCGACCCCATGCCCAAATAGCATGGTACTGCTGCATTGATGGCACTGTTTGGGAATCGCGTATTGCTGACCACAGTGATGGCAGCGAATTTCGTTCAAGCCTTGATGAACGGTAAAATAGGCATCACAACGGTCACATTCGTGTAAATGACCACATTCGTGGCAAAGCAGAGCAGGTGAGAATCCTCTACGATTCAAAAACAGTAATACTTGGTTTCCTGCATTGAGATGAATGCGAATTTCGTTAATAAGCGGAATTGATAGTCCAGCTTTTAGTGGCTGACTGCGAATATCGATGATGCCTTGTTTAACGTTTTGTGCTGCCCCTGCACGTTTAGTGAGAACATGATGTTGATAGCGTTCAGTTAGGGCATTTTGTAAGGTTTCTAATGACGGTGTGGCTGAGCCTAAAATTACCGGAATTTGCTCAAGGTGACCACGCATTACCGCTAGGTCTCTTGCGTGATAGCCAACGCCTTCTTGCTGTTTAAAACTGGAATCATGCTCCTCATCTAAAATGATAATTCCAGGAAAGGCCATAGGAGCAAATAAGGCGGAGCGAGTACCGATGATAATAGCTGCTTCACCAATGCGAGCCAGTTGCCAAGCTTCAAGTCGTTGTTTATCTGTGAGTCCCGAGTGGATAACAGCAATCTTTACTTTAAAACGATACTTAAAGCGGTTAATGGTTTGCGGAGTTAAGCCAATCTCGGGGACTAATACTAAGGCTTGTTTACCTTGCTTTAATACAGTTTCTAAAATAGAAAGGTAAACTTCGGTTTTACCTGAGCCAGTGACGCCCTCAATAAGCGCACAATGGTAACCTTGCTGTTGATTAATCGCAGATACGGCAATGGCTTGTTCTGGGTTCAGACGAAGTGGCGTTTCTCCCATTTCCAGTTGATCACGCCACGCTAAATTCACTTTATGTTCAAGTTCTAGTTTAAGGGCTAACCCCTTCTCAATTAGCGTATTTAAAGCGGGCTTACTTAATTCTAAGTCAGTAATTTCGAAAGGTGATAGGGTTTGAGTTTTCAGTAATCCTAAAATTTTCAGTTGTGCCGTTGCTCTCTTCAGCAGCGCTTCATCGGTTTCACGTCCAGTTTGAGTGATACGGTATTCGGTTCTTTTAGCGCTTTGGCTGTTTGCACCGTTGCGTAATGCCACGGGTAAGGCTTGAGAAAACATCTGTCCTTGACTGCAAAAGTAATAGTTAGCTGCCCAGTCACACAACTTGGTTAAGGCTTCGGGAAGTAAGGCTTGATGGTCTAATACTTCAATAACCGTTTTAATTTTATCGGCAGGCACATCACAGTGAGTATTGATATTCAGCACAATGCCAATCAACTTTTGTCGGCCAAATGGTACTTGGACTCGCCCACCAATACACACGAGACTGCGTTGAGCATCGGTTACGGCATAACTGAAACTTTGGCGCATGGGGACAGGTAAAGCGACTTCAACAAAAACAGATGACATTGAGTATTAAAAGAAAACCAATAGGAACATGATAATTAGTTTACTTAGTAGAGTAGATAACAGCTAGGTAAAATTCATTTAATACTGCATGCTTGTATGAATTATCGATTTCTTGTAGAATTTCGCGCCTTGGAATTTGCCTAATTGCAGGCTAGTCCAAACAAACGAATTTTTGAATATTAACGCATGTGGTGCTCAACTTCGGGTTGGGAGAGCGACATGGCCTTAACGCTAAAGGTAATCCAATGAAAGAAGGTATCCACCCACAATACGAAGAAATCACTGCAACTTGTACTTGTGGTAACACTATCAAGATCAAATCTACTGTAGGTAAAGATTTGCACTTGGACGTATGTGGTGCGTGTCACCCATTCTACACTGGTACTCAAAAAGTTGTTGACACTGGTGGTCGTATCGACAAGTTCAACAAGCGTTTCGGTATGCTTAGCAAGAAGTAGTGCGACGAGAGTCGCGTAGGTCACTAGCCTAGCATGCTACGATGTAAGGAGGTACTAACTTTAGCGCCTCCTTCTTTTCCATGCAAATATAGTATTTAACAAATCCGTTGGTCGGATTGCACTGTCCAGATCAGCGACACTTTATTCATTGAATAAGGTGCTACTTGATATGTGATATGTCTATGCAATCAGGTATTAACACTGGGTCTTTCAATAGCCCAATTCAACTCAAGTAAGTCTTATTGTGCTAGAGACAAACATAATTCATTCTTAACCGTTTGAATCAACTGTCTATATCTAGCCATATAGATCATCTCTTGTCGTGTCTAATACACGAACTTCAATTTGTTAAAAACACCAGTGACCTACCGTCACAAGCTGTTGTAATTATTGTCTCACGACTGATGTTTAGTTGTAGCGAGACCTGATATACGACTATCAGTAGCCTAGGGATAGTGCAGAATTGGTAACGATTTTGTGCGAAGCTTCCTGACAATGTACCTGCATACAAACCGTGAGGGGCGTATGACGTCCTCTAGCAATAAGAGGGCACAGGGCTAGGCTGGATAATAGGGTTAACATATGTGAACTACCAATAAACATCGTGAGCTAAAGTGAGCGAAACATTGCTGATACGCTTTGACCAAAAGGTTTATGGTCGGTTATTCCTTTTATTTCTGGGAATACGTCGTCATCAGACCATCGGTGAACAGGTAGAACCTACGTTATTCGTGTAATTACAACGGAACTCGGTAAGCCCATATATTCGCCTATTACAGGCAGGGGAGTCGCAAGACGAACTGTTGAGTGTGTGGGTATAGGAGGTTGGAAAAAGCAAATGCCAAATTGTAATGATTTGGATAGGGGTGTAATTCCCTAACTGGAAACAGTGCCCACTTCCAACTGGTCTTTAATTGTGTGAATGACCTGCAAAGTCAACCAACTACTCCTATGGAGGAAAGAGAGCCTTTTTCCTTCGCGGGGACAAACTCATCTTTCCTCTACCTCGGAGTCATTGAGGAGAAAAGCAAGATGAGTACTCAACACTTGTGTAGAGTATCTGCATTCTCCCACCCAATTAACAGCTGGCATACTATCAATTGGTATGTTGTTAATCAACAGGTGCGGAGACTGCAAGTACGGATCGCAAAGGCAACGAAGAAGTCAGATTGGCGTCAAGTTAATAAACTGCAACGCATGCTGGTTCGTTCATTTGCTGCAAAGGTAACTGCTATTAAACGGGTTACGGAAAACCGTGGGAAAAGTACCGCAGGGGTAGACGGAGAAATCTGGAATACACCTGTATTGAAATGGGAAGCGATAGACAAGTTGAAGCGTAAAGGCTACCAGCCTAAACCGCTAAGACGCGTTTATATTCCGAAAGCTAATGGTAAAAAACGACCGCTAGGGATACCGACGATGTTAGATAGGGCTATGCAAGCTTTGTACTTGCTGGCACTTGAACCCGTCTCGGAAACCACAGCAGACCGCAATAGCTATGGCTTTCGCCCAAATCGCTCTTGTGCTGATGCTATCGAACAATGTTTCGTGAATCTCAGCCGCAAAAACAGTGCTCAATGGGTGCTGGAGGGTGATATCAAAGGGTGCTTTGACTACATCAGTCACGATTGGCTTATGGACAATATCCCTATGGATAAAGTCGTACTGAAAAAGTGGCTAAAAGCCGGATTCATGGAATCTGGGAAGTTGAACTCAACGGATGCTGGTACACCACAAGGGGGGATTATCTCTCCTGTATTAGCAAACATGGCGTTAGATGGACTGGATGATGTGTTAGAAGCCCACTTTGGGAAGAAGAACACACCACCTAGTTACAAAAACAAGGTCAACTTTGTGCGCTATGCGGACGATTGTGTGCCACGAGCACAGGCTGCTGCGTAAGCAGCACCAATGCGCAACTGCACAGAAGATGAGGGTAGGTCCCTCGAAGTCGCCTTACAGGAGGAGGCTTCAAACCACCTTAAGCGGCGAAGGTAAAGAGCTTTGGTCGTGAGCGTTAAGGAAAAGGCAGAGCTTGACTCTGTCAGGTACGTGTTAAGGAGATGAACACCAGTGAACCTTTGATGACGTGTCGAAAGCGTAGGGGTGATGTCAAAACCGGGAGGGAGTCGTTAGCCCGGGATAAGTCTGGAAGATACCTGTTTACTGTCCAGATGGCATCCGGCATAAA
>NZ_ML014879.1 GCF_003675895.1 Parashewanella curva
GATGGTCTAATCGTTTGATTTCTATATTCATATTCACCTCAATTTTGAAGTGATATTTTATCAAACCATTGAAAATTTGGCGTTTATATTAAATAGAATTTTTTGAGATTGCTCTGATCAATGTCTGATTAAGTGGGAAATTAATGTGCACCAAAAGTGATTCGTCGATAGCTTGCAGTAGTTGAAAATATTTTAATTTAGGCTTGGCGCACTATCGAAATTTGTCAGGGATTCACGTCTTTGTTATTGTATCATTCATGAAAAAGCTACTCGCAAAACTATTTGCATCTCACTGATTTATATAGGTTAAAAAATTAAAATTATTAACCAAATTAAGCTTTTTAACGTTAGGCGTACTCATTGTATGTCTTTATAAATCAGTTGGTTAGGTGTTGAATTTACGTTTTGATGGGGTGTCAGGGGTCGGAGGTTCGAATCCTCTCATTCCGACCACTTTTATTAAGTTTTACAGTGAGTTAGTTTTATTAGCCCCGCTGACATTTTTTCTGAAATCTCGTGCAAATCTCGCGCATCAATTCAATTAACGATTTTAAAACAGTGCCTTACGAGCTTGAACGCTGACACAAAAAAATCTCGCGCACTTTTTTCGGTCATTTTTTTTCTTATTCGGTTTTCATTTATTTGAGCTCTATGAACTGAAAAATGCAGGCGGAGAGTAATCCAACAACCTCAAATTAACCTAAAAGGTTACGCTTGAAATAGTGATATTTATCTTTACACATCAATTGATTATATGATTTGTCAACTGAGCATAACCAAAGTTACCGTTTTCCGAAGGTGAGTGTGATTTATTGATACTTTTCTATTATTAGCGGAGGAATGCTCCCTACATGACGCTAAAGTTTCTCTTAAAATCATATCCATTGTTACAACAATTAACACCAGTCAATGAGCTAAATTCATGAAGACGTTATGTAGTACTTCTGAGGTTTCATCGAAGCATAATAACGTAGTGCGATGATAGAGAAGCACACCAGCGTAGCCTAAGCCCAAAGAACATTAGTAAATGGCTCTGAACGAATTGGCTATTACGTATTTGAAGAGATACCACGTCATTAATATGCTCAATAAATGATGTGCTATTTTGAATTAGTAAATTCATTACCATTTCATATAATTCGATTCGTGATAAACCTGTGTCGTTGTAGCCATTTTGTCCTGCGCATGATATTTTTCCAAGCATTTGTATATCAAGACATATGCTTAGTAACATTCTCTTAATTTCATAAAAACGATCAGTTGAGCTTTCTACTTGTGTGAATTCGCATAACTGATCATATAGCGCTTTGGTTTTGAAATCTGCTTTTGAAAGCAATTCAACTAACAGCTGATTTTTTTCTGGAATATTATTTCGAAATTGTTTTTCTCTCAAATACCATTCATCTCTCGGTGTAACTATGGGATCGAGCAATGGATTACTGATTCTTATTATTGTCCTCTGTTGAGGAGGTATAAATAACTTAGCTTGAATTGGTGCTGTAGGTATAAATAACCTAGTTTGAATTGGTGCTTTAGGTTGAAGTTCTCGCTGATGAACGAATCTTTGTTTAATCCCTCTTGGTTGTGGTTGTTGGCTTGTATTAACTGGCACTGTTTTAATACCGAGTGTTGATTCTGTTATCGAATTTGTTTGTTGGTGTAGGGGGGCATTTTTAGTTTTCAGACTGACAGCAGCTGTGTTAAAGCTTGATTCGCTTATAGGTGTTATGGGAGATGGGGTAGCAAGTGGCCACTCTGTAGGTGTTTCTTCCTTAATTGTCACATTGTCATGATCCGTGTATTCTTCTTTAGATTCAGATAAAACAACAGGTTCATTATTTTCAATTGAATTTTCTTGAGTTTGTGACACATGAGCATCTAAATCGGTTGTTGATGTATTAAAATCACTTAAGTTAATTTGCTCGTTCTCAACTTCGATTAAAGCATTATTCACCTGATTTACATTAGTTAATTCTGATTCTTGTGGTGCTTCAATTGTGCCGCCCGATTCAGATACTGTAATAGGTCTCTGCTTTTCTTCCTGAACATTTGTGTTGACTTCACTATCAGACTGTTCTTCGACATGATTAAATTCATTTATGCTCTCATCAGTAGTTTCTATGCACTGAGCCCTGATAATGTCATCGTGATCAATGTCTTCGAGTGAAGTTAAACTTGATTTTGCAGAAATATAATCATCACTAGATTCATCAGACTCGTCGGGTGATCCTTCTTCAGCAGAAAAATATAAATCATCAGGGGATTCATTGCTTTTTTTCACTAAATCGATTTTTAAGTTTGCATCGAGTGACTCCTGCCTTTTGTAATATAACTGCTTATATGACTCTAAAAAGTCTAATAACTTTCTATGATTTCCTTTTATTTGCCCTTTTCTTCTTGTGGAACTTTCAAATTCTTTTTTAAGCTCTTCACACCAATCATTTACAAACGCTAATTTCTCAAATTCAACACCTTCAGTTTCCTTTTGGAAGCAAACAGCTAATTTAGTTAACCAGTTATAGAATACATCATTAGTAGATTGATTCTGGATCTTCAATCTTAATTGATAAAATTGAAATACCTCGTTTATTTGGGCTGGGTCACAAGGGGACTGACATAACATTTGAAAGTTTTGGTGCCAAAGTTTGCAAACCTCTTCTTGCCACTTTTTAGCTAAGCCTTTAAATTTGGCGTCATAGTCTTCAGGTACTAGCAATACGATAGGTGTATATTTGATCACTGTTACTTTTAAGTTTTGTGAGTCTAAGATCTGAAAGCCCGTTTTTGTTAAATTATGACTTGATAACTGACAAATAAGACGAAAAACGGTAGTCTTCATAACAGAGTTCAAAGCAGCATCAAATTCTGCTTTATAAAAACCACCAAAACACCAGTTAATTTCCTCTAGGTGTTGAATTAGTATTAAAAGCGATCGGGCAAGTCCTTCATTCTCAGGATCCTGTAAAGAAATTTTAATTTGATCTATTTTTTGCCTTAACTGACTTGAATTAATCGCTGGCGGTGAAGACAAGTATTGAGTCAGTGATTGTCGTTGTAAACTCAGGTTTCTTTGTGTTTCTTTAAATGGCTTCTCAGTCAATGCACTGATTTTAATTGAACGTTTAACACAAAATTTTTCTATTTCTTTCTTCAAAAAATCTTTTTTTCCCTCATTAAAATGTCTATCTGTTAGAGTGTAAGGTTTGACTGCTTGTAACGTAATAATAATTAAAGTGTCTATATAGGGCTTGTTGGCTTCTGAATATTCTAAGGTTTCATCGGTAAAGAATTGTTTTAAAAGCAGTAATATTGTTTTTTCAGCTAATTTCCCACCAAGTTTAGGGCAATAATGAATTAGCCTTTGAATGCAGGTACATAATTGACATGGGTCTATCGTTTCTTCACTTTCAGATAATTGTACCAAATCATCCGTTAATGAAAGCGTTTTAAACCAATTCCAAGTTTCTAATACTGATTGAGGGCGCATCTCACTGTATTTGTCCAACATCAAGATTAAAGGCTGAAAGTGAATTAAAGCCTTAGCCATTCGGGGTTCATTGTGTTCACCTGAAAATGAAACCCCAAGTGCACAGTTGTTGATTTTATCAAATGTTCTGCGTTGAACTTTATCGATACAAGATAACACAAGAGGGATTAGTGATTGCTGATAAATTTCAATGGATAAAGACTGACTTCTTTGTAAAATTCTCGTAAGTAAGTTCATTGTTGTTTCAAACTGCTGTTTATTAAAGGTCTCATTAAATTGGCATATGCAAGAGTATACTTCCGACGATATTTTTAATTCTTCATCAAACTTTTCTGATTTAGAATTAAAAAAATGCTCTATTAGAATTGATGCTGTTTCATTTATAAAACCCTGCTCTTTCCCTCTATCAATAACCTCTAGTAATAAAGAGTTAGTGTGAACATCGGGTGAAGAAGCGAGAGTAAAAATGCAATAAATTACTTCATTTGAAAAAAACTTTTTAATTCTAAGAGAGAGAATTGCAGAGCTTTTGATTGTGAGTGGGGTTTGATCGTTAATAACTAAAAGTGTGTGTAATACAGACAAATAAAAACTTGAATTTTGCAGAGGCTGGCTCTCAAGTATTTTTTTATGATGGCCTGTCAACTCCACAACTTCATGCACCAGCAATCTTTTTTCTGCAAATGAGGCTTGAGGTGTCTGGCAATATTGTTCAAAAGAGCGTAAATCTCCAGCATCTAACCATTGGCAGATTTGCAACTGTTGAGCAGTTTTTGGATATTCAACTTGACTGTTACATGCCCGAATCAACAAACGCGCGTCATGAAGTGAAGCAATGTATTCTCTGTCTTGGCAAATATCTTTAATAAAAGGCCCATTTCTGTCAAGCGCAAGTGCTAAACTAGAACAGGTGTGTTTTACCAGTATTGGTCTTCGCACTCTTAATAATAATTTTAAGTATTCTAGAGCCAGATTTATGTGTTTTTTATATAAAAGCTCAATGCCTTTGAGCGAACTGCTCGTTTCTGGGAGTAAAAAAGTGTAGCAACATATTTCATTCAGAAAATTACAGCTCAATGTTAATAAATCCTCTCCACTCCTCTCCGTATATTCTTTAACAATCCTGTCAAACACAGCTGTTATAGAGACTCCTAACTTTTCCCGGGCAACTCTGGTTTTCCATTCTGTTACCAACGAGGATTCATTTTCTTTGCACCTTAAATTTTTCAATACGTGAATCGCTTTGTTAAACGAAGGCATGTGTAACCCCCAATCCTCTGATGGATCCTCACAAAGCTTGTCTATAACCTTTTTAGCATTACTCAATTTCTGCTCAAATACCGCTTTATCTTTTGTATTAAAAACCGACTGTTCTTGTAAAGTATCGATAGCGTCTTCCGAATAGTAATTTTGACACCTTGAAGAAGTAGGGGGTTGTTTATGAAATTTCGAAAATTGTTTTGAATGCTCTGTTTGATCCCCTTGTTTAACACTAGTAGAACGTTGAGCTGGAGTACCTTTTCTTCCATACGAAACCTGACCGCTTGTTGCTGTATTTTTACTTATTTTATGTTGAAATTTCTGTGGTACAAAGCTTGCGCATGTTAATTTTCCAGCCACTATAACCTCTCACGCATATTTGGTTTGATGTACTGAATTTATTACCTATTAAGTTAAATTGGTAATTAACTTTTTTTTATCCAAATTTAAGGTGGTATTAGAACGTTTCAAAAGAAAAGAACTGTAACGCTATTGATGGTGATCTGCTTGAAGCCCACTGAGCCTTAACAAAATTAACAGCATTATGATTATTAATCGGTAAGGCTATGAGCAAGCTGATCAAAGAATAAGATTTTTAAAATATACGGCCTCTAGGCAGTAGTTGAGTAGCTAGATTTTGCAGTTCATTGATATCATCTTTAAAATTTGAAGAGAACTGATCAAAATATACCGTTTCCAGAAAGGTTCTAATACGGCTTTTTTTGGGGTTATACACCATGATATCGTAACGCTTAGGCGCAGCTCTTTACGACGTATATGGATTTGAACCTAAATTAGAAACAGAACTCAGCATGACACTCTCAATGAGATGCAACTTAATAAAGAAGAGTGTAGTAAGTACACATAAGCTAGTGGTGAAGTGGGAGTGAAGTTTTGTTAATTGAGCGTGGCGAAGGGCTTATTGATTTCGGCGCTCATACGCTGGTATATCAATAAAGTCATCATCGCCACGGTCGATGGCTTGTTTCAATGCGGTTTTTTTCTCACTTCTTTCAGCCATACTTTCCCCAAACACATGATGGTGTGCCTGCTCCATCAGTTCTAAGGCTTCCTTATCGGTATAGATATTAAGCACTTTACCGGCTTGAAATAAGCCTTCAATACGGGCCTTGAGCTCTGGGTTGGTACGATTCAATTTGGCCTGCTCGAATAACTCTAGTAACTGTGCAAAACAATAATCAATGTAATTTTGTCGTCTCATCGTACTCACTCAAAAAGGTAAAACTGATAGTAAGTTTAGCCTATCAAAACTGATTATATTTTCTAGATTTTTAATGACGAGCTGAACTTAATTCTTCCTGATTACCCATGAAGCCCAGCCACTTTTAAGAGTTTTTTAGGTAAAGGTGGCGTTCTTACTGCTATGTATATGAATCTGGGCAATAAATCCTCTAATTTGAACCTTCGGTTAAACCGATAACA
>NZ_ML014880.1 GCF_003675895.1 Parashewanella curva
AGATCAGCATTACTATCCGCAAGCCGTCCAAATCCGTGTTTACCTTGGACGAGTATCAACGGCAGGGCTATTTTTCACAACAAAGCCATGTTGATGGCAGTCAGAATGAAACCGATGCCCAGCTGTTAGCCTTTAAGCAAAATGATGATATTGCCGCTTTCTTAAAACTTGCCATCAAGCTTCGAAAAAACATCATCGTTTCTGGTGCCACTGGCTCAGGAAAAACTACTTTTTTACGTTCACTGCTGCAACAAGTTCCAGATTCAGAGCGATTGATTTCTATTGAAAATGTCGATGAACTGCAACTGTATAACACCCACTCCAATACCGTCAGTTTGTTCTATTCCGCAGGAAATCAAGGCATCGCCAATATCACTCAAAAGCAGCTATTAGAAGCAAGCCTTCGCATGAAGCCCGACAGAGTATTTGTCGCAGAGCTTATTCGTGGTGATGAAGCCTTTTACTTTCTTCGCAATATTAACTCAGGTCATCCGGGCAGCATTACTACCATGCACGCAGGTAGCCCTAAATTGGCATTAGAGCAGTTGATGGTACTGCTAAAAGAAAGCCAAGCAGGTTCGTCATTATCAAGAGAGGACATCAAGCAACTTCTGAATTTGTGTGTAGATGTAATTGTGCAGCTGCAAATGGTTAATGGCAGGCGTTTTGTCAGTGATGTGTTCTTTAATCCAAAGTCGTTGGAGGCATGATGAGCAAACGTGGCTGGATTATTTTATCAAGCATCACTGGCGTCTTTATCGTAAGTCTGTGGCTCAGTGGTGCTTTGTTCTTATGGTTCGCTAACCTCGATGTAAAACAATCCAGCCCCTTAACCATTTTCAAATACGCCTATTACTTTGGATATCAGCGTATCACTCAGTTTTATCTTATTTTATCCGTTACCATCGGCTTTGCACCTGTTATCGCTTTTATTGCCAAGAAGCTTAAAACAAAAAAGCAGCCTCTCTACGGTGACGCCAAATTTGCCGACACCAAGCAAATTACACAAGCTGGATTACTGGCTAAAACTGGCATCATCGTTGGCAAAAAACGCTTTGGCTTTTCAGAGCAATATTTACAGTTTGCAGGGCAGCAACATGTGTTAATGTCTGCACCAACCCGTAGCGGTAAGGGTGTCGGTGTGGTTATTCCCAACTTGCTGAGTTGGCAAGACTCAGTGGTAGTGCTGGATATAAAACAAGAGAACTGGCACATCAGTTCAGGTTTTCGAAAGGCTCACGGCCAGCAATGTTTTCTTCTTAATCTCGCACCAAGAAACTACCAAAGCCATCGCTGGAATCCACTGTATTACATCTCTAATGATCCCAGTTTTCGTATAAACGATATTCAGAAAATCGGTCAAATGTTGTTTCCCAACCTCGATAACGAAGCTCCCGTTTGGCAAGCCTCTGCTCGTTCTTTATGGCTGGGTTTAGTTTTGTATTTGATTGAATCACCACCTTTGCCTGTAACCATGGGCGAAGTGCTGAGGCTACTCACTCAAGGCGATGAATATCTGGCTCAGCAATTAGAATTAAGGCTGGATTCCAACGTCAGTTTATCCAGCCAATGCTTGTTGGCTCTAAAAGAATATCTTGATACACCAGAGCGCACACGTGGCTCTGTGCGGAAAAGTTTCACTTCGGCTTTAGAGCTGTTTTATAACCCAGTAATTGATGCGGTTACCGCAGGTAATGACTTTGACCTTCGCCAAATACGTCAGCAAAAAATGTCGATTTATGTCGGCGTTACTCCTGATGATTTAAGCCGTTTATCACCACTCATTAATCTGTTTTTTCAACAGCTGATAGACCTCAATACTCGTGAGCTGCCAGAACAAAATCCACAACTCAAATACCAAGTGTTATTGCTACTCGATGAATTTTCAGCCATTGGCAAAGTCAGCATTTTGAGCAAAGGCATTAGCTATGTGGCAGGTTATGGATTACGGCTACTTACCATTATTCAATCTCCAGCCCAGCTAAGAGAAATCTACGGTCATGATGGCGCTGAAACCTTAATGGATAATCATGCGCTGCAAATCGTGTTTGCACCGAAAAATCCCAAAGTGGCGAGAGAAATCTCAGATAGCCTTGGCACATCTACCATCAATAACCGCAGTCGCAGCCGTCAGCTATCAGGCAAAGGCGGTAAAAGTGAAAGTATTAGTGATCACGGCAGAGCCTTAATGTTGCCACAAGAGCTGATGCAAATGGGCGCTGATAATGCCATTTTACTGCTAGAAAATTGCCCACCCGTAAAATGCCAAAAACTGCGTTGGTATCAAGATAAACAGCTAAGTGTTCGGGGTAATCACCCAGATAGAAATTATTACTCAATTCCAGACATCCCAAAAGTTACACCCAAGCAGCACTCAATCACCATTACTCAAATTCGCTGTGTTGATGATGGCGATACAGCAAGTGCTGAGCAATTTGAACCTAACAATAGTGTTGCAGAGCAGTCGAACCAACCAAACCCCGAGCCTATATTTCAAAAAACACCAATGAATGACTTGGTTACCGATTTCAAAAATGTAGTTGGAGATGAAAACCATGAGTAATGAGCAATTGAAACATAAAACCTATTTGACCGTGGGTTATGACGATAGAGCGCAAGCACAAAAGGAAATTGGCAGGCTCAGCAATGGCGTTGCGGCCATCAGCTTTGATGGTGAACAAGGCTTGTGGTTCGCCAAAGCTGGCACTGATAAATGTAGAGTTGAGCCTTGGCTGCCTGATCCCAATATGATGAAGCAGCACAGCGATACCGATCCCTTGCTTGAATTTAACAATGTCTTAGAAACAGCAGGTTTCTTACTAAAAGAGCCACCGCTGATGGATGGTCAAATTCATCGTGTTGCCACACAAGATGACAAACGAGGACAGAAGAGTGGCGTCTATGCCGTATTTAATGATGGACATCCCGTTGGCTGGTATCAAGACCACCGTAACCACAGCGAGCCGCAAAAATGGCATGCCAGCTTTGAACAAGCCGATCCAACCGCAAAGCTTCATCAAAAAGCGCACATGGCCAATATTCGCTATCGACGAGAGCAAAGTCTCAATCAAAAGCAACAACATCACGCCAAACGCTGCGCTCAATTGTATAGACAGCTACCCACGGCAAACAGTGGTCAGGGCTATTTGAATCGCAAAGGCGTACAAGCTTATCCCGGTGTTTGTCAGGACAAAAAAGGCCGATTGGTGATACCGCTTTATGATGCTGAACAGAACATCCATAGCATTCAGCGAATAAGTCCCAATGGTTTTAAATGCCTTAAAAAAGGCGCACAAAAGTCAGGCCATTTCTTTGTGGTAGGCGATAGGCCACTAAACGCCAATGAACCCATTCTCTATGCTGAAGGCTACTCAACAGCAGCGAGTATTGCGGAAGCTACAGGTCGCAGCGTAGTGATGACAGTCGACGCAGGTAATATGCCCAAAGTCGCTGAAAAGATCAGTGCCAAGTATCCTAGCGCTAAGCACTTATTTCTTGCCGACAATGACCATAAAGGCCAAATCAACAAAGGCATACAAAAAGCCAGAGAATCAGCCAATTTAGTTGGCGGTCATTGGCTAACGCCCAAGTTCTATACTGAACAGATCCAACATGGCTTAACCGATTTCAATGACTTACACATGAGCAACAGTATATTCAGAGTGAAAAAGCAAATTGAAGGTTACATTGAACGCTGTTGGCCAGAGCTGAAGTACCAAAAACCAGAACGATTACAGCCACCGCTTAATAGCATTATGCCTATCAGTCCTGTACTCAAAACCATAGCAACACAGTCGCAAAAAACTGTGCCCGAACAAGTAAAAACACCAGAAACTGAATTAAAGACAAAGCCAGAGAACCCGACACAGCCTCCGAAACCAAACAAAGAGCAACCAGAAAAAGAAACATCAAAAATGCCGATGCCCAAACATCTGTATATGCGCTACACCTCAGCCAATGGCAAAAACTATTTCCCCAATCGAAATTCAGCAGCACTCGCCTTTATCGACAAAGGCAACAAACTACAAACACGACTGGAGCACAGCAAAATCATTATGGATTTATTGGCGATTGCTAAGCACCGAGGCTGGCAACAAATCAAGCTTAGAGGCAGTCAGAACTTCAAACGTGAAGCATGGTTGCAAGCCAAAATCAAAGGCATGGACGTCACAGGTTACAAACCTCAACCACTGGATTATCAACTTTTGGCACAGCAAGGGGTAACCATCAACAAGCCATCTCAACAGACTCAAGCGGTAAAGCCCCAAGCTCAGCCAACCACTTCCCCACCAAAGCAGCAAGTGACTTCACAAGCCAAACCACAATCCGCACTAGAACGGTTTAAGCAAAGATTTACTCCACAAAATTCAATTGCCAAATCCCGCTTTGCACCAAATAAGGAAAACCACTATGAACAACAACTTGAACACTAAGCTTGATGAAAAGCTACACCTGCTCAACACACCACAAAATATTGTAGAAGTCACGAAAGCAGAAGCTGGCGAGCTGGGTGCATTTGAGGAAGATGCGCTATCTGAACAAGATGCATGGGAAGCAGTAGAAGTTGATACTGATGGGGAGTAAACCATGCCAACGAATCAAAAAAACAAAGTCCCGTACCATGAGCAAATCGCCAATAAGCTTATTGAACAATTAAAGCAAGGTACTGCACCTTGGCAATTACCTTGGAAGCCGGGCGAACCAAGAATGCCTCATAATCCAGTCAGTGGCACTAAATATAAAGGTTCCAATGCAATCTGGTTAGCCATGCAAGGCAAACAAGATCCAAGATGGATGACTTTCAAGCAAGCCAATAGCCTCGATGCCAAAGTCATGAAAGGACAACATGGCACTATCGTTCAATATTGGAAGCTGTTCGATAAGGTAGATAAAACCGACAGTAATGGCAAAAAGATCTTAGGTGCTGACGGTAAACCCATAAAAGAAACCATCAAACTAGAAAAGCCCAAAGTATTCAGTGCCGTTGTGTTCAACGCTGTCCAAATCGAAGGCTTACCAGAACTGGAAATTAAAACTGAACCCGATTGGCAACGTCATAAACGAGCAGAAAAAATCCTAAACAATATCGGTGTCGCCATTCATCATGATCAGCTCGATAATGCCTACTACAGTCCATCAACGGACAGCATTCATTTACCCGCCAAAGCCCAATTTGAAACCGCAGACCGATATCTGGCGACCATTTATCATGAAGCAGCCCATAGCACAGGCCATTCCAGTCGATTAGCCCGAGATATGACAGGTCGTTTCGGTGACGAATCCTACGCCAAAGAAGAACTCAGAGCCGAAATCGCCTCACTAATGATCGGTGACGAACTCCAAATCGGCCATGACTTCGGCCAGCATGCAGCCTATGTCGATGCGTGGATTAAGGTGCTGCAAGATGATCCAAAAGAAATTTTAAGAGCTTCAAGGGATGCGGAGAAAGTCCAAAGTTATGTAATGGGATTAGAGCATGAACAGCACTCTGAGAACACAGCAAAGTTAAATCATCCGAAATCTAACATAACATCAACCATTTCAACTAACACAAAACCAGAATACCAAATCGAACTTTAGGAGGGCAATCCATGCAGCATCCACACTTTAAAGCTTTCAAAAGGGGCGATATAACCGCAGATAACCAATGGCATCACTACTGCTTCAACCATCAAGTACCATTTATTTCGGTGAAATACCGAACAAAGCTCGCTGACGTTGAGTTCCGTTGGGTATAGTGACCATAATCCTAAATTTTATCTAGCATAAAGGGGTTATAAGATGAAATGTTGGGCAAAAACAGTGTCCGAATGTTGTGGAATCCAGTCAAGAGAACATTATCTAACTAAGGGGCTATTCTCAGATAAATTTCTAAATGTTAGAAATGCTCGATTTTTAACCGGGGATAAGGTTATCCCTAAAAATGAGCTGACAAAAAAGTGTTTATGCAAAAAGCATAATGAGCTACTAGCACCTTATGACAATGAGGCTATAAAATTTGGAAAAGCGCTAGAATACGCTGGAAAGCTTTCTCTAAAACGAAGAAAAAGTGTAACTATTCAGCCCATCTGACTCAATCTGCTTAAAATAGCAACGGTTGAGTCACCATTTTACTTGATCCTCAATGATCATTTGACCGATCTTCCCAGTATGTCATGCTGACCAAATATTTAGTCA
>NZ_ML014881.1 GCF_003675895.1 Parashewanella curva
CAAACAAATCCATTTTTATCGTCAGTTGAAGGGAATTTGCAGATCTGATCGCCACTTTTTCAAACAGTTCCATGAAAAAGTTTAATTGCTTAGAAAGTGATCACATTGTGTAGATACCTATGGTTATCGGGTGCGTGCCAGTCTAAGGTATCCTTATGAACAGTATGTGTCTTCCAATAACGCAACATTACCTTAACAGCCATGTGGAATAACCGTTAGAATAGAGTCATATCGCTCATAATCACACTTATACACTTCAACTTCTATGAAGGAAGTGAGCTATTTTATAACCAATAATTGCTAATAAGGCACTCTTTTACTTTTTTTATGATTTATTGCCAGCAATGATTAATTGTATTTTGGCATTGCTGAGGCAAATTATCAGTATTTAAAGATTTCACCCAAGTCAGATAATTACAAACACCTTTACAATCAGTAAGTAATGGCTTGGCTGATTTGTCGTATTCAAGTGTTAGCGACTTGCTTGGAATGTCTTTATTAGGCTGTAAAGGCGTAATATTCGAAAGACTCGAAAGCGAACTTAATGCTTCGTTATCGCTAATATTAATGCTTTTTTCTACATTCTTTAAACGACTTAAAGCGTCGATATTTGTCAGCTTGGAGTTATCCACTATCGCTAATGAGCCTATTTGTTGGCTTTTAACATACAATCCATTCAAACTGCTTAATGTGGTATTAGAACTCACTTCTACATATCCAGAAATTGACTGGAATGATGGTAACCACGTTAAACTAGTCAACGCTTTATCTCTCTGTATACTTAAATTTTTCACAGTCGCAAGCTTTGGCATACCTATCAAGGATGTTAAATTGGCATTATTTGCAATAGACAGCGTACCACCAACTTGTTGCAACTCATCTAATCCATCTAAACTCGTTAACCCCGAATTTTGAGCCACAACAAAATCTGCCCCCACATTTTGTAGATCTTTAAACCCCTTAAAATCTATTAGGCTTGAAGTATAAGAAACTATCAACCTTCCTTTAACAGATTGAATGACACCTAGTGCAGTTAAATCACTGATATTACTTTTGCTTTCTAGGTCTCCACCAATATACAAATCCCCATCGATTGCAACATTTTGACAGCCCTTAGGTAAGGTGGAAGGAAATGCAGTAACGTCATTTTGCTCTTTAAGCTCAACATTGCTTCTTACATCACAAGAGGTTGGATCGCCACTCACTTTCAACTGAGTCTCAGTAAAATTACTACTTTTAGATGACAGAGCATTAGATTGTTTAAACTGCAATGGTTTAGCAACAGCGGAAAGACTGAAAACAAACGTCATCAAGAAAAATAGCCCGTGAGATGAACGCATAAGGATAACCTCATGAAATTAAGGGTAGTCCTATACTCACACTTAAACTCTAGAACCTCTAATAAGAAAATGATCTATCACATAGCAGGAAATTAATATTCCTCCAACCGATATGATTGCTCACTGCTCCACATACTTTTTTAACTGCAACAAATACTCATTGGCAAATGCATTTAGATCAAAAAACATATAAGACAAAACCCGCTTAAAAGATGATGTCTGAGTCACAATCTCTGTTGCTGACACTTTAGTAATGCCATCAATGTCTGAAAGTGTGGCAATATATTCCCCCTGAACAAAGCCTGACATTTCAAGCTCGAAATTTTGCGGAGATACAGATTTTACAACAGTAAATTTGATTTTAGATCCATGCTTTGCTGATTCAATAAATTCAGAGGGGGAAATGACTTCTACCGATTTTAATTCTTTTCGCCAAATCGGCTGATTTTGCCAATCTGTCATCACCTCCCAAACTCTGTTTATCGGAGCACGGATGGTTTGCTGCACTTCCACTTTGTGAGTTGAAGACAAGGTGCTCCCCCAAAGCCAAATGATAAGAATGCTCAATAAAATAATACCTAAACTAATAAATAGTATTCTCATGAACTACCTCAATGATAATATTGGTATTAAACAGAATAGGACACAAATGAATCAGAAAACCAGAGATACTACATTAAAAAATCTCCGGCTTTAATATAGGAGAGGCTAATTAAGCTTGCTCTAACGCTTGTGAAACATCGGCAATGATATCTTCAATATGCTCAATTCCCACGGAAATACGAACTAAATCTTCGCTAACACCCGCTTTTTCCAGTTCTTCGGAATTTAACTGTCTGTGGGTCGTTGATGCAGGGTGACAAGCTAAAGACTTGGCATCACCAATGTTGACCAAACGTAAAATCATCTGCAAAGCGTCGATAAATTTGGCACCGGCTTCAGCACCGCCTTTAATACCAAAACTGATTATTCCTGACGCCTTGCCACCAGAGATTTTGTTACAATTAGCGTGGTACGGACTATCAGCAAGTCCGGCATAATTTACCCACTCCACTTTAGAATGTTGTGATAAATATTCTGCCAGCTTTTCAGCATTTTCACAGTGCCTGTCCATTCTTAACCCTAATGTTTCTAGTCCCTGAAGAATTTGGAACGCGTTTTGTGGCGAAAGCGATGCTCCGGTGTTTCTTAAAGGTACAACACGACAACGACCTATATAAGCAGCCTCCCCTAACGCTTCGGTATACACAACACCATGATACGAGGGATCAGGCTCATTCAATTGTTTGAATCGTTCTTTATTTGCAACCCAATCAAACTTCCCAGAATCAACAATAATACCGCCGATTGAAGTTCCATGACCGCCGATATACTTAGTCAATGAATGCACCACAATATCAGCGCCATGTTCAAATGGTCGACATAAATATGGGGTTGCAACAGTGTTGTCCACAATAAGAGGTACGCCATGCTTATGAGCTATTTCGGCTAGGCGCGCAATATCAACAATATTACCAGCAGGGTTGCCTATAGATTCACAAAAAATAGCTTTAGTATTTTCATCAATTGCCGCATCAAAACCGTCGAAATCATCATGAGATACTAACTTTACTTCTACCCCTTGGCTTGGAAAGGTGTGTGCAAATAAGTTATAAGTACCACCATACAATTGACTGGTGCTAACAATATTGTCTCCAACCTCAGTAATTGCTTGTATTGCATAAGTAATTGCGGCCATTCCTGAGGAAACCGATAAGGCAGCCAAACCACCTTCCATTGCTGCAACACGTTTCTCTAAAACATCATTGGTTGGATTCATGATACGCGAATAGATATTTCCAGGTACGGCTAGGTTAAACAGATCCGCACCATGCTGCGTATCATCGAAAGTAAAAGAGGTGGTTTGGTAGATAGGAACCGCTGCGGCTTTGGTGGTTTGTTCCGACTCGTAACCTTCGTGTAACGCAATAGACTCAAGCTTCATTATATTTCCCTTTCTTATGAACTTAAATGTAATAGTTAACCAGATGAATAATCATACAAATGACACTTTACAGAAAGCTTATGGAATTGCATTAAGTTCTAAAAATAAAAAGAGAAAAAGTTATATGATATTTTTATATCATATAACTGCATTCAGAAGAGGTTTAGGCAGGCTTCTCATTTAAAGGGCTGTACTTTTCTAGTAATTAGCCTGTTTTCATTTCCAAGCATATAAGTTTCACCACTAGAGCGTGTTGATCTTTGCTGTTCACAACTCAATCAACCCACATTGGTAACCACATCATAGTAAAGGCTAAAGCCACCATGCTGTGATAATTCCTAGCCAATTTATCGTATCGGGTAGCTACTGCTCGATACTTCTTTATTCTCAGGAATGCATTTTCAACCAAATGCCGATATCGATAAAGGCACCAGTCGATATCATCATTTCCATACTTGCTATTCCCTTTTCTTGGGATAACGTGTTGAGCTTTCAATCTTTTTATAAGCTCCCTTAAAGGCTGACTATCATAGCCTTTATCTGCAACGACGACCTTAGACTCTGGCGATGAGGTGATGAGCGATACACCAACACTTACATCGTGAACTTGTCCACCTGATAACTCAAAGTGAAAAGGTAAACCACCACTGTCGACAGCTAAATGAATTTTTGTAGAGTTACCACCTCTACTTTTGCCCATGGCCTGCTCTTTAGCATTTGAAATATTAGCCCCATCTTGATGGGCTTTTACAATGCTTCCATCAATAAAAAGCCATTGTGTGTCGGCTAATGTCGATAATCGTTTGAATATTTCATTGAGGACACCTTTTTTAGACCAAAAGTTAAAACGTCGAAATACCTTACTCCAATCACCAAACTCGGCAGGCAAATCTCTCCAAGGAAATCCTGCTCTTAAACGAAATAGAATACCCTCAAGGGTCATGCGGTGGTCGGGTCTATTGTAAATCCGACCTGTCATATACATGACTAGTTGTAGTAAGTTCCATGAGTTATCTGTTAGCATTAGTCTCGGCATTTGGGGATGTTATGTTGATTTTTGGCGAAACCATTATAACTGAACCAAATGCTGATTATTTTTCATACCGCAAAGATCAACACGCTCTAATCAGTTTCATCCAGATAATACAATTTACTTAGCGGGTAACTAAAATGGCATATGCAACCTCTGTAGGAACCAATGACTATAGTTTTTGTAAGCATATCTTGTTAAGACAACCTAAAGAAGCACTGAGATACCTTAACTTTGAGCGCTCATCTTTCGACACAAATAAAGAGCTGTATGATACCTTATCGTTTGACGCTAGCAGAACAAAATAGACTGAAACATTTTTTTAACTATCAAAATACGGAGCAGAGCACTCCCTTTATACCGTCACATAAACGCCCATATTCAACCCCATACCTTGATAACTTATCAGTTATTCACTTATATAATCGAGGGAGAAAAAATATTTTAGATGTTGTAAGAGTTACCGCCAGTATAGTCAAAAATTGTCGGGAAATGACTGATGTATGGCGCCTGCTCGATAACTTAAAAAATGTAAAGCTCAAACAGGGCGATTCTATTGACCCGTCACCACTTAATGTAAGCTTAATCCGCAGTCTGACGATTAGCCCTACTCATTCAAGAGTGACCATTTTTGCTAATGCAACAAAAGTATTAGCTTTTATACCGAAACTCGGAATAGAACCTGACCTCATCACCTGCATAAACTTTTTAAGCGTTTGCGCTGAATGCACTGAATATAACGACGCTGAGGCATTACTGTTTGAACAAAATGGCAACCCCAGTCTGATGCAACAATGGGGGCTCACCCCAGATATCACGATTTGTAATGCTTCTCTGACGGTATGTGCCAAAACAGGGCGATTAGACAAAGCTCGTGAATACCTGCTCAGTAATACGGCGAGCAATATGCAGCGGCGGTGGCCACAGGCCACCCCCCCCATCAAACCTAACCTTATCACCTGCACAAACTTTTTAAGCGTTTGCGCTGAATGCACTGAATATAACGACGCTGAGGCATTACTGTTTGAACATAATGGCAAACCCAGTCTGATGCAACAATGGGGGCTCACCCCAGATATCACGATTTGTAATGCTTATCTGATAGTGTGCGCCAAAACAGGGCGATTCGATAAAGCAGTAACTCTTGTAGGCAAGCAAATGCCAGCACTGGGGATTAAAGTCAATTTTGTTACCTATTCTTTGTTAGCAATTGTAGATATAAACCGCTTTGGAGGGCTGATCAAAAAGTGGACAAAAGAAGGCGTTTTGTTACAACATCTCGGTTTACACGGAACCTCTCTTAATTTGCACGCCAAAGATATTTTTAATATATATGACTCTAAAGGTACTGAGTTAGCCGTCCCATTTGAATTTGCCAAAGCTCTTTTTAATTATCATCGCAATGAAAAAAGAACGATATACAAAGCATAATAACAGGGTATCATTCTGGTCAGAGGCTCCGTACCAAGTTTCGTCAACTACTTAAGGAAGAATTGGAAATAGATGTAACTATAGATCCCTCTAATCCCGGGGTGGTAGTCTTATCAAGGAGCCAGTAACGAACTTTATTCCTTAAAAGCAGCATCAATGGCGTAGAACTTTTGTTGATAATTAGTAACTATTCAGCCCATCTGACTCAATCTGCTTAAAATAGCAACGGTTGAGTCACCATTTTACTTGATCCTCAATGATCATTTGACCGATCTTCCCAGTATGTCATGCTGACCAAATATTTAGTC
>NZ_ML014882.1 GCF_003675895.1 Parashewanella curva
GACAGAAGCCTTTTGGCATGCTTAAAATTTGGTAAACCGTATGAGAACACTACAAGATCTATGTTGTTTTTTTGTTAATGGTTGAAAATGTACGGATACTTAAATCACCATGCGAAATGTAGGTTAAATAGTGAAAAATTACACTGGTCTAGATAAAAGAGGGGAGTATCTACTATAAGAAAACGTTTTTGTTAAAAACCTCACAACTTTCATGGTTGTGATTTAGTTTTGAATTCGTACACTGTCGTCCTGATAAATTTACAGATTGATGAGTGGATTAAAGGCTCTATTTTTCAAAGGGTTAATGTCATTTTTACAGTATGGCATTCTGCTTCTTCATAATACACGGACAGTGGTATGCGTTTAAAAACAAAGTTGTTAAGTTTTTCTTTATTATTAGGGTTACTTCCTGCATTAATTATTGGCGTATTAAGCATTATTACTGCCAACCAATCTTTAAAGTTACAAACCTATCATCAGCTTGAAGCTGTGCGCTCGATTAAAGCTAATCAAGTTAAGGCTTATCTTGAGCGAAGTGAAAAAGACGTTGAGTTAACCAGTAATATTTTAAAAGAAATTTTGATCACCGATACTGGATTAACACTTCATAAGCTGACTCACAAACACGCAAAAGTGTTTGATGAGTTTATTGCACTTAAAGGATATTACGATTTATTCATTATTAATCCAGAAGGTGTGGTGACTTACAGTGTAACCAAAGAAGCGGATTATCAAACCAATCTTGCAAATGGGCCTTATCGAACGTCAGGTTTGGCAGAAGTGTTTAATCAATCTAAACGCTCCCATCAATTAGCGGTGTCTGATTTTAAGCCCTATGCTCCAAGCAACAATTTGCCTCAAGCTTTTATCAGTTTGCCAGTGATCCTTGAGGGTGAGTTGGTTTCAGTTGTGGCATTACAGTTTTCTATTGATGCGATCAATACCATTATGCAGCAACGGGACGGCATGGGAGAAACAGGTGAAACTTACTTAGTTGGCCCTGACTTTAGAATGCGATCAGATTCCTACCTCGATCCCAAAGGCCATAGTGTCATTGCCAGTTTTGCTGGTACTGTCGCCAATAATGGTGCTAAAACTCAGGCCGTTGAGGCCGCACTTCAGGGAAAAACAGGTACAGAAATTATCTTGGATTATAATCAGCAGCCAGTTTTATCAGCCTATACACCTGTTGATTTTTACGGGATCCATTGGGCGATGTTGGCGGAAATGGATGAAAAAGAAGCGTTTGCCGCAGTAACAGCGTTAACTTATGAAGTTATGATTATTTTACTGGTGATTGCGGGCTTGGTGATTGTACTCGCTACCCAATTAGCCAAAGGTATTTTAAAACCATTAGGTGGTGAGCCTGTTGACATGCAGCGTATTTCTGAACAAATCGCCGATGGTGTGCTCGTAAAACAGCAAGTGACAGAGAAATCGACGGGGGCTTTTCGCGCTATGCAGCATATGACGCAAAAATTGTCCGATATGATTTTTACCATTCAAGCGAGCAGCGATCAATTAAGCAGTACTGCAGAAGAAACCAGTAGCGTCAGTTTACAAGCCAATCAGAGCTTACAAGAGCAGCATGCCAGCATTGAAAGTGTTGCTGTAGCCATGAATGAAATGGCGGTCACTATTGATGATGTGGCAACCAATGCCGTTGGTGTTTCACAGCTTGCTGGCGACGCTCAAAAAATATCAGAGCAGGCCACTCAAAAAGTGAATTTAAGTATTGGTAGTATGGGTTCATTAGTCGAGCAAGTTGATACAGCCTCAGCCACAATTGAGCAAGTACAAGCCCATTCGCAACAGATTGGCAGCGTACTTGAAGTGATTCAAGGGATTGCAGAGCAAACTAATTTGTTGGCATTGAATGCCGCAATCGAAGCTGCGCGTGCTGGTGAGCAAGGTCGAGGTTTTGCGGTAGTTGCCGATGAAGTGCGTCAATTAGCGCAAAAAACCCAACAATCTACCAGTCATATTGAGCAGATGATTGGGCAGCTGCAGCAAGGTACAACTGAAGCAGTACAAGTCATGAGTCGCTCTAGCCAAACGGCTCATAAGACCATAAACTCGGCAAAAGAGAGCTCGGTTGCAATCGAGCAGACGCTTAATGAAATTAATCATATTGCTGAAAATGCAGAGTTAATAGCAACCGCAGTGTCACAGCAATCGTCTACCGCGGAAGAAATCAATCAAAGCTTTGAAGCAATTAAACAAGTGGCAGTAGAAAACGCGACAGGAGCAGAGCAAGTTTCTGCGGCCAGTAATGAACTTACCCAGCTTGCTTGTCAGCTACAAGAGCTGACGTCGAGTTTTCAAATTCGTGGATAATCAACAAAATTGGCCAAGCTACTTTCATCGTAGTTTGGCCACTATTATTCATTTCTATTCAAACCCCATTTCAATCAAGTAGCTTAAGGCTAGTTGGCTAAAATGGAGCGCGTCAGTTCCAGTGGGATCTGAATTTTCTAGGGTATCATTTTTACTGTGAATGTTGGGATTCATATCTTTCATATAAGCTTCAAAAGGCATAGCGGCTGGTGCACCAATGGAATCCCAGCTTGCGTGATCGGAACAGGCATAACCACATTGATCAGTGCCGTAGGTAATATTGGGCTGATACGTATCAATCAGAGTCTGTAAAAAGTGGGTAAAGTCACTGTTGGTATGATCCATTTCAAAAATGATGTCTTTATCGGAGCCTTTGAAGTTAGTCATATCCAATTGCATAGCGGATAAAATAGTAACAGGCTCCTTCTTAACAGACTGCACAATTTCACGTGAACCGAGTAAACCGCCTTCTTCTGCTGCATAGCCGTAAAAACGAAGGGTATATTCAGGCTGAATATGGTTTTCAGCCAATACTCGAATGACCTCAGTTTCAGAAGCGATGCCAGAGCCATCGTCATCAGCACCGGGAGCTCGTTTGTTCAAAATTGTCCAACTTCCTGCGGTTGAATCTAAATGAGCACCAATGACTACCACTTTATCAGGGTACTTGCTGCCTTTAATTTCAAGCTCTACCGATTTTTGCGGAAAGCGTCGATGAGAAAATTGAGTGACTGTGGCCTTATCCCATCCTTTTGCCAAGCTTTTCCAAGTGTCGAATAATTCATCTGAAGCGGTAACACCAGTTTTGAGTTTATAAAATCGATTCTGGTTTGCCGACTCTTTTTGAATTTCTGTGACTATGTTGTTGGCGTCCAATTGGGGCATCAACTGGTTAACTTTGTCTGCTTGATCGATCTTCGGCGCAACAAACTTGGAATGGGGAGCGGTAGAATTAATATTAGCTAGAGCTTGCTGCTCGGTTTCAAACGTCATAAAGCCGCCTAAGCGATGATAGTGCAGGTGGAAGGCTTGAGAGAATTCATTGAGCTGAGACTTTGGCAGTTTGATCATAGACAACTGAGAGTGAGTGACAGTTGAAACTTGTGTTGCCCCTTGCTCAAGGGCAATCGATGTCATAGTTGTTGGTAGAGTCACCCAAACATCAGAGGGCGTACTGGCGTGGCTTTGCAAGCTAATTGATAACGGCAAAATGGTGAGTACAGTTAACATACGCATAGACAGTCTCCTTATCAGTTGATAGCACCAAAAAGAACAATGAGTACCATCAACCAATGAGTTGAGGAATATTTTTGATAAAGAGCCATTCTAGAGCGAAAATAATGTATCCAGCCTTAACACTAACCTATCAAAGTACGTAAATCAGAAGTACTGTCAAAGTGATCAAATTGCTTATTCGGCAGTTGAGAGTCTGGGTTTTCAACACCTATCACAAAGCCTATCCCTGCTTTTTTTGCTGCGGCTAGTACGTGTTCATTATCATCCACGAATAGACAGCGACTTGGAGTTAAATCAAAGCGTTCAAAGAGTTGTGGCCAAAAACGAGGATCTTCTTTGGAATAACCGGTTTCATGGCTCGACATGAGATGATCAAGACCTGAGCCTAGTTCAGTATGCTTGAGCTTTAACGCCAAGCTCGTTGGGTGAGCATTAGTGGCTAAGATCCTAGGCTTGTTCATGGTTTTTAAGGAGTGCAAAAACGGCATGCAATCGTCACGCAACACAATTCGTTCCACTGAAGATTCGTGCAATTGGACGATGTCGATATCAAAGCGTTGCTGCCAATAATCCAAACAATACCAATTTAGAGTTCCAGCCACTTCTTCATAAGCTTCTTCTACTAAAGCCTGTGCGTCAATGACACTGATCTGCTTGCTACTGGCAATGGCCTGTGGAACGATTTTTAGCCAAAGATGGTTATCAAAGTGCAGGTCCAACAAGGTGCCGTCCATATCTAAAAGTACAGCATCAATCTGTTGCCATGGCAGCATAAAAATTCCTATTGTAGTTATCGGTTTCAATAGGTAGATTGTAGGTAGATTAAAGGGAAAACGGAATCCTTTCTTTGCGCCTAGGAGTGTGCATGACACAGTCATTAAAAAAACCACAGATAGTTGATGCAAAAGTTGTTGCAAAAAGCCGCCTGTTTACCATTGAACAGTTGGATTTGGTGTTCTCGAATGGCGCTGAGCGTCAGTATGAACGTATGAAAGGTAACAATCGTGGTGCAGTAATGGTGGTTCCTGTACATCAAGGTAAGTTATTGTTAGCTCAAGAATACGCTGCAGGCACCCACAATTATGAAATAGGCTTCCCTAAGGGCTTAATTGATGAAGGGGAAACTCCTGAGCAAGCGGCAAACCGTGAGTTACAAGAAGAAATTGGCTTCGGTGCAGGTAAGTTAACTTTATTAAAAGAATTGAGTTTAGTACCCAGTTATTTTTCCAGTAAAATGCAGGTCTACATTGCTGAAGATCTTTATGAAAGTGAGCTAGAAGGTGACGAACCTGAGCCTATAGAAGTTGTTGCTTGGGAGCTGAACGATTGGCGAAAATTGATCAATACGCCTAACTTTACAGAGTCGAGAAGTGTCAGTGCACTGTTCTTGGCAATGGAATATTTATCCCACCCCTAGGACTAGGAGTTGTAGTAGATGGCCACCGCTGTATTAACCTTGCCTTCAGATATTATTGAATCGGTTATTAATATTGCATCTGAAGCAGGACGAACCATTAAATCGATATTTGAACAAGGTCAGTTTGAGCAACACACTAAGCTAGATGACACACCCGTTACCAGTGCCGATCTGGCTGCGCATCAATTAATTTATCAGTCATTAACACAGTTAACCCCTGACATTCCGATTCTGTCTGAAGAAGACGCTGATATCCCGTTCTCGCAACGAGCGCAATGGTCTCAGTATTGGTTGGTCGATCCCCTTGATGGAACGGGTGAGTTTATTGCTGGCAGTAATGATTTTTCAGTACTGATTGCTCTCGTTCAGAACCATAAACCAGTGTTAGGCGTGGTATATGCGCCCATGAAAGAGGTGTGCTACTTTGCTCGTTCTGGTCATGGGGCTTTTAAACGCCAGCAAGGGCAAGATACTCAGATCCATAGCCAACGGCAAGGTGAGATACTTAAAGTGGCGGTGAGTCGACGCCAAGATCCACAAGATGTTTTAAAGTTATTCACCAAAAAACAAGACGTAGAACTCATTCGACTTGGTGGTGCGGCATTAAAAAGCTGCATAGTCGCCGAGGGACAAGCAGATTGTTATGTAAGAGTTGGGCCTACAGGTGAATGGGATACTGGTGCGCCTCAAGTGATCATTGAAGAAGCGGGCGGAAAAGTATTAGATATTGACTTAAAGCCATTAACTTACAATTGCAGAGAATCATTAGAAAACCCAAACTTTATTGTGGTAGGGAGAAACCAATGGAATTGGGCTAAATTACTTGGTATTTGAATTTCGCCTCCATTCATTCCTATAAATTAAGAGAAAGTTACGCAAAAGTTAACATGTGTTTAGCTTTCTTTTGATTTATCAAATGCCCAGTATGCTTAAAGTATCAAGTTTAATCATACTGGATTTCAACTATGGCTGTTGCAGTTATAACTCAAGTTTCGGAGTTCATTTTTAGCTAAAATCATGGGAACTTTTCAGTTGAAATAGCCTCTTGGCGTAATGTAAAAGTATCCATTTGCATGACTTGATTAAAAAACTTGGTTACTTCT
>NZ_ML014883.1 GCF_003675895.1 Parashewanella curva
ATCGGTAAACGTGATGTGAATTTCTTTGAAGTTCCATATACAGGATAATATAGACTGGGAACCGCCCAGTCTACACTATCCAGCACGGGGGCAAGCCCCCGAGATTTTCGCTCCGCTCGTTAAAAAAAATCAGGGGGTAATAATGAAAATTAACAGTAGTTGCTTGCAATCGATTTGCTCACATCTATGAGACAATAAGCTTATCCATTTGGGCAATTATCTCTGATTTCAATTGATTTAAAGAGGCATCTACTTTCTTACAATACGCATTTAGCTCAATTGGAGAACAGCTAAAAATATTCGCCATAAATTCATTACTCACATCCATAGTGGTTTCAAAAATTGGCAGTAGACATTGAAAGTAAAGCGAAATGATGATCCCTATTTGTATTTGCATCTCGTTAGATTCTTCAATCAGAACTCGATAATCTTTATTTATACCTATATTTGGCTTAGAAGATAATTCATTGAATTTTTGTTTTTGTAACCGATTCAAGTTTTTTTTAGGGTTGCCCTTACGTTCTTCAAACTCTTTTTTATTGTTTATCCAGTTAATGTTCTTATATAAACGAATGATTTGAGTTAGCAGATATTCAAGCTTTTCACGCTTTATTTCGGTTCTCTGTTGTTGTTTGGCATGGTTTATCTGGTGGTTAATATTTCTGATCGAAAATCCACCCGCAATGAACGAAATAAGCAATGAAACAACAGGAGTCGCTATAACGACAACATCCTTAGCGGTATACCCCTGAGTACACTGAGTAAGACAAAACATAAGAGCGGCTTAAGCAAATAAAAATGGACTATCACAGAAAAACAACGACACATATTGTACCTGATGATTCAAGAACCAAACTTATTGAGCGTAAGAGGCAATGTGTGATTCATTATCAGCAATAATACAAACAGGGTTATGATAATTGGTCGAGTATTTAGCCAGCGCATTATCCTGACCGACACCTGAAAGATCTTTATTGGGCTTAACATTAACGTAGGTAAAAGCATCTGTCATACCAACCAAAACTTTTTCAATACAACCTTGCTTGACAGAAACGTAATGACGTTGTGGGTTTCCAGCAACGCCAGTTAAATAGCTTAACTCAAAGGGAGTGTAAGCAGGACTAGGATAAACGTATTTCGTTAACTCAGCATCAAGAATGTATCGGCCTTTCGCATAGTAAACATGTTTTGAGTCAGGGAAACGCCCTTCTTTGGATATGTCCCACTTTGGCGTCATAAAAATGGGGGATTGCCCGCTAGATAAACGACTTTCTTTTTGTAAATGAATCGGGCGATCAGTTCCCTTTCTCACCAGTTTACATTGAGTAATCTTTTGATAGCTCATCACCCCACTTTTCAGCTCTTGTTGTGAATCATTCACAGTGAATAATTTCACTTTATCGCATCCTTTACCCACCAATTCATACTCATTACCTTGATTATCAAACAACTGATTATGTTGATTGCGAGTAAGCTCAAGTTGGTTGTAAGGATCAAACTGCGCGTATGTTGCGTCCCAACTTTTGATCTGTTCATCGGATTGAGCAAAAGCTGTGGCAGAAAATAAAGTCATTAGCAGAAGTACACGTTTCATCATAATACCCACAAATTAAGTAACATTATCAAACGCTAACAAAACGATACTGAATATAAACTGACAATGTATATTTTAGAGTTGGCTAGTGAGTTTTTTATTCGCAGTCACAGGCAAATAGCTAAATTTGTAGGAGTACGTAATCGCCCTACTTTTACTTATTCACTATTTGAATTTGAGCTTTTTAATTCTAGCTGGGAATTTTGGAGGGATACCACTTTACCTAATAAGATGACGAATTTTAGTAAATATCTCACCATACGTTGGTTATGATCAACAATCTAGTGAGCTTTGCCTCTTATTGTTCTCTAACGCATTTCTGCCCCGAAGTTCGTTAGAGCGAACATTCTAATTTGTGTGCAAGAATCCTTTTTTTACACTTAACAAATAGCAAGTTGTGATTGCCTTAAAAGCTTAATATTCAAACAACTCACCTTTTTAAAGTGTTACATTGTATTTAACTCATTTTTTTCTACGGCAAAATCAATCTTCCGATTTGAAGAACCCAAAATTGGTTCAGCTTTGATTTCTGAATCAAGTACTTTCATTGATTCAGGGGAAATACGTGCGCTGATAACAGCAAATAACGCTGTTTTGTATTCAAATTTTCCTCTTTATGAAAATATAATATAGAGCTTAAAATTAATAAGCATTGCTTGAAATTCAACTAACATTCAGCCAATTTATTTTAAGATAATTTTTTGAAAAAAAATTACGTAAGTACTGGTGGTTTTTTATGGGGTTATCTTCTGCTTTACAACTGGCGAACGGCATTCAACAAGCCACAAAATTAGCTGAGAAAGCCTATAACCATACTCCATCAGCAGAAACCCTTGCGCAAGCTGGGTTATCCGTTGGTATTGGCCTTGCGACAGCAGGCCCATTAGGTGGAATTGTGGGGCTTGGGTATTCTTGTGCAAAGCATCATGTAGATAATGCGGTAGACAAAATCGTTGATGCCTTTCATGGTGCTTTACCGACAGAGTGTAAGGGTGCAAATGTAGCAAAGTATACCTCACAAGGTTTAAAGCTGGGTTTACATGGTGTGGTGACCGGCAGCCTGGCTCCACAAGGGGTAGTATACGGTACAGTAAAATCGATGTCGGGTATTGTTGGTGGTCAGTTAACGGTCAATGGTGTTAATGCTTTACAAGACAGAGCTGGGGTTGCTAAGGATAGCTATGGAAGACGATTTTTAAATTTCATCACCGCTTCTACTGCAGGATACCTTAGTAGCCAAGCAGCAGGATGTGCAATGGATGCTGTCACCGAATACGTTTACCCAACTGAACCCATGCAGTTAGATGGCGTCGGTGTAGAAAATTCACTACATGTTGATGACGACATCGATACTTTTGAAGATGCAAGAGACACCTTTGATAACCCTGAATTAAACCAGCTTCATCTCAAAGAACAACTATTGAAACAAAGTGGGAATAAAGTTCAAACCATGCGGCACATTCTTAGTATTGATCCCACAAACGAAACTGATAGCCAACCAGAAACGCATCATATTAATCAACGATCAACATTGCCCCAATGTGCTCAGCTGGTCGCGAATGGCAAGGGCCGAGAGTGGTATGTGCCATTTCCCGATAATAGTAGTGATAGAAAAACCACGAATGACATATTCAACGTTCCACTAGATTACAGCAACCTTAGCACTGCAATTAATAACGCAAAATGCACTCCTGTTGTGAGGTATTTCGATAATAACAATGCTACTACTGGTTTAACCTTAAAGTTCTCTGGACTACATATTACACCTCCTATTTTTTCAAATTGCTCTGAAAATGGTGAAGCCACATTAAGTGTTTATATCAGTGGGTTGAATTACAGTGGAGAAATACTTAATCCGTTCAATACTTCCAATCAATGTGAACCTCCAGACAAAGTGGCCTATGGTTGCTCACCTGAAAACTATACCACTCCCATGGTTAAAGGCGCTGAAGCCATTAATTCTACGGTAGTTAGAGATGTGATAGTGGGTAACAATCAAATTAATGTTGGCCTAAATATTAGTGATGACACCTTAATTAATGATACTCAAAGCGGTAAACTTATTCCTTGGAAAAACATTCGAAGGCAGATAGCCAACGCGAAAGTGACCAATTACTGCTATGGCAATAAAATCCTGAATATTGAATTTTTAAATGAAACTATTTGGGAAGAGCTACTGAATGCTACTCAGGTACAACAAGAAGCATGTGAACAATTAGCTGAAACTTATAATACCAGTGTTGTACCACTAGAAAATCTTATTCAAACACTTAGTACGGGTGGAGTTAAGTTGCCCCCCAATACCTTTATTCAAAATGGAAATCATCGAATTCCTTGGGTAAATTTGACAGCAGAACTAGAAAAATTAGAAGCTATTGGAGAATGTAAAACCCAAGGTGGATGGCTATCAGTTCCTATTGAGACCATTGAAACAGCTTTTGGTAACGCCGTAAAAAGCATTCAAAGTGATTGCTCTTCATCAATAGAACTCTTACCCTTCAATTCTTCTGGTTATACCATTGACCAAATCGTACAACAGTTCCAAGCAGTAACACCTGAATTTGGCTCAATTGGGTTAAGTATTGCCCCAAACCAACCGATTATTGTTAATGGCTACCCTTACTCATGGCGTAATATTAGCGGTTTTATTAATCGACAGCTTTGTATTGCATATCCAAATGCGAGTGATGAAACAACACCTGCATTCAAGCTGATAGAAAAGCAAGATATTATCGATGCCCTTAATCAGTTTTCCGCTTGCGTTAACTTCACTGCTTTCGAGCATACAGGGCAAACCATTGAACTAGCCAGTTTACTTGCAGCTGCTGACAACCAAAGCGTATTAGAGCTTCCTTTGAATGCTGTTGTTTCTCAGGGGGATAGCTACACTTCTTGGGCACTACTTCGGCAACAACTTAGGGAAAATGACACCAGCGGCGCATGTATTGAAAGCCAAAGACGATTAAGTGGTTTATCTAGAACGAAAATTACAGCAGCATTTGAGGCTGCGCCTAAAGCCAGTTTCTCGGATACGAGTACTTGCATTAACTCTACTTTTTATCAATATGCCTATCAGGCGAGGCCGCTTAAATGGGCTGAACTTAATGCAACACTTGAGGAAGATGCTTATGCCTATCAATATGGAATAGCAATCGACCCTGAACAGATTGTTGAGCGAGATGGGCGGCTGTATCTGTGGTCAGATATTGAAAGTTTTTTAAATGCGGATAAAGTTTGTCTCTCAGTTGATACAAGTAATAGCTCAGGAAAAATGCTATTTTCACCAAAGGTGTATCGGAATTTGTCACCTCTTGAAGTAGAGCAAGCAATTGATGAAGTACATCAATTAGCCGCTGCCAGTTTTTGCGATATACCAACTGCAATTCCTTATTCTGAAACGCCACTTTCCGCAGAAGCTGTGGCAAACCTTACTCAGGGATTGTCGAGACCAAATCGCAGTGAAGCATTCGTTATTAACCCAGAGCAAAAAATTCAATCACAAGATGTTACATTAACTTGGCAAGAGATATACCCCTTCCTTCTTGAGACGCATAAGTGCTCAATAGACGATGAACTTGCGGCTAAGTCATTAACTACTGAAGATATCAATCTAGCAATCGCCAAAGTTCCTCTCACAAGTGAGCCAGCAACTGAAATATCTACACCAAGCTCTAGCATAAATGTCGGAGCTATTGTTGGTGGTACTGTTGCAGGGACGGCTTTACTTATCGCTGTTGTTGTTCCTGTTACCATTATTGGTTTAGTTGTGTTTGATATTAAAGTTAATGATGGCAAAACAATTGAACGAATAAGGGATAGGATGAATGTTTTGCTAAGAAGGGCTGGTAAGCAGGTAATGTCTAATACTCAGGTAGTAGAGTTTATTGTCGAGAACAAAGAACAAACAGAGCAAGTTTTTTTGGGAGAGTTACAAGAAACAGCGCCTCCCGAGACAGCAATTGAAATTGAAACAAGTATGCCGCAAAGGCTACCACCACCTTCATTAGAAGCAAAAAAAGACAAACAATAGTCCAATGTTAAAATAACTAAGACCATGCAACTTGGAAGTTCAGCTGCGGCTCTTGATTAAGAAGACAAAACCAAACAACTGGCTCTTCAGCTTCAAGGTTAACAAAGTCAATTTTGAACGGATTATGTATATGGTGCAAACTGACTACGGTGGTAGGTAATGAGGTTTATGATATAACTTTAGACCACTCGTGGCACCATATTCGCCAGCTCATTTATGCCCCTAAATGATTTAGAGCATTAACTTTAATGTTGTTCTATGATTATTACTCCCAAATTATTTACATGAACATTAGATTTTAAATTAAATTCATTTAAAAGAAATTGACTGAATTCGTCACGCAGTTTTTGACCTAAATTAAACCCAGTTACAATTCTCTTTATCTTTGACTCACCCTTTGTATAGTGATAACGAAATAATGCTTTTGCAAACGCCAATGG
>NZ_ML014884.1 GCF_003675895.1 Parashewanella curva
ATCCGGACAGCGATTCCGGACTTGAACAAAAATCGTCCGGATAATACCGAATTCAATGTCCGGATTATCCCGAAACAGGTGTCCGGATAATGCCGAATTCAGTGTCCGGATTGCTCCGAATTATGCATTAAATTACCTGAATTACCAAATTTAAATGAAAATACGCCGTTGTTTGTTCGGCATCGCGCATCAGGTCGAGGTCGTGAACAAGGGATTCTCAACGCCAATTTAGGTATTCGCGGGGGTTGAAGCCCAACGGTACGAAAACCTACGCTAAGGAAGCATAAAATTGAATTTTAGATTTAAATATCAATTAGATACGTTAAGCGAGGTGTTGATTTTATTTTAGCCTTCGTTAGCTCAGTAGATTTTTGTAAAAAAGTCATTATCTATTGGAAGTGTCAAAATCTCTGATTGATTAATGTGAATAGAGTGAAATAATTCAGGTTTTATTAACCGCTTAGTGATAATTTCAGGTAATTGAGTCTGATTAAAGTCAATCAGAAACCTATATTCACTTTGATGTTCAAACTGTCTTTCTTTATCGAAGCTCGCTTTCAAAATGTAATCTTTATCAGAAAAGTTCTCATCAGGTGCAAAACCCAATTTCGAATCAGAATACGTTACAGAACCATGTGTGAGTTCAATAAGATGTGTGGACTTAGCTAGTCGGCATACACTTTTGTTCTTGTTAATAATTTGATTTACTATTGCTTCAACAAGAAACTTTGCAAATTGTTCAGTTGAAATTTCCAACTTTGAACAGCTATCGTAACTGGGTTCAATTGAATGACTAATTTTTTTTAGCTGAGATATAGACTCAGATTGAAGTGAGGTTAAGCAATATATTAATGCATTGGTTTCAACTCCGTGCACTATTTCCGTTTGTATCATTTTTGAAAGTCTATCTGGATTGCCGATCCCTAACTGTGATGACAACACGTCAAAGAAGGTATCACGACTGCTAATTATTCGGTGATTAATTGAAAAATCAGGTGAGTCCTTGCTTGCTCTTGGTAACTGATTTTTATTAGAAGATACAATATTCAATTTACCTTCATTTTCATCTTGAACTTTAGCGTTCAGGTTTTGTGTTTCGATACTCCTTAAGCCTTCGAGTGAGTTCAATCTAATGGTTGCCCTGCTGTTTGAAGGCGAATATCTCTGTTCAGTAAACCTATAAAGCTGATGAACGGGCTTTTGTGTTAACCCAAAGACACATACTAAAAGGTATAATTCTTGTTTGTCAGACTTAAAACAATAGACCTGTTCTAACTTTCTTTTCCAAGTTGAGAATTTGGAACGTTTCTTAAGGGAACGATTTTCGGCTAAAAAAGTATTTCCATCGATAACTCTAGTCAGAGTAAATTGCAGCATAGTTACTCCAAGTGATTAAGTCTATAGTATTCTATATTCCACAAATTGAAGAAAAAAAGTGTTCAATAAGTAAAAACCTTCCTTGTATTTTTGCGCTTAAACGTCGACCTCTTGTTTACAAATGGCATAGACCGTAGAGCGAGCAATACCAAGCTGTTTTGCAATCTCTGATGCTTGTACGCCACTTCGTTTAAGCTTAATGACTTGAGAACGATCTACGGAAGGTTTGCGACCAAACCTAATTCCTTTAGCCCGTGCTTCTATTCTCCCCTCATTTGTTCTTTCGAGAATTCGTTGACGCTCAGCTTGTGCTACTGCAGCTAAAATAGTTACAACCATTTTCCCCATTGTACCTTCAGTGCTGATCCCATCGTCCAAGAATTTAACAGAGACGCCCATGTCATCGAACTCTTTAATCAATTGGATCATATCGGCAGTATCTCTACCTAATCGATCAAGTTTTTTTACCAATATCACATCTCCTTCTTCAACTTTTAGTCGAAGCAGGTTTAGCCCTTCTCGATCAGCTTTGCTTCCAGTGGCTTTGTCAGAAAAAATTCGGTTAGGTTTTACACCTTCTGCTTTTAGAGCCTGAATTTGTAGGTCGAGGGATTGTTGACTGGTTGAGACTCTGGCATACCCAAAATTTCGCATGGGTTTTGTCCTTTAAATCGATTAATAGACAAGGTGTCTAATAATGTGTTAAAAACGATTTAATGGACATTATACGAGGGAGCGATTTGGCTGTCTATTAAGTTATAACATTTTGGACAGGTAACTTTTAATCACTCTCAAATTTTACAAAACCATTGACAGGGATTTTCAGTGGCTATTGATTTTTTATCTGATGAGCAAAAAGCCCAGTATGGAAAATTTCACGAAGTGCCAAATGAAGCTCAATTAGCAAGATACTTTCATCTTGATGAGTCTGATAAAGAGTTCATATCTATTCGTCGTGGTGAGCACAACCGATTAGGTATTGCACTGCAACTGGCATCATTAAGATTTTTAGGAACCTTTAGTAAAGATGTAACAACCTTGCCATTGGTTGTTAAAAGGTATGTTGCAAAACAGCTTTCAATAAAAAGTGTCAGAGTACTCAATAAATACGCCATTAGGGAAATCACTCAATTTGAACACAATGGCGCGATAAGAGAAAAATATGGTTATCATGAATTTTCTACAGGGATGTGGCAATTTAGATTAAGTCGTCAATTGTACACTCGAGCTTGGATCAGCAACGAACGTCCTAGCCTAATGTTTGATTTCGCTACAGCATGGCTAATTCAGCATAAAGTTCTTTTACCCGGTGTTACAACGTTAACTCGACTAATTTCCTCGATAAGTGAACGAGCAGCAAATCGTCTTTGGTCACGATTATCAGCCCTTCCGAATGGGCAACAAATTCAAAAGCTAGATGAATTATTAGAAGTTCCCACCAAAGGAAAATCATCAAAGCTGGATAGATTGAGAAAAGAACCAACAACAATTAGTAGCGTGTCTTTTAATGTAGCTGTCCAGCGTTATTTAGAATTGAAAGCTTATGGTATTCAGAGCCTAGATTTTGCTGGTATCCCAGTAGCTAGATTAAAAAATTTAGCCCGTCATCCTGTGATGACCTCCGTATATAAACTTGCAAGACTTTCTGATGAAAAGCGTATTTCGTATTTGGTGGCTTTTATCAAGTATTACGAAACATTAGCTTTAGATGATGCAATTGACATACTTGATATGCTGATCACGAGTATTGCAGGTGAAGCTAAAAGGCTGGGGAAGAAAAAACGGCTCAGGACATTAAAGGATCTCGATAAGTCAGCATTGCAGCTTGCCAGCGTTTGTACGGTGTTACTTGATGATGACACCGCCCCTTCTGAGTTAAGAAAAGAGATATTTAAAAAAATTTCTAGAAAGAAGCTTGCTGCATCTATCGAAAATATACATTCAATAGCCAGACCATCAAGTGATAATTTTCATGATGAAATGGTTGAACAATATGGAAAAGTGTCTCGATTGATGCCAGCTTTACTGAGAGATATTGAAATTGGTGGTACTACAGCTGGTCAGAATACACTAAAAACATACCATTACCTTGCAGAAGAATTGGATTCGCGTAAACAATTTCTAGAACAACCTCCTTTAGAAATTATCAGTCCAGCTTGGAAACGTCTGGTATATGACAAAGAAGGCCGAGTAACTAAGCGTGGATATACACTATGTTTTATTGATAATTTTCAAGACAGCATTCGGAGACGAGATGTCTTTGCTAAGCATGGGGAGAAATGGGGAGATCCAAGAGCAAAATTACTCAATGGTGTTGAATGGCAACAAAACAGAATTCAGGTTTGCCGATCATTAGGACATCCTTTAAAGGGGGGTGATGCATTAAGTAGACTCGTGGAGCAATTAGAAAACACTTATAAACGGGTAGTTAATAATTTCCCACAAAATGAGGCTGTCACCTTAGTCAATTCAGGAAAGAAACCAAGCCTGACAATTACTAACCTAGATCGACTTGAGGAACCTGAATCTTTAATAGAATTAAATCAGCAAGTCACAGCACTATTGCCTAAAGTAGATCTTACAGAGTTGCTATTGGAAATTCATGAACATACTGGATTTTTGAACGAATTTAGCCACATTAGCGAAACAAACGCTAGAGCCAAAGATTTACCCATCAGTATCTGTGCTGTATTAGTAGCAGAAGCCTGTAATATTGGTTTCGAACCCTTAATAAAATCACATATCCCTGCACTTACAAGGCATAGATTGAGCTGGGTTAAACAAAACTACTTTAGAAATGAAAGTATTGTAAACGCAAATGCTAAGTTAGTTGATCATCAGGCAACCTTACCTTTGGCTCAGCAATGGGGTGGCGGAGAAGTTGCTTCTGCTGATGGTATTCGTTTTGTTACACCAGTGAAAACAATTAATTCAGCGGCTAATAAAAAATATTTTGGTGCAGGACGAGGGATCACTTGGTATAACTTTTTATCTGACCAATATTCAGGCTTTCATGGAATCGTCATTCCTGGAACTTTGCGTGATTCAATGTTTGTTTTGGAAGGACTATTAGAGCAGCAGACAGGATTAAACCCTACTGAAATAATGACGGATACCACTGGTACAAGTGATCTTGTTTTTGGATTGTTTTGGCTATTGGGTTATCAGTTTTCACCTCGTTTAGCTGATGCAGGTGAGGCTGTATTCTGGAAAGTAGACAAAGATACAGATTATGGTGCTCTTAATGATGTAGTTCGTGGAGTAGTAAAAACAGAAAAAATTTTACAACAATGGGATGATATGATGCGCTTGGCTGGTTCGTTGAAGTTAGGGAAGATCAGAGCCTCCGAGCTTATCAGTACACTACTAAAAAGCACCAAACCGTCCAGTTTGGCACAAGCCATTATTGAAGCAGGAAAGATCAATAAGACAATTTATCTTTTAAATTATATTGATGATGAGGACTACCGACGCAGAATTTTGACTCAACTTAATCGTGGAGAAGGTCGTCATGCTGTAGCAAGGGTAATCTGCTACGGTCAAAGAGGTGAAATACGAAAGCGTTACCGAGAGGGGCAAGAGGATCAGCTGGGTGCTTTAGGGCTGGTCACCAATGCGGTTGTTTTGTGGAACACAATATATATGCAGTCTGCAATAGAGCACCTAGAAGATGCGTCTGAAATAAAATCTGAAGATAAAGCAAGGTTATCGCCCCTTGGTCATGCTCATATAAACGTATTGGGTCACTATTCATTTACACTGGAAGAACAAGTATCTAAGGGGAATTTAAGACCGCTTAATCAACTCAATGAGGATAGTCACTGATGTCCGCAGAAAAAGCTGTTTATCAATTTATCTATAGCAAAAAAGATGACCTTCTAAAGCATGTTAATATTTTCCATATTAGGGTTCATCTCGGAAAAACTTATAGCGAAGAACAGCTACAGGAAGCCCTTTCTTCATTAGTTGCTCAAGGTAAGATTAAAACAAATGCGAGAAGTGACGAGAAGGGACTGACTTCATATTGGGTAAGGTATGATCCAGATAAATATAGCATTAAAGAAGATAAAAACGGTTTTGTAACCCCATGCTCTCCTAGTCATTCATTACAAATGTTAAACAACTACATGCGAACAGATCTTTTGCAATTAATCCATGTTCAGATCCATAAATTTAAAGAGTTACAGCTAAATCAATCGCCCCTCGTTTATCTTATAAATTCTTTAAGTGATGTCATTAAATTAGTCTCAAAAAAAGGACAGCTGCTGATGGATACTGTATGCCAGAATCCATTTCATCATCACCCCATATTCGATTTAGAGCCATCTACTGATTCTGAGCATGATATCAAGTTGATGAGGTTCCATTTAAATGAGCTCAAAAAAATTCAAATGGAGCTTGATGATGATTTATAAATCATTTATGCCCCGAAATGATTTAGAGCATTAACTTTAATGCTGTTCTATGATTATTACTCCCAAATTATTTACATGAACATTAGATTTTAAATTAAATTCACTTAAAAGAAATTGACTGAATTCGTCACGCAGTTTTTGACCTAAATTAAACCCAGTTACAATTCTCT
>NZ_ML014885.1 GCF_003675895.1 Parashewanella curva
AAAAGGTGATAAGTACAAAGCGCTACATAAAGATCACCAGTTAACGTTGTTCTGAGATAAATACCCCGCTTCGCGAAGCGAAGTCGAGCCGAAGGTGAGACAGCTTGCTGCGGGGTAGTTTATTTGGGGATTTCTTGTTGATGGCAGAATTGACCTATGGTTAACCCTGAGTCCTGTTGCTCTTCTAAAAGATGCAGCCACTCTTCAGAGCTTCGATGTTGATGTCGCATTTACATTAGCCTTTGAAAAAAAGACCACTATGCCAATTTTAATTGGTAATGACAGGTGCGGTTTGGCAGACGCTTACGATCGGTCAAATGATCATTGAAGATCAAGTAAAGTGGTGAATCAACCGTTGCTATTTTAACCAGATTGAGTCAACTAGGCTGAATAGTTACAACGTTTCTTCATCTTGTACTTTTGCGTAACAACAGCAAAAGCCCCTTGATTTTTTAGGTTGTAAAGTTGGGAGCAGATGGCTTTTTAAATGTAATGCTCACTCACTGATTTTGGTATCGTCCTTGAACCCAGAGCTTTTGTTTTAGGTTGAAATAAATGAGGTGCATCTAATTGACGTACCTCAATAGGAAGCTGGTTAAGCATCTTGAATACCCCATTTAAATCCATAATAAGCAACCTAAGATTTTGTATCGTGTGATGCTGTAGAGGGTTATTCACCGATATCATCGAACAGTGATTTTATTCTGATAAATTATTTTCTTTGTTGCTGTGGTATTTTGGACTTCTCGTTTTTTAGTAGAGCAATAATGTCACTATCATCCTGCTCCTCAGCCAATTCTAATGGAGTTTTACCGTTTGATTTAAGACTTATATCAGCGTTGGCTTTCAGTAGTTGTTTAACAACCTCAGTTTGTTTAGTCCAAACCGCAAGATAAAGTGGAGTAACCCCATTTTTTGAGACGCTATTTATATTTGCATCTAGACCAATAAGGTATTCAACGATACCACTGTTACCTGCAGCACAAGCGACATGTAGCAGGCTTACATTATCTTTTGAAGGAGTGTGCTCCAACAATAATTGGACATTAAACTCTGGAGGCAATGAATCAATTAATTGTTTCAACTCACTGAGTTCTCCATTCGCGCAAGCTGATAATAATTCACTTACACGATCTTTGGTTAGACCTTTAATAAAAGAAACGACCTCTGTTTTTGCAACCATTTCTGCTGGAGCTAAAGGTGCGACTCTTGTTAGGGGGATATACTCTTGCACTACTGGCTCTGAATAGGCCGTTGATTTTACACTAAGGTCACGCGCAACTTGTTGCATGACTGTGGCAATACCTTCACTCGCTTGCTCTGCGGCACTTTCAGTCGCTTTACAAGCATTGTTAAATCCTTCTTCTAGTTGTTTTAACGTGATAGTAACGGTTTTCTGGGCAGGGAGTGACTGCGCAGCTGCACCTTGCTGCTCTGAGCGTTGTTGATTTTCAAATGCATCAGGATGAGTTTGTTTGGCAATATTAATTGCAACCCCTTCGATTATTTCTTTGGCTTGCTGATTGTTAATGTAAACACCTTGCTCTCGGAACCGTTTGATTAATCGACTAACTGTCTCACGTTTGATATAGCAGACCACTCCCCCCCCTATTGCTGAGAAAGTTATAATCACACCACCTATAACAACAACTGCAACTATAGCTCCTGTATTTACTGCGTCACCCGCTGGAGAGACTTTTGAAGCTACACTTGGCTTTATAGATGGAGTGGGCAGGTTTTGCGATAAGGTTGGCTGTGTTATTCGAGAGGTTGATTGTTTTGCTCGAAATGATGACTCAATTATTTCTGCGGATTGGCTTGGCTTGTTATTTATAGTTATTGATGATGTCAGTAAAATATTTGAGGTTGTCGAAGAGGGAAGTGCGATATTAACGGTTGTTGATTGCAACATTGGCTGGCAACTTTTATCTAGTGGCTGCGACATGTTTCTTAAGTCCGTAACGTTATATTGAACATCATTTACAATATCAAGCCCATTAAGGTTCAAAATCTTAGCATTATTACATAAAATAATTTTGGGATTAGATGTCACCCCATTTAATTGTAATGTAGCATTACCGCTAACGATGATTTCTGAAGCATCTCCAGCATTTTCTGAAAGTATAAGCTTCCCACCGTCTTGAACCTTAAAATTTGCGTTACGACTTGAGTTGCCGCTTAATTCTGCATTACCATTTTGACAGATCACCACTTCAGCGCCTGTTAGTGACAACCCCGTCCCTATCAACCCTTGACCACCTGTGTTGCTAATTTGCACTTTCGAGTGTAAAAGTGAATCATCATTTGACTCAACGCCCACACCTCCTGAGTTTTCAATATAGACAGAAGCATCATGACCACAATTTCCCTCTAGCTGGGCTCCAGTATTACCCAAATTCTGCACTATTATTGTCCCGTTAGCGAATGAATCCTGCTGAGAGAGAAGCCCTGACAGAGACCCTCCAATATTCTCTATTTTTACATACCCCCGTTGTGCAGAATTAGAAAATGTCTTTATAAAAGCAGTCACTCTTGATGAAGCTCCTTCATCGACAGTAAGCTTTATTGACATTCCCGAATTAGCACTAAGATCAAGGCGAGCCTGATTTTGCAAAATAACTATAGACTCTTTGCCTGCCGCTCCATCATATACAAGGTGTTTTGAGTCGTTAACCAATATCTCACTGCATTGACCAGCATCTCCAGAAAGCCCGTAAAATTTGAAAAATTCTACGTATTCTAAATCTGGCTCTGTTCTATTTTCAGGACAATTTTGAATAGGAAGCGCAGGTTCAGGGATCCCCTCACCCACGGACAATAAATTTCGCATCCCCATTTGCTTAGGCATTAGGCCATCTTTAAGGTTTAAAGACTCTACATGCCGTTTTACTTGAGGCTCTTCTGGTGCATCATTAAAATCTTCACCATATTCATCCGCTGTCACATCATGGTTGTCATCTAAATTTGAGGTTGTCGGCGTTGCTACAGGAATACTTTTAGCGACATAATTAATCGCAGCCTCAGTCGCCTGGCTGGCCGCATAACCACCAACAAAACCAAAGGTCCCATTACTAACGTGCCTAATGGTACTGTCTTTAGGTATATTCAGTTCATCCATAACCATATCTGACCCATTTGCCGCAAGCTGACCACCTATCATACCTGCTACCGCTTTTACTGTACCTGTTGCGATGTCTGATGATGTTGCACCAATAACAGTGCATTGGGCTAGAGTGCTAACAACGCGACTAGTGTATTGCACGGCTTTAGTGTCTTTAACAGGTTCAGGCAGTAAATTTGTGGCTTTCTTTTCCATAAACTGGATTAATTGACCAGCCTTACTAAAAGCAACGCTATAACCTAATGCCATTACAGCGCCACCAACACCACCTGTTGCAAGACCAACTCCCATCCCTATTGAGGCTGAAACCGCCGTTGATGCTGACGGTAATTGCTGGTAAGCCGCTTCACAAGCTTCAGATATGTTCGCTAATTGACACAATGGTAAAACTGATAGACTCATAATACCTCCCCTTTTCGCATCATTTAAAATTAATGACCCTTGGTAGACAACCGCCAAAGATTACAGCAGTTATGAGGTATTGAAATCCACAAAAATGAATAAAACTTAACCACAACGGTATAACTATAATTAGGCAGTTAGTAAATAATGGAATATTGATTTAGCTATATTTCAGTCTTTATACTCAGTTGGCTATCCATTGATTGCACTCGACAATCCTAAAGACATCAGTTGGGTGGCGTTAGTGTAAAGAAGAATATATAAGTAGCTTATTGATAATAAATACCTTTATATGAACAGAAGTTAATCAATTTTATCAGTTGAAATGGAATAACATAGAGGTTTTTGAAATAAAGAATGGATATGGGGCGAGGCTTAAGGAATTAATTAATATCGCGTTCTGTGCAGCTCTGAGCTGAACGTTTTTGACTTTAAAATTAACATCAGCAAGTTGCAAGTGACACCTCTCAGTGATTCAAGCCTCGTATAGCAAAAGTAGCGGTATTCATTTCAATTTTTTTGTTGCCAGCTTTTCTCATCGCTAGGTACAAGACATTCTTCTTCGGGGATGTTATTTAAATACTCACTTAATTCATTATATTTTTTTGTATCATATAGCTCAAAACATTTTATCAGATGACCTATTTGATGTTTTTGAACTCTTGTGTATCCTTCGAAAGGAACAAACTCATCAAAGGTAGCCACTTTTCCATTTGGCAAATTATCCCCGTTAACTATCGCCATTAAAAATTCTCGAGCTGATATAAACGATTTATAGTTTTTTATCGCAATGGGGTCACGCATTGAATATTTTTCACCCTTCGACCGCAATGCCATTGGTAAAAAACCTAATTTGAAATCAGCTTCGTCTTTTAGTTTTAAGAATTGGTTTAATTCAGTCATCAAGTTGTTTGCAATCTCTAAAACAGGTTTATTTAACCTATAAGATGTATACCTATATGTTAATCCTAATGCAGTACTTATTAATATAGACCCAAAGAAACTCCCCCCCCCAGAGCCCAGAGCGGAAAAAACTATCGCCGCAGTACCACTTACCGAGAGTGTTCCAAAGATGGTAGCTGGAGTGACTATTATTGATGTAGTTCCTAATAAACAGGCCGAGAATGAACACAGACTTTTACAATTGATATCTGCAGTTCTACAGCAAAAACTGTTTGCTATTTTATAGGTACAACCATTCATTTCTAGCTTTCCCAATTGCTTCATTTTTATAGCATCTAAAATAAATGGACTTTTTTGAGGCTGGGTAACTGTAACTGGATTTAATGGAACTTCACTTTTTTGGGCTTCACTAATACATTCCGTGGAATTGTTTTCTAGACATTCAATTACTAGGCTACTGTATGAGGGCGGTGGTACAGTGAATTCGCACGGTTTTGTTTCATAAAATAATGCTCCTTCCGCACAATATTCGGGAACCTGGCCGACTATAAACGTTTTAGAATTGACTTCTAAAACTTGTGGCTGCTCTTGCTCAACAGTGAATGTTTGAGGCTTACTGATAGTTGGCGCTGATTGACAGACCATAATGTGGCTAGGCATTAAAGGTTGAATATTATTTGCACTCATATACACATCCTACCATGATGAGACACATCGGATAGCGTTTGCTTTTTCATGACTCTACAGCATTATGAGCAGCTTAACCTAAATCCATAAATAACTATTGCTACTGATGTATAATTGTTCTGAATCCTCACTCATTATGGATGCCTGATGTATAATTAATCGACAGGCAATCATTTTTGAGTCAGCCAACGTTCAGGTTTAACGAGCGGAGCGAAAATCTCGGGGGCTTGCCCCCGTGCTGGATAGTGTAGACTGGGCGGTTCCCAGTCTATATTATCCTGTATATGGAACTTCAAAGAAATTCACATCACGTTTACCGATTAA
>NZ_ML014886.1 GCF_003675895.1 Parashewanella curva
AATACGAGTGGTTATCCATTAGTGCTTACGAAACTTACTCGAAACTCAAAAAAGCAGTCGAAACCATTTTGGATAATTATTGCTCAAAATATGAGATAACTTTTAGTTAGGTACTTACCTCATAAAAGCTAAGAAAGAATCTAATGAAATTGTAAAACAAGTTGAGAATGCAATTGTTGCAAATCTTGAATTAGTATCACCCCATACAGGGTCAAAAACTTCTTTAATCAATACTTACTACTCCACTGCAACTGGTAACCAAAGACAAGATACAAGATTCACATTGAATGAAAATGGTACAGGTACATTTTTAAACGGTTTATCAACAAGCAATTTTCAATGGATTCAAGATCCCGAGAAAGGCGTTGCCATTACCTTTAATGGAGATGGTCATTTATATGATGCGTACACGACAATTGTTGAAGGTAAATCAGTAAATATAGAGTTTATCTGGACTAAAGTATATTACAAGATCCTGTTTGCTACAGATTCAACTCTACAATTGGTTAGGCAGGTAGAATTTTATCGACGCTACCCTAATGGTGAAATAGAAAACACAACACCTGAACTATCTCCCGTTTCTTATATCAGTACTTATGCAAAAGAAAGCACTGCTAAAAAAAGCAAAGATATCATTAAGCAAGGTGTTGAGTTTGCTGTCCCCATGATTAACACGCATACCCTTATTACAAATGATAAAAAATTCAAATTTGGCACGCAATCAATAGCGAAAACTATCTTCAAAGCTAATAATCAAGCCACGTTATTGGTGCCATATGTAACTCGCGATGTGACATATCAGCCAACAAAATTTCAAGAGTTAGACGCGCAATACTCAATAGATGATAATGGGCACTTAAGGTTATCAGCAAAAAATTCAGATGATGAAACTGTTAAGTGGGATTATGTTTTTCACTCCGATACCAACCCCTTAGCATCAACTATGGTTCAGCAAGTCGAAGAAAAAGAAATGAACTCAGTGATGAGTGCTGATTTCCTGCAAAAATCCTCAGATATTAAGTGGACAGCAGATAATTCTATCGGAATGTATTTAAGAGAATGGGATTTTTTTGAACCTCTTTCATACTTCTGGATTGAGATTAATGCTGACGGAACCGCACTCCAAGGTTACACTTTCGACGATAATAAAGATGGTCAAATTAGTGATAACGAAATAAGCACATTGCAGGGACTTTGGAAAATAAATGACTCTGGTAAACTTGGTATCCGTCTCTATCGAGATATAAATACGAAAGTGTATTGTCTTCCATCAGAATTTACTCCTTCCGAAGATCCAGACTGTGTGAAATTTCAAGAACGTGAATGGGAATTATTCGACATTAAGAATAACAAATTTCATACAATCCAATATCTTCATAAGGGGTTTCTTGGTGATTTAACAACATATTCAACTTTCTCAGTAGAAACACATACATGGAAAAAGATTACTGAACGTCCTGTTGATCTTCCTGAGTAAAGATTAAAAGAGGTGCCTAAAGTCACTGAAAACCCTCTGTGCTAGGATAGATGAAGTTACAGATTGAAAAAGAATAAATTTTCTGCTTCATAATGTGAGTAGGAAGAGCTTTTCCTAGCTTGAAATTGTCCATTGATGTGATGTGCCAGCTTAGTGGCTGGCACTTTTCTGCCCCAAAGTTAGTTTATAGATAACCCTCAAACGAAATTTAATTCGTTGGACTAACGTCACCAACTTTACTGATTTCAGTTAATTTTTTGTATAATTGATATATCCCTTTTTTTTGCTGGTCTTGAATTCTTTCAATTTTAAATAACGAAGCATCAAATACTTTCTTTTGTTCTTTTGGTATATAGACCCTAAAGTCTTTTAACTGGGAAAAATGCTCTGAGCTTTCAGCGTGTTGACGGGTTATACTCTGGCTTAATTTCTTGATAGCACTTGATAACTCTTGTATTTGCTTTACATGCCTTTTAGCCATCTCAGCTCCAATGGCTATATCATCTATTTCCTTAACATGTTCTGGTTTCGATGCTAGACCAGTAAATGAAGCTGTTAAATCTGAGGATGTAGTGTCAGGGCTAAGAGCTTTTGTTTCTTCTAGAATAAGAGGCAGCTCCTCTTTATCAGTGCTTAATAAATCATCGTCAATTGGCGATGAAGTAGTAGGTAACTGGCTACCAACTTTTTCTGAACACAACTGTTCGATCGTTTGACTGTCTGGCAGGTTTCTCCAACAAAACATCGTATTTGGACAGAATAAAGTGGTAGGAGGGTAATGGGCTACGGTTATATAATCTAAAAAGCAAGCAGTTGCAGTTAACAGATTACCTCGGTTCGAAAGTCTGTTCGGTAAATTTTGAAGCCAACTATATAATTCTGTATTTTTTTCATATAGCTTTTGAGCAAACTCAAGATGCTTAAGGCAGTCACACTGACTTAGTTGTAATTCTATTAATTTTTTGTATTCCTTCATGCAAAACCAATCCCTTTTATTGGGTACTAAAAGAGCTACTTCTTGTGTATATTTTGCGGTTAGCTCTACTTCACCATTTGTTGCAACCAATAAATTCTTAAGAGCTTTTTCAGCAACAGAATCGTTTTTATCAAATGCTGTTTGTGATACACGTAAGTCTGTTGGTTGTTCATGGAACGTTGTAGCGCTTACGCTTGCAGTATATGTTGGATCTTTATCTTTGGTTACTCGAGATGATCTATACCTTTTGTGGTTCGAGCTCGAAAAACTTAATGTGTCAGCACCTCTTTTATGACTATATCTGAAACTTTGTAATTCTGTTTTGCAATCACCTCTAGTTGGTTGTGAAATAGCACTTTTACCTGTTGCCATCGTTATCCTTATAAGAGTAAGAGGGAATAAAATATTTTTAGATAGTACAAAATGTGAGATGACAGAAATAGTGAAATTAAATTAATACGATGAAAAGCATGTTTTATCTTTTTGAATGGCATACCTCGAAACTCATTTCTGCCCCATTCCGAGTTTGGGCGTGCCTATTTTTATCTCTCAAAATCCATAGCAGCATAGTCACCTAGCGCAATTTTCCATTTTTTACTAACACCATAACTTTAGCCATATCATTACGATTAAAAACTGTTCATGTTTGTAGATTTTAATACCTCACATTTGCTTTAATTTCTGACCGTTAACAACCAAAGGTTATTAATCTTAAATGCTGCAGAAAAGGGTAAGTCATGGATATTTCAGTTTTATCATTAGCCAGATTTGAGCAAATAGCAAAAGGCGGTGAACTCTCGATAGCTTTTCATGCTAAGCCTGAAATCAAGACAATGATACCTAATGAATGAGAGAATAAAATGACTGTAACAGCAAACACATTAGGGCTAAACTTAAATCCAGATAACTGGTTAGCATTACTGGAAACGGGGCAGCGGGTCAGAATAAATAACAATGATTATGAAGTTTACGAGAATATAGAAAGACGTACTATTGGGAATTGCATATTAATGGAGGGGCAGAGAGTCATCATAACAACTACAGAGTCTCCTTCAATTCGGTATAAACAAAAGCGCGACGCAGTCAAAGCAGGGCTTTGCTCTTTAACAGAAATTGAGCGTACCGAAATAAGTAAACATTTTACAGAGTTGATTTTCGAGTTGAATCGCTCAGGAGGGTTAGCTTGGAAAATTATGGATAAAAAAGTATTCGACCACGCAAAGTCGGATTTGGATAAGGTTAATTATGTTTTACAACGAATTGTTATTAATGTTGAACAAGACACTTATATCGCGTATGAATCGTTACTCTATTTTCTAAAAAACAGGTCGAGCTTGAACGCCATTCATTTGAGGTTGATTCAAAATTATCAGTTAAGTTCTTTCCTCCCCCAATTAGGTTATACAATTTGCCCGCTCACGAACTAGGATGTCAGTTACAAGGCATAACCTAACTTTGAGAGTGCGAGTTAATTTTAGTAAATCGGCTTGCAATCTCTCAATAAAAGAGCGGAAAAGTTAATGCTGCTTCTGCAATCTGTCCATTGAGAAGTCCGTTTTGAGCATAAGCTGACACGAAAATGCCTCAAAGTTTGTTATGACCGCCTATAATCCCCGATGTAATAACTAAAAATGAAGAAAGATTAACCCAGATATCATTGCTGAATGATACGGTCAATATAGTATAAAAGATCTTTACTAAATTTAGCTGAGTTATTGTCTATGATTCATGCAATTTCACCCATCAGCTTCGAATTTCAATATGAAAAGAATAAGAAGTCTTACCATTATTATCAGGATCTTACGTCTGGAGCGATTTGTTCTCTATATCAAGTCCCAGTCGATGCTTGGGAAAAATTCGGTCAGTGTAAGAATCAAGTAATTACTGTAGTTTTTTCCAATGGCACATCGTATGATTATTCTTTAGGAAGAGATCATTTTGCAACAAGTGAGGCTACGCAAGCTGAAAAGCTTACCTTTTATTTTAATTACAAAGAAGTACAAGATCTTCAGGTGAGCCACAGTTTAGCAATTTCTTCTGCTAGGGGAATATTAACACGAAGCCTAACTGCAACGTTACAATCTAATAGTAAACTCGAACTTATAGTATGGAATCGTTTTAGGCGCCGTAAATCAAATCAACACCTTAAAGTCTTTTTTAAGGGTCAAGTTTCTCTGGTTAAAAATATTTTATGCTTTCCTTGTATTCTCGAAAATGAATTTGGGCTAAGAAATTATCTATAAAATTAAGACAAAAGCTGGATCGAATTTGCCCCAAACCGTGTTTGGGCGTACATTTTTTTAATTTCTCACAATCCATTAAAACAATACTTCGGACAGTTTTTGATTGGTCGTGCCTCAATACTTAGTAAGTCATTGAATTTTAATGAATCTGTGTTTTCAGATTCAATTTATAAAATTTTGTAAATTCAATTACTTATAAAAAGTGTCCGAACCATTGTTAAAAAACTCAGCGACCTAATCCGATATTTCATTTTCGTCTAATTGCTAAAACCTAGTTATACCGAAGTAGTTAATTATCGTTAATATTTATGGATTTCAACTTCTGAAATTTGCTTCACTTTCTGGTAATTAAATTATCCAAAAATCATCAAGCTTAAACGATTCTGGTGCGGGGAGAGGTTATGAGTATTTCAG
>NZ_ML014887.1 GCF_003675895.1 Parashewanella curva
TGGATCACCGATTCCGGAATATTGGCAAAAGTGATCCAGGTTAGACTGGAATCAGTGATCCATTTATAACTGGAATAGGTGATCCACTTGAGCCGGAATTACTGATCCACTTTGGCTGGAATATGCACAGAAAAAACAACGACACAAGAAGGGTTTTCACCTCCATAAAGCCTTGACACAACTTCGGAGCGATTAGAACCAACAACTACTTTTCGATTTTCGTTAGTGCCCTCTTCAACGTGAATAGCAGGGAAAAGCACTGGGTTAATATTGTATCTTAAAAATACAGCCCCTATCGCTGCATAGAGAATCGTGCTCAAACACCCTGTTAAAACTATAGTTTTAAGCTTCATTCCATTGATCCCTTCTCAATTTGGCAATAAACAAGTCAAAGGAGAATACTACCTTAGCACTTTGAAGATATTAAGGTTTTCATCTAACAGTGCAGTCTCATATCGGGGCAGAACACTTGTTTTCTTGTTCTAGTGAGGTTGAATAATTTAGAACTCTAAACCCAAAAGTAACAAAATTTTTTAAACCGACATTGACACCTTAAGGTATCAAGAGATACCCTAGGGTTACAAATGATACCTGAAGGTACCATAAATATTTAAGGAAGAATTATGTGGAAACTATCAACACCAGTAAATGAAGAAAAGTTTTTGAAAAAAATTGCATGGCTTTCAATCATAGTTAGCGCTCTGTTTTCTCTTGAAATATTTGATCATTCATGGAATGAATTAAAAGATGCTCATCCAATATTTTTCATTTTCAGTATAGTCGTTTACCTTGTTTTGATTATTACTATGCTGAATCTGCTTTCTCATATCTTAATTTCTACATGGGACATTAGAGATGTATGGTTAGGTCGGTTCCAAGACGAATACTTTAATGCTGTTAATCTTAAGGCTGCTTATTACGCATTAGGTGTTTTAGGAGTGTTTTTGTTGTCTGTTATTTGGCTGGATTCTTTATTGCCAGAGGCCATTTCTTCTATGAGCATACAATCATTCAGCAAACTTAGTATGGGGCTTGGTTTCCTAACTTATGGCTCTTCAATTATATGGGAGCTAAAGCAATCAGATGAAATCGACTGTGAGTAATAAATTAGACAATAACATTGCAAAATTACGGTCACGCAGGAAGCTTTCTCAGCAGCAGTTGGCCGACGAGATTGGTGTTTCAAGAAAGACCATAAGCACGATAGAAACTGGAAGGTTTACTCCATCGGTGGTTATAGCCTTGAATTTGGCAAAGTTTTTTGAAGTATCTGTTGAAGAGATTTTTGAACTGCTTTGACACTTTACCAACCGAACATAGAAGAACTTATTAATAAAAAAGGGAAAGGATATACAGGATGGCATTTAGATTATGGACTTATAAAAGGCCGTTTCATTACGAAGGAAATAATTATGAAGTGAAATACTTCTGTTCGCTTACAACTTATACGTCACAGCTATATTGTAACGGCTCCTTAATTGATGAGTGCACTCATTCGTTTGATGGCGACTTCAAAGTAGTTAAACATAAATTTCAATCTCCAAGCCATTCACAAAAACTTGTTGTTTCGGTGGGATACTATAATTGGTTAAATGTCGGTATCGAAGTTAGAGATAACGACACCTTAGTTTATGCAAGCCACCCAGAAAAAGACATTCACTTTGCAACCGATAAGCTAGAAAGCTTAGGTATTTCTGACAGCTCTCCTGAAGCTGATGAAAAAAGGCAGCAGCAAAAAGAACAGTGGAAAAAAAACAAACCTTCTCTTCTTGCTGATATTGGCATCGGCGCAGCATTCTTTATGGTAGCCAAAATAACGGGAGATTTAACCTTAGCTGCCTTTACAGGGGTTTCCTTAGGCCTAATGCTTGTCGTGATACAGCGCTTTGTAAAAGTAGATTTGCTTGGAGGATTCGCTGTATTTGGTACTGTTATGCTCTTAATATCTGCTCTATTTTCAATAGGATTCCAAAGCGAAGCCCTAGTACAGTTAAAAGGTACCTTTATGGGGATAATTAGTGCCTCAGCATTAATCGTCGATGGCATTTTCAATAAAGGTTGTTATTTTGGCGCTCGCTTTGAACGCTATGTAAACAAACAAATCAAATATCAATTTTTCGTGTTGGGACTTGCAGTTATTGGATTATGCATGGCTGCTATTAACTACGCTGTTGCTACACAATTGTCGGAAGATATGTGGCTTACCTATGATACTTATGTAGAAATGCCAATTTATTTACTTATGCTTTGCATTCTAATTTGGCGAGCAGATAAGAAGACTAAGATATCGGACTAACATTCCAGTGAAGAACGATCAAACGTTACATTCTATATGACGTTTGATCTCATTTTAGATTAATGCGAGTTAAGCATTCCTACACCTATAGGCTTAAATAATAAACAATTATTAATTTTACTGCCCCTCCTATTCCACTTAACTTATTGACTTTGATACACAATGAATTTCTAAGTTAAGTCAGAGGGGGGATCTTTGCCCAAGTTTTATAAAACTAAGCTCACTAAGCCAGTCGCTCATAAAAAATTACTCGGTCTGCTCGAAAGAATCCAGTTTTGGAATAACGAGTACAGTGAGTATTATCAAATTGAAAAAGCGGCTTTGGTAGGCAGTCTAGCTAGAGATGGTGATAGATTTGGTGACATTGATATCTGTATTGATCTAAAGCGTAGTAAAAAGTTTAACCCCGCTGCTCATAGCGAGGATTACATTAATTGGAGGCAAGAAGTTTTAGGCTATGCTCCTCCCAGAGACTTTTTTGCTGAGCTAGGTATGTTCGATAAAGACTTGTTTCGATTCGTAAAAAACAGAGATGGCAGAATTGAACTGCTTCGATGGAACCAATTTGATCCAATCTGCCTTACTCTACAACCATATGTCATCTTAGTTGAAAACGGTATCGGTATTGTCAATTCAATATCGGATATAGAAAGCAATAAAAAATGCTTTACAACAGAGCAAGCATTAGAGCTTGTGAAAAATGACACTCCTCATCACCCAAATGAAATTAGCGGAATTTACTGGGATTCTTATTGCCAATCACTATCGGTTTACCCTGCCTCAATAAGAAATGCCATTCTTAAACGTGATTCAGCCAAAAAAAGGTATGATGCATATCTAGAAGAGAATATTTGAATCAGAGCTTGTTGATGTCTCCACCTGAGTTTATGCGTATGTATATTTTTGAAAATTTAAACATACAACAATATTCGCCCATCAAGTTTTAATAGCTATCACCTAGTAATAATGTTGAGTATTTGTAGCTATGGCTATTATCAACCTAAAAGATGGCAGTGATCAGCCTTGGAAATTAGATATTCGATTATCTGGCAGAGAAAGCAAACGTATTCGCAAGCGCTTTGCTACTCGTGGTGAAGCACTTGCTTTTGAGAAGCACATTCAAAGCAAAGTTGAAGATAAACCTTGGCTTGGTGAAAAGACCGACAATCGAAAGCTATCTGAACTCATCCAGCTCTGGCATGATCTTCACGGTCAACAACTAGCTGAACCAGCAAACCGTTTAAAGAAGCTTCAACTAATCTGTAATGGTCTTGGTGATCCCATCGCTAGTAAGTTGACTGTTAACGATTTTGCTCACTATAGACAAATGAGATTAGATGGTGAAATTGAAGATATGCAAGGCAACAAGTTTTGCGTTAAACCGAATACAGTTAACCATGAACAAGCCTATCTTAACGCTGTTTTCAGTGAACTTAAAAAGCTTGGTGAATGGAAGCTACCTAACCCACTTGATGGCTTAAGCCCATTTAAAATTGCTGAACAAGAGTTAGCGTTTCTTTACCCCGAAGAAATACCTTTACTGCTTGAAGAGTGCCGGAATGCCAAGTATGAACATCTAATCACGGTTGTTAAAGTCTGCCTTGCTACTGGCGCAAGGTGGTCTGAAGCCGAAGGGTTAACTGGAAATCAAATAGCCAATAACCGAATCACTTTCATTAAGACTAAGGGGAAGAAAAATCGGACTGTCCCTATTTCTAAAAGCTTAGCTTCAGAGTTACCAAGAGTTCGAGGTAATCTGTTTCGGCCATGCCGTAAATCATTTCAAGAAGCTGTAAAACGTACTCGAATTCAATTACCAGAAGGACAAATGACCCATGTTCTTCGCCAGCCACTTTATGATGAATGGTGGAAACATCTTAGTATTGAAAGAAATCCTAGGGCATTCAGATATCAAAGACACCATGCGCTACGCCCACTTTGCACCTACTCATTTGGAAGATGCTATTAGTAAAAATCCTCTTGAAAATGCTGGTGAGCAGTAATGCCCTCTTTACAAGTTACTTTCTAGCTTATTTTAAATAACATTCTTCTTAAAACAAAAGCAGAGTTTTTTCACTTTACGAACATAGTCAAAGCAATATAATATTCTGTTAAAACATGAGGTTATAAAAAAATCGTTTAACTTAACTTTAAAGCACCGTAATAAATCACATGTAAATGCAAGGAAAAATTACAATTATGAATAATATTTGGAAAAATATATTGGTTGCACTTGCATTAAGTGCTATTTTTGCAACTACAGGGAGTTATTTTTTATACACAGGGCAACTAAAAATTACCAAATTAGACCTACATCAAGATTTTGATGCAAATTATTTCTCTAAACCAAAGTTTCCTTCCAATAAAATTATTCTTACCGTTGATGACATAGAAAAAGATAAATTAGGCTTATTTAAAATTTCTTTGGTTAACTTCACTACAGAAAACTATGAAAACATTCCCATTAACATAAAAGTAACTCCTAAAAACAAAAACGAATTCAAAATACTTGGTTACTCAGCAGTTGGGCAAGAAGAACTCTATGACTTAGTTAAAGAAACCAAAAAAAAGCACTTTGATGGGAGTTCTCATCACTTTTCATATAATGTTTCCTCTATTAACCGTACGGAAAAAAGTAATTATGGAATGCAACTTAGAATTTTATTCGAAGGAAGAGAAAGGGTGTAGATCTTTTAGATCGACAAACATCATGAAAAGATCATTAATTATCAATGGGATGACTTTGACAAATAGTGCGAAAGGAGCAATTTTATAGTACTTATCAGTTTGCAAACACAACAAGT
>NZ_ML014888.1 GCF_003675895.1 Parashewanella curva
ATCCGATCACTCATTTCGGACTTAAGCAAAAAATGATCGGACAATACCGAATTCGATGATCGGATTATGCCGAAATAGGTGATCGGATAATCCCGAATTCAGTGATCGGATAGCCCCGAATTATGCATTACTATAATTGTCTGAATTAATAAGAAATAGGGTATATTAATAAATGCTAACTGTTCAAGGGTATTTACAAGAACTCAATAGTATCACTCAAGAAAACAGTATTCCTCAGGCTAAAGCTTCAGAGGGTAATTTTTCAGAAGTAACTCCTTGTGTTTGGAATTCTAAGCGTTATGTAATGAAAACAGTTTCTAAAGAGTTTATAGAGTCATTTAATGATGAAAGCTATAAGGAAAAAGCACTTTTACAACGAGTATCTAACCTTGAAAATGAAGTGAAAATTTTAGAGTGTATTCCAAAGCATAAAAATATCATCGAAATTTTTGATAAAAAAAGAACGAGTGATGAAAGGATTGCTGTAACCTTCTTTGAAGAAGGCGAACATTTAATAAAATACCTTCTTGATACCCGCGGTAAAATTACAGCAAAACAAGAAGTGGTACTTCTAATGGGGCTCTTTGAAGGAATAAAACACCTACATACAAATGGAATTATTCACTTAGATATTCGTCTGGATAATGTTGTTGTTAGTAAAGATGGAACTTTGAAAATTATTGATTTTGGAAGCTCGATTTATGATGGAGATTGTATTCATGCTACAACTGGAGGTGATTTATATGGAGCAGTAAAAATAGTTGAAAGAGTTAGTTATCTTTTAAGTTCAAACATTGGGAAAAAAATGGACGAAATAATTAAATCATATCAATATGATGATTCAGCAGATTTACAATTAGATTTAATCTTAAAAATGATGAAAGAGCTTCTTGATGATTGCTGAGCACATAACGCCTATCCCTAAGGAATCCCCACATAATTTCTTATTCTTTCAAAGACTAGATGTGCATGGCTATCTCTGATCTAATAGATTTTGCAACAAATCAACAGACCTCAAACCATGCACGACATTACCTTACTACACGAAACTCCCGTTTCGCAATGCCCAAACATTCATAAAAAACGTATTACAACTCTGATGGTTGGGACTACATCCTTACTAAATTACAACAAGTTATCCATTACCGATTTAGGTCGTGGCATTGAAGGGGAAGTAGCCACCAAGTAGACTGGTGCAAGAGATCCGATATATTCTGATGGACTATTCACATCATATTGCATGTAAAGTATTCCTTTTTTAAAGCAGAGATTCATCGCATCGGTTTATGGTGTCATAGCTTAAGCCTATGATGGATGCCAATCCTTATTTATTATGTGCCTACGCTAAGGTTGACTTAGAAATCATAAGTACCATAATTAGGTATATATTGGTATAAAAAAGATAGGCGACAAAGTATGGCCAAAAATACAAGTATTACCTTAGGCGAACACTTTGACTGGTTCATTTCCAGTCAGGTTGAAAGCGGGCGCTACGGATCTGCTAGCGAGGTTATACGTGCTGCCCTGCGTCTCTTGGAAAATAAAGAAACTCAAATCAATACGCTACGTAACCTACTCATTGAAGGAGAGGAAAGTGGCATGGCTGAATATGACTATGACGCTTTCATCAACGAGCTTGATGGCGAAGCTAACAAATGAAGCCTTTTGCATTAACCCAGAAAGCCAAGACTGATTTAATTGAAATTGCAAAGTTTACCATGAAACGCTGGGGTAGAGAAAAACGAAACCTCTACCTCAAAGAATTTGATCAAGCCTTTTTCCTGTTGGCAGAACGCCCCTCTATTGGTAAATCATGCGACGAAATCAGAGAAGGCTACCGTAAATTTCCTCAAGGCAGCCACATCATTTTCTACAAGCAGATTGATAATTCTCGGATAAACATCATCAGAATCCTACACAAGAGCATGGATGTTGATATTCACTTTAACGCATAAAATTTCGCATTAAGTGCAAAACAGTATTTGCCCTGTTGAATTGTTGTTAGGTTTAATCAGCATAATTAAAAACAGCAATGAACATAGGTATAAAGAAAATAGTACTAAAAATACTTAATATGACTGTGGCTTTAGTGCCAATTTGTTCCTTTGCGTAATCCAACTTAGAAGATTTGAATATTGCAACGATAGACCAAATAACAGCAATACTTAACCAAACATACCAGAACATTGGTGTCGAGGAAGTGTTACTGGAATAGGAATATTCCCAAAATGCAATTAAACCAATTGCTAAGAAAGCAGCATTGGATATTTCTTCAAATTTTACTGCAAATGACCTTTTGTCTTTACCTGTAATCATTGAAACTAGCTTAAACGGAAAGGGCAAGATTAATAGTGCAAAAGTCGCCCAAAACATAATTTGCCAAAACAACAAAATGTTCCTCCTTGAATACCTAACTGTTCGATTAACAGGGCTACTACTTTGTCCTGTTATCTTGCAGTTTACTTTTTACTGTGATTTTTGGATGTGCTTTTGTTGGCAGCATACAAATAGCTTATAAAAGCAGCAAAACAAGAGGTTGATACAGCCAGAATCAAATCTGGTTTGCTAGAACTAAACAAAATTGAAGAAAAATAGAAGACAGCAAATGTATTGCAGAAAATAATAGTTATAAATAAAAGCTTATGCTTTATGAACATTGAAATTGCAACCTCAGTCATTGATACATCCTTTTAATTAGAACCTTATTATCGCGGTTTTTCGGAGAGCTTATTTTTCATATCTGCGATATCGCAAGAAACTATAAGAAAAGTTATTGCAATACAAAGATCTGCCATAGGAATACTAACAAATAGCCCTGCCTCCAATGATGACAACACCACTATAATGGTTGAAATAATTGAAGTTAAAAATGAATTTTTAGCAAACAATTTATAACAAGCATGACCGAAAATGAAACCAAGTAGACCCCCTAATGAAGCTAGAGCGATGTACGAGCTAAAAGTAGATATACCAACTGTTAGCTCTTCTTTATAAGTACCAATTAAGCAGTACATTATTGCTACAGTAATTATTGTTGTAAGAATTTTTAGTACTACCCTTGAGTTCACCTAGGCACCTCCTTGCCGTTATAATGCTGCATTAACGCGTGAAAAATTGTTGGCTATAATTTGTGACGCAGTAACAAAGCCAATAATTTTGCATTCTGTTGAATGCCTTTTTATACAATGGCGCTGATAAGTTGTGCCACTACGAATGCCAAAATTGAAAAAGAAATTAAATTTGATTGTAATTTCTTACGGACATTTAAGTAGTTAGCGAATTTAGCGTCATGCTTTTCAGACAAAACACCATCTTTGATAGATGCAAGAGCTAATTCTTTTGTCCATTTTTTTTCATTCCCGATTTGGCGACCTCTAATGATGAAGTGTTGCCAATGCTCAGGGTAATTTAGCTCAATGTAATGACAGATTTTGTCATTAGCCGAATTCATTTTTCTATTGAATAATATGAAAACAATTCCGTTTAATCCTAGAAATAAAGATAGCGACAACTTTATATTTCCTTGAGTTTTATAACACCACATTAGAGGGCAAAAAACGTTGGCTTATACTTTGCGACGCAGGAGCAAAAGCCAATAAACTTCCGATTGAATGCCTTATAATCTGCGATTAACTTTACTTAGTTGCGTTTTGTATTGTTTTTTTTGAGGCAGAGTGGTCTTGTACGTAACCAACGGAAATGCCACCCAATATGAAGCATGTAATTGCAGTTAACAAAAAACCTTTGGTTAGACGCGGATATTGTTTAAAGCCAAAGTACAACAAACCAGTAACGATGACAAAAGGTACAGCATCAATAAGAAAGGTTAAAACATCTTTGATAAATTCCATTTTAGCTATGATCTCCATTTAGCATATTTGCCCTGTTGAATTGTTTGTATGTGGTTACTCTGAATAGTAAAGAGTTTTAATACCATACTTTTTAAAAATAAATTCAAGTGTACCAGCGATACTGACTACCAGAATCGACCAAGCAAAAATACCAAGGTTTGTTGCTGTTAACGTACCTAATACAGAATTAGGCGATAATGTTGATTGAGCAAAACCAAGAAATAGACATGCAACCATTACAGAGTAAAAACATACGCCAAACTTGGTAATGTTAACTTTTGCAGGATCACTTTTCATTTATAATTTCCTAAACCGCATAACGTCTATTTAACAGGGATATGTCTATTGGCTAAAATCCGAAGCGCAGCGTAGGAGCCAACCGTTATTCTCCTGTTGAAGCGCTTGATATGTATACTTGATAAGTACTATTTGTGTGTTTCCAGAAGTAATGAGTATGAAATAACAGAACCAGCAAATGAAGTGTTGGGAACCATTGATTTAACTTTCCAGCCCTCATTATTTAACTGTTCAATTTTTTCATTGAGGGATTCAATGTCGACTTTACTTGACCAAAAGCCTCTACCATTGAATTCTATTACTTTTTGCATATCATTTTCCTTTGATTTATTAAGTGTCATCGGCACAATGTTTGTATTTAAGATCAAGCCAGCTGGATGGCACACATTTACCGGAGGCAACAGCCTTGACTCTCATTGCCCGTTTAGAGTGAACTTTTGGGTTACGAATGGGATGATAATAGTTTGGTGCTATAGGCATTGCGATAATCCCATAAAACTCGTCACTAGTAAGCTGCGATAACTCTTTGCCGTAATATATGCTTGCTGCGGCCTTTATACCAAAAACACCTTTCCCATTGAATGAACCCCAATACGTGTTGTTAAGGTATAAATTCAATTGGGTGTGGGTCTTTTAAATCGACACAGTTATCAACATCCGTATAACCTCTGTTTGGATTGCTTTTTGTGATATTCCCAATATTTTTCGAGATCACCACTCGACCTTAACGACCTTAGTTTTAATA
>NZ_ML014889.1 GCF_003675895.1 Parashewanella curva
GGTGAATCTATGCGAAAACTGGATCAATCCGGACACTTGTAGTAAAAATTAGGTTAAGAGAAATCTGGGATCACGACTGTCCGGATGATCCCGAAACCGCTGTCCGGAATGACCGAAATTCGCAATAGCAGCATCTAATAATTCATCTTTTCCTTTTTTAATGCCTTCAATAGTTGGTTCAACTCTAACATCAGGAGTAATACCGATGCGTTGAGTTTCTCCACCATTTGGGTAGTAAATGCCGACACCTGAAAAGCTTGTTTTTAAACCTCCGGGTAGATAAAAGAATGTCATATCACCATCAGCGCCTCCTGAGTTGCTGCCTACGAGAGTCGTGTTTACGCCTTTTTGTAACGCCATAGCGATAAATTCAGGTTGGCTCTGGCTTTCTTCATTAATTAAAACGACTAATGGTTTTTGATATAGGGCGTTGCCTGGATTAACCTTGAGTTTTCCCTTATTTCCTATTTCACCAGGATTGCCTAACTCAGCTCCGGTAGCTGAGACAAATTCAACGGGCTTATCAACAAAATACTTGCCTAATTCGTTTAAAGTAGGTTCTTTAGGGTATTGTCTTAAATCGACAATAATTCCATCTGTGTCGAATAACTCATTCATTGCTAAATCGACATCGTTAATTGCCAGTTGACCAATGCTAATATACCCAACATTACCTCTTAATATGGAATGAGAACCAACAACCTTTGGTGCGTCAACTTGATTAAAATCAATATTGTTAGGAGGAAGATTGTTTAGCTGAAATGATAAGCTCTTACTTTTTCTGATGACGGTAATGGAGCTTAATTTTTTTGAATCAATGAAGAACTGATAACCAAGCCTAAGCATTTTGGCTTTAAAGTTAGAGGCTGCAATCAAGCTTGTTTTTTGTTTTATCACTTCCTTAATCGGCATTTCGTTGAACTCGGTGATAATATCACCAACTTCTAGCTGATAGTGATAGTTAGGTTTTTTGAGTACAGGAATCCGACTGCTAACAATGAGTTGTTTTTCAACCCACTTAGCTATGTAGGGAGCTTGATACTTGTTTTGAGAGAATATTGCATTTTTCCCCCACAGTAATACGTGGCTATCATCCACTTCCTCAATTAACTTAGTCACAGCCAACTCATAAGCCAGTTCATTTTCTGCTTTGATAAAATTTGGTAAATGTTTACTCAGAATTTCTCGCCAATTGGTATCGGTTAGATACTTATATGGGAAAAAATAATGCACGATATTCCAGTATCGATAAAGGCTCAATAGTCGATATCCAACATCAGGATAAGCCATATCCTTATATGAGTTTTCATTAGTAAATGTTGGTGCTGGAGAGTTTTCATAGGCTACATAATGATGTTTGCCTTGATAGCGATTCTTATAAATGTACTTGAGTTGCTCAGCAAATTCTTTTGAGGCGATACCTTTAAGCCAGAAGTGATCGGGTTTGAGTTTAGAGTCACTTTTTGTTGGTTCACAGGTGGTACATAAATCTACTTTACCTAATTTAGTTATCCAGCTTGATAAAACCTGCTCTGCTTTTTTTCTTGATTTGGTGTCTTTAGATATTCAGGTAAAACTTCAAATAGTTGGTGATCCCAATTTAATTCTCCACTAGCTGATTTAGGATGGTAATACTTTAAAAAGCCCCAAACTTGACCGAGAAGTTCCAGCTTTTGGTGTTGTAATGGAGATATTTTAGTGAGTTTAATCCCCAAACTTTTAGAATACTTTGATTCAGGTGTCGTAGGTTTTGTTTCATCAGCAACCACCGATGAACTTATTAAAAAAAGGCAGATAAGAAGGTACCGCATAACGCACATTTCCTTTTATTTTGTTATTGGCAAACAATACGTTATCAATGAAACAAACAAAAAGAAAGTACGTTATTGATAGTTACCTTCTCAAACTACAACTACCGATCTTCCCTCGATTTGTTGGAGCTTGTTCCCATTCAGGCTCAGGAAATACTGGCCAATCAACAGATAAAACTCTGTTATGAAGCATGGTGAAGTTGGCTTGGTGTTGGTCAATTCCATCGGTACTGAATTCTAAGATAAAATTTGCTTTCCAACATAAGCCTGTATTGCCGCCGAATGAAGGGCGAGCGGATGACATAGCAACTGTTAACATTTGAACATTTTGTTTTGCTGCTTCTCGTTCAGCAAATAAACGACTGTTTTCAGCCATTTGTCGTAGTTGCCAAAAAAAAGCTGCAATTAAAAATATGGCCAAAATCAACAGTAAATCTATCATTGTTATTTATTCCTTTAGCGGAAGGTAGTTCTTGTACTACCCATCCACTTTTAAATTTTGTTAGTGACTTGTTGCTTTAAACAATCCACCAATAGCTTTTGATAATGTTTCGCTTCGCTGTGGATTTCTTAGTTCACCCAGCATAGCATTTCGTAACTGTGGTATCGCTACTAAATCTGCAAAAACTTGGTTAAAAAACGCTTGTGATTGCAGTGCTAGTGCTTCTAAATAAGCCAAGCGTATTTGCTCATTAGACAATACCGACCAATTTCTTGCAGCAATCGTTATCAGAATTGAATCAAGGCTGAGTTTTCGTTGTTTTATCAAATGCATTACTGCTTTTTGAGAGTACTCTTTATGGCTTGCTACTGCTCTTAATAAAGGTAGAGTTAAATCTTCAAATGAGTTAACAAAAGCATCATAAATGAGCTTTGCTATATCATCAGAAATATCCATGTGCTCAAGGCATTGACACAAGGCTCCTTGTACTTCAATAGCACTGTTTTCCAATCCATTTAAAATGTGTTGCTCATGATCCAGTTGTTTCGCTCTCACACACACATCAGCTATACCTTGTAGACCAATATACTCCCAATTTTCTTTCGGCATTTGACCAGATAAATATTGAATGGCTGATTCGTATTGAGATGAGGCGGGTAAACCTAATTGCTTTCTTACAAGTGCATTGAATACGGCGAGCTTTTCTTGGCTTGGTTTAAAGCTAAATGGGTTATTAGCCAAAGCTTGCTGCTGTTGTTCAGTAAGTGGTTGTGTTGGATCGCGTCCAAGCGCTTCTAAAATCATTTGAATAAATTGAGAGCGTGCCGCTGGAACAAATAGTCCTCGCTCGTCTAATGCTAGCTTGATAAACCAAATATAAGGTTGCTTATCTTCATTCCAAAAGACGACCGCAAATTGCGCATGACCTTGAATTGGATATGGATAAGGTGTTTTAAGAGACTCAATTTGATGAAATGCCATCATGTCGATATGTTGAACACGGCGGCCTAAGTCATAGATTTGAAATTGGGTTTGAGCTGTCGTTAAAAATTGGCTTAAGGTGGTGATTTCAGTCATTTGGCTTACTCAAAGTAACGAGTGGCTTCATCTTTGAGAAGATAAATCAGTATCTCGTTGTTGTTCATTGCATAGAATATGGAGGCTTTCGATATGAAAACAATGGCAATATCAATGTTTTTAGTGATTTTTGATAGTGTTTTGTCAAATGAGCCTCTAAGGGGCGCATATTGAAGTATTTTGAGAATAAGTGCAAACGGCCGCTGAGTTATAATTGTGTGCAACTTCTTTGCGACAAATACAGTTGCTTGGCTTCATTAAGATATATCACCAGATTTGGTGTGAGGCTTCTAGTTTGATCGACGAGCGCCCATTTAAATTGCCTCTTCAATACTTCTGCATGTGTTGTTTTACTTGCTTCCCTTTTAAGGTGCAAGCTAACACGTGGCAGCTGTGCTAATGAAGAGATAAAGTTATCATTAAAAATTAATTTTCCCATTAACTCATTTGCCATTAGTGCGCTTCTCCAGTTGTCTGCTGCTGAGTACTCTTTATTCAATAATTCTTGTAATTGGTAAAGAGATTCCGCTTCTTCTGGTAGAATTCGAGTCCTTCGAGTGAGGGCTAGATTAAGTATACTTTTAACTGTTAGTTGATCACCCAAGGTGCTAATTTTTTCATTTGCCATTAAGTTTTGCACTGTTACGCTATCGGGGCTGTAGTTTACCGCTCTCTTCCAAGATAAAAATTCGCTCAGCTCAGGGGGAATATTTACAAAATCTTCATTGCGACCTGTTTTGTCGACAACTTGGAAGGGCACAGTTGCTAGCATTAATGTTCCATGCACCCCTAATAAGGTATGAATGTGTCGATATTCATTTCTCATCATTGGTGGTGCTTTTGTTAAAGTCGTTCTTTCCGCAGTGGTTTCCTTAAGACGACTATTGAAAGACGTTGCATGGCAAGCGTTTAATTCAACCTCTAGGGTACGGGCTTTTTGACTAAATTCATCATTAGACTCAATACCTGAGCATGTACTACAAGATTGCCAAAATTTGCTCCATAAAGATCTTTGTTCGTCCACATGAAAACAGCCATTTTTCGATTTATGTACACAAAAAGGTCTCGGTCGATTATTGGTAACAATAAAGGTTTCTACTCTATATGGTAATGTTTCTTTGTAGCTGCGCTTTGATTTTAGTTTGAGTTTAAAGGTGCTAATGACTTGTTCAATAGAACTAGAAAAGTCACCTTTTCTTAGCACTTCTAATGGCTGCTCGCTGGAGGCTGTTGTTTGAAATACCATAATATTTTACTTGAATTAGTAAGGGGTCTTGAAGAGAGCAAGAACCCCAATGGGAATAGATAAACAAATTTAATGAGACCAGACTCCCTACAAGTTAACTCCATATACCCGTTCAGCGCTTGTCGAGAGGTGTAAATTTGTGACATAGATCCTTTTATGATCTTGTTTTATTTTTATTAACTCAAGTTTCGGAGTTCATTTTTAGCTAAAATCATGGGAACTTTTCAGTTGAAATAGCCTCTTGGCGTAATGTAAAAGTATCCATTTGCATGACTTGATTAAAAAACTTGGTTACTTCTTCGTT
>NZ_ML014890.1 GCF_003675895.1 Parashewanella curva
TCCGGACAGCGATTCCGGACTTGAACAAAAATCGTCCGGATAATACCGAATTCAATGTCCGGATTATCCCGAAACAGGTGTCCGGATAATGCCGAATTCAGTGTCCGGATTGCTCCGAATTATGCATAAAACGTACTAAAGGTAATGAATATGAGGTAAGCCCACATCATAAAGTACCTTCAATTGATGTTCATGTGTTAAAGCCTTTCAAAGAAGGTAAAAAGTGGTATATCAAGTTTTTCTTCGTTGAACCAGATGCTGTATTCATCAGTGTGCATGAAAGTGGGGTGTAAAATGAAAATTGTAAAAGAAGGCGATAAAAAAAAGGTTATTTGCTCTGCTTGTGGATTAACTGAAGCTACTTATCAATTAAGAGATATTGATTTTAATGATCAATCAGGCACTGTCAAAGATGTTTTGGCAGCGGTATGTGGTAAATGCAATGAAGTAGTCAGTATTCCGAAACAATCAACAGCAAAAGTCAGAACTGAATATAATAAAGTTAAAACTTCGGTGGAAGTTAGAGTTCCTGCGCATTATCTGGATATTTTAACTCTAGCTTCACAGCGAATAGATCCGTCCTTGTCTGAAGTATTCAATAAACCTCTCATGCTTTATTATTTTCATGCATTAAGCAGTGGTAGGTATTCAGCTAACGGTTTAAACCACTTACTCTCTTCAGACCTAGCCAAAGCTAAAGCCTCAAAAAGGCTTTCTCTCAAGTTAAACGAAAAAAGTCTATCTCAAATAGAGACTCTAATGAAAAGCCAAGGCTTTAAAAATAATACTGATGTATTTAGATCTGTAATACTAAAAATTAACGAAGATATTGTACAATCTGAAAGGCCAAAACATTTAAAAGAGCTTCAAAATTTTGCGGCAGCATTTCATTAAAGTGAGCTTTTAACTATGAAAAAGCAGGATTTATCTACTCAAAAAAAGTGGCGACAACGTGGCGGCATTCCTCATTAACATACATCAAATGCCATTGAATACCATCAGTAAAAGTTAATGAAATCAGCTAAGTAATTGTTTTAACGTGGTTGGAAAAGGATGTAGGCTTTCTGGACGGGGGTTCAAATCCCCCCCCCGCCTCCACCAAATAAAACAAAGACTTAGCTCATCGAGCTAAGTCTTTTTTCTTTTTAATGTCCACATTTTGTCCACCCAAGTGTCGCCATTTGCGCTTAAAAATCTCATAAAATTTGACTCCCCAGCCTAAAAACCTCTCATAATCAATTGAATTTATTGTAAATAATAAAAATTATCTTTCTACGTCCAGAAATAAACCATCCATGTCCCAAATAGTATTTCAACTTCTTCTTTGAAATTAGGAATACATGAAGAAATTTCTACTTCATAACAGTTCCTTGATTAAAAATATTCTAAGAAAAGTGTCCTGAACGGGACTAACCAATTATCTTGATCAACATTGACAAGATATTGCACGCATATTTAATGCTTGATAATGATGTGTGCCCAATGAACTTTGATTAACTTTTACCCAGTTTGTATTTTTTAATGTTAAATTGTCGAACTCATACATAACGCAGCAACTTTTTGATGGCAGAAGGGATCCACCCCACAAGTTTATCAGGTTCAAACTTGGATTCTTTGTCACTTATAGGCAAAGCAGAAACCAATACAAGGTTTAACCTTAAAAACCACCAAACTTTCTTAGTTTCTTTAACTCCTGGCTCTCTGGCTGCTCATGATGTTTTTTTTAAATTTATCCAGCAGCATCTATGTTCAATATCAGTCAATAATTTAATGATTGCTCATGAATATAACATTGAAACTTCAAATACTCCTGATGATAACAATACTCTTACTGTAAGCGGGCTACCTATTGACGCGGCTTTAATTGAAGCTATTGATAATGCAAAAGCACAAGGTAATCGGCTATTAGATGCCGATATTTTTGCTAAGAATGATTATTCAAATAGATTAGATAAACTGCTTGTATATTTAGTAGAAAAAATAATTGAATTGGAAATAACTGAAAAAGAGGCCCTTAAATTTATTCAAGCCTTTCAACAGCGAATCGTTGAAATAGATCAATGGCAAAAACCGATGCAATTGCGTCATATTGGTGGCTTTCCGATGCCTGTTGACGAAGGTGATGAATGGGCATGCCTCTCTGGACTTTATATCCGCTTTAATCAATTTGCTCAGAATGATGAGACAAATGCTTATAAGCTTCAGTTAAATAAATGGCTAGATGATGCCTTTATACACTTATCACCTTACATGACGGATGGAAGTGAAGTGCATTTGGTTAGTGCAATTAAGTGGGTTTTGCTAGGGAGAGAAATTGAAAACGATGTACATTATCGACTTCCAATTCATGATTTAGTCGCAAAGGATTTGTTTGACCTTTTAACCAATGTTGCAGCTAAGTATACCACTCCTTTACAAATGAGCTTGGAGCTTTACATTCAACAAATAGAGCAAATGATGGAGCTAAAGCAACGATTTTATAATGAAGAAACCTATGACGAAAATTTAACTAGTGAGTTCAGTCAACTACAGCAGAAATTAGAAAAAGATCCTTGGACGCTGACTTTAAATATTCCATTATCAAAGAAAATTGTGGCGGGAGACTTTGATTTAAGCGGCGCCGCGAGAAAGCACATATCAAACCTTTCAAAAAGGCAAATGGAACATTTGCTCCCTGCGTCAAGGTTACCATTAGATGACTTCCATTACCTTGATGAGTGTACCAAACACCCTATGAAATTGGTTATGGATCTAATTGATAAAAATTATAAAGCTTTGGCTGCGTTGGTTACTTTATGTATGCCTACTGTCGATTTCCGTCCTTTTTTATTAATAGAGCTTCAAACTTCGCTCTTCAATTTTAAAAACATGAGCCTACTTTCTTTTTTAGAGTCACAATGTAAAGAATCACTTTTTGTTAGTAATTGGCTTCCTTTCATTACGGAGAGGCTTGAAGTCTGTGAAGGACATACAGCGGATTGTATGTTGCTAAAAAAATTTGTATTAGGAAGGGAGGATGCATGGGACGAGGTAGAAGAAACACATAAAGAAGTGTTTTTAATTGAGTGTATTAACAATGGTGCTAGTTATTCTATTATCAAACGTTTGATCGAAAAACTGCATAATAAAAATAATCATTTTATGATAAAAGATATTAATTGGAGCGCATGGATAGCATCAGAGCAACTGGTCCCATTACTTGTTCTTCTAAAAGGTCATGTTGATTTAAACGAAGTCTTAAGTACTCTTCCTAGTAATTATTTTGACGAAGGACAGTTAATTCATATTGCCTCAGAATATAAATTACCAGAGTTAATGGCGTATCTCCTAGCGCAAGAAGGTATAGAAGTAAATAGATTAACATCCAATGGTGAAAGCGCGCTGTTTTTGTGTTGCAATGAACAGTTTGAAGAAGGTGTTTCCCAATTGCTTGGTTATCAACTTGAGCACCCTAACAGTGACACAAAATTAGATCTAATAGATAGCGAGACTGAATGCACACCATTACAAATAGCTTGTCATAATCGGGACATTGAAATTGTTAGGCACTTCCTCACTTTTTACGAACAGCGCCCCCGCAAAGAGTCTATTCTATGGCATGAGTTAGAAGTCACAAGTACGTTATTACATGCAGCCTGTTTTACAGGAAGCACTTGGGTCGTCAGAGATTTTTCAACTGTGCTCATCCAAAACCCTGAGCTAATTGATGCTTTGTATCAAGAGGATAAAGAAGATAATTGCACAGTGCTGCATTTGGCTTGTCAGCAAGAACAGTATGAATTAGTTGATGAAATTTTATCCCTTTCCCCTAAATTCCATCAGATGAAAAAACTCTTTTTCTATGAGCATAAAACCACTCTTTTTACCCCCTTTCACCAAGCTATCAATCTTGGGAGTCTGGATATTGTTCAGGCGTTTATAGCGCTGTACACTCGAGATCCAAGTATAAAAGCACTGTTTACTTTAAAACATAGCGAATCACAAGACACTCCTCTTCAAACAGCATGTTCTCTTGGGCACGCTGAAATAGTAAGAGAGTTATTAGTATTTTATAGCAAACATCAAATATTAAACGAGGTTTTGACACTTGAAAGCTTGGAGTCAAAGCCTTCATCATTCTATGTTGCTTGTCATGAAGGTTATGTAAATATTATTGGAGAGTTTTTGGATTTAGTAGACTTACAGAACCCAACAATTCAAAAGTATATTTTTGGTAGAAATAAAACCACGCAACTTACTCCATTACTGGCTGCACTTGTGAATGGCCATGTGAAAGTAATGACTATTTTCTTAGCAATAACTGATAAACATCCGAATTTAGCGAACTATAATCCAACCAAAGACAGGTTTTAAGAGTGCTATCTTTTGCTTAACTCAACAAATTTTAGACTAAAAAAGTGGCGGCAAAGTGGCGACATTCCTCATCAACATACAGCAAATACCATTAAATTCCGTCAGTAAAAGTTAATGAAATCAGATAAGTAATTGTTTTAACGTGGGAAGAAAAGGATGTATGCTTTCTGGACGGGGGTTCAAATCCCCGCCTCCACCAAATTTAGTAACAAAGACGTCTTCGGACGTCTTTTTTATTGCCTAAATCAATATAAATTTAATCACTTAGCGTCTATTAACTCAAGTTTCGGAGTTCAAATCCAACAATAAAAATTGTTTATCATGTTGATATTTAAAGAAAAGGTAAGGGTTTGCGTGTTATAATCTTGTTGCTTAGACAAAAACTAAAACACACAAACCCTTAGATAAATATTGACATGAAATCACTTCCGCTTCCATCAC
>NZ_ML014891.1 GCF_003675895.1 Parashewanella curva
TGACTAAATATTTGGTCAGCATGACATACTGGGAAGATCGGTCAAATGATCATTGAGGATCAAGTAAAATGGTGACTCAACCGTTGCTATTTTAAGCAGATTGAGTCAGATGGGCTGAATAGTTACGGCATTTTCAGCAAATTTTTTTACAAGCTGCGGATATGTTTTTTTCATTTAGAAAGCAGGTTTTCTTCATACTGAGACTTAAATTTACGTCCATCATAGCATGGATAAGCTCACCTCCAGCATTGCCATTATTTTAGTAGTAATGAAATATTCAAAAGAGCAGGCTCGCTCATGGATACTATGTCATTTTCGCTTGCCCTTTTTTTTCTAAACAGCTTTTGGACAAAAGCTTGATAGACTTTTGCAAAAGAACTTTAATGCAAACGTCACCTGAACTTATGTTCAGCCTGTGCCTGTCACATTTGTTCCAACTTGCTACAGATTATGGTTCGATTTGAATTACCGTTTTATCAGCTTTTCTTTCAGGCAATGGTAAAGTTGACAAACTCTCCTCACTTTCAGGTTCATGTTGTGATGTTGAGGTCATTTTCTTTAAAACAGCATCAGCGTTTTCTTTATGTTTTACGACAAGTTCAAGCACTTGCTTTTCCGACATTTCTCTTTTCCCTGAGCGCCTTAAAAAACGATTAATTTTTTGGGTAATAGCACCTATCGCTTTACTATCATTAACTTTAATATCAAGAATAACCAATCCGAGACAAAGTATACATGGAGGAACGACACAGACAGTTATTGCTCCAATAGTTGCACCTGCAATCACTGCTGCGTCTATATTACTACTATTGTTACTTGCGTCTGATGTTTGTGCGGGTGTTTTTATTGGTGTTTTGAATGGAATCATTGGTGTTTTTATTGGTGTTTTGAATGGAGTCATTGGTGTTTGTGCGAGTGATTTTAATGGCGTTTTTGATGGAGCGATTGGTGTTTGTATTGGTAGTTTTGTCGATTCAATAGATTGTTGTTGCAATGTAAGCGATCATTTTAAGACGCATTTCCAGCAGCTAAATTAACCACCACACTATCACCAACTTTAAATTAGGAGGTGATATGACCGCACGTAATTACAGAACCGCTGAACAGTGGCAACAAGTTTTCCAACTCTTTGAACAAAGTAACTTATCTATTTCTGACTTTTGTCGCCAACATAAGCTATCGACTTCTTGCTTTTATGCATGGCGTAAACGTTGTGCTTCACTGGAAGTAGATACAAGCCCTACAACACCACCCAGTGAACAGTGGCAATCAATTACTCTACCGAAACTAAATTCAGCCCCTAAAGAGACAGAACGGTCTTGGGATATTGAATTATCGCTTCCCAATGGCGTAACTCTTAAGATGCGTAATCATGTTGCTTCCTGAGCATCAACTTGAAATCTGGCTTTACAACCAACCTGTTGATATGCGGACCTGATTACCCATAAAGCCCAGCTACCGTTAAGAGCTTTTTAGGCAAAGGTGGCGTTCTTACTGCTATGTATATGAACCTTGGCAACAAATCTTCTAGTTTGAACCTTCGGATAAAGGAACTCGGCCGCAAGCAACCGAGTTTTATTTGAACAGTCCAAGCTGATCTGCACTTTTCTCTTTTTTGTCTAACTCTGCCAACTGATCTTGAATATATCTTCATCTTTTGATTCTGACTTTCTACAGCATAAGAAAAAATCAACTAACTTCATTTTCCAACTCCGTTTAGTTGTAACCTGATACTTGCTAACAGAGCTAACCAGGGGCTTGTCAGGCTGAGTCTGTATAGCGATATCGGCTTACCTTGTGAAGTTCAATTGTCGGTGTTGAATTATTCATTGCACCCTCACATCTCAAAAATAAGGGACTGATAGTGTTCACAGCCCTTATGTGTATTGGCAATGCTATATAAACAAATTAGCGACTCAAGTATCACTCTTTACAGGTTATTTCTTTACTTTACTTTGCTTTCTGAGGCTTTAAGTAGTTCAATTATTTGCCCATTACCTTTATTTTTCGCTAGCTCAAATGGAATTTGCGAGGTCTTGCCTGCGCTTAATGAAGACTTAACCGTAATGTCTGCATTTGCTTTAAGCAATCTTTTGACTATATCTACTTTGTTTTGCATTACGGCAAAATGTAGCCCAGAAACCCCGTTTGTAGATAGCACATTGACGTCTGCGCCTTGCTTGATTAAGTGGTCTACTATTTCTGACTGACCAGCCGCACACCCACGATGTTATAGGGAAATGCTGTCGTTACTCTCCTCATGCAGTATCTTGGTATTTACATCAAAGCCTGTTGGTAATTTTTGTTTTAGTAGTTGTATATTACCGTTAAAACAAGCCGTGCAAAGCTCATAAATTAACGGTTCCGACAATGCCTGACTGTCTTATGGTGTTGTAGGTGCTGTCTCAGCGGCTTTACTAGGCTCTGTATCTATTCCCTCTTCTAATTGTTTTTGTGTAATAGTGACTGTTTGCTGGCTGGAGTTATAGACCGCAGACACACCTTGGTGCCCTTCGCCTTGCTGTTCAAATATATCTGGATGAGTTTGTTTTGCAATACTGATTGCAACTCCTTCTATTTTTTCTCTTGCTTGCTGCTCAGTAATATCTATTCCTTGTTTACGATACCTTTTTACTAATTGAGCAATGGCTTCTCGTTTGATGTAACAAGTAATTGCACCGCCAACAAATACTATGGTTACCACTACTCCTGCAATGCTACCTATAACTCCACCTGCAATTGCTCCTGCCTCAATATCGTTACCTGAATCTTGAACCGTTAATGAGGGTTCGGGTAATAGTGTTTTTGTGGCTTGTGGTAATAGCGTTTGTGAAATGTATGAATCCGAGGTTCTAGTAATATCAATAACGGGCGGCGGTGTATATTGCGGTAATGGCTGCGTTGTGCCGTCTATGACTTCTTGAGGTGGTAAGCAAAAGGGAGTTCCGTCTTGCTGACAAGCTGTTCTTGGGAAATCTTCAAACTCTGGTGTATCCCCAAAGGAACAAACTCTTGCATCATCACACGTTTTTCTAATGCCGTAATCGGGTGAATTGCTGCATTTGACTTGTTCAACACAATTGCCTTGATTAGCAGATAAATATGTAAGAATTGAATAAACAATTTTGCATTTAGTATGTTGGGCGTTGTGTGCTGCGTAAGCTTCATAGTTACTGATGTTTGATAATTCACCAACACCAATGGTATGCCCGTTATAAGTCGCTAAAGTTAAGTTGTTACATTTCACAATCGGGAAGCCAGTAGGCGTATGAATTGGCTCTGAACATGTTGATTGTAAAACTTGAGAGGTGTGGGTAATAGACGGTTTGATGATGTTTACTGGATCTGGCGCAGTTGCCTTTAAACAAAATCTCAAATTAGGATTAAAGGAACATTGAGTGCCTATAGATGAAGCATTTTCATATAAATTTGCAAGTGAGGTACAAGTTACTCTATCTTCTAGGCTGCAACCTGAAATCCTTACTCCATAATACTGGCCATTCTCACACCTAACACGTTGATAACAATCTGGATTGTTGTGAGTAAAAATAGTTACACCTCCTAATTGAGCAATTTTACATAATGTGTTTTTTGCATTTTTGACTTGATAAGCTTCATTGAAATGAGAACTTACATATCCGACTCCATTTATTTCGTTTGGGAATACTCTGCATGGCACAGTCGGCAAATCATAAACAGGCGGTTCTACAAAGGTTTGGTTAATGGTTGTGTAATTGCAATTAGGATTCGGAGTTGGTATAGGTGCTTGCCTCGGAACTCTGTGAACAGGTTTTGGATTTGATGAACTGGCTTTGAGTTGCACTGATTCTGGAATACCTCCTTCAAGAGATAACAATTCACGAGCAACCATTCTTTTCGGTACTAAGCCTTCTTTCAGATTTGCAGACTCGACATGCTGTTTAACTTCAGGATATTCGGGGACACCAATAAAGTCATTGCCTTCATCATCGACAACCACATCAGGATTATCATTTGAGTTAGGACTTGTTGTTGTTTCTACTGGAATAATTTTGGTAGCATAATTAATGACCGCATCTACTGCCTGACTGGCGGCATAACCGCCTGCAAAACCAAAGGCACCATTACTAACGTGCCTAACAGCACTGTCCTTAGCAACGCCAAGTTCATCCATGGCCATATCTGAACCAGTAGCAGCAAGTTGACCACCTACTAAACCCGCCGCCGACTTTATTGTGCTTACCAGCATACTACCAGATGATGATGTTGCGGCAATAACTGTAGCTTGGGTTAGCGTGCGAACTGCACCAGAGGTATATTGCACGGCTTTAGTTTCTCTTAGAGATTCAGGCAATTGGTCGGTGGCTTTCTTTTCCATAAATCGGATTAATTGCCCTGACTTGCTAAATACAACAGCGTAGCCTAATGCCGCCACAGCACCACCTAAACCACCCGTGGCAACACCAACCCCCATACCTAAGTACCTAACTAAAAGTTATCTCATATTTTGAGCAATAATTATCCAAAATGGTTTCGACTGCTTTTTTGAGTTTCGAGTAAGTTTCGTAAGCACTAATGGATAACCACTCGTATTTGATTTTTCG
>NZ_ML014892.1 GCF_003675895.1 Parashewanella curva
CTTGTTGTGTTTGCAAACTGATAAGTACTATAAAATTGCTCCTTTCGCACTATTTGTCAAAGTCATCCCATTGATAATTAATGATCTTTTCATGATGTTTGTCGATCTAAAAGATCTACACCCAAAGCAAATCCAATCACAGTGATTGTTGATGAATTCCAAGACATTCAAAGGGTAAACCCAAGCTTATTCTCTGATATTCAGAACTTATGGGACTCATCAAAGCAATCTTCTATGATGCATTTGATCTGTTGTGGATCTCTCTACAATATGATGACTCGGATCTTTAAAGGGAAAGATGAGCCACTACTCAACAGAGATGATCGCTTCTTTAAAATTCAGCCTTTAAAGCCAACTTATATTCGCTCTGTAATAGAAGACCATGGTAAGTTTGATTCCGAAACAATGCTCAATTGGTGGTGTTTATCAGGCGGTATTCCTAAGTATCTAGAATGGTTAGCGAGCTTTGCGAATGAGAGCGCCAATATTTTTGAAGAGGTTATTTCAGACTTTTCACCTTTTATAAAAGAAGGGACACATCGCCTAGTTGAAGACTTTGGCTCTGAGCATCGTATCTACTTCGATATTCTTGGTGCTATTTCACAGGGAAACACCAGTCGTTCACAGATTGAAAATTATCTAGGAATTGGTGTCGGTGTGCATTTAGAAAAGTTAGAAGAAGATTTTGACTCTATTACAAAGATGCGTCCGATAACGTCTAAAGAAACGTCGAGGGATGTTCGGTACTCGATATCAGATCCATTTTTAAAATTCTGGTTCCGTTTTATTCACGCTAACAAAAGCGCTGTCGAGATGGAGAACTACGCTTACATCAAGCGACACATAGCCAGAGATTTTGAAACCTACTCAGGCTGGGAACTTGAGTCTTTATTTGAAGCCATTTTAATGGAATCAAATCAGTTCGGTCGCATTGGCGGTTATTGGGATAGCAAAGGCAAAAATGAGATTGATATTGTCGCTATTAATGATCTTGATAAGAAAATACTCATTGTTGAAGTTAAACGAAACCAGCAAAAGTATAAAGAAGCCAAACTTATTGAGAAATCTCATGATCTACTTAAAAAGTTAAAGCTGAAAAATTATGAGATTACCTACCGTGGCTTCTCACTAGATAACCTAGTTGAAGTGATGGATGAGTTTGTAGGCTAGGAGGTGTATAGAGGTTATTTTTAAGTCATAGAATGTTTGTCTATCACTAAGCATTTAGCTATCGTTGCAATACTATGTATAACAAATGGTAGCAATATGAAAACTGAAATGCTCAGCACTCGTATCGATCAGGAGACTAAATTAGCTTTTACTCACATTTGTGATGAGGTAGGTTTAAGTCCATCGCAAGCACTAAAGCTGTTTGCTAAAGCCGTGTCAACTATGGCGGAATCCCGTTCGAACTGCGCTCAAGAACTCCAAACGCTAAAACCCTTGAAGCCATTAAAGAGCTGGAAAGTGTGGAAGGTAACAAGACTAATGACGTAAAGACAATGTTTGCCGAACTTGGAGTCAACAAGGCATAAAATGTATCAACTCGAATACTCAAGGCAATTTAAGAAAGACTTTAAAAAGGTTGCTAAGCTTTCTATTCCTTACATCAACACTACCCTGTCACGGTGACAGAGTTACGATTGCTTAGTCGTAAACTTACTGAGAAAAAGACGCTATAAATAAAGGAACGTTATTGAGGTATGGAGAAAGACTCGCTTGCCGACAGTTTTCAGAAGATAAGACCTTAAATTCCGAATGTAAAACCATGTATCGGGTTATCCCACCGAGTGACCTATCATCATTGAGAAGCTGGCGCCTAATTCTCTGCCTAGGAACAATGATTGAGCGACCATTATGTTCCATCAGCACTTTTCCATCGGTCGATAAAGCACTCCCGCATATAGGCAAAAAGTTCAAAACTGCGCTACATCCGGCTTCTGCTTCGGGAATGCTCCTTAACTCTCTTACTTTGTCTTGTGCTTGTTGAGCTAAATCTGGTTGTTCAAGAAAAAACTTGTGAAGGTTTGAGTGGAAACTTGAATCAACATTAAAGCCCCCCCAAAAGCCAAGGCCATCTTCTCCAACAGCTTTTATTCCTTCATCAATAAGAATTGTTTGAAGTTCATCTCTATTCCTTTTTGCAATTATTCCCTTAAAGAAGCCGCTTGTATATTCAAGCATTCCAGTAACATTGCGCTCGTAAGGTGATACTCTTTTAACTAATATGTGGTCGGTATTTGAACACTTAATATTGGCATAGTTACTAAGTTCGTAAGTTTTACCATTTTCTACAAATTGGTGCTCTGTAGGATTTTCCCAGAGACAATGAGCAAAATTATCAGTTTTATTGCCACAAATATTTGTCACTGTAGTCATATCAAACCTTCTACACAGTAACTCTAAACTCAAGTAACAATCTAAATCTTGCTGAGTTGTAATTTCAACAAAATGAATGATGATTAATTTATGGCCATTTTTTACACGTCACTCTCTAACTAGCCCATTTCTGGTTTGAGCATTAGTTGAACTTAAGGGAGGTCAGCGTGGCCGGTTACTACAACATCATAAAACTCTAATATATTCTTGGAGTGTTAGATGCTCATCCATTTTGTCGTTAAAGAATTTAAGCATTGATTGATAAACACTCTCATAAAATGTATCGCAAAGCTTATTTTGTCTTGCTCGACAAATTTTATTGCCGTTGTTAAAAAGTGAAACAGTGTATTTTTTCACTGAACCGCAGGCTTGGGGAGCGGGTGATAAGTGAATTGGAATGATTAACTTATGTTCTCTTCCTGTAGACTCTGCCAGTTTTTCAACAATTAACTCGGAGTCGCCAACATTTATTACGTTGATTTTCAAACCATCTACAGTTTGGTAATAGGTTGCAAGTATAGGATTAATCGATTCTGTAGGAGTCATAATTACCTCAATGTGTGAAAATGTTCTGACTTAACCTCTCCGTAAACGCTATTCTTCTCAGTCTGAATGAGAAGTAGTCCAAAAATAAGTCAACTCACAATCTTAAACCCTCTAAAGCCTGTAACAGAAACACTGCCTTTAGAGGCATTTTCAATGTGGTTACTCCACCATTCCATCATTGGTCTTCTGCGCTTGAGATATTTAGCATGATTGTAGGCATCTCTTACTTGGTTATCATCCACGTGTGATAATGCCACCTCAATTAAATCACGATTAAAACCTTCTGAGTTTAACGTGGTACTGGCGAGTGATCTTAGTCCGTGGCTGACTAATCGATTAGCAAAGCCCATTCGCTTTAATGCCATATTGGCTGTTTGGCTATTGCAATGAGATTTTGGTTCACGGTCAGAAGGGAACACATATTCACGGTGACCGCTAATAGGATGCATCACTTGTAAAATCCTAATCATAGAGTCAGTTAAAGGGATAACATGCTCACGGCGGCGCTTTATCTTTTCAGCGGGAATTGTCCAAGTTTTCTCTTCAAGATCAATTTCACTCCATTGAGTCATGGCAGCTTCAACTGGACGGGGCATGGTGTGCAATTGCCATTCAATTAAACAGCGAGTACTTCGCTTAATAGAAGCATTAGCAATTGTCATCATTAACTCAGGTAATTCTTCAGGCTTTAGAGATAACATGTTTTCAGGCTTTGGCTTCTTAAAGCCAGCGTTAATGCCACTTAGAGGATTGGCAAAGATAAGCCCAGTATTTACGGCAAACACCATGATTTCATTGAGACGCTGACAAAGGCGTTTGACTGTCTCTAGGTGTCCAGCTGCCTCGATGGGCTTAAGTAGCTGGATCATGTTTGGTGCTGTAATGGTGGAAATTGGTATTTTGCCAAACTTGGGGAAAACATAACGCTCTAATGAACGCCAAACATCTTCGGCATAATTTTCAGAGACACTATGCTTTTTGATTTCGAACCATTGCTCACTCACTCGTTTTAGCGTGTTATAAGCAAGGTCTTTTTCTATTTGTCTTTGTTGATTTCGATGCTCTTTAGGATCGATACCTTGAGCTAAGATAGCTCTGGCATCAATGGCTTGCTTTCTTGCCATAGCTAGAGTTACGCTGGGGTAGGCGCCAAGTCCCATATTTATCCGCTTTCTGGTTAGCGGATGAAGATAGTTAAAGTTCCAAGACTTGGTACCCGTTGTACGCACTCTTAGTTGCAGTCCATCACCATCACATAGCACTTTATCTTTGGACGAAGGTTTGACTCCCTTGATTTCCTTATCGGTGAGTCGAGTTACTTTTTTACCCATTTTCATCACCTTAGTAGAAACGTGTATTACAGAAATTACTCCTAGTTGTGAGTGAATACCACAAGGAATACTAAATTTAATGGTTGTAATAAAAACTAGATGGAAGTTACTGGATGTTAATACTCAAGTTTCGGAGTTCATTTTTAGCTAAAATCATGGGAACTTTTCAGTTGAAATAGCCTCTTGGCGTAATGTAAAAGTATCCATTTGCATGACTTGATTAAAAAACTTGGTTACTTCTT
>NZ_ML014893.1 GCF_003675895.1 Parashewanella curva
TGAAGAACTCTATTAATGGAGAAACGCAAATGATGATCTCATTAGAGATTAGTGCCTCTCCTTACTGTAATAAATGGAATTCCATTATGTTACAGATATTAAAGCTTCAAATGTGTATTGCGAAGGTGACTCTTTGTAGTTACTGGGTAACGTAGTACGCCTTTGTGGAGGCTTGAGCCCAGTGCAGTGAAAGTTGCACGCTGGGTTCTCAGGAGAGCGGCATCTGGTAACAGGTGTCGCTTATCCGCCATTGCCGAGTCAGCTCTGAACGTAACCTGACTCGAAAATGCCCCATTGTGAGTTAGCAAAAGTAAAAAAAGAAGCGGCAAATGCCACTTCTTGGAGATATTTTTTAGATAATCAAAATACTAGTGAAGACGTTTTCTACGACCTAGTGCTAATGCCAGTAAAGGTAGAGTGAATATCCAGCCCATAGAACCACCGCCAGAAGATTTATCGCTGTTATCTTTGTCATCAGGATTACCAGCTGTAGGTGCGATATTCTTAATCGTTACTGTTACCACTTTCTCCACAGAATCTTTACCATCACTCGCCGATACTTTAAAGGTTAACGTTGTGTCAGCAGCAACATCTGGGGCTGTAAAACTAACCGTTTTTGTATCAGTGCCAGATAAGGAAACATTCGTTCCACCTGTTTGAGTCCAACTGTACGTGATTGGATCTCCATCAGCATCATTGGCGTTTGCTGTTAAAGAAACACTGGTATTTTCATTAACACTCTCATTAGCAATATCTTCTAAAACAGGTTTAGTGTTAGGTTTTGGGGTAACGGTTACGATTACCGTTTTCTCAACAGAATCTTTACCATCACTTGCCGTTACTTTAAAAGTCAATCTTGTATCAGTAGCAACATCAGGTGAAGTAAAGCTAACTGTTTTTGTATCAGCTCCTGATAAGGAAACACTCGTTCCATCAGTTTGAGCCCAACTGTAAGTAATTGCGTCACCGTCAGCATCAGAGGCGTTTGCTGTTAATGAAACACTGCTTTTTTCAATAACACTAACATCTGCTATATCTTCTAAAACAGGCTTAGTATTTGGTTTTGGGGTAATTGTTACCTTTATAGTTTTTGCAGGTAAAAATAAACCATCACTAACACCGACTCTAAATGTTAACTCTTGCTCTTGTGAGACATCGGGGGCTACAAAAGTGGCGATTGCTGTATTGGCGTTTTGTAGCTCGACTTCTAAACCTCCAATTTGAAGCCAAACAATAACCAAGTTGTCGTCATCACCATCTGTACCTTTAGCATCAAGCGTTACGGTAGCGCCAGAAATAACATCCTGATCTTCAGCACCAATTACAGGATTATGAACAGTTTTATCTGAAAATTGAACCTTTTCAATATTATGTAGGGTGTCTACCCCTTCACTTCCTGATTTAGCAGCCACTTCAAAAGTGGTTTCCCCTTCTGAAACAATAATATAATTTGCCAGTACACCATCATAAACAGCAGTGTCAGTACCCTGACCGCCATCTAAAGTGTCATTACCACCAAAACCTCTTAACTTGTCGTTGCCTTTACCACCAGCCAGTTCATTTTCAAGCTTGTTTCCAATCAGTTCATCATCATTTGAACCACCAATAGCGTTCTCAACTTCACTGTCTGGGTGCATGATAAAATTGTTATAATGCCTTCCCAAATATCTGCGATCATCATCAAAATCACGGGATAAGTTTGTTGCGATAGAACTAAACGCGCTAGGACGTAAATCAATAATATTCTTTCTTTTAGCTGTTTCTAACGAAATAGTATCATTCCCGTTCGAATCAATAAGAAGTTGATGGAAATCATAATTATCATCAAATGTGTAGATAGTATCACCTGCGTTGGATATTAGTTTCGATTTCCCATATAAATGTTGCAAAGCAATGATGTCCATTTTTCTTAAATTTGTTGCTTTAAATGGCTTATTTGGACCTGCGCCAGTAACAAACTCCAAAACAGTAAAATATTCAGTACTAAAATTGCCTAAAGGCCTTCCATCACTACTAAAAGGGTGTTTGAGCCCCAAAGCGAGCCCCATTACATGTAATAGCGTTTTTTTGGCTGTTGCGTAATCATGTTTATAGTCGATGTTACTAGCAGTAATTTTTTGGTAGGGTAAAACGTCTCGCTCAGGGTTAAAGTAAGCTAAAGTGGACTCACCATCGAGCTTTACATAACGGATTTCAGAGGCTTCGGTACTATTTGAAGGTGGAGCGTCAGCTAAGTCTTCATCTATTCCAATAGTAAACATCATATCAACATTACTTGAAGTTGAATTTACTTCATTAAACGTAATGTCTGCAGATTCAGAAATTGATTGTAATACTTTTCTAACAGCGTCTTTTTCATAATTTTTGTACTCACGGTGTTCATAAAGTATTGGGTTTAAATATCCTGATTCAGCGGTAGCAAATGAGAAGTTTATAGTGACCGCAGTACCTAGAGGTGCATCGTAATTCCAACGAGCATTATTAGTGTTAATTAAAGTATCAAGAATAATTTGTTCGGTATAGGTTTCATTTGCAGGGTAAATGTGCTTTGTTGACGTATTGTTATCTTCAAGTTCTGAGCTTAATGCATATGTCGAAAAAAATAGACAGAAAAAGAAGGTGCTGCTAGTAAATTTTGAAAATATTTTTACTGTTTTTGACATCGATAAATCCCTTTTTAGAACGAGAACTGAATTGAAACAAAGTTCAACTGCTATCCATGTCTCATTTGTATATTAAAATTACAGTGTTAAGTGGTGTTGATTGATAATTGTACAGCCTTGTTTTTATAATGTAAAAAGCCACCAATTCAATTTTAGTTGCGGTTCATCTAGAATTTCAAAAATCATACTTGTACAGTGGCTGACTCATCTTTGTCCATTTTCGAGTTGATTCTGAACATGGCCTGACTCGAAATTGCCCCAAAGTTAGCTAGATTAAAAGCTCTATTTAGCAGGCCAATTACCAAGGCATTCATTCTGAAATTAGAATCAATCACTTATTTCACTTTTTTCTTATTAATGAACTTTTAGTCTAATTGAGTGGTTAACTTTTGTTCACAAAAAGAGGCGCACAATCAATAAGTTGCTTATATATTCCCATCAACATCAACATCAACTAACTAATTTATTGCAATGGGAGAAATGATTATGGGCATGTTAGCACTACCAACAGCATCATCGGTTGGATTGTACAATGCGCTCAAGGATGGGGCTAATCGAGTTTACCAACAATTTCCTAGTGCAGAAACAGCAATTTCGGCATCCATTGCTGTCGGTGCAGGTATTGCCACAGGTGGTGTTGGTGGCGCTGTCGCAGCTTTGGGTTATTGCGTAGCCGCGACGCAATCAGGAAAGTTAGTTCATTTTTTAGAAAAGAAAGCCACAGAGCAATTACCTGAAAATCTTAAACAGTCTCAAGGAGTGAATTTCGCTATACAAGCAGCCAGCACCCTAACGCATGGTGCAGTTATTGGTTTAACATCTCCCGCAGGTATCGCCTATGGTACAGTCAAAGCAACAGCAGGCTTGGCAGCAGGTCAAATAGCAGTGAAAGCCTCCGATGCGGTAATGGAGGAACTTCAATTCGATAAAGATGGCTATGTACGTCGTGGCGCTAACATGGCAGCAGGCGCTTTAGGCGGTTATGCAGCCAGTCAGGCCGTGGACGGCGTAGCAAATTACATCAATAGTCGTCTACCTGAAAACTACACTCCAACCAATATGGAGCAAGAAGTCGTTATTGATGATGGTGACCAATTCTATGATGCACCAGAAGCGCCACAAGTAAAACAGCATGTTGAGTCATTAAATCTTAAAGGTGGATTAATGCCAAACAGAATGGCTGCTCGTGATTTGCTTTCTTTGGGGGATGACATTCCTGAACCAACACCACCAACTCAAAATTGCCCAGCAAACAGAACAATAATAGTTTTCCCTCAGGGCTCATCTAGAACAATTGATGGGACTGATGGCTACTGCGGAGTTGTAGAGCTTGACGATACTGCTAGTACTTTTTTTGGATGTCAGGACAGCTCAGCGGAAAGGGCTCAATTGACGCTTAAATCTGGCTATTTGAGTCTTAATGGTAATAGCGCTCAATCAGCTAAAGTCCACATAATACTTAATGGCAGTGCGCCCGTTGGAACTAGTTACAGAATTCAAGCGGGAAATAACGCTGGCCAAAAAGGATACTTTTTAATTGAAAATACCGGAGGAGAAACCACTGGGGTGTCCGCTTTAAGCAAAACACTTGAAAGTGCTACTGTGGTAGCAATAAACAATGATAATACTGGCGTAACATTTAATGGTAACTCTGGAACTAAGTCAAGTCTTTACGCTAAAAACTCTAGGGCAAACGGGTCAAAAATAAGCAATTAAGTTTGATCGTTTGCCAACCAGAATCGATCGTGGTTTATAATAGTCTTTGCCTGTTAAACACCATGAAAACTACCACTATTAGCCAGCACTTTGCC
>NZ_ML014894.1 GCF_003675895.1 Parashewanella curva
AAGTTTGTCTGTGATCTTTTAGCTATGGCTCAGTGATCTATTTGCCATAATTGTTGTGATCTTTGTGTCTTGATTAGCCGTGAGTGATTATTGTTAAGTGTTAGGAAATATCAGTGCGAAATGACGGTTCAGGGTTTCTTATCCAAGCCCTTAAAAATTTATCATTTCTATATTCAGTTATATTCATAGGAAGATTTAGCTCAGGCCCTATGTTTCCTCCAGTAAGATTTATCGAATGGCAGAAAATACAATTATCGGAAAATATTTTATAACCTGATTTTACTTTTTTAGTTGAATTAGGTTTTGGGGCTATTACAGCATATGGGTCTTTAATTGATTCTAATTTTATTTCCTTGATGGCAAAAGGCCATTTTATGATTTCATGGTAAGTATCTGGATCCTTCCATAAGAAATAGAAGGGCGATGGATCAAAAGATTTTCCCTGTCTTTCAAAAAGCTCGAATGTATTGCCATCTTTTGAAGTGAGGTCTTCGTAGGCTAACCAAGCATTAGAGTGTTGTTTGAATGCCTTGGTAGTTAAAGAAGTGTTGTAGCCGTCTATTGATGAGAAAAAAATATGTTTTGCACCTTCTGGCAGCCCACCATAAATTTTCAAAACGTCTACGAATTTGAATGCATTGTATCTGCGCTGATCTTTATATATCGGGTGGTAAAAAATAATTTCATGAGTAGTCAATTGTGACTTCATTTGCTCAAGGGTTAGTGTTTGCTGATGATCATTCTTTGAAACAGTTAGTGTTGAAGACAAGTCTGGGGAGGCGTATGCATGTGACAAAATTGATGAACAAAAAACAAAGTAAAACGTGTGTAATAGTTTGAATAATCTTACTAATTTCATAATAACACTATAAAAAAATTAAACCTTGCCAATCAGTATAGGTTAAAAAATAATCAAAAAGTTCTTGCAATTATGTTACAAACCCATTATTTGTAAAGAAGCACTGTAATTTTTCGTTCTTTTGGGTTTCTGATGCAGTGCCGCAAATAACAATATCAAAGCGCTACATAAAAAACGTATTTACTTGACTGTATTTACAGAGTTATGACTCTTAAAACAGCTGTGAGGACGAATATTATGAAGAGAAGGAAACGAGATAAGCTTGATCGAGCTTTTTCAAAAGGATATCAAGCAGGTATGGGCGGTAAATCTAAGGAGCAATGCCCGTATATGAGTTTAGAATCAAGAACTCAATGGTTAGGCGGATGGCGAGAAGGGGTAGATGAAAGATTTACCTATTTGCCAATGAAGTAATAATATTAAGCCCTCAATTTTGAGGGCTTTTTTCAAACTTCCGAAGAGGCAACTTTAGAAAGTCGAAGTGTCTTTGAAAATTCCAACTTTTAAATCAGTAGCAGTGTAGATTTCATGGCCGTCGACTTCTAGTGTTGCATCTGCAATGCCCATGATCAGTTTACGGTTTATCTTACGTTTAATATTAAGCTTGTAAGTTACCTTTTTGGCTTCTGGAAGTACCTGTCCAGTAAACTTCACTTCACCAACACCTAGAGCACGACCTTTACCTTCCGCACCTTCATAGCCTAGGAAAAAGCCAACAAGCTGCCACATAGCATCAAGGCCTAAACATCCCGGCATTACTGGGTCAGTTACAAAATGGCATCCAAAAAACCAAAGATCTGGGTTAATATCAAGCTCTGCTATGATTTCTCCCTTACCAAACTCGCCACCATCACTATTAATTTTAGTAATACGGTCGATCATCAGCATATTTTTAACTGGCAACCTTGGAGAGTCTGCTCCAAATAGATCACCGTGCCCACAGGCTATTAATTCTTCTTTTGTGAAACTGCTTGGCTTTGTCATTTTAGTAACTATCTTTTTTGAATGTGCAGCAAGATTAGCGAACAGGTGTACGCTAAACAACTCCGATCAGCTAGATAGTGATAATAGTTTGCGCTAAATCAAACCTAATCTGCTAAGAACTCTTTGAAATAAGGTTCTTTCTTCAACAAATTCACCAGCTAGCTCATCTAGTCTGACCTGTACCTTTCCATAAACGGTTTCGGCTGGGAAACGGTTGTTATCATCAGCTTTGCCTACAACTTGCTGCAATAGCAGTTCAATGACTTCATCAACATGTTCAACTTGATAGATATGAAACTGTTTGTCTGCTACAGCCTGAATAATTTTTGGCTCGAGATTAAGCTGAAGAACATTAGAAGCAGGAATGATAACTCCCTGTTCGCCTGTGAGACCTCGGCGTTGACATAAATTGAAAAATCCAGTGATTTTTTCGTTTACACCGCCAATAGCTTGAACATGGCCAAACTGATCAAGTGCGCCAGTAACCGCAAGACTTTGGCTGATTGGTAATTCACTAATTGCAGAGAGTAAACAGCAATATTCAGCAACCGAAGCACTGTCACCATCAATTTCTTGATATGATTGCTCAAATACAATGTTGGCATTGAGGTGCAGTGGTGCATCACGTCCAAAAATACGATATAGGCAAGAAGAAAGAATCATCATTCCTTTTGCATGTATGTTACCACCCAGTTCTGATTTTCTTTCAATATCAGCAACTTCACCATCACCATAGTGAGCCGTGCAAGTAATTCTTGCTGGCTCTCCATAGCTGTAATCGCCAGTATCAATAACGGTTAAGCCATTAACTTGACCAATCATTTTCCCTTTGGTTGGGAGTTTAATAAATTTATCGTCAAAGTTTTGGGCCGAATAAACTTCTGAGAGATTATGACGTACACTCTTGTGAGCTATGGCCTTGCTGATAGAGTCCTTATCTATCTCTGTTTTTGTCGTTAATGCAGCGGCTTGAGCTAACAAGTGTTTCATTTCTGACATCGAAAGTGATAAACGTTGTTGGTGTTCAACCAGAGATGATGAGTAACTCAGCAATTGCTGGTAACCGTTTTTGGTTATTGGCTTTTGAGTTGGGTTGAGTTGTTTTAACCAAACAAGATAGTCATATTCAGAATGTTCAGTTACATCAATTTCACTATTTAACTCAGCAAGTAGCGGAAAATGACGAGAAAAGCGATGGTCACTGTTTTTTAGGTATGCGTAATAACTGATAGAGCCTACTAGGACAACCTTCGTTGCTAATGGCACTTTTTCTAATGACTGGTTGGCGCGATAATAACCATCATTAATTATATCGAGCAATAAGTTCCATAATCCCTCACGCTCGAGGATCGACTCAATGCAAATGTATACGGTGTGGTATTTGGCTAATGCACCAGGTTGGTAATTTACAGTGCCATTATTGTTCTTAGTTGCCCCAATTAAATCAGACCGTTTAATTACACCACTTAAATAGCAGTGGCTTTTATTTTTATTGGCAAGAATACCGATTTTTTCTTTAGCTGGAGCAGGGTGCCATTGAAGCGATATTTCATTATCTTCATTTTTACTAGCAGCTAGAAATTGATCTTCGGGTGTTTTGATGGTTTGGTGCAACCCATCAATGAGCATCTCACGTTCTATACCGATGAAATCGGCAATAAACAAATGTTGATCAGTTAATTTGTTACTTAGCTGAAAAGTATTAGTTAGCCTTTCTTGTCCTAACAATAAACTTTGAGGTAAAGCATTTGGCAATTTATCGATATCTATGGGAAAGTCAGGAGCAAGTTGTTGGGTTGTGAGTTTATTTGGCGTCATACTAGTTTGCAGCTATTTAAAAGTACAAAGATAGTAACACAAATTCATTATTTGGACGCTTGAGCGCTTAATTTTTAAAAGAATTGATGGTTTAGTCATCATTCAAACTTAAATCGGCATTTTTAGGTTTACATGGAGAACTCAAGTCCTTATTATTCACCGCGTTCGGAGGGGTGGCAGAGTGGTCGAATGCACCGGTCTTGAAAACCGGCAACGGTTTATCCCGTTCCAGGGTTCAAATCCCTGCTCCTCCGCCATATTCAGAAAAGCCGCTCAGTAGAGCGGCTTTTTGATTTATATTACTTTTCGTCTATCACGTCACATTTCTAATATCGCCATTAATGCTATTTTGCCCAGATTAGTTTTCCTTTTTCTCAAAATACAATCATCTAGAAACTATGAATTGTTTATGGGGAGAGTACAAAAAATAGAAGGTACGGCTTATGGGGCATTTAACTTCTTGGTTTGAAAATAACTATGAGAAAATATTAAGCTTTTCTGGTGATGTGTTAGTTGCCTTACTTATCCTTTATGTGGGGGTTAAGGTCGCTAAGTTTTTAACGAGCGGAGCGAAAATCTCGGGGGCTTGCCCCCGTGCTGGATAGTGTAGACTGGGCGGTTCCCAGTCTATATTATCCTGTATATGGAACTTCAAAGAAATTCACATCACGTTTACCGATT
>NZ_ML014895.1 GCF_003675895.1 Parashewanella curva
GGTAACTCTTTGTAGTTACTGGGTAACGTAGTATGCCTTAGAGGAGGCTTGAGCCGTATGCAGTGAAAGTTGCACGTACGGTTCTGAGGAGAGCGGCATCTGGCAACAGGTGTCGCTTATCCGACCATTCCTTGCTAGGCTTGCCCCAAAATTTATTAACAGTTTCATTTTAATATTTCAAAAATTTTTCATAAAAAAACCACGATTTATTACATCCTGCAGTAAATCGTGGGATATGAACAGAGTTTATAAAAATACTACTCTTTGATTTTATCTTTATTGATACCTCTGATAATTACATCATGCGTTTCTCTTGATGCGCCAACTCTGTTTATCACATCACCAATCTCTCTCAAATCTATGAAGCGATAGTAGTCGCCAATTTTTGCAATATGTAACTTATTAGGAAGAGAAAATTTCCGTTGTAAATCAGAGGGTACTATTATTGATGTTACATTTATACCCTGAATGACTTTTTGACTCCAGGAGGTTCTGTAGTTATCAAAGTTCCCCGCTGTATCAGGAGAAATTGCGGGTGGAAAGGCTGTTCCCACAAAAAAGGCAGGATCCGTACCAACTGCAGGATCCCTACCAATTGTAGGATCTTTTTTGCTCCAAAAGTAAGCTGGTCTCGGGCCGTGTACATTATTGGCAGAAAGATAAAGAATCGCCGTATTATGACCTCTTTCATCTGGTATATGCAAAAAATCGGCTACCTCTGCATCATTATTAGCGTGAATTCTAACATCTTTCGCGATAAAGCGATCTTGTAAAAGATGGTTAAGTCCGCTCGTGAAATGGTATATTTCTAGGTAGTTACATAAGTTAGGAAACTGATCACCACTTGGCTTTAATGAACTACATTTTTTTTCAGGCTGAGTTGGGTACAATATACTGGGGTTGTATATCGTTTCTTTTAACTGATATATCTCCATATCGTCTTGGTCGAGAAAGCGACCTAATATTGACCCATTTGATATAATTGCATCATGCCAACTACTGATTCCATCTAGTCCAAAGACTGCTGAAATATCAATCCCTTTAACCTTTGCAACTTTACCCGTAAGTACATATTGAAGATTTGTAGCTGAAGAATTCGTAAAAGTCATTCCATGATTATTTTTTAATTGAGTAAATAGCTCTCGAGAGTCAGGGTTTTGACTCAAGTTAATATCGCCTTTCAGGTAGTAGTTATTGAAATCACTTAAGATAAATTTACCATTCTGTTTACTAATATTTTTATCTGGTAACACATTAGGAGAGGCTTGACCATAGTCTCTATGCTGTGTTATTAGTGTTTGTCGAATTTCACTATCAGTAAAATTTAAGTTATTGACCCAAACAAGATTTTTTTCAGAATCCGCATAAGTGTTTATCTCTTGTCGAATATCATTACCTAGAAAAAACTCTTTAACATTTAGTGTTTTTGCGTTTTGTAAAGCTTGTAAATAGGCTAATTGCTGATTAATTTCCGAAGGAGATAAATCAGCAGAACTTACTGAGGCTATGTTAACTTGAGCAGGTGCAACTTCAGTTTTCTTTCCATACCTTTTATCATTAATTGATTCGGTATGAATATCAATATTGCTGAGGTACTTATGAACGGCAAAGTGGTGTTTATCCTTTTTTGTTACTTTTACTCCTTCTATAGAATTTAATTCATTGTGAATTTGTTGCATGGATGACATGAAGTGTTGAGCCATTTCTTGTAAATGTTCACCTTCTAACTTTTCTTCTTGAGTACCATTGCTTTTTAAAGCGAGGAAGTCTACACAGGCATCCATATCTGTAATGATTTCACGCTTGAATTTTTCATTTGCTTCGACTGCACTCTGCTGTAATGACATATCGTGATGCATCAATGAAGTAAGAGGTGTAACTTGATTACAGCCTGCAGGGCTAGCTATTTTTACTTTAACCATTTCATTGCTTGTGTCAGAAATAGGCATTTCGACATCAGCGATTAAAGGGCATTGCTTCAACTCTGCTTTTAAGTTTTCAGGGAAATGAAATACCCCCTTTTCATCTGATAATACAGATTGCTCAGTTGTATCGCACTGCATACTGCCGTTACAGTCAGCGCAAACCATCGTATAGGCGAGATATTTTTCATGAGATAAAACTCTGGGTGGAATAGGAGCTTCAATAGCCTTAGTAACTATTGTTTTTGAATTTTCATTACACCCTATTAAGAATATTACACATAGAGCAGTAACGAATAACGTGGGAAACTTCATCTGTACCTCCATTTTCAGATTTCCTAAACAAGCCTATTAAGGATAGACGAAGTTACAGATCGAATAAGATTAAATTTTCTGATTTATTAAGTGAGTTTGGAGAGCTGCTTCTAGCTTGAAATTGTCCAAAAACAAGCTAGCGAACAGGGCTAGAATTAGTTTTCTTCTTTTCAAACAAGTGAAATCGAGTACCATGATTTCTGATATTTAATGTAATGTTCTCTTGGCAGATTAACCAAGAGAACGATGCTTTGTAAGCAGAGATAATCTGGCAGAAGATAACTAATAGCAGCCCAATGTTTACTCTTAAGATTTAGCTATTTCATTTCAAATTGGTTAAGCCATTGTTCTACGGCAGTATAGCGGAATAGAACTTCTCGACCGAGCTTGATAGAAGGTGGAGCAAGAACCTTCACTCGTTCATCTTCAATGTTTAGCCCGTTGGCTAAAAACTTCTTTTGACGGCAAACTCTGTTAATCAGTGTTCGTTTGTCCATTCTGAGTAAATTAGCAAGCTGTGTGTAGTTGTAAAATTGTTGGTTACTCATAATACGTTTACTCCAAGCTGATTAAACATGACTCATAATGAGTTTCCCATATTTATATCATGGATAACGTAGATTACTACTTGAGTAAGATGGCAAAAAACACCACATTTCTCGACTTTAACGCTTAATTTTTGTTCTTATATATTCCATTGAAGCTTAAGGACTGCTTTGTCTAAATAGAAAAAGGTTAAGGGGAAATCAGACGCACATGTCTGAGCCAGTATGGCTCGGACGATGTTCCTGTTCCTGCCAACTGTTACTGATTCTGTTCCTGACAACTGTTACTGATCCTGTTACTGTTACTGGTTTAGAAATGGTTATGCTGACGTTTGCAAACCGATTTCAGAGCCTTCTTTAATCGTTTATAAAGGGTTTCTAAAGCCTTTTAAAAGCCGCTTTGCCTACTTGTTATTTTGTAAATTCATAATGGTTAGACAGTAGTATCATCCGATATATCATATTGCGAAAAGTATTTAGCGTAGGGTTTACAAGATCTATCTAACAAAATAGTATCAAAAAAATATTAAATGTAACTCGATGCAGTCATGGAGTTGAGCGTGTCGTTCGTTAATTACTTTTTGGAGTGTGGCGAATGTTGTACAAGCTTATTATTTACAAGTGTAAATTCACTGTAGTTAACAAACTTTGGAATAAAATTTTAAGATTTAAACAGTATCACATAAATTCAAAATCAATCACGTTAAAACAATTTCAGTCATTCTTAATTCAAATTACTTTCTTTTCTGCTTTATTCTTTTTTCCTGAAATCGCCTTTGCCGATCCCATTTCTGAAGGTGTAGATTGGGTGATGCAGCTTTTAACCAATGGCATTGCTCGTAGTGCAGCCATTATCGGAATCGCCATTTTGGGTTATCTGGCTTGGTTTGGGCGAATCACAGGTGAGACTTGCGGTAAGTATATTGCGGGGATAGTGCTGGTCTTTGGTGGATCGACTATTGTTGACCTCATTATTTCTGCTGTGAAGTAGAGAGGATAATCGGCTCTTCAGTAAAACAGATGTTTAGATCAGTTCATTAAGGTATAATGCTCCCTAAAAAGATCTAGATGTCCACTTCACTTCTTTATCACGGGTTCGGAATTCAAGGCCCTTACCACCACGTTTCGACTAAATACGAGAATGGTGCAGTAATTTTTAATATCGCTCATAACAGCAACATAAAATGTCCAGAGTGTCGCTCTCGTTCTGTCACCAAAAAGGGCATTAAACCTCGTCGTTTTCATGGCGCCCCAATTGGTAATAAGCCAACTTATATATGCATCAACAGCCAAAGAGTTAGATGTGGTGATTGCGGGATTACTCGCTTCCTTCCACTGCGTTTTGCACCTAGAGAAAAAGTCAGATATACCAAAGGATTTGAAAAGTATGTGCTATCTCTT
>NZ_ML014896.1 GCF_003675895.1 Parashewanella curva
TTTGTCTGTGATCTTTTAGCTATGGCTCAGTGATCTATTTGCCATAATTGTTGTGATCTTTGTGTCTTGATTAGCCGTGAGTGATTATTGTTAAGTGTTAGGAAATATCAGTGCGAAATGACGGATCAAGATCACTGCATAACAAATAAAGCTCGCCTGTGCTTCCGTCTCTGTTTTTAAAGACTTGTTTGGATAGCAACAAAGCGAAATCCACTCCTGCTATCCAAACTTTTACAGATTGCCCTTTTTGAAATTCAAGCGTATCTACTCGTTGTGATATTTTGTGCCTTTTATCATCTTCACTCAACGATATCAGACGATTTGATTTACAGGCCATTACGAAATCTTTGTGGCAGTTGTGTTTGATATATCTCATATTTTCATTTGAACAAAACCAAGAATCGGCTAACACATATTCAAATTTGAGTTGGTTTTGGCAACTTATATGTAAAATTTCTCTAAAATCTTCATTTTTCGTTGTTTCAGAAGCTCTAAGTGGTTTCTTTGTTTTTAAATCACAATATTGAATCGGTTTTTCAATAAGCTTGTAAGAAACAGGAATAGATACGCCTTGCGTGTGATAAAGGCAGTTAAGTAAGTTTATGCCTTTAACTGTTCGCCCTTTTGTGTGGTCATAATGCCAAGTAACTAAGGCATCTTCACCTGTATAAGGTTTTTCTTCAATTGTGTCATCGAAAATCAATACCGCATCTTCTGACTCGATTTGTCTAACTGTAGGTTTCACCATTCCCCACAATGTCTTACTGGTAAAGTCATTCGTGGAGAGGAGTCTTGTTACCTGATCATGACTGTAAGCACCATCCAGCATTTCTGACATCCCTGTGGCTGTTGCTTGTCCAAAGCTGGAAAGTAGGTAATCGCTATACAGTTCTACTAATGCTTCGTTCATACCTCAGATTATGCACTAAATCTAAGGCTGGTGCGTAACATGAGTAAATAAGTTGTCATACCCGGAATGATGACGACAGAGGTGGCGAAGGCCATTGATATTGCAGCGAAATGACGGCTTTTCTTTGAGTTAAAGGTAACTCGGGTTGTTGGTTTGTCTACATTAGACATATCAGAGTCCGTGTGAATTAAATAAGCTGCTGAATAATAAACACTCTATAAGTTTCAGTAAATAATAAAAATGAGAATTGTTGCTATTATCAAGTGAGTTGGGGGATTCTTGAATGATTTATCTGTTGCTGGATAACTGATAAACTCGTCATAGTTTTGATTTATGAGGAAAACACTTTGGAATTGATGAACATTGCTCGCGTTAGATGGGCTTGTCGTCGCGGCATGCTGGAGTTGGATGTTATTTTTCAGCCATTTGTAGACACACATTATGAAAATTTGTCAGAGAAAGACAAAGTTATTTTCGTACGTTTACTGGAGTGTGAAGACCCCGAATTATTCGCTTGGTTTATGGGGCATGAAGACTGCCCTGATCCTGAGCTTGCTCAAATGGTTGTAACCGTTCGTGGCCGTCCAAAGCCATAGTTTTACTCTACAAGCTTCTTCTATGCAGCGAGTGGCTTTCATTGCTTTCGCTGCGCTTATCCTATCCAGCTTTTTAGCTTGGCCTGAATCGGAATATTTCGTTTTTTATGTCTTTCAAGTGACAGTATTTTTGTTCTGCTTATTTTGCTTAATCAATCAGTTTAAGACATTACATCAATGGAAATTGGCATTTCAATTAAGCGAGCTAGGTGAATTTAGAAAATACGATACAACAAGTACTTACAAAATTGAAAAACTGTGGGTTTCAGATTGGTTTTGTGCATTTTATTTGATGAGTGCAAATTCGAAAGGGAAATTAAAGCGAGTTAAAACTGTATTTGTCTTTAAAGATATGTTGCCAGATTCAAGCTATCGTCACTTGAGTCGACTGCTTTTATCTTGCGGCTAGAAAGCAAATCATACAACGACTTGAACCAGTTGTGCTGTTCTTTTTGCTTCTTCATTCTGCTCCATAATTCTTGTTACTTCATCATACTCCCTTTTATGCTTTTCTCTGTAAGGATTGAGATACTCATCGACTTCGATATTTGTGAGCATTAATGGATTTATCATGCGGATTGCTTTTTTTATTTCCATCTCTTGCTGCAGCGGATCCATACTATGCATGTTGGGGAGTACTTTACAAAGTTCAACGGCTGTTGCGACCGCATAACGAGTGCAATCATCATGGTTTTGAAAAGGCTGTAATTGTGTACGGTATACGTCATCTGCTTCCCAGTAAATACTACCAAATTTTGAGTCTACAATAATGGCTTTGTTATTCACATGAATAACCAACACGGTATGGCTTGGTCGCTTGACCCCAAATGTTGATCTTTCATTTATACCTAATAGCCCGATGTGGACTTTGGGTGAGCCTTTAAAATTTTGCTTTTGATTTTTAATAAATTTTGATAAGCCTTTTTGAGCAACATGATTGTGCTCATGCAAAAATTCGATGCCACTATGAGGAATGTTATTGACATCCATATAAACCTCGGGAGCATAAGTGACGTCCTGAGCTTCTATTTGTCCAACATGCTCAATGGATCTAAATGCCTCTCGATGCTGTTGAGCCGTTATTTCACTGACGGATATTTCTTCAATTTCATCGTCTTCATTCAATTCTTCAATAGTTTCTTCTTCAAGCAGTTCTTCAATAGGTTCTTTTTCAACTACTTCTGTTGTTGGCTCTGGTAAAGGCTCACTAGGCTTATTTCCATTCTCGTCTTCGATTGTTTCTTTTGCTGCATCTTTTTGTAAAGATGCGCTAAGCCAATTGTAATCCTTGTCTAGTATTTGTTGTCGTAAATAGCTATTGGATTCTGTAAGTAAGTTAAGATGTGTGCCTAGGTCAGACAGAAGATTTACTTTTTCTTTTCTCGTCATAAACGGCATTTCTGCTGCGATTTTTGCAGCTATTACCCTAGCGGTATCAACTTCATCTTCTGTGATTAAATGAAATCGATGAAACACCATGATTTTTAAGGTAGTGGCAAATGCTTTTACTCTTGCAGAAAACCGTTCAAGGAGAGACCGTTTCTCTGGAATTTTTGATAATGCAGTCAAGCCTACGCTAATTAATGACTGGCCGTTAGCAGCTTCCCTAGCGGCTAAGTTTTTAACAAGCTGTGGACGTGCCTGTGCAATATCGTGTAACAAGACGTTATTAACTCTAGAGGGGTGTTCGAATAGCGTGTGTAGAAAGGTATGCTCATTTTGGTCTCTAAGGAACATTGCATCAGTTGCGTTTTTCGAAGTCATTAGCAATCGAAACATTTCCCTACGATTTTGAACAGCTTCAGGGCACATTGGTCGTGTATCGTCAAATTCTATAGCGAAAAAAGAGTGAAAGAGTGTTTGACCTTGAGCGTTTTTCGTTCTGATATCGAACCCAGATTTACCAACAATACTATCCAGCAAGGCATAATCGTTACTATCAATTGCCTCTACTGCTTCTGAAAATAGTTGTGCTGTATTTGCATTTTCAGAGGCAGATGCATATTCAAATTCAAAAGAAATTGAATCATCTAGAGCTGTAATGTTTGGGGCAGTTTCTATCATGCCATAAAAAATTGTTGTTGGTGGTATGTTTAAGAATAATATTGAATGTAGCAAATAGAAGCTTTTTGTAGGCTTCATTGACAAAGTTTAATTTTTAAGCAATGTAATGTTGGTGCGGTAGGGAGCATTGAACCCTTATTCAATTTTGGTTTTTAGATAAGAATATATGCCGACTTAAGCTGTCAATACTTAAGTCGGCATTGAGGTTACTGAATAGCAAGCATAAACCTTTCAGTACTCACTACACCTTGTTCGCTATTGATTGCTGCCCATTCTGGTTGCTGGGTAAAGACCTTTGTGGTCATTACACTGTTGGCTAAACTAAGCAAAGTCAGCGTTTTAACTTCAGTAACATTATTGTTGCTATCTCTAAGCTCAATTCGGATTTTACTTGGGGTGACAAAGTTGTAGTTTCCTTGTTGAGTTGTTACGTTGTCGTTGTTCCATCGCTTTATACTCACTGTTAAATCTCTGAGGGTTTTATTCCCCGCAGCTTGCTGCGAAATTAGGTGAATGAGTGAGTTTATACACAAGAGTCATAACGTAACTGTTTTGTTATATCACCTAGTTTTCCCAGCAAAATACAGAAG
>NZ_ML014897.1 GCF_003675895.1 Parashewanella curva
TGATCGGTAATTCCTGAAGTGGCTAAAAATCGTTCACGACAAAACAAGAATACTTGATCACAGTTAGGCAAGAAATAGTGATCACGATGGGCAGGAATTCTTGATCACGTTAGGCGGGAATATGCAAATGGTAAATAAAGGGCATTTACCTGTGAACATATCGGATGCTCTAGCGTTCCATACTCTAATATTCCACAGTCGATAAGTGGCTGGATCTTTGAGGATAAAAAGTTACGCTCAAAGCCAATTCGAGTCTCAATGGCTTCATTGAGAACTTCCTCTCCACTGAGGCAGAGTTGATGGATAAGGTCTTTCAATCCGTGATTGGTATTGAATACTAAAATAACCTCAAAAGCGGATGCCAACTCTTCTTCTAGTCCGAATTGTTTACATAAAAAGGCGGCATTATTTTGTATAACCCTGGTGCTCCTTGGCTCAATATCCGTTAAAGGCAGCAATGAAGCAAAGGTTTCTATATCACACTCAGCACTGGTTTTGATGTGTGATCCTGCAATTCGACAAAGAGTCTGCCTATCCAGTTTTTCATCTATGGGTAATGTATTGCAATCCAATAGCCAGCTAGAAAACACCGAAGCTAAATAATGACAACCGTTCTCTTTTCGATAGAAGTTGGTCTTTTGCTTCATAGCGTTTTGCCTCTAGCAGTTCCAACACCCTGATAGCTCAACTGCTCAGCTGCCTTTTTCATCACAGCTTGATCACGTTTATCGTAGATGGTGGTTGTCGCAACATTAGCGTGACCAGCCATTTGGCGTACGGTGTTTATATCGATGCCTTGCTCAAGAAGCCGTGTAACATAAGTTCGCCTTAAATCATGAGGGGAGGCATTTTGAATACCTATTTTCTTCAAGGTATTTTCAAGGCGGTACAACGTATGATGGCTCATAGCTCTTTGAAGAGTGGTTTTCCCTTGTTTGGCGCACCAGCACATCAAGTAACCAGCCTTTTTACCCCTGTGCTTTAACCATTGCTCTAAGTGCAAAGTGACCCACTTCGGAAGAAAAATAACCCTATACTTATTCCCCTTTCCTATAACCGATAGCGAATGGTCATTAGGGTTGTAATCAGCCAGCTTTAAATCGGCTAACTCACTCCGCCTTAACCCTGTACCTAGAAACAAGGCGAAAATGGCTCTGTTTCTGGCTGCCAAGGCACCGTTCTCAAAATCTAATAGAATAAAGAGCTGGTTTACTTGCTTACTGGTTAATGGCGTACCTTGGTGATCAGCAAACTTCATTTGCTTAACTGATTGAAGATCGGAAGCTTGCTTAACCTCTGCCTGACCTAATAAGGCAGCCGTTTTAACGATATTTTTAATGGCCGTGACCGCCCGATTGATAGAACGAGGCGACCAACAAGCGTGCGTTAGACAACTACGAATGACTAAGATCTGCTCATAATCGACTTCAGATAGCTTATCTTCGTAGCTAGAATCGTCCCAGTTCATCAATTTAGCGATACTTCGCATTTGAGAGTGTATAGATCGCTGACTATTCTCAGACAATCGACTTAAATAAAGCGCATAAGGGCTCGCTGTAGTCATAAATAACTCCAGTAGATGTGTTTGAATTTGAGATAGATAATTAAGAAATGAGTAGTGATACTGCTATATCCACAATATCACTACTTTTAGATGACCTCAGCCAGTGTTTTTGACACGGTTATTAGATGTTCTTGGGCTAGAATCAAGAACTTTGAAAGCTATCAAAAGCAACGCAAGCTTCATCTTTAGAGGAAAAGAGTTGATATTTCGCACAACGAAAACCATCAACAAGTTTCCTTACATTATCCCATTCATCAAAAAACACCCCTGTTTTTCTTCCGATAAAAACCACATAAAACCTCGGCATTTTTTATTCCCTCCAAGACCAGTCTTCGACTAAAATTTGGTGTTATTTTTTGAATTTTCGTGTTTTTTTTGACTTTTTAGGTAATGACATCTTAAATTCATTTTTAAGCTCTTCGTAAACACCTTCTAATTTTTCACCTATTGGCTTCGTCAGTACTTCAAACTTTTCCAGAGACCGTTGCCATTCGGAAAAAATTTTACCTTGTCTAAACCAGTGAACTTGAAACACTTTCATCTTTTCTTGTATTTCACTTTTTTCTTTTTGAGACCTTTTTTGCAGTATAGGAATAAGCCCTTTTCCAGTAATTGCATCAATAAAATCAGGACTAAAATACTCACTTTCAACCATCGAAGGTATATCGTATCCACTAATTTGCCCGAACATATCTGTAATAGCTGCTACATTAGAAAACTGTATTAAATCTGACTTTTTAAATTTATACCTACATTCAACTCTCATCACCTGATCAGTAGGCTCAGTTTCACCCGAGGACTGGGCCTTGGCATTTAGGTCATAAATAAGTACATGACTTGATGCCTTATGCTCCCCTAAATAAATAGACTCTATTTTTCCATCTTTTCCGAAATATATTTTACCTTTTTGTGACCTTAGCTTATCAAACACTAAATAATCTGGCCTCATCCCCAAAATATCACACGCTATATGTATTGAAGATACTCTAGCTTTCGACATATAGCTTTCGTATTGCTTACCAAGTAAAAATGACAATATGACTCTGATTGATAGAAGTTGCTCATTGGTGTATGGAAAGCCTTTAAACTCAACTCTTAAATATGCTCGATTACCATTAGGTTTGATACTGATATGGAGATATGGAACTCCGCTATTGCCATGAATTTTAGCTCCTGAGTCAAAATTGATAGGAAACATTATTGCGGCAGTATAGTTAGAATCAGACTTTATCAGTTGCTTAAGAGAATAATTATCCTCTTGGTTTTTATATATATTGAGTAGGCAATTGGCTAACCTACCAAACCGCTGATCTATAAGCTTTTTCGTATCTGTTTTTATATCAAAAAGAAGAGTAAGTTGATCTGTATCAACACTGAATTCTTCTAAGTACTTAGGGGCATTACCCAGCTCTTCATTTGCACTTTGCTTTTCACAAGTATCTATTACTGATTTATCACCATTCAATTTCTCAGTGTATTCTAGATTGATTGACTCTAACTTTAATTGAGTACTCATAATATATCCTTATTAATTAACTAGTTAAATAGATTGAATCCACACTTTAAATACTGCTATTAGAATCAAGAAGTACTTATCATTGATTGCAGTTTTGCGATGACTAGGGGCATTTCCTCTTTAGGAAGAGCCTCAAAATGCTTAACAATTTGGCCTTTTGAGTATTTAATCGAGTCTCGTGTACGAGACTCATTAGTTTGTTGAACAGCTTTAACCATAGATTTAGGCCAGAGCTGTTCTGAAATTTCCCTAATAAGAGTTACGGTAGGTTCCTTCATACCTGACATTTTGAAATGCTCCCATACATCAAGAATTTTATTCTCATTCTTAAGGCTAGCGAGTTCTTCCATAGCACTAATCGAGTACCTCCCTACTGCATTCCTACCTTCTAACCAATATTCTAACTTTGCAGCATTAACCATTTTGTACGCCTGTGAATCACTGATCTCTTTAATATTTTGCTTAACAAAGTCAGAGAACTTTTTGTATTCACAATCTCGATACCAGTTTGCAATATAAATATCAGCGCACTGTAAGCGCACTACTCCTGTTGCTTCGCCTATTTTTTGCAATCTGGTGCTTGATAAACTCTCAGCACGTTCAGATTTGATTTCTTGATACTTTTTCATGCACCCTCGCTTCAGCAATTAAAAAAACGAGTACATTTTCTTTTGATAATCATAGTGTTGCAATGACAAGTGGTTATCCATTTAGACAACAACTATTTCTATGCTTCATGTGTTATCTAAATGGAGAACAAAGGTGTTTCTTGAGGAAGGAGTTTGTGTTATCTATATGTTGACCAATAGTGTTGCACTGGTAATGGAATATTAAGTAGCATGACTGACAAGACAAATAAGCCCAAACCGAAAAAGAATATAACCAAGATTAAACGAAAAAAAGCAAATCACTCAGATCCCAGCAAATCTCGGTCAATCAAGTTTGATTACCTCTTTACGACAGCAATATAACTCAATCTGCTAAAAGCTCAGTATTTTATACCCTCAGCTTTTCTTAGAGGCAGCAGCAAGCCTACGTAATTAAA
>NZ_ML014898.1 GCF_003675895.1 Parashewanella curva
GAAGAAGTAACCAAGTTTTTTAATCAAGTCATGCAAATGGATACTTTTACATTACGCCAAGAGGCTATTTCAACTGAAAAGTTCCCATGATTTTAGCTAAAAATGAACTCCGAAACTTGAGTTAATATACCCTATTTCTTATTTATTCAGACATTTATAGTAAAGCACAAGGTATTTAAGACGAACAATGTAGTTACCGCACTTTAGTGTTTGTGACCCATACGAAATGATATTCGATCTTGTATTTTGTGTGAGAGCCTTGTCGGTACTTCATCCTTACATAATAAAGGCAACCGCTAGCTGAAAGCTACCCGTCTGAAAGACGGGGTTTTAACCTTAAGCGAGGCTAATAAAAAACTCCCACAATACTTGCAGATAAGTAATGTGGGAAATTGAATAGGTTGTCAAAAACTACTCTTTAATTTGATCTTTATTAATTCCCTGGCGGATTCTATTATGTGTTTCTAATGATGCGCCAAGCTTGTTTTGAACCTCACCTTTATTTTTAAAATCGATAAATCGATAGTAATTGCCTATCTTTGCGATGTAGACTTTGTTTGAGATAGAATATTTACGTTGAATGATAGCGGGTACTTGCACAGTTATGACATTGATGCCGTTTGCAACTTGTTCACTCCATGATGAAATGTAGCGCGTTACAGAGTGGGGATCAGAGCCAAGTTCCGAACCATCAACCGCAGTATTAGGAGGAGCAATTGTTCCCCTAGCAAAGGAAACACCTATTAGACTCGTAGGAGAGTCAAAAAAATAAGCAGGCCTAGAACCGTGAATGTTGTTTTTACTAAGGTAAAGGGCTGTTTTTCCGTTGGAGCCTTTAGCTGGAATACTCAATAAGTCAGAAACGTCAGCATCGCTATTTGAGTGAATAAGCACATCCTTAGTTATAAAAGTATTTTGTATAGGCAGATAAACAGACCCAGTATATTTAAGGTGGTAGCGTTGTACATAGTGACATAAATTAGAATATGAATCACCATCTTGTATTTGTGGTGCACAATCTTTTTCAGGTTGAGCTGGGTATAAAATATTTGGCTTATATACCGTTTCTTTTAACTGGTAAATTTCCATATTATCATTATTAAGAAAACGATTGTGCGATGTCACTTGACCGTTTGCTTTGGTTGCATCGTGCCAGCTATTGATGCCATCTAAGGCGAAGGGTGTAGAAATATTTAGCCCTTTCACTTTAGCCACACTACCTGAAAGCATAAATTGATAATTGGGTGCAGAAGCGTTCGTGAAAACTATCCCATTTCTATTACTATCGGTGCCACTCTTAAAGTAATATTCGCTGAAATCGTTCAAAACAAACTGTCCGTTTTTCAGGCCAATAGTTTTAGCTGATAGTACACGAGGCTCTGAACGAGAGTAATCCCTATGCTGAATAGTGACCGTTTGCAACATATCACTAACATTTACATTTTGATTGCTTACCCATGCTAAGTTTTGTTTTGTATCAGGATAAGTGTATATGCTTTTTTGCTCACTGCTATTAAGGAAAAACGCTCTTAAGTTCAGCGGCTTTGCGGCTTGTAAGGCGGATAGAAAATTCAGTTGCTGAATAAACTCAGAAGCACTTAAATTGGACGAACTAGCAGCCCCCACGCTTTCTTGAACTGCCGAGCTGTTATTCTGATTTTCATACCTTTTGTCAATCACTGATTTAGTGTGAGTATCTATATCCTTAAGATATTTATGAACAGAAAAGTGATGCTTATCTTTTTCAGTGACCTGCAAGTCATCCAATGAATTAATTTCGATATGCATATCAAGCATGGATGACATGAAATGTGTTGCTATTTCTTGTAAATGCACTCCCTCCAATTGTTGTAATTTAGTTCCATTTTTTAAAGCATGAAAATCGACACAGGCATTCATATCGGTAATTACATCTTTCTTGAATTTTTCATTAGCTTCTGTAGAAGATAGTTGCAGAGACATATCATGATGCATTAAAGACGTAAGAGGTGTCACATAGGAGCAACCAGCAGGACTCGCCATTTTAACTGTTACAACTTCAGAGTTGCTTTCAGAAGCAGGTAGCTCAACATCAGCCACCAAAGGACAACTAGCGAGAGATTCTCTTAAATTTTCGGGAAAATGAAATCGCCCAGCTTCATCAGACTTTACAGATTGCTCATCGCTATCACACTGCATATTGCCATTACAATCTGCACAGACGTCGGTGTAATCCATGTATTTTTCAGCTGATAATACTCTTGGTGGTAATGGTGCTTCAAGCACCTGAGTTGATAACCTTTTCGAATCGTCATTACACCCCAAAATAACTACTGTACTAAGTGTTGCAATGAGTAATTTAGGAAATTTCATCTGTACCTCCGTTGTCAGATTTCCATGTAGACCTAATTAAGGTTAGCTGAATTAATCGGTCGTGAGATTAAATTATGTCCGATGGTTCATTTCTATATACCCAATTCATAGACAGGATCTTAAGCATAAGATGATAAAAAGATATAAAAAAGGCTTCATTCGTGATCAAATCATTTCGCCAAAAACAAGCAGAGCACTCAGAAGCCGATGAGTATTATTTGTAACTATTCAGCCTTCTGAATAAAAATATCCGGTAAATGCCCACTGAACAACAAATTCAGCGCTGTTGAAGCCGTTATATTTTGCTTTCTGCAACTCGAAACGTAACTGCGTATGGCACAGAAGTTTTCAGCACCTTCTATGCTCCTAAAGCAACCTGATATTTTCTGATGAACTTTGGTCATCCTGATGTCATTTTCTGCCAGATTATTAGTAAAGGGAACATCAGGATTTATCATAAACCTTAGAACTTCTTTCTCATAATCCCTTAAACGTTCTAATAAGTTCCTACTTTTACTTTTTTTAACTCGCCCCCGTTTTCCTTGTTCTCTTGGTGGCTCTGGGCATTCGAGTTCGCCCTCTTTTATGATTTGCCGATACTGCTTGAGCCTAGCCTTAATTCTTTGGTAACTGAGACGGCCACCTGCATCTTCAACTTCTTTTTGTATATCAAAAAGTAGCTCTTGAAGTTCTTTCGCCCACCTTTGTTCTTCTTTATCTAGAGCAAACTCAAGTTCTCTCACATGGTGAGCATTACAAAGTGCATGTAAACACTCATATTTAAAGCAAGGTTTCCAATGGTCGTGGACTAAGACGCCTTGGTAATTGGGTAAAACACCCGCAGTATCTGTCGCTTCCTTACCTCTTTTTTTGTGGCAAGTAAAATAAGTCCACTGCGATGTAGAAGCAGTATGCAGCCAATGTTTGGAGCCATTGACGTTCATGCCTGTCTCATCGGCATGAAGGACGGGAGAACCACAAAGTTATGATTTGATCACATTGAGTGCACCTAAATCCTGAATCAGTTTTGCAGCCTGAGCGTTGAAGTTAACCAGTGTTCCAGCGCTGATCGGAAGTTGAAGTTGGTCTGCAAAGTATTCTCTTATTCTGTCGTAAGGCAAGAGCTGATATTGTGACAGATAAACAGCATGAGCTTTAACACCTTCACCGTATTGCGCGGCTTGTGTGACTTGTTTTGGAAACGCTGCTGTGTAGCGCTTGCCTTGCTCATCTTCTAATATCTGAGCTTGGTATTCTGTGATTATCGTTTTGAATTCAATATCGAAGACCTGCCGTTTTTCTATGCCGACTTCTTTGTAATGGCCTTTTGGAAGTTTGCGCTTATCAAGCTTGAGCACCTCAACAACATCAGGCTTATCGATTTGCTTGAGAGTGCTACCTATGTGGCCTTTTTGACCACCTGGTTTGCCATTGTTTTTAGAATTTTTCTTCTTATCACTGTCATTATCTGTAGATGGCGGCTTACTGCTGTTTTTGCTGTTCATCCCCATACGATTAGTCAAGTTCATGATTAGCATTACTAAAGTTTCAATAGCTAACTTTAGCGCAGGTGTCACCGTTTTATCAGCTTCGAGTTGTTGTTTTACATGCGCAATGGTCGCATCAATATCAATACCGCTAACAGGGCAAGATCGCGAATGTTTTTTGAGCAATTGTAAACATAAATTTGACCGTGAATACGGTTTGTGATCTTATACTTCCTTTTGCGGAAGTACACCATGAATTTAGACTTATTCTTTCAAATCTTT
>NZ_ML014899.1 GCF_003675895.1 Parashewanella curva
ACTAAATATTTGGTCAGCATGACATACTGGGAAGATCGGTCAAATGATCATTGAGGATCAAGTAAAATGGTGACTCAACCGTTGCTATTTTAAGCAGATTGAGTCAGATGGGCTGAATAGTTACGAAGAAATAAGCTTTGATCCAAGTTACTTGAACTTTAAGGGGCTATCAAAAACGGCTATTAAGGAAACCACAAAAGCAATCAATTCTGCCTTAGATAAGGTTAGAGGGATCAGGGTGTTATTAAGTGGTCCTTCTGGTACAGGAAAAACAGCATGGGCGCATTATTTAGCTCAGCAACATGATTTAGGGATCATGCACATCAAATGCTCGGATGTTCTAGGCAAATATGTAGGTGAAAGTGAGCAAAACCTTGCTGGAATATTTATTGAGGCTCAAAGAGATAACAAACTCATTTTGTTTGATGAAGTAGACAGTCTGCTCAGTCGAAGAGAAAGCGCAAGCTCTCATCACGAAGTTCAGCTTACAAACGAGCTGTTAACGTTACTAGAAGGCTCACAGCAGCCTGTATTTGCTGCTACTAACTCTTTTGAAGCTATTGATAAAGCAGTGCTTAGACGTTTTGATTTTAAGCTTGAATGTGACTATTTGACATCTATTCAAGCAGCCTCTTTGTATAAACATGTTCTTAGTATTGAACAATTAACAGCTATTGAAATTCAAGCATTTAGAGCGATGAGTCGCCTTACTGCTGGTGACTTTGCCATTTTAAGTCGTAAAAAAGAGCTATACCCATCAAATAATTTTAGAAATAAAGCAATAGCGATATTGCAGCAAGAAAATCGCTACAAACCCCAAACAAAGCCAGTCGGCTTTATACATTAAATCCAATAGAGGAAAACACTATGACTAACGTATTGAGTTCGCTCAAGGTTATCGCACGCCCTGAAATTGTGAAAAAGCCACCTGTACTACAGAAAAGGTTAAAGCTTATCGAGAAGTTGGAACAACAACTGGAGATGGTGGAATGCCTGATAGCTGGTACTGAATTTGAGTGCTTTAAAGATAAAACCGTTAAAGATCCTGAAACTGGTGAAAGGAAAAAAGTGAAAAAACGCTGTGCCGTTCGCCCTTGGTATTACGAGAGCGAAGATCACTATTACCTTGAAATCAAGCAAGGGATCAGAGTGTTAGAGCTGGATAAAGGCAAGCAAGCTATTGATGTTGGTGAGCGAGAAAAAATCCCTGAAACTATTCGAGTGATTATTGATGCTGTGGAGAAAGGGGAGCTAGACCATCTACTAATTGTTGATAAAAAAGCCGCCAAAGCCAGTAACAAGGCTTCTAAGAAGGCTGATAAATCCAAATCTTAACTTTCTGTTTCATTGAGGGCAGAAGTTAGCCCTCCCTAATCTTGAGAACCATTATGCACAACATTAATAAAGACCTGCCTCTATCTGTATCAGACACTCTACTCGAATCGTTTGCTTTATTGCTTAACGATGCCAAGAGCAATCAAGTAACAATCAACTTCAGAGATCCTGATTACTCAGCCGGGGCTGGAGGATTTCACCCTGTAGAAGTCATGTTAGAAAAAAGAGGTTGTGAATGGCACCTGTGTTACATAACCGACTTTTGCTATGTAGGCGCTGGTGGACAATACGAATTGGCTAAAGAGTTAGATTTTGACTTTCAGGCTGGCATGTTTCAAAGCTTGTTCTGCTATGAGCCTATAGAGAAGGCTAGGGATATGTACCAAGTTTGGGAAAATAACTTTTTGAGTTACTGGAAAGGGATGGAAGTTTTTGAGGTTATGATTAGTAACTAAAAAACGATAACACTATTTTTGCTGTTTAATATCAAAAAAATCAGTTGGTTAATGGTTGAATAATGTTTTGAGCTGCATATAATTTGCACTTCTTTTTTAGTGGTATTGATTGGAAGTATAAGAAATGGATGTTCAAAAGTATTCACATAAGATTAATCGATTCAAATCAGGAGGGGCTTCACTTATAGGCGGTGTATTGTTTCTTATTTTTGCAGTTTATATGCTTGAAAACGGTCTAGTGTCTACTCGTATTCTTAGTCGGTTACTTGATAAATACCCGGATCTTTTTGGTTTCCTCGAGTGGCTGAATCTAGTGTTTTGGGATATTCTTTTTATATTTTCTGTGGTTCTTATAGACTTTGGGGTTCGCTTTTTATTATTTAAAAAGCATAAAAATTTAGAAGCATATGTTGGGAAAGACAGGATAGTCGTACCGAATGTTTTAACTGGGGGAAATTATATTATCCCATCTTATGCATTAGAGTCTGTAACAGAAAAAGAGCAATCAATTGTTTTAAGTTTTCATACTGAAGATGGTCTTAAAACTAGAGATTTTTCTAAGATGTTTTTCCCAAAACCTGATGAATTCAAATCTGCTTTAGATTCAGTTTTGGATAATAAGAAACAAAATCAATCAGAGATTAATGAACAGGATTTGTACACTGTTGCTTTTAAGCGAAATGAAAAAAATCAAGTAGATCTGGATCGGAAGTTAACGATACTGTCCAAGTTATTAAAGAGTAGTAAAGACAGGATATTAACTCTTTATTCTAAAGGTGAAGTCTTAATCAGAAAGCACTTAAGCTTGGAGCAAGCGAAAAAGCTTCAAAGTGCAACGTCAAAATATAAGCTTGAATTAGATATTATTTCAGAAAAAGAAAAGAAACTCCCGCTTCAGCCTCCTATGGGAGTCATTCTTCCCACTCTGAGCTGTGTAGTTGCCGCGACTATTATTCCAGGAGGCTATGTATTTTGGTTTTTGGCTATTTATTACCTCCTAGCTAAGTCAAACAAAAAATTTAAGTTTGACCCTATTCTTGGTTTTGTCGCGTTACTTATTGAAATTCAAGCTCAGTACATACCTGAAGCAACATCTTTTGATATATCAGACTTTCTCATCTCTGCATCATTTCTAGCAACGAGCATTTATCTTAGTTTAGGGATGAAGAGAGATATCGAGAAGATTTCAGATAAACCTCTTTCAACTATAAAAACCATTTTCTTTGGGATGATTTATATAAACTATAAAACTAACCAATTACTGGTAAATAATGAGGTTGGCTCTAAGTAGGAAATGTATTTAATAAGTTCAGTAATAATAAAAGACGGAATTTAAAATGAAAATAGAAGCTGAAATAAAAAATATAAAGAAAGTTCTTGTTTCTGATGATAGGTTTTATCAGATACCTGATTATCAACGGCCTTACTCTTGGGACAAAGATAACCTATCTGACCTGATAGACGATTTGATAACTTCATATAAAGAAAATAAAGAAGAAAACTACTTTTGTGGTTCTCTGGTGTTGGTCAATAATGAATCAGATGGTCGATATGATATTATCGATGGTCAACAAAGAACAACCTCATTCACAATCCTTGCGTGTGTTATTCGAGATTTATATCTTTCTAAACTATCTCCTAAAGCAAAGAAATTTGTAAGTAATGCAATACAGGATGAATTTGAAAGTGAAAAAAGAAAACTAAAATTCCTAACCAATGAGCAGTATCAGATTGATTTTGAAGAAACTGTACTAAAGGAAATAAAGTTTCAAAAAGTTAAAAATGTGGAAAAGGCCTTTCCAGATAACAAGTACCTTCAAAATGCACATTTTTTAAAATTATTCTTAGAAGAGAGAATTGATGAACAGTGCATAGATATTGATGATTTTACACTTTGGTTGTTTGAAAACGTTGTGATGACTGTAATTACGTGTCCATCTCAAGATAGTGCAATACAAATTTTTAATGTTCTTAATGATAGAGGCATGCCGTTAAGCTCAATTGATATTCTTAAATCCTCGTTAATGAGGGATTTAAAAAGCAAGGAAGACAGAAATGCTTTTAATGCTAAGTGGGAAGCGATCAATGCGGATTTGAAATTTGGTGATTTTGACCTTGATGCATAGGTATCTACATGGTTTGTCCAAAAAACGAACTAGCCAACTCTCTAAATGCTTCAATCTCCTCAATGGTATAGTTAGAAAGAACTTCGTTGAGCTGTAAAAAGACCCATAAGCCAGCTAAT
>NZ_ML014900.1 GCF_003675895.1 Parashewanella curva
ATCTCTTTCTTTAAAGCGGCAATGAACGTTGATATTTGGTTTATTCCCGTATTACAAGCTGTTGTGGATAGAGCTTATTTTGAACTTGAAGAAAGGCTGGAATGGGCATTTAGTTATTTACAAAAAATGCCACGAGGTCTCAACAAAGAAAATCCAAAGGAAACAGTGAATTGAGTAATATTATTCAAAACTTTAACTCTTAAGGTTCAGTCTATGAAGAAGTAATATGAGCTTGAAGTGAGATTAAATGCGGGGATATGAGGAGAGATATAATAAAGCCTATATGATGTAGGCTTTAACAGAAAAAGGCAGAGAAATGACTCTAGGATTTAACCGCCGTTGCATCAACATTGTAATACTCTCGGCCTACCTTGAAGTCGTATTCCTGACCGTCAAGATTAATTTGAATTAGAAAAGTACCCTTTAGTTCTTTATCAAGCCCACGGGTGTCAGTTACAACTAAGCCACCATAGGACTTCCCTTTAGGTAAACTGATTGACTTTAAAAACAAGGCATTTAGTAACTCTTGCTGTGACTTTGCATTCTGAGCTATGGAGTTTAAATTATTTGCAAACCTTGCTTGGTTTTTTGCAGCGATGACTTGGGCTAGAGCTGGATTATAAATGGTCGTATGCGTAGAGCCCCCATAACCACCATATAAGCTTCCATCTGTGTTAATTGAAACAGTATCGCCGTTGCTATAACGTCCTGTGCTCATTGCAGAGAAATTTCCAGAAATAGAGCCTGATTTATCAGAGTCTGCAACAGTAGTCGCTTGATCTTTGATATTCATATCAGCCTCAATTTTATTCAAGAAAGCTCTATATCTCTGTTTATATTCATCTTCTCTAATCTCAGCAATTATTTCATCGTAACTATTGACCCTAATTGGGACGCTCTTAGAGCCTGTTTTTGCCGTTGGAGCCTCTATGAAGGTTACTTTTACATTCTCACGACTTACATTGAATGGCTTAGAGTCAAGGTTATTGACAAATAGAACATAAGAAGTATTGCCACCGACTAGATTTAGCTGTCTATAAGGAGCAAGGGATACATAGTTTTTCTTAGTCACAACAGCTGTTTTTCGGCCATTGTTATAAATGAACTTTTGGGATTTTAAGGGGATCAGATCATTTTCAACATATTCAGGTGGAGTGGCACAACCAACAAGGATTAAAAGCGAGCAGGCAGCCAGAGGTACATTTAATTTTGACATTGGAATACTCCAAGGCAACTTAGTTGTTCTTTGGCAATTTTTAATGCTGACAAGGCAAAAGACTAATAACTTTTTCTACTGGGATAGAGGAGCGGATGTCCCTCCACCAGAAATAGGCAGCTGGACTCTACACCTTGGTGATACAAGAATGACTAATGATCCAAGTGAAATGACTTATGGTATTAATATACTAAAGGAAGAGTTTAAAAAGCTTTCTAGAGCAAAAGACGTACAACTACCTGTCTTGAGTCAAACAGAACATCAAGGATATATATTTTGCTTTTCCAAGAAAAAAGATTCATTAAACCAATGGCGAAGTTATACAAGTCCTAAATATGGTGTGTGTATTGGGTTTGATATTGATGTCATTGAAAGGAAAATAAATAGCCAGATTGAAATGCCTTTTAACATTTGGGGAAACTGGGTTCAAAAATGTATTTACGTTTCTGATGAACAGCCTTTAGGAAAAGAAGGCGTAAACCGAATCAAAGAGTTTTACGAATTTCTAATAGAAAATGACCTCATTAAAATTGATGAAAATGGCATATTAGTATGCACTCATGGCAATCCAGTACTCTATCAAAACGACAATGAGATGTTTGATTTAGCTCTTATCAAACACAGACAACTTTGCTTTAACTTGACAAAGTTCCTTAGTCTGTTCAAGCACCAATGCTATTTCGAAGAGCAAGAGTATAGACTTTTTCTTAATGATACAGGCCTTGCTTATCGCTTAATTGAAAAAGTCGAAAGTCCAGATATACCGGTTTTTAAGTCAGAGGTTAATTATAAAACCAATCGTTACGGCCTGACCTCCTATCTTAAGGTGCAGTTTCCCTTTGATGTCGTTAAAGAGGTAATGATTGGATCAGAGGTGAGAGCTGAAAACTTAAAGATTTTGAAAGAAATGCTCTGCGTAGGCGGTGATAATTGGCAGCGTGAGTTTGCACAAAGTAAGATCCCTTTTCTTAGTTGACCAGACTACTACCAGAAAGCCACCGGAACCTAGTTGCTCTCAATACTCACTCGATGTTGTATCTAATTGCATAGCGTTGGATTTACTAGGATCTAAATGCTCACAGGTTCTGCACTGAGCTACCGGAGATAGACCGAAAGATTCATAGCGTTTTACATAAGTGAGAGTATGAGAAAATTTGAAGAGGATAATGCTAACTTATTGAAAATCAGACACAAAAAAACCGACTTGCGTCGGCTTATATCATCTTGAAGATGATGGTACCAGAGGTGGGACTTGAACCCACACTCCCGAAGGAAACGGATTTTGAATAGATTGTTTGCTTGATAACTATAGTAAATTCAGATTGTTAGTGTATTATTTTTTGACTTTGCAAAAACTTTGCAAATCGAAGGATGCACTACAATGGCAAAACAATTAGAACGACACACCATTTCAGATGATTTATACATCTTCCAACAAGACAACAGTAGTCGCTGGTATGCAAGACTACAAGTTGGTGGCAAGTGGCGATGTAAAGCTACCAAAGAAAAGGACAAAGATAAAGCAATTATCAAAGCCACTCGGCTATTAGTTGAGTATCAGATCAGATCTGAAAGTGGCTCTCTAATCACTTCTAAAAAGTTTGCCATCATTGCTGAACAGGCGATTGCTAAAATGCAAAAGCAGCTAGAGGACGGCTTAGGTAAAAAGAGCTTTGTTGACTATATTCAAGCTTTAAATAAATATCACATCCCGTTTTTTGGTCAGATTTATATCACGACTATTGATGCCTCTAAGCTGAGAGAGTTCGATGAATGGAGAACCATTAAGTCTAAGAAAGTGCCAGCCAAATCTACTATCCAAAATCACAATGCTGCAATGCAAATGGTTTACAAGGAAGCAGTAGAAAACAAATGGCTTTTGCCATCACAAGTACCAGTTCTCAGTAATAACGGTACGAGTAGCCAGAGAAGAGCCGCTTTTTCACCTGATGAATTTGAAAGAGTCTATGAAGCTATTCGTGAAATGGAAGGCGAAAGTAGAACCTCTAAATCTAGACAAATTTTAGAGTTGCTAGGTGATTATATTTGTTTTGCTGTATGCACAGGCATGAGGCCGGGATCAGAGCTTGATAACCTCACTTGGGGTGACATTCACATTGAGGCAAAAGGCTATCAAGCATATTTTTGTATTACGGTGCGACAAGGCAAGACAACACAGCATACCGGAGTAAGAGAAGTTGTATGCAAAGATGGTATTAAACATACCCTTCAAGATCTTACTAAGCGATTCCCCACACGCTATAAAGACGAAAAGCTCTTCAGGTTAGCCGATGGCACTACAACTAAAGAACTTGGTAAAGCCTTCGATAGGGCGCTTATCAAGACAGGCTTAAAAGAAAGCCGTCAGGGGACTAGAAGCCTCTACTCTCTGCGTCATTCATATATTACGTGGGAACTGCTAGCCAAAACAGCACCAATTGATGTGATTGCCAAGCAGTGTGGCACCAGTGTCGAAATGATTGAAAAGCACTATAGCCATGTTACTCCACGAATGTTTGGCAAAGAGCTGTCAGGTGTCGATATCTCAAATGTTCATAGTGAAGCTCATTCAAGCTCTAATGAAATTAGTGAGTTACGAAAAATTATGTGGGAAAATTTGTTTGAGAAGTGGGAAAGGAATTATAGAGAGAAAGGCTGTATTTGATTTTTGTATAAGGCGAGATGCATAATTCGGGGCTATCCGATCACTGAATTCGGGATTATCCGATCACCTATTTCGGCATAATCCGATCATCGAATTCGGTATTGTCCGATCATTTTTTGCTTAAGTCCGAAATGAGTGATCGGA
>NZ_ML014901.1 GCF_003675895.1 Parashewanella curva
TGGCTATAGTTGTTGTGATCTATCGTTGTATGTCAGGTTTTCGCTTTACGTTTGTGCGAAAAGAAAATTTTAACATTTCTTTTATGTATTGAATTTTAAGGATTTATTCTTTGACCGAGAATTGCTGCTCAGATCCACAATTTAAGGCTCTTCAAAGTGCTTTATTTATACAGCGTTTATTAGAAGCTAGAAGTGTCGGGAGAGGAGAGGGGAAACTGAATGGCAGTAATGCACCATTTTTAAAACCACAAGATGTAGAAATTGCTCTCTATTTACTAAGTAATAGAATGAAGTCAGGAAAAAATTATACCCAAAGAGTGTGGCGCTCAAAACTAGATTCTTTATCATATAGTTATGCTAAATTTTCAGAGTATGCTCCCCCTACTCCAAACTCAGAAAACCCCATAAATGGACCTAGTAAGAACGTGTTGTCATCGGCTTTGAGAAGGCTGGAACAGCTTGATTTGATTAAGTATGAAATAGATAAACAAAAAATTAGATGTCCTGAAAGTGGGGAGCTAATTAGAGGGAGCAAAGGGCCTACAGTTAAACTCAAGGTAATTAGTAAAAAAACAAAGAGAGTGCTAAAGACATTCTGATGAGAAAAAATATCGACTTTTAGATAAGAGATCAACTAACAGCGATCAAGTCTAATCTAACTCTACAGTCTCATTTCAGAGCTAGACTTTTGAGCTTTAATTCGCTTTTGCACTTTAATCAACATTAAAGTGCAAAAACTATTGACATTTAAAATTAGATCCGAAAATATTATAGGCGGTCGGCACTTCATAGGAAGCGCCATTACATTTAAAAGAGATCATACAATTGCTTGTCGTATTGGGTTATAGGTACTTCTAGGAAGAACCAAATTAAGCCTAAGAAAATGATTTAGCATGACGTAATGATGTAATTTTAAGGATTAATTATGCCTAAATGTCATAACTGTACTTGCCGTATTGTTGGCAAAATTGGATCTAAAACAACTTTTCTTTGCGTTTCGATTTTTCTAAGCTCTCTACTATCATTTGACTTGAAATTTGAAACTCAAGTCTACATAGACTTTCCACATTTTCAATCCAGACAACAACAAAACACCTTTAAATCAAAGTCATGCAAGCTTATCTCTGCCAATGATACAGCTGATGAATTGTGCTTTTGGCGTGTTGCTAAAACAGATAGAAATAGAAAAATTTCAAAAAATACTGTCTGGTTGATGGATTCCGAAGAAATCTTATCCAAATATAATCTCGAACATTAAATAGGAAGCCTCATGAATATTCAGTTACTAGATCTGAAAGCTTTATACATTGATGGGTATAAAGAATCTGGAAATATAAGTATTAATTCAGAGTTAAAGCTATCAGATATAAACCCCTTAGTTGGAAACCTTGATCCTGTGGGGGTTGAAAACTTCAAAAAAGAGGTCACTTCTATAATTATCGGCTCTAGAGGTGTAAGACCGAAGTCAAAACCAGATCCGATTTCAGCTTTATTAATGAACGCTGATCTTTCTAATGGTAATGAACCAATTAATGAAGAAGCCTATTTATTATTCGAAAGAGGTAGAATTGCTGATAAATGGAGAGGAAACAAGATCGGAAAATTAAATGAGTTAATGGCTTGTATGCTACCGAATGTCATTAAATCTGAAAGTGGTCAATTGGATCTTCAAGTACCTGATAAAAAATTAATTGCAGAAGTAAAAAACCGATTCAATACCATGAACGCAGCTTCAGCTATTAAAACAAGAAAGAATATGCACTCACTCGTATACCAAAACAGCTCTCGCTTTAAAGGGTTTAAGGCTATTCTTGTTGAAAGAATTCCCAAATCTAGTGGTGAACAAGCCTACTTTAGTCCATCTAATCCTGATACTGGTGAAAAGACTCCGGATACAGATCTAATTGTTCGCAAGGGATTACAGCAATTCCTCACTGAGTGTGGTGGGCCTTTGTTGTACATTCAAGGCATAATTCTGATAGCTCAAGTACTAGTAGAAAATCATTTACTACCTAGAGACTACGATATGCGCTTTATCTTCAAATTGCTCAAAGAGTCTTTGAGCTAATAATCTTCGTATCTTCAAGTAATCAAGAGAGCTGTTCTCTTGATTACTGTTCAGCATTCTGAATAATAACCATGATCAATGTTTGACTAAACATATGAATGAATATACAGTAGTAACCATGATCAAGGTTAATCTGAATTTAATATATGTCTCCTGAATTTTACACAATCTCACAAGTTGCCGACATTTTAAGTGTTTCTAAAGAAACTCTTAGACGTTGGGATAATAATGGAACTCTTATCCCTGAGAGAGATGATGGAAACAATTATCGCTTGTATCATAAAAGCCAACTTGAACAATTTGAACAGGCTCAGCTGTTATTTCAGAGTAATTGGAATGATGAACTAAATATTAAAGCTTCTCGCCCGTATAAAATGCTTGAACTGTTTGCAGGTGCAGGTGGTCTTGCACTGGGAATGGAAAAGGCTGGGTTGGAATCGGTCTTACTTAATGAACTAGATAAACATGCTTGTAATACATTAAGAGAAAATAGACCTGACTGGAATGTTGTTGAAGGTGATATATCAAACATTGACTTCTCTGAATATCACAATGAAATTGATGTTTTAACTGGTGGCTTTCCATGCCAAGCATTTTCTTATGCTGGCAAGAAGCTTGGATTTGAAGACACTAGAGGCACTTTATTTTTTGAATTTGCCAGAGCAGTAAAGGAAACTAACCCTAAAGTATTCCTTGCTGAAAATGTAAGAGGTTTACTTAATCATGAAGATGGTAGAACTCTTGAAACTATTTGTGATGTTATTGATGATTTAGGGTATAAACTAGTCAATCCAAGAGTACTCAAAGCCATTTTTTATCAAGTTCCACAAAAAAGAGAAAGACTATTCTTAGTGGGGATTAGAAAAGATTTAATTTCTAATTCTGAATTCGATTGGCCATCACCTTACCACAGAATCATGACAATGAAAGATGCCCTAAAAGCAGGTGAGCTTTACGATTGTGATGTACCTAATTCAGAGGGTCAGAAATACCCTAAAAGAAAAGCTGAAATACTAGCTAAAGTCCCACAAGGTGGATATTGGAGAGATTTACCAGATGATCTTCAAAGAGAATATATGATGAAGAGTTACTTCCTTGGTGGTGGAAAAACCGGAATGGCTAGAAGGTTATCTTGGGATGAGCCAAGTTTAACTCTTACTTGTTCACCAGCCCAGAAGCAAACTGAAAGGTGCCATCCTGAGGAAACACGCCCATTAACAGTCAGGGAATATGCAAGAATCCAAACCTTCCCAGATAACTGGAAATTTAGTGGTCCTATCTCAGCTCAATATAAACAAATAGGAAATGCTGTACCAGTTAATCTAGCTTTTGCAGTAGGAAGGTCAATTATTAAAACATTAAATATAATCGAAAAAAATACTGCCATGAACAAGAAAAAGTGTGCTTAATTTATGAATAGCATAAAACTACCTAAGATTTGGTTTTTTGACATGGAAGGAACCATCCTTAAAAAAGAGCTATCTTTAGACAATGGAAAAGTTGCGCCAAGTGCATGGACTGTTTTAGCTAAGGAACTAGGTGAAGACTGCTTAATTGAAGAGGAAAAGACTAAAGATAAATGGCTTAGAGGTGAATATAAAGGTTATCTTGATTGGATGAAAGATACCGTCACTCTTCATATGAAATATGGTCTAACAATTAATATACTAAATGATGTAGTACAGAAAGCTGAATATCACGAAGGTGCTGATGAATTATTTTCACTATTAAAGTCTCAAGGAGTTGTAACCGTCCTGATTACAGGAGGGTTTAAAGCTTTAGCTGATAAGGTTCAAAGGCATTTAAAAGTCGATCATGCTTTGAGTGCATAATTCGGAGCAATCCGGACACTGAATTCGGCATTATCCGGACACCTGTTTCGGGATAATCCGGACATTGAATTCGGTATTATCCGGACGATTTTTGTTCAAGTCCGGAATCGCTGTCCGGAT
>NZ_ML014902.1 GCF_003675895.1 Parashewanella curva
CTGAATGAAAAAAGGAAGCTGACCGTAAGGAGTTAGTTCAGCATCAGAATCCCACTCAACATGAACTTTGCCATCAAAGGTATCAATTTCGATCTGTGGTCGATCTTCTGGGGTATTTTGGGGTGATGATTGAGTATTTTTGGCTTCACCTAATGGGTGAATGGTAGAACCTCGCAATTTCATAGACACGGCCTATAAAAACATCAGGTTGTAGTGTTATGCCATTTATCAACTGATTTATCTAGGATGAAAGAGTTTTCTACTCGCTATCAAAGCTTTTTGCTCAAAGAACAGCCCTATCAATACCCAAAAAAATTGACAGGCTTAACTGAACAGCACAATAGTCACAATGGCTTTTTTACTGAAACTCCGACTCTTATTGGCGATACAGATCTAGCAAAAACCGTTTTCCTGAACGGTCAACATAATAATATCAACATATCTATCCTTAAAAATATCGAGCCAGAGCTTCAAGCAGAAAAGCCATTACGTCCAAAACATTTGAATTAATGGAGGTACAAGGTGAATGATTTAGAGCGAGATTTACTACAACTGAATTTACTCTACCTTCAATGTGCGAGACAGTGGGCACAATTCAAACCTAATCAAGCTCGCATACAGTTAGGTTTACCTCAAACCGCTATTAATTTGTTAGCACAAACCCAGCTCCTTGATATCCAACAACTTGCTGATCCGCACTTATTACAGTTTCAGCCTAGAGGAACCCCTAAGCAGTTTGTTGAACTCATAAAGAGCCGTGGAAACGGCTTCAACAAACTCAGTTACTACCTTACTTCGGTTTCAACAAGGCAAAACTAACCATGAATATGATCCAGCGTAGTGAGAAAATTCATAGGGCTTCTGAGTTAATAAAACATGGACTTCAAAGCAGATTGATAGCCAACGATACAGGACTATCAATTCACTCGGTTCGCTCTCTTTATAAAGAATTAGAACAGGACTTCCCCGATATCCGACAAAATAAGGAAGCCAAAACTATTCTCACCAGCAAATGGCGAATATTAGATGCATCGCTATTAGTGAATCTGTACGTTCAGCTCACAAAAGTTGACAATATTCACCATTTGGACGTCAACGTATTAATGGATGCCCACAAGCTATATCAACGCCTTAGAATGTCGATAAGGCTCCCCCAGATAAACAGCCAAAATGAAATCAGCTTAAATGAGGCTTGGTTACTTGTCAGTGAAATCAAAAAAGAAAATGCGACGTTAAAAAATTGTCGCTGTGGTTGCCGATATTTGTTTATATATGATCAGAAGGTCAGCCCAAAGTGTCCATTGTGCTCACTTTCAAAAATAAGTTAGAGAGAATTACGCGCTATTCACAAGCAAACTTTTTTGCATTTTGTCTCCTTTTTCTGTCCAATATAAATGACTATGACCTGTTTTCACTCGCATTCAACAACAGGCAGCTACAACACACTTTTGCCCCTAAATGAGACAGAGTAATAATTTTTAATTCTTAGGAGAACCCCAAATATTGTAAGAAACTAACCTACTCAACTCCCATAAATGTTATCAAAAGGCTCTGAGATTTTACTTGGGTGATTTTGTTTAAATTGCATTTCGATAATGAAAAGAAGAGCTATTTTGATACGTAACTGTTAACCTCAGCAAGAAGTGGACTGGCTTCAGAACAGCCCTCTTTAACAGCATTGGATAATAAGCTCCAAGCTAGTTTGGCATTAGTGGGATCATTGCGAGCTTTTTCTAGTTCTATTTTTCCTAGTAAAAAGCAGGCTTCTGCTCGAAACGGAGTTGCCTCTATGCACCCCCCATTAACAGCGTCGCATAATAAGCTCCAGGCTAGTTTTGCATTAATGGGATCATTACGAGCTTTTTCTAGTTCTATTTTCCCTTGTAAAAAGCAGGCTTCTGTTCGAAACGGAATCGCTTCTATGCAGCCCCCATTAACAGCGTCGCATAATAAGCTCCAAGCTGGTTTTACATTAATGGGATCATTACGTGCTTTTTCTAGTTCTATTTTCCCTTGTAAAAAGCAGGCTTCTGCTCGAAACGGAATCGCTTCTATGCAGCCCCCATTAACAGCATCGCATAAAAAGTTCCAAGCTAGTTTTACTTTTGTTTGATCAGTTTGAGCCCGTATTAGCATTTGTTTTCCAGTAGAAAATAAACTAGATAGCACTTGATTATATTGAACAACGGGTATGGGTTTATTACATAACGCTTCACCCATAATCTTAAAATCAACCCTACATATTGGACAGTTCATCTCATCGTTATTTTCTGCTCTAATTTTCGAATATACTTGCAAGCACTCGAAATGAAAATAATGTGGTTTAGAACAGTAGGGGGGGGGCTGTGACACTATACTCGAATTCGTTGAATGATACCATGCAAATAGAGCATTCCACTTGATTCACTTCAACTAAGTGAGCATAAGTTATTGGTTTAGAAATAAAATGATTTTCAGAAAACTCTTTAAATTCTAGCACTGCTTTAAACCACTTATATCAACATAATGATCCGAATAATGTTAACCAACAAACCATGTATAAATACTTAAGACAGTATTGGAATTCATAAAAATTATTTGGTGTTCTGTGAAAATTCTGCCCCGAAATGAGTTTCACAAGATTTATGCTTGTTCGTTTTCTAATCTAGATTCGAACTTTATAATAACCTTATTGTAACCGTTTGATTAAGAGTACAACCCCTGACATTATTCACAGCAACTTCCCACGGCGTTGATATTAACTATCTATTAAAGAGTGAAGTGCTCATTGTTAGCTCCGCGATAAGATTATCACCCCTGGATTAGAGGGATCTATAGTTACATCTACTTTCAATTCTTCCTTAAGGAGTTGACTAAATTTAATGCGTAGCTTTTGACCAGAGTGATACCCTGTTATTATGCTTTGTATATCGTTCTTTTTTTCATTGCGATGATAATCAAAAAGAGCTTTGGCAAATTCAAATGGAACGGCTAACTCAGTACCTTTAGAGTCACACATATTAAAAATATTTTTGGCGTGCAAATTAAGTTCGGTTCCATGTAAACCGAGATGTTGTAACAAAACGCCTTCTTCTATCCACTTTTTAATCAGCCCTCCAAAGCGGTTTATATCGACAATTGCTAACAAAGAATAAGTAACAAAATTGACTTTAATCCCCAGTGCAGGCATCTGCTTGCCTACAAACGTTACGGCTTTGTTAAATCGCCCTGTTTTGCCGCACACCGTCAGATAAGCATTGCAAATCGTGATATTTGGGGTGAGCCCCCATTGTTGCATTAGGCTGGATTGGTCGTCTTTTTCAAACAGTAATGCCTCAGCGTCGTCATATTCAGCGCACTCAGCGCAAACGCTTAAAAAGTTCAGGCAGGTGATGAGGTCAGGTTTTATTCTGAGTTTCTGTATAAACGCTAATACTTTTGTTGCATTAGCAAAAACGGTCACTCTTGAATGAGTAGGGTCAATCGTCAGACAACGGGTTAAGCCTACATTAAATGGTGACGGGGCAATAGAATCGCCCTGTTTGAGCTTTACACTTTTTATGTTATCGAGCAGGCGCCATACTTCAGTCATTTCCCGACAATTTTTGATATTACTGGCGGTAATTCTTACAACATCTAAAATATTGTTTCTCCCTCTATTATATGAGTGAATATCGGGTAAGTTATCAAGGTATGGGGTTGAAGGTGGGCGTTTATGTGACGGTAAACAGGGAGTGCTCTGCTCCGTATTTTGATAGTTAAAAAAATTTTTCAGTCTATTTTGATCTGCTGGTGTCAAACGATAAGGTATCATACAACTCTTGATTTGTGTCGAAAGATGAGCGCTCAAAGTTAAGGTATCTCAGTGCTTCTTTGGGTTGTCTTAACAAGATATTCTTACAAACTCAAGTTTCGGAGTTCATTTTTAGCTAAAATCATGGGAACTTTTCAGTTGAAATAGCCTCTTGGCGTAATGTAAAAGTATCCATTTGCATGACTTGATTAAAAAACTTGGTTACTTCTTCGTTG
>NZ_ML014903.1 GCF_003675895.1 Parashewanella curva
CGTTTTGCCATTTGCTTCCTTCAGATTTCACCTCACGATGAACACCCTTGCATAGGCTAACGGTTCCCGCTCGACTGAGCCCGTAGAGGACTTTCACCTCCTAGAACAACGCCATGCTCGGCGCACCAAACAAAAACACCTGCCGTAGCAGGTGTTAAGTTCGTTTGCTGACGTATCACATTACGCCGCCATACAGGCCTTAATTTTTTTCATCGCGCTTTTCTCAAGCTGACGAATACGTTCGGCTGAGACATTATATTCAGCAGCAAGATCATGTAAGGTGGCTTTGTCTTCATCTAACCAGCGGGCTTGTAAGATGTGCTGGCTGCGCTCATCAAGAGTTTTGATGGCTGACAGTAATCTTGCCTGTGCTTGTGATTCCCAGTTGTCTTGCTCAATGGTTTGAGCGTGATCAGAACTGTTATCTTCCAAATATTGTACAGGTGCGAAATCAGTTGAGTCATCGTCATTATCAGACGCTAAATCAAACGCTGGATCTTGAGCCGCCATACGTGACTCCATTTCCATTACGTCTTTTTTCGATACTCCAAGATTGTCGGCAACCATAGATACTTCGTCATCACTAAACCAGCCTAAACGCTTTTTGGCTTTACGAAGATTAAAGAAAAGTTTGCGCTGTGCTTTAGTGGTCGCAACCTTGACAATACGCCAGTTTTTCAATACGTACTCATGAATTTCGGCTTTGATCCAATGTACTGCAAACGATACTAAACGCACACCAACAGTAGGGTCGAAGCGTTTCACTGCTTTCATCAAACCAATGTTGCCTTCTTGGATCAAATCCGCTTGTGGTAAACCATAACCGGAATAGCCTTTAGCCACATGCACCACAAAGCGTAGGTGTGACATAATGAGCTTTTTAGCGGCTTGTAAATCACCCGTTTCTTGCAAACGCTTGGCAAGCTCATATTCCGTCTCGGCATCCAGCATCGAAATGCCGTGTACTGATTGAACATAAGACTCTAGGCTACTGCTCCCTTGAGGGACCATCATTAACGCCATAGAAGGTTTGTCTTGGGTCATTTAAGTAAGCTCCTAAATGAAATTTAAAATTGAAACAATAAAAAACTCGAATTGAACAATATTCATTATTTGACAGAATATGTCAACCTTCAAGTTAATTCTTATTAAGAATTCAGCAGAGTATAAGACTATCTGTATCCATCAAAGTTCATTCAGCCTATCGAGGCTCAATCGCCTTTAAGTGCTGCCTCACAGACAAATATGCTCCTAGCCACCCCAAAAAGGCGGCAAATAACACCAGCAATCCACATTCATCCAGTGATAGCATGGATAACGACATGGGTGAATCATACAACTGCAATAGACCAACTAATGCACCATCAAGATACCACACTAAACTTTGCACTAAAATGACAGCAATCCCTCCCGCTATGATCCCCAGCCAAATACCTGAGTATACAAACGGCCGCTGAATAAACGCATCCGTTGCTCCCACCAGTTTCATCACTTCGATTTCTCGCTGACGATTCATAATGGATAAACGAATGGTGTTGCCAATCACTAAGGTCACCGCCAATATAAGCAGCAAAGCCACGGCGAACACAGTTCGTTGAATGATAGAGACTATCGCTTGTAATTTCTGCAGCCACTCTATATCCAAACGACCCAAACTAATTTGTGGCTCTTGCTCCAGTCGTTTGAGTAAAGCTTTCGCTTTTACAGGACTAGAAGCCTGATTAGTCGGGGTCACGCTAATCACTGCAGGAAGCGGGTTTTCATCCAAATAGGCCAACGCATCACCAAAGCCCGATAACGCTTGAAACTCATCTAAGGCTTGTTTGCGGCTGATGTATAGCACTTCACTTACATCTGGATCGGACTTTATTCGAGTGAGTAAAGACTGAATGCTGGCTTCGCTTCGAGGAGAATCAATAAATAATGAAATTTGAGCAGCGTTATCCCATGAGTTGGTGATCACTGCGGCGTTTTTAACGAGCACCTGCAGCGCGGCAGGCAAACTTAAACTGACTCCAAGCACTATCATAGTCATCAACGACGAGACTGGCGTGCGCCAAATTTCACCAATGCTGGCGAGAGCTTGCTGAATATGACGAATAAAAAACATCACAATTCGCCCTGACAACGGCAAGTTACTGTGTTGCAAGGCATTAAGAGTAGAGGTAGATTTAGTCATGCTCCCCTCCTAACATTCGCCCTTGTTTCAACGTCAGGGTTCGGTATTTCATTCGCGCAATCAGCCCCAAATCATGGGTAGCGATTAATACACTAGTACCAACATCATTGAGAATTTCAAACAGCTTGAGAATGTCCATCGATAACTTAGGATCTAGGTTACCTGTTGGCTCATCAGCCAGAAGCAGTGAAGGCTTATTGACAACGGCACGAGCGATCCCTACGCGTTGGCGCTCGCCACCTGACAACATGATAGGAAGATGTTTTTCTTTACCAAACAAGCCCACCATATCAAGAGCACCAGCAACTCGCTTTTTAATGTCGCCCATTGAGTACCCTTCAATGATCAACGGCAGTGCGACATTGTCAAATACGCTTTTATCCATGAGTAAATGATGATCTTGGAAGATCATACCGATATTTCGACGAAAATAAGGGACTTGTTTACGCTTGAGTTTGGCAACATCATAGTCATTAACGATGACTCGACCTGCACTGGCTCGCTCAATTACGGTGATGAGTTTAAGCAAGGTGCTTTTACCCGCTCCTGAATGTCCGGTTAAAAAGGCCATTTCGCCAGAGCCTAAGGCAAAATCCACCTGAGTAAGGGCTTTTTGACCGCTGGGATAAACTTTACTTACCTGCTCAAACTCAATCATAGTCTTCCGTTTTATTCTTGGTTCTGCTTGTTTTCTTCCTGACTAAACAGCGCATCAATAAAGTCTTTAGCATCAAAAGCACGCAGATCATCAATTTGTTCACCAACACCAATATGACGAATTGGGATTGAGAACTTATCGGCAATCGCAAAAATTACCCCGCCTTTAGCTGTTCCATCAAGTTTAGTTAAAGTGATGCCCGTTACGCCTACGGCATCTTGGAACAATTGTGCCTGACTGATGGCGTTTTGCCCAGTGCTGGCATCGAGAGTCAGCATCACTTCGTGTGGCGCATTCACATCTTGCTTTTTCATTACACGCACGACTTTTTTCAACTCTTCCATCAAGTGTGATTTATTCTGCAAGCGGCCTGCGGTATCAGCAATCAATACGTCAGCACCACGGGCTTTCGCCGCTTGCAGTGCATCGAATAATACTGATGCACTATCAGCACCTGTGTGTTGGGCAATCACAGGAATATCGTTGCGCTGCCCCCAAACTTGTAGCTGCTCAACCGCGGCTGCACGGAAGGTATCGCCTGCCGCCAACATCACCGATTTACCTTGGCTTTGGTACTGTTTCGCCAGCTTACCAATCGTTGTGGTTTTACCGACACCGTTCACACCCACCATTAAGATCACAAACGGCCCTTCTTGACCTTCTGGTACTTCAGGCACGAGTGGCTGTGAAACTGGCTCAATCGTTTGCTGCATTTCATGTCGCAACAGTTCATATAAAGCTTCGCCATCTTTAAGCTGTTTGCGAGAAGCCTGTTGCGTCAAGCTATCAATTAATCGAGTCGTGGTTTCGACGCCAACATCGGCAATCAACAACTGTTCTTCTAATTCTTCGAACAGCTCATCATCAATTTTTTTGCCTTTGAACAGGCCAATAAAGCCACTACCAATGTTTTCACTGGTACGTTGCAAGCCCCGTTTTAGACGTGCAAAAAAACCTTCCTTTTTCGGCTTTTCTTGTGGTTCAGGCTGAGCTTCGGCTGTTGGCTCTGGCTCTGGCTCTGGCTCTGGCTCTGGCTCTGGCTCTGGCTCTGGCTCTGGCTCTGGCTCTGGCTCTGGCTCTGGCTCTGGCTCTGGCTCTGGCTCTGGCTCTGGCTCTGGCTCTGGCTCTG
>NZ_ML014904.1 GCF_003675895.1 Parashewanella curva
TTGCTTAACTGAAATAATGGACATCGGCTTCTGAGTAATCTGTTTGTTTTTGGCGAAATAATTTGATCACATATGAAGCCTTTTTTCTATCTTTTTATTATCTTACGCTTAAGATCCTGTCTATGATAACTCATTGGAAGGTAAGTACAATTTTCACAAAATATTTCTTAGCGTAGGTTTTCGTACCGTTGGGCATCAAACCCCTTCTATAGCTTCAAAGTTAATCTAACATTCATCATGAAAACATATTATTCGTGGCTTTTGGGTTTATGATGCCTAAATTCTTAAACCTCAGGTAAGCTACTATGAGTTTGAGCTCTATCAGCCCTTTTTTGCCAGCCTCCAGTAATTTATTGAATACAAATTCGCCTACCGATTATGTTATTGCTAAAGAATCAATAACCACGCCTGAACTACATGATTTCATTAACGCATGTGAACAGCAGAAATTGATATGTAGTCAAAGGACTTACGATTGTATAATCAATTTTCTTTCTTGTGTAAATGAACTCAATTCGTTACGTCAAAATATCTGTATTTGTGAGCATTTATTTGGCTCTATTGAGGACCAAATTCAAAAACTAAATCGGCTGTTAAGTGATCCATTAGTGGATACGGCTTCAAAAATAAGGAGCATCACGCTGCTGCCACAGTCAGTAAAATATGAATCAAATCTGCAATTTTTCGCCTTTACATCCCTCTGCATACTCCGAGCCGCCCAACTTAAGAAGCAAAAAAACTATGAAAGTTATATAAGCAATGTAATTGATGTTTTTTGTGAAATAGTCAACTGCCATAATAAAAAAGTAGCATTAAATAGAGCGATCCTAGGCTATGTCGGTAAAGTAGAACAACCAGAATTGGCGGGAACTGCAAATATTATATCTGCACAATTATTATGTCGATGCTTAAGTTTCTTATGCCTGCATGCACACTACCTTGAAACGCCGTCGTCGTCCTCTGGAAATGTTTATGCAAAACAAGTGATTAGGTTGCCATTGCAGCCCAAAGAGCAACCCATCACGGTATGTGAGTTTAGACCTTCAACGGTTGCCCCCCTTAGTGCATTACAAACATCAGATTTCTGTAATTATTTTATAAATTCTGGAGATGCCTGTTCATCGCTAACAATAAATGAAGTTTTATTGTTACCAATAAATCAAATTCATTCTGTTGTTCAAATGTTTTTGCTTTACAACACCATCATTGTTAATAGCTCCAGCAAAGAAAAATTGAACTTTGTTTTTGACTCTAGGTTTGAACAATTACCAATGAGAGGTTTTTATGTATGTGAATGTAAAAAATCGCCTCAGCTTAGTCAAGAGTCCGATTTACATACTTGGATAAAAGCACAAACAGATCCTGATACTTTGTTAAGCATTTGCAACCAATTGCAAGGTAAGTTTCAAATCAGTTGCTTTAATAGACTTGAAGAATTAAGTGTCGTTCCAATCATTAAACACACTGAGCTTGATTCTATGGCCTTAATCAAATTAAGTTTAGCGCTATTTTCTGAGTGCTATCTGCCAGAAAAAGAATACATGCAGATAATGAACAGGGCTTGCGAAGAGAACAATACTGAACTGGTTCAAAAGCTCTTAGAAACAAACCGCTTTATCGACTGCTTTACTTACTGTGCTGCTAATGATTTATTTGTGAACGGGTTTAGCCCTGTTGATACTGCGTGTAAATTAGGTCATCTATCTTCATTAAGCCATATTTGCTTGTTTTGCAGTCAGAATGGGGGTGAACAACTCATCCTGCACGAAACCCCATTACGAGACAATGCTGTAAGTTTAACTGTAAAGCATGGAAACTTAGAAGAGTTTAAATTTTTGATCAACTGCTTTGATATCAATGTTGGAGAAATTCGATGTTATGATACACAAGAAAACTTGGCTCAAATTGCTATTAAAGCCAAACAGTTCAGAATGCTAGAACATTTATTATCTATTCCCTATGCGAACTTTACCCCGACTCCATATTACTTTTCACTTCTGGAATGGACAGATATGTTTCAACAATCCTTTAATACTCACCTTCCAGAACAGATTAAAGAGGCAATAAAACAAGCAGAGCAACAAAATATGGATTCATTTCAGTTTCCTGAAACTCTTAGTGATGCTATTGGAATTGGTTATCATGCCAGAAGCCGAGTATTAATTGATGCCGTAAAACAAAATAGACCTTACATAGTATACTATTGTTTAGAGGTTGGGGCATCAAGCTTGGCATTAAGCGATGCCATGTTGAGTGCCTGCATGTGTAAGAATTACACCATACTTAATTTGTTTATAGAAAAAAAATGCTTCAATGAAAACGATATTAGTGTGGTACAAGGCTGTTACCCTATTAATATAATGGAGATGCTGGCATGTTTTACCACTAAATATCAGCTCACCTACTTTAAAGCTCTTCTTTCTTCTTGTCCTACTTTTATTAACCTTCCTATTTTAGTTCATGGAAGTGTTCTAAATTTTGCTGTTGTGACAAAACATTGGGAGCTTGTAAGGTTTTTACTCAAATGTACTCCTGATTTTACGGTTAGGAATAGAGATGGAGATAATGCGCTGCATCTTGCTGTAAAATCCAAGTCATCATATGGAGTAGAGATACTTTTATCAGCGTGGCCTTTACAACTGCTTAATGAAAAATCCAATGGCTATCTCGAACAGTTTACCGCATATGAACTTGCTCAAAAAATGAATCTGTCTATGATCATGACTCAATTAAAAACACACGTAGGGCAAGCATTAGCAAAAAGTAAAGTAAATCTCGTGTAAATATGGACATGCTATCGACTTTTCATCATGCCCAAATCATAGGCAGATATCTAATTTTGCTAACTGACACCCTGAATATTTCTTGAATTTCTGAGAACTCCCTAAGAAACATGTCCTGATTTGGTCGACCAGAACAATGAGCACGGTATATAGAAGAAAGTTATTATTTTTGCTCAAATTTAGCGAGTATATCTTTCGCATTGGTTTCCCCTTGTTCAGCAAGTTTCCTAATAACGCCCCATTGAGTTTGATTCAAATTACGAATGTCTAGTACTGCAAGTGCAGAGGAACCAAATTTTGCAGCAGAAGGGCACAGGCAAGACTGCATAAAGACATTAGAGAAATAAACTTCATTGCTCGGGCGGTTTTGTATGCTCGCACCATTATCAAGTAAAAAGTGTATTACTGAAATGTTACCTTTAGAGCATGCTATATAAAGTGGGGTTCGGTTTTTAATATTAATTTGCGTACACTCGACTCCCCAATCAATTTCTGGATTGCCTTCAAAGAGTGCTTTAACTACCTCTAAATTACCAGTTCGGCATGCTATCCAAAATATTGTAGCTTTAGGGTAGTCATACCTTTTTCCGTAAAGTTGAATCGAAAAATCAACCTTTAGATTTGCGATAGTACTTGCACTATATTTCTTGATGAATTCTAAGCAAATAGTTGTACTCCCTTCAGTGTCAAAAGCTTCCTTAATACAGTCAAGGGTTGCTTTGTCGGTTAAGTCAAATTCAGCATAATGAGGGGCCAAAACAAACCGAGATAATGTATCAGTTGGCTCTGCTGCAGGCTGTGTTTTAGTTAAATCAGTTTGAAAAGTTTCAAGAGTCTTTTCAGCAATGGAAGCCTTAGCTTGAAATTTAGTAACTATTCAGCCCATCTGACTCAATCTGCTTAAAATAGCAACGGTTGAGTCACCATTTTACTTGATCCTCAATGATCATTTGACCGATCTTCCCAGTATGTCATGCTGACCAAATATTTAGT
>NZ_ML014905.1 GCF_003675895.1 Parashewanella curva
CTGACCTTCAAAATGCTTTTTCTTTTTCATGTGAACATAAAAGCACCATAAAAAGATCGAGCAAGTAACAATGTTAGATCAAGTGACTTGTTTCACAGATATCAAGAGAGGCTTGGTGAACGGTTACGTTGGCTGAACTTAGGTTTACTGAGCTGATTGTGAAACGGTTTATACTGAACATCGGTAAACGTTAAGCCAGTAAAATAACGGTGCAGGTCACTGATACAGTTGACCTGCTTATCTCCCATAGCTGTAACAAGTGACATGATTAATTCGAATGGTTTGATGACACGTTTTCGATGACAAAAGCCACACCGTTTACCAATGTCATTAATATTAAATGCGTTTAAGACTTCCGTTATTTTATCTAGCTCGTTATTCTTGTTCTGCATACTCTTAATTTGAAACCAGATATTTGTTTGGCGATGAACATCAGATCAAATTTTGGGTATGCAATCAACTCTTAATTCTCTTAAGATCCTACCTATGATGGGGTGTTAGTTTTCATTTGAATCCCAACTCAAATGATGAGGCTATCTCACTTTGGGGCAGAACCTTGATAGCATTTTGGAGTGTTCAATAATGCTATGATTGAACATCAATCCTTCTAAGTCCTTTCACCAAGAAAATTAAGAAATTGTACTTATCCATCGAGAACAGCAATGATGAGCTTGTTGGCCATTGAATGTGTGTGAGCTTTTTATGGGGTAACTGGGGTGATCAAATATTCTGTGCAGTCATAATGAACTGAAAATAAAGAATTTATGTCATAACCTCTAAAAGGTGATGTGCAGTTACCCCAAAGGTGATCTTATTGATATTCATAGATTTTATATTTTACAGATATTATGTGTAGTAGGGTGATCTGATTACCTATATATTACCCTCAAGGTTACCCTAAACTAAATTGGCTAATAAGCTTAAAAAATCAATAACATCAAAACATTACATAAAAGTATTAGATTCAATCACCCTAATCACCCGAAGTCTCTGATTTTAGAAAAAGAATCCGTCGAAATAGGAATATTCAGGCTTGGTATTTAAAATTCCGTGTAAATATCGAACTCATAGAGTTCATACCTTTTGAAGAAATTTACGTTGATGAAAGAGAGAGGTGGGTGTAAGTTACAAATGAAGTTGCGCAAAACTGGTTGCTAACCGTTTGATTTATGAAATGTCTTATTTGTCGATTTTAACAAGTTTTTCTCTGAAAAGTTTATAGTGTTTTACTTTGTTTTCAGTGTGTTACGCGCCATGGCTAGAAATCATGGGGTGTCAGGGGGCGGAGGTTCGAATCCTCTCATTCCGACCATTTTTTTCTTATTCTACAAGTAATTTTGAGCTTTTAAGAAATCTTGTAGCGCAATATTTCTCTCAAAAACCATTTTTTATAGCATATATGTAGCACCATTTTTTAGATGCTAATGTGCTACATTTTTTGTTTTTCAATCCTTTCCCGAATTTTGTTCGAACTCGCTGAACGTTTTATATAAACCAAAAGATCGCCAGATGTGCCAGAGCAAGTTATGGTTAAGGCTCACTGCGGTTTATTTCTAATTGCTGTGAAGGTTCTGCCCCAAATCTTGCTAGCTTTATAAATAATGCATTTTGATGGGCATTCAATCATACATTTTCGAAGAAAACTCGAGGGTTTGGGCATTGAGCATGACGTGTTTTACTTCCATTAATGTTACTTGAGAACACAGAACGGAATTATGACCCACTTTAAATGCTTCTGCTGAGTTTATGCGACTGCTATAAGCAGCTTTTTTTCCTCTAAGGTGTGGCGAAACTGTCTTAAGTAAACTGTTATGGTACTCTCTTAAACGTATACAATCATTAAGAAGCACTAATGTTGACTCAACTTCATCTATCTTCTTATGGCAATCGACGAGAGCTTCGCACACTAATAGGTGAGTATCCTCATCTTCTATAGAGGTCTCGATGGCTAATAAATGAAATTCTTCCATTCTATTTTTAAAAAGCTCTAAACTAGAGGTGAGCTCTTCACATAAACTTGATAGAGCTTGAAAATGTTCGACCATTTGACCATATAACCTATTATTTCTAAATTTATAAGGCTCGGTTTTCACTACCTCATTTAATTCTTTTATAAAAGTTGACGCATCTGTTCTTATTTGGCCAAATTTACGAAGGGTTTGATTGACATCAAATATTGACGCATGAGCGATGCCAATTCGAGCACGTATATAATGTTTTGGGCTTAATGTATGGATTTTGAGTATATCTTGAAACTTTTGAATCGCTTTTGAAGGGGTAGATAAAACCATTGCTTCAATAGGAGCGAGCATATTATCTATCTCCCTTGTTTTTTCTGATTGAGAATCTTGATATGTTGGCTTAAATTCTTTAGTTTCAGATTTAGAACCTTGATATGTTGGCTTAACTTCTTTTTTTTCTGTTTTTGATTTGCGATAACTTATACTTTTTGAGACTTGGGATTTAACATTAACTGTCTTCTTTTGTTCTAAAAATTTGAGCCCTTTTTGATATAAGTCCTCCGCACATTTTTTATTGGTTTCGACCTTTTCGTCTATAGTGCTTTTGTTTTCTGTTATTAACTGTAGTAAATTTAATCTCTGTGGAAGACAGCCACTGAATAACAATAGAATTTCACTATGGTGTCGTGATAACCATCCATTTCTGTAACTATTCATAACAGCAAAAAAAACTGGAAAAGTACCACTAATACTTTTATCGTTAAGTGATTTCAATTCACTTTGAAGAGCTGATACTAAGGTTTGAAAAGTTAATTCAAGTAATTGGTTAGGAATTTCACAGTCTGTATCAAAATAGTCTAACTGAAGCAAGTGATCAGCAATTCTATCTTTAGCTGTTATCAATGTAATGCAATTTATTCGTTGTCGGGTCTTATCTAGAGTTTCAACTTGTGAATGCAGATAAGCAATTGATAGAACTTCTTTGTTTGCGAAGTAAGCTCCATTAAAAATCACTTCCCTGAGTTGCTCAATATCTATGGGGTTAATATATACTATTGATTGAGCAAACGTAAATATGTACAGCATGTATTCCCAAGATTCTGATAGCCTACAAGCAGCATTTAGAAGATCCTCAGATTTACCTGTTAAATCTGCATCCCCAGTACTTTTTAAACAAATTGAAGATTGCACCGAGTAAGCAATGCACTCTACATAATCGACTTGAAGCTTCTCAATTTCAGAGCAAAGCTGATTGATCAACTTATGAGCTTCATCTGGTTGTGATGCTTGTTTTAATTGTGAAAAATCTTGTCTAATTTTTTTCCTTTGTAAACTTATAGCAAGATTGTAATGTTGGTAGTAAAAACAAAAAAGCTGAGCTTCGTAATGACTATGTTTGTGATTAGCTGCAGAGCTGTGTTTATCAGATATTTTTACTATTGAAAAAGGAGCAGTAAAAATTACACGTTCAGCAGGATGCCTCTCCAAGTAACCGTGGTAGCGTTCAAATAGTCCTTTTGCCCTGCACACTTGCTCAGTTGGTAATTGTTCAGTTGATCTCGAATTACAGTGCACTTCTAGAGGCTGCCAAACTTTATTCATTTCAACAGTAAGTTGATAAAGCTGCTTTGTATCGGTCTTGTGCACGCTGACACTATGGGATAATTGTTTCTGTTTGTTTATAGCTGGTATCGCTAAGGCTCTTCGCAAGCTTTGAACAGCTTCTTCTCTAGGCTTTGCTCTTATATTCATAGGGGAGTGTTCAATCGAAAGCCAGTTTATCTCTTGAGGAGGAGGTGGAGTTTTTGGTGAGT
>NZ_ML014906.1 GCF_003675895.1 Parashewanella curva
ATATGACAATAAAATTCGCCTAGACGGTTTTGATGAGTTAAGGGAAAAGATAGTAAGGCTAATAGGAGGTCACACGTTAACATTCTATAAAATCAAAAAAGTGACCTAGGGGTCTGATCAATGTCTGCTTCATGGTCAACAGCTTGCAGATCCTGACATGCGGTTAAGAAGGCTTCAATTAATATGCAATGCGTTAAATAATCCCATTGCAAGTAAAATGACCCTCAATGACTTTGCTAGCTATCGACAAATGCGCCTCGATGGTGAAGTTGCAGATTTACAGGGCAATAAAACTAAAGTAAAGCCCAATACAGTCAACCATGAACACGCTTACCTTCATTCGGTATTTTCTCAACTCAAAAAGCTCGGTGAGTGGAAACACCCCAACCCAATAGAAGGCTTAGAGCCTTTTAAAACTCAAGATACCGAACTGGCTTTTCTTTACCCAGAAGAAATCCCAATACTTTTGGATGAGTGCCGCAATGCCAAATACGAGCATTTGGTCACCGTAGTAAAAATTTGCCTATCAACGGGGGCAAGATGGTCTGAAGCTGAAGGTTTAACTGGTAGCCAAATTGCTAACGACAGAATTACTTTCACCAAGACTAAAGGCAAGAAAAACCGCACAGTTCCAATCTCAGAAGAATTAGCAAATCAAATCCCAAGAGTTAGAGGCAAACTGTTTCGCCCATGCCGTAAGTCATTTCAAGAAGCAGTAAAAAGAGCAAAGATCATTTTACCTGAAGGACAAATGACCCACGTTCTACGCCACACCTTCGCCAGTCATTTTATGATGAATGGTGGCAATATTCCGGTACTGAAAGAAATCTTAGGTCACTCAGATATCAAAGACACGATGCGTTATGCTCACTTTGCACCAACGCATTTGGAGGATGCTATTAGTAAAAATCCATTGGCAACGCTTTAGATAAGAACATAGAACCTGTTGATCAAAAAACATTCTTGATTAAAAATTAGCTAACATCCTCACTCTATTGAGAAAAGCTTTGCCTGAACCTTCAGAACTTGAATTAATTGAGCAACAGTTGAAAGATCTTGAGCAAGAGAAACAAAAGTTGCTCACCCGAAAAGCTAAGCTTTTATCTCAAACTTCAATTCAGCCTTCACTTAGCTCAAGACAAAAAGTTGAATTATTTTTAAACCTATTTAAAGGTCGGATTGACGCCCATGCGTTTCGTTGGCAAAACCAGCAAGGTCGTTCTGGTTATTCCATCGCTTGCCATAATGAATGGAAACAAGGTATTTGCTTTAAGCCAAAAGTAAAGTGTATGGAATGTAAACATCAAGCTTTCAAACATATTGATGCCAACACCATACATAGTCACTTGATTGGTAAGCAGATTGTGGGTCTTTACCCTCTACTCGTAAATAATACCTGCTGGTTATTAGCTGCTGACTTTGATAAATCAGATTGGCAAGAAGCTGTAACGGCGTTTCGAACATCATGCATCAAATTTGATATTCCTTGTTATGTAGAACGTTCACGCTCAGGAAATGGCGCTCATATTTGGATTTTTTTTCATACTCCGATCCCTGCTTCAGAAGCTAGGGAGTTAGGGTTTTTACTGCTTGATGGAGCAATGGAGTTCCACTCAGGTCTGTCATTTGAATCTTATGACCGACTATTCCCTAATCAAGACTCTATACCAGCTGGAGGGTTTGGTAACCTTATTGCTCTCCCCTTACAATATCATCCTCGTCAGCAAGGCAACTCTGTTTTTATTGATGACGATTTCAACCCTATTCCTGAACAATGGCAACATTTATCGAATGTAAAAAAGGTTTCCGAAGCGCAAATTAAACAGCTTATTGATGGCAAACAATCTTCAAAATCAACGTTGGATAAAAAGCCTTGGGAACTCAATTTTGCCAAACCAACTTCAAGTATTGAAAATTGCCCTGCAACCATTGGGCTAATCTTGGCCAATCGAATTTTCATAGAGCTGAATCAATTGCCACAGGCTTTGATAGCCCAGCTGAAACGCACCGCTAGCTTTTCAAATCCAGTATTTTTCAAAACTCAAGCACTGCGATTTTCTACTAATGGAATTCCAAGGTTCATCTGCTTAGCTGAAGTGGATAATTGTTATCTTTCACTCCCCAGAGGCTGTATTGATGATGTACTTTCACTCTTCGAAGAAAATAATGTATCCATTGAAATCAATGATAAAAGACGGGCTGGAAGTAAGCTCAACAAACTCACTTTTCAAGGTGAGCTTAGAAAGGAACAAGCTAAAGCTGTTACCCAGCTTTTAAAACACAATGTAGGCATTCTTCATGCTCCCACTGCTTTTGGTAAAACGATCACGGCTATTGGTATTATCCAAAAAAGAAAAGTGAATACTCTCATCTTGGTACATAGCCGACAACTGCTGATCCAATGGAAAGAACGGCTACAAGCCTTTTTGACAGGAGCTGACATTGGGATCATTGGAGCAAGTAAAAACAAACCGACAACGGAGATCGACATTGCCACATATCAAAGTTTGATTGACCGAAAAAATAACAGTATCAACCCAATTGTTTATGAATATGGTCAAGTGATAATCGACGAGTGCCATCACATTTCTGCGCCACAATATGAAAGACTCCTTTCAGAAGTTCACTCAACGTTTGTTTTAGGGATTACGGCAACACCAAATAGACAAGATGGTCATCAGCCCATTATCTTTATGCAAGCAGGAAGAATCAGATATACAGCTAGTTCAGAAGATAAAAACTTTGTGAGGCACGTAAAACTCAACAAGCTTACTATCCCGATACCAACAGAGTTTTTGGATTCTGAACAACGCCCACACATTTCAAAAATTTATCAATGGTTAGCGAACAATCAACAAAGAAACCAGATAATCGTTGAAAATATAATTGAAGCAGTATTATCCAATCGAACCTCTATCGTACTGACTGAACGCCGTGAACACGCCGAGCTTTTATTCGACATGCTAAACAAGCAAAATATTGCTGCAGAGCTGTTACACGGAGCAATGAAGAACAAGGTAAAAGAACAGATTTTAGAACGGTTAGATCAAGTCCAAGTATTGGTCGCCACAGGGAAATACGTTGGTGAAGGTTTTGACTTTCCGAAACTGGACACCCTGTTTCTAGCGTTACCTATTTCATGGAAAGGCGCACTAACTCAATACATCGGCAGGATTCAACGCCAGTATCAAGGAAAGGAGAAAGTCTTAATATATGATTACGTGGAAACCGGCTTTCCGATGCTGGAACGTATGTATAAAAAGAGAGCTAAGGGTTATGAAGCATTAGGATTTGATGTTCATGATGCTAATGCGACAGAAAGTATCTCTGAACAGGCAGTATTAAATTTGAATGCTTAAAATAACTTTTACACACACTTTGCTCATTGAGGTTGTCTCAATTTAAGTGCATTATGCAGACTGCAGAAAAAGTACGACAAATAGCGTACAAAGTTGACTGTACGATAATTGACGTACATAATAAAAGAGGTTTTATGGGATTCAACGATGTTAAAAAACAGGTTATATCCTGTATCAGAGAAGGTTCATATGACCATGAAGTGCGTAAGAATTTGGATGTAAAAAACTTGTTTCAATGTGGTTAGCTATCCGATGAATTCATTATTGAACTTATAAAACGTGCGAATTTCGGTCATTCCGGACAGCGGTTTCGGGATCATCCGGACAGTCGTGATCCCAGATTTCTCTTAACCTAATTTTTACTACAAGTGTCCGGATTGATCCAGTTTTCGCATAGATTCACCTTC
>NZ_ML014907.1 GCF_003675895.1 Parashewanella curva
CTGTACTCGTTGTTAGAAGGGTACAAGAAGTTAGCAGTATAATTGGAACCGCCGTATGCGACATCGCTTGTACGGTGGTGTGAGAGGATGGGAGCCGTGAGGCTCCCTCCTACTCGATTGGCATTTATGGCGTTATGGACCTGTAGCGCAATCTCTTATCCGTTCTTTCTATACTGCGCTTTTTCAATAGATCGAATTAACGATTTTGTGGGAGAAATAATGTAGGCCGCTAGCGCATTAATGCCCCGAAATTGTTTAGATTAATAACTCTGCCGGTACCCATAATGAATGAGAGTTCAGAATCAATTATAAATCATCAGCAATAGTTATTTATAGATTTAGGTTAGGCTATTCATAATGCCTTTGAGCTTTAAACTATCGGATGGCAATGATTCTCTCGGAAATGACTAGGTTGATTTTCCTTAATTTAAAGTTATGAAAAAGAAAAAGCTATCCGATGTGTCTCATCATGATGGGGTGTGTATATGAGTGCAAATAATAATCAACCTTTAATGCCTGGCCACATTATGGCATGTCAATCAGCGCCAACTATCTGTAAGCCTCAAACATTCACTGTTGTGCAAGAGCAGCCACAAGTTTTAGAAGTCAATTCCAAAACGTTTATAGTCGGCCAAGTTCCCGAATATTGTACGGAAGGAGCATCATTTTATGAAACAAAACCGTGCGAATTCACTGTACCACCGCCTTCATACAGTAGCCTAGTAATTGAATGTCTAGAAAACAATTCCACGGAAAGTATTAGTGAAGCCCAAAAAAGTGAAGTTCCATTAAATCCAGTTACAGTTACTCAGCCTCAAAAAAGTCCATTTATTTTAGATGCTATAAAAATGAAGCAATTGGGAAAGCTAGAAATGAATGGTTGTACCTATAAAATTGCAAACAGTTTTTGCTGTAGAACTGCTGATATCACTTGTAAAAGTCTGTGTTTATTTTCGGCCTGTTTATTAGGAACTACATCAGTAATAGTCACTCCAGCAGCCATCACTGGAGCACTCTCGGTAAGTGGTACTGCGGCGATAGTTTTTTCCGCTCTAGGCTCTGGAGGGGGAAGCTTCTTTGGGTCTATATTGATAAGCACTGCATTAGGATTAACTTATAGGTATACATCTTATAGGTTAAATAAACCTGTTTTAGAGATTGCAAATAACTTGATGACTGAATTAAACCAATTGTTAAAACTAAAAGACGAAGCCGATTTCAAATTAGGTTTTTTACCAATAGCATTGCGGTCGAAGGGGGAAAAATATTCAATGCGTGACCCCATTGCGATAAAAAACTATAAATCGTTTATATCAGCTCGAGAATTTTTAATGGCGATAGTTAATGGGGAAAATTTGCCAAATGGAAAAGTAGCTACCTTTGATGAGTTTGTTCCCTGTGAGGAATACACGACAGCTCAAAAACATCAAATAGGTCATCTAATAAAATGTTTTGAACTGTATGATGCCGAAAAATATAATGAACTAAATCAATACTTAAAAGACATACCTGAAAAAGAATGTCTTGTGCCTTGAGGTGGGAAAAGAAAGCTAGCAATAAAATTCGAATCGAGCGGTTAATATACATAAATGGAAACTTAAATCTCCAAGACTTAAATTCCCCGCCGTTCGCTGCGGTTTGTAACCTGAAGAGATAACGTTAATATTTCTCTTTACAAAAGACTGAGCGAAACGAAGATAGCTTGCTGCGGTAATTATTCGTTCTATGAATTTGATGCATGATGTTTGTTTTTAGAGCTACTTTTTCTAATGCAATTTGTTGATGTGATGTTGAAAATCAAACTCATTATTGTCCGACATTAGTGAGACGGTGCTGAACGAAGGCTGACTCGGCTTTGCCCCGAAATGATTTAGAGCATTAACTTTAATGTTGTTCTATGATTATTACTCCCAAATTATTTACATGAACATTAGATTTTAAATTAAATTCACTTAAAAGAAATTGACTGAATTCGTCACGCAGTTTTTGACCTAAATTAAACCCAGTTACAATTCTCTTTATCTTTGACTCACCCTTTGTATAGTGATAACAAAATAATGCTTTTGCAAACGCCAATGGAACCGCACCGGGAGTTAAGTCTAGTTTGAATATTTTCTTAACATGAAAATCAAGTTGTCCATCAACTAAGCCTAAGCTCGGGTAATAAAGCCCTGCCTGAATACCCATATTCAGTATTTTTTCAAATTGGTCAAGATTTATTACAGCTAGATATGAATACGTTACATGATTAGCTTTAAGCCCCCAATCCGGTATGTATTTATCGACTAGCTCTAATGCTTCATCTAGTCGCTTATCTTTGGCACAAACCGTCAGGTAAGCATTACAAAGCGCAATGTTTGGCGTTAATCCCCATTGGGATAGCCAGCTGGGTTGGCCGTCGACGTCAAACAGTAATTGTTTTGCGGCCTCAAACTCACCACATTCAGCGCAAGCCACTAAGAAATTCGTAGCGGTTATCAGGTTAGGTTTAATTGGTGGCTCAGCATTAGGCCATCGCCGTTGCATATTGTTGGGACTGGCAACATTTAGAAATTCATACGCCTCGTTAAACTTCCCTGTTTTGGCACAAACCGTTAGGTAAGCATTACAACTCGCAATGTTTGGCGTTAATTCCCATTGGGATAGCCAGCTGGATTTGCCGTCGACGTCAAACAGCAATGGTTTTGCGGCCTCAAACTCACCACATTCAGCGCAAGCCACTAAGAAATTCATAGCGGTTATCAGGTCAGGTTTAATCGGTGGCTTCGCATTAGGCCATCGCTGTTGCATATTGTTGGGACTGGCAACATTTAGAAACTCATACGCCTCGTTAAACTTCCCTGTTTTGGCACAAACCGTTAGATAAGCATTACAACTCGCAATGTTTGGCGTTAATTCCCATTGGGATAGCCAGCTGGGTTGGCCGTCGACGCCAAACAGCAATTGTTTTGCGGCCTCAAACTCACCACATTCAGCGCAAGCCACTAAGAAATTCGTAGCGGTTATCAGGTCAGGTTTAATCGGTGGCTTCGCATTGGGCCATCGCCGTTGCATATTGTTGGGACTGGCAACATTTAGAAACTCATACGCCTCGTTAAACTTCCCTGTTTTGGCACAAACCGTTAGGTAAGCACTGCAAAGCGCAATGTCTGGCGTTAATCCCCATTGGGATAGCCAGCTGAATTTGCCGTCGACGTCAAACAGCAATTGTTTTGCGGCCTCAAACTCACCGCATTCAGCGCAAGCCACTAAGAAATTCGTAGCGGTTATCAGGTTAGGTTTTATCGGTGGCTCCGCATTAGGCCATCGCCGTTGCATATTGTTGGGACTGGCAACATTTAGAAACTCATACGCCTCGTTAAACTTCCCTGTTTTGGCACAAACCGTTAGGTAAGCACTGCAAAGCGCGATGTTTGGCGTTAATTCCCATTGGGATAGCCTGCTGGGTTGGACGTCGACGTCAAACAGCAATTGTTTTGCGGCCTCAAACTCACCGCATTCAGCGCAAGCCACTAAGAAATTCATAGCGGTTATCAGGTCAGGTTTAATCGGTGGCTTCGCATTAGGCCATCGCCGTTGCATATTGTTGGGACTGGCAACATTTAGAAACTCATAATCGCCGTTGCATATTGTTGGGACTGGCAACATTTAGAAACTCATACGCCTCGTTAAACTTCCCTGTTTTGGCA
>NZ_ML014908.1 GCF_003675895.1 Parashewanella curva
CCATTGATTAGCGTTAATAGCATTGGCTACCGACGACTTTTCAAGAGAGATTGTTGATGGAACTAATGTCAGGAATTCAATCTTAGCTAAAAACTCAGCATTTTTTTGATGATAAAGCTTACTGTCAGCAACGAGATATTTCGGTGAAGGGCTCTTTTTAAAAACATCAACAAGTGCTTTGCTTCGAGCTTTAAAAATAGCGGTGTCAGCGCTATTGCCATCCCAATTTTTACACGCCAGTGGAATACCTCCATCTTGGCTAACAATGATTTCTTGCACAACTTGTTTTAAATCGGGGCGATGAGCTTTGCTGTGTCCATGAGTAATCTGAATGACATTTTCATCGCTATCTTTATCATCAAAATTGTACTCCCCAGTTAATGAATGACTCGTTGTGTCAAGGGATTGAAAGGTACAATCCACTTGCTCAAGTTCACAAGCTTGAGCTGAGACCAATGAGAATAAGCTTTCGCAACCAAAATTAGAACACTGATCGAGTGTTCGACCTAATTTGTGGCGATTAAAATGTGAGGCTTGAACACCTTCACGGAATAAATGTTCCAGTGGTAGGTTTGTGAAAAATTGAGGGCTAAGTGATAAAGGCCGATTAGCAAAACCTAATCCGTTCATTATCATGCCCTTGACGGCTTCTCCGGGAGTGATTGCTTGTTTTTCGTCTTGGGGGAGATACTGATCTAAAAGACTGACAATTTTTAAGTCTTCAATAACACCTGCAACAATACCGTGATGGTCTAATCGTTTGATTTCTATATTCATATTCACCTCAATTTTGAAGTGATATTTTATCAAACCATTGAAAATTTGGCGTTTATATTAAATAGAATTTTTTGAGATTGCTCTGATCAATGTCTGATGAAGTTCATGCCATCTTGTTATTAGTTCTGACAGCCTGCGATTATCAACTTTGTCGCCCAGCCAAGGCTTATCATCAATAACTTTCATCGTATGAAGCTCAAAAGCCAGGGCTTCTCCTTTGGTAGCAAAGCGTTTTCGGATTCTCTTTTCTGTACGCCCATTTGGGTAGCACTCGCAAATCCAAGGTTTCTTGCTGCCGTCTTTCAAGTTACGTACTGACATGGATACTCCGATTTAGAACAAAAGTGCTCGAAGCCTATCTGATATTTCTTATTTTGTTGCTGTATAGAGATGATAATTAATGTATGTGATTGATGACGATATACAATTCCAAATCGACATTTCGCATATTTCGGATAATTTAGATGTTAAAATGGCTTAACGAATTTGGGGGCATTTCTGACGAATTACCTTCTCACCTAGCCCGCCAAATATGGCACGAGTAGCTGAATGAAATGAGCGTAATTGAGGGAATGGTGCCGCATTAAGTTCTGGGTGAGGGATGTTTGTTAAGGCCAGTTCACACTCAGCAAGGTTTTCTAAATCTGCTATTGCTGCGCTTTTATCCATTAGCTTATTCAGTTCATCAGTAATTTCTTCTAGCCAGCGCTTTCTCTCAGCCTTTAAGAAAGGAGCATTGAGATTAAGTATATCAATAGTGTATTGAGCTTTGCGGTTGTCTGCTTGGGGAAGACTTGCTTTTGGATGAATTGAACCGTCAGAAGCTAAGTAGACAAAAAAATCACGACAATTTTTCGATTGTGGTGAAATAAACAAAGCGGGATCATAGGCTAATAAGTTATTGCTGTCTTTATAATGTCCACCAAATCTATCTTTCCCCGCATACTTCGAAAGATCTTGGCTATCTAAAGCACACCGAAGCAAATTTGCTTCATCAAATGTTTTTTGAGGATATAGGTGTTTGGTTTTTTCATGCTCAAAATGAGAACCAATATCATGAGTCTCTTTGAAGTATGCAAGATTTAGCTCTGTGTAGCAGCATAAGCCATATTGCTCTTCTAGTAGTTTTTGAAAAAGTCTATCTCCTTCATCTCTAAATCGCTTCCATGCTTTAGTGGCTTCTGATGACGTTTGAGGTATCCCACCCATTTGTGGAGAGTTTTGTGCTTCGATTAAGCTTCTGATAGTTCCAACATTGTTTTTTTTTATGTACCTCATTAACCAAGGAGCTCCTTGCGTTGAAGCATTCTATCTGTTTTTTGTAAGTCGGAATGATATTTTCCAAGCTGTGATTCAAGCTGAGCACGTAATGTGTTTGCTTCTTCTTCTTTGCCTAGCCCTGATTCAATTAACACGTAATATCTTTCTAATAAGCCGCTATGTTGTAAAGGAGGCTTCGATTCGACATCAAACAAGTGATTCAAAACATAGTTACTAGGCTCTCCATAGGTGCTGCCGAATATTGAAGCTATTTCACCGTTCTCTAGTTTTATGATCTGCTCTTTTCTGACGGTCGTGAGTACTTGTGGGCTGTGAGTACTAACAACAAATTGAATGTTAGGGAAGGTTTGCTCTAAATTTTGCAAGACAAGCTGTTGCCACTCAGGGTGTAAGTGCATATCAACTTCATCAATTAAAACAATGCCATCTCCTTCAAGAGGATTTTTCAAGCTAGGGTTCATTATCGCCAGTCGTCTGGCAATATCACCAACCAGAGCCATCAGTGATTTTTCACCTTGAGATAGTTGAGCGACATCTAAACGCTCACCATTCTTGTCAATAGACATATGAAGTCTAGGTCTTCGTCTCACCCTTAGATTTGAAAATTCAGGCATAAATGTTTCAATAGCATTGCGAACGGCGGCCAGCTGTATATCTCGTGAAGCTTCTTGCAATTTTTCGACACGTTTCCATTGGTCACTGCTTTCATTACCTAAGATTTCTCTAATTTGCTCAAAGGCATCTTCCCCAATACTGGCTTCATTTTGAGTATCTTCACGTTTGCGATACCACTCAAAAAACCTTCGAAAATCGACACCTTGAGTCAGCGCATTGTCATATCCATCAAGTTGCTGAAAATTATGCTTTCCTTTGATTTTTAGGGGAATGTCAATAACGACTCGTTCTACTGAGTAAAACGCTACCAAAGGTAAATTAGTTTTTTCATTTTGAGATAGAGACGTTCGATAATGATCAGCTAACGCAGATAAACTGGAATAATCACTTTTTAAACTACCTTTACGACCTTTGCGAGTTTTTGCGATTCGCCATGAGAAATAGTTTTCGTCATACGCTTCAGCGTCGCCATCTTCTATATACCCATAGGTATGCTGAAAAACATTGATATCAACAGCTGCAGAATTTTGCTCATTGTTAATTACTAATTCGGGGATTTGGCTACCAATACCTTTCTCAGTTCTAATACGAGCTACGAGCCAGCTTAATGAAGTTGCTAAAGAGCGTAGAACAGATGTTTTACCTGAACCGTTATTACCGACAAACACAGTTACATTACTGTCTATCTTGCCGTGTGGAGCAAGCATAACTTCAAGCTCTTTAAATCGCCCAATGTTATGTAATGATAAAGGAACTCGGCCGCAAGCAACCGAGTTTTATTTGAACAGTCCAAGCTGATCTGCACTTTTCTCTTTTTTGTCTAACTCTGCCAACTGTTCTTGAACATACTTTCTGATCAC
>NZ_ML014909.1 GCF_003675895.1 Parashewanella curva
TAAAACCCATTAGGGTTGTATGGTTAAGCCTCACGAGTCATTAGTACAGGTTAGCTCAACGCCTCACAACGCTTACACACCCTGCCTATCAACGTCCTAGTCTCGGACGGCTCTTTAGAGACCTTAAAGGTCTAGGGATGACTCATCTCAGGGCTCGCTTCCCGCTTAGATGCTTTCAGCGGTTATCGATTCCGAACGTAGCTACCGGGCAATGCATTTGGCAATACAACCCGAACACCAGCGGTTCGTCCACTCCGGTCCTCTCGTACTAGGAGCAGCTCCCTTCAATCATCCAACGCCCACGGCAGATAGGGACCGAACTGTCTCACGACGTTCTGAACCCAGCTCGCGTACCACTTTAAATGGCGAACAGCCATACCCTTGGGACCGACTTCAGCCCCAGGATGTGATGAGCCGACATCGAGGTGCCAAACACCGCCGTCGATATGAACTCTTGGGCGGTATCAGCCTGTTATCCCCGGAGTACCTTTTATCCGTTGAGCGATGGCCCTTCCATTCAGAACCACCGGATCACTATGACCTACTTTCGTACCTGCTCGACGTGTCTGTCTCGCAGTTAAGCTAGCTTATGCCATTGCACTAACCACACGATGTCCGACCGTGTTTAGCTAACCTTCGTGCTCCTCCGTTACTCTTTGGGAGGAGACCGCCCCAGTCAAACTACCCACCAGGCACTGTCCTCAATCCCGATAAGGGACCAGAGTTAGAACATCAACACTACAAGGGTGGTATTTCAAGGATGGCTCCACACAATCTAGCGACTGCGCTTCAAAGCCTCCCACCTATCCTACACATGTAGGGTCAATGTTCAGTGCCAAGCTATAGTAAAGGTTCACGGGGTCTTTCCGTCTAGCCGCGGGTATACGGCATCTTCACCGCAATTTCAACTTCACTGAGTCTCGGCTGGAGACAGCGTGGCCATCATTACGCCATTCGTGCAGGTCGGAACTTACCCGACAAGGAATTTCGCTACCTTAGGACCGTTATAGTTACGGCCGCCGTTTACCGGGGCTTCGATCATGAGCTTCGTACGAATACTAACCCAATCAATTAACCTTCCGGCACCGGGCAGGCGTCACACCGTATACGTCATCTTGCGATTTTGCACAGTGCTGTGTTTTTGATAAACAGTTGCAGCCACCTGGTATCTGCGACTGCCAACAGCTTAGGGAGCAAGTCCCATCACCGTCAGCAGCGTACCTTCTCCCGAAGTTACGGTACCATTTTGCCTAGTTCCTTCAGCCGAGTTCTCTCAAGCGCCTTGGTATTCTCTACCCAACCACCTGTGTCGGTTTGGGGTACGATTCCTTTTTACCTGAAGCTTAGAAGATTTTCCTGGAAGCATGGCATCGACTACTTCATGTCCGTAGACACTCGTCATCAGCTCTCAGTCTAGATGTTCCGGATTTGCCTAAAACATCAACCTACAGCCTTAAACCGGGACAACCAACGCCCGGATAGCCTAGCCTTCTCCGTCCCTCCATCGCAGTAAAAAGAAGTACCGGAATATTAACCGGTTTCCCATCGACTACGCCTTTCGGCCTCGCCTTAGGGGTCGACTCACCCTGCCCTGATTAACATTGGACAGGAACCCTTGGTCTTTCGGCGAGGGAGTTTTTCACTCCCTTTATCGTTACTCATGTCAGCATTCGCACTTCTGATATGTCCACTGTGGGTTACCCCTTCAGCTTCATCCACTTACAGAACGCTCCTCTACCGCGTTTGTGCATCCCACATACGACTTCGTTTCACGAAGTTACCTTGCTCACGCAAGCCAACTCGACGTTTTTGTAGGCTTAAACGTTCATTCTTAAAAACGAATGAACGTTAGCTTTGAAATCGCATCTGGTGATGCACAAACACCCGCAGCTTCGGTGGTATGTTTAGCCCCGTTACATCTTCCGCGCAGGCCGACTCGACTAGTGAGCTATTACGCTTTCTTTAAAGGGTGGCTGCTTCTAAGCCAACCTCCTAGCTGTCTAAGCCTTCCCACATCGTTTCCCACTTAACATACACTTTGGGACCTTAGCTGGCGGTCTGGGTTGTTTCCCTTTCCACGACGGACGTTAGCACCCGCCGTGTGTCTCCCGGATAGCACTCTTTGGTATTCGGAGTTTGCAAAGGGTTGGTAAGTCGGGATGACCCCCTAGCCTTAACAGTGCTCTACCCCCAAAGGTGTTCGTCCGAGGCGCTACCTAAATAGCTTTCGAGGAGAACCAGATATCTCCCGGTTTGATTGGCCTTTCACCCCCAGCCACAAGTCATCACCGCATTTTTCAACATACGTGTGTTCGGTCCTCCAGTTGATGTTACTCAACCTTCAACCTGCCCATGGCTAGATCACCGGGTTTCGGGTCTACACCTAGCAACTATTCGCGCAGTTAACACTCGGTTTCCCTACGGCTCCGCTATTCGCTTAACCTCGCTACTAAATGTAAGTCGCTGACCCATTATACAAAAGGTACGCAGTCACGGTATCACTAAGCCACCTCTTGATTCTTGGGTTGACCGTTGCAAAGAACGCAACGTTACCAAAGGTCGCTTTACTGATTTGACATCACTCAACCTTAAAAGAGGCTTAGTGATACCGCTCCCACTGCTTGTACGTATACGGTTTCAGGTTCTATTTCACTCCCCTCACAGGGGTTCTTTTCGCCTTTCCCTCACGGTACTGGTTCACTATCGGTCAGTCAGGAGTATTTAGCCTTGGAGGATGGTCCCCCCATGTTCAGACAACATATCACGTGTGCCGTCCTACTCGATTTCATTTTAAAGTCGTTTTCGTGTACGGGGCTATCACCCTGTGCCGCCGCGCTTCCCAACGCGTTCCACTAACTTCTATAAAACTTAAGGGCTAATCCCCGTTCGCTCGCCGCTACTAGGGGAATCTCGGTTGATTTCTTTTCCTATGGGTACTTAGATGTTTCAGTTCCCCACGTTCGCCTCCTAACGCTATGTATTCACGTTAGGATGATGTCTTATGACACCGGGTTGCCCCATTCGGAAATCTCAGTCTGTAACGGTTTTTATCACCTTAACTGAGCTTATCGCAGATTAACACGTCCTTCATCGCCTCTGACTGCCAAGGCATCCACCGTATACGCTTAGTCACTTAACCATACAACTCTGATGAATTTTATTCGCTTGCCATTTGCATTTTATACTTCGTTTTCAGTTTCTCTCGTCAGTCATGTACTTTAGTACACTCCTTTCTCGTTCAACTTCAAGCCTTGTCTAAAAAGCAACTGACTGCGCTAACATCTTTGTTGTTAGCTGTAACTTGCTGGTTTGATAAGTGTGTTTCCACACTCGCCTTAGTCTTGAATACTCAATGCACTTAATAAAGTGTTGAGAACTTCTT
>NZ_ML014910.1 GCF_003675895.1 Parashewanella curva
TTTAAGAGATGCCCTCAAGTCAAAAAGATGTTGTGGGGTGGTGAATTCTGGAGTGATGGTTATTTTGCAAGTACGGTCGGAAAGCATGGTGATGAATCGATGATAGCAAATTATGTCAAAAACCAAGTAAAAGGTGATAAGTACAAAGCGCTACATAAAGATCACCAGTTAACGTTGTTCTGAGATAAATACCCCGCTTCGCGAAGCGAAGTCGAGCCGAAGGTGAGACAGCTTGCTGCGGGGTAGTTTATTTAATTTGCATATGTTTATTTTTTAATTGTTTGCAAACTATAAATTTACAATTAGGCAATGTTAATCAAGGCTGTTGCTTTGGCTTATCGGCTTGCTTTTATTATTTCGTGATTTGCTGCATAATATCTATTGAAAATCATTATCATTTGCGGTTTTTGTCGGGTATGATCAGCACAATAAGATAAGAATGATCTATACGTTCATACCCCATAAGTTAAGGTAAGTTAATAATGAAGTTGAGCGAGCTTGAAGCTGGAGAAGTGGTCACTGTTTCTGCAATCGGGAACTCTGATATGACTCAAACTATCAAAAGAAAGCTGTTATCAATGGGGATAACACCGAAAAGCAAGATAACTTTGATAAGAAGAGCGCCATTAGGTAGTGGGCTTGAGATAGAGGTTCGTGGTTCTAGGCTTTGTGTCAGAAGTGAGCTGGCTGATGCTATTGAGGTAACAAAATGAAGCAAACCTTCACTTGTGTCACTGTTGGTAATCCTAATGCAGGTAAATCAACATTATTTAATGCACTGACAGGCTCTAATCAGCAAGTTGGAAATTGGTCGGGTGTAACGGTAGAAAAGAAAACAGGAAAGTTTGAGCATAATGATATTGAAGTTGCTATCACTGATCTACCTGGTATATATGACCTAACCGCGGCTAAAGACGGTTGTGACTGCTCACTAGATGAAACCATTGCTCAACAATATTTATCTCAACAAGCAGTAGATTGTATTGTTAACCTAGTAGACGCCTCTAATGTAGAACGTCACTTATATTTGACAACTCAATTGTTAGAACTTGGTATTCCTGTTGTCGTTCTATTAAATAAGTACGATGTTGCTTTACAGCGCGGCATTGAAATTAATGTTGAAAAACTGAGTACGCGCTTATCTTGCCCTGTTATTAATGTATGTTCTCGCAACGAAAAAGACATTGATAAGGTCAAGCAAATTCTGGTCGATATTCTAAAGGAAGAAAAGGTACAAGCCCCTTTAATATTGGATTACGACTCTCAAGTCGAAGCAAAGATTACTGAATTACAAAAAGACAATGGAGTGTCTCGCTCTCAAGCCTTAACGCAACTTACTAGAAAGCAGGCATGTGGTGAATCCTTAACCTCTGATAACAGTGATATAGAAATCTTGATTGCAAGCGCGCGATATCAATTTGCCGACCAAGTTTGCCAAGACGTTATTTGTGACGAGAAAAGACCTACCTTTTCCGATAAATTCGATAAATTAGCCCTACACCCTTTGCTGGGTGTACCTTTCTTTTTGTTTATGATGTATATGACCTTCATGCTAAGCATAAACGTCGGTAGTGCATTTATTGATTTCTTCGATATTACATCAGGTGCATTGTTTGTTGATCACTTCGGACTATTCTTATCGGGCTTAGGAACACCAGACTGGCTGATAACCATTTTAGCTGGGGGTGTTGGGCAAGGTATTCAAACCGTTTCAACTTTTATCCCTGTAATTGCAGCTCTTTTCTTAGTGCTTTCTATTTTAGAAAGTTCAGGTTATATGGCGCGAGCGGCGTTTGTGGTTGATGGCTTGATGCGAAGAATTGGTCTACCCGGTAAAGCATTTGTACCTATGATTGTTGGTTTTGGTTGTAACGTGCCAGCCATCATGGCTACTCGAACTTTAGGTAATGAAAGAGAGCGAATAGTGACAGGAATGATGGCACCCTTTATGTCGTGTGGTGCTCGCTTATCTGTTTATGCATTATTTGCTGCGGCCTTTTTCCCAGATTCAGGGCAAAATATCGTATTTTTACTATATATTCTAGGCATCGTCGTCGCGGTAGGAACAGGGTTATTATTAAGAAAAACCATTCTTACAGGAACGAGTAGTACATCTGTAATGGAGTTGCCTGATTATGAAGTGCCGCAGCTTAAGTCAGTTATGTCACGTACATGGAAGCGTACTAAGAGTTTTATTTTTGGCGCAGGTAAAACTATCGTTATCGTGGTAACTTTGCTTAATTTCATTAATGCCATTGGTACCGATGGTTCGTTTGGTAATGAAGACAGTAGCAATTCAGTTTTAAGCGTGGCTAGTCAGAAAGTAACGCCATTGTTTGCACCTATAGGAATCAAAGAAGATAACTGGCCAGCAACAGTTGGTATTATCACTGGCCTTTTTGCAAAAGAAGCCGTAGTAGGTACTTTGAACAACTTATATTCGGGCCAGCAGGACGCTGAGGTTGAGCCTTTTTTGCATAGTCTGAATGAAGCTATTGCCAGTATTCCTAGCAATTTATTGGATATTAAAGTGGAAGATCCATTGTCATTAAACATTGGTGATGTAAAAGATAAGCGGGTGGCGGCTGAAGATCAAGATGTCGATGTTGCAACCTTTGGTGCTTTACAAGCGGGCTTTGTTACCAAAATTGCTGCTTTTTCATACTTGTTGTTTATCTTGCTATATACCCCATGTGTAGCGGCACTGGGAGCTTTAGTAAACGAGTTTGGTGGCAAGTGGGCTAGATTTTCAGCTTTATGGACATTTGGTATGGCCTATGGGAGCTCAGTATTAGTTTACCAAACCGCAACCTTTAATGAGCACCCTGTTTCATCAGCAGCTTGGATCGCTGGCGTGATATCTCTGCTGTTCGTTTTTTATCAGTGGCTTAAAAAGAAAGGAAAGCAAGTTCAGCAGGTTATTCCAGGAATTAAAGTCGTTACTGAATAGGGCCTGTAGATCTTTCATGCTTATTTTTGCAGCGATAAATTGGTTGCCTTATGCAAGGCAGAGTTTGTGAAGTGTGGTTGCCCCACATAAACAAACGATAACGCAGCAGAAGTGACCAATTTACGCTGTCTTCGATGCTTTTGAGCACTTCCTGTTCTGTGTTGTGACCAGCTTACTTAGATTACTAAGCTTTACTGCTCACGCCTTGAACAGAAAAGTGCTCAAACAGCACAAAATTTAATCTCTGAGGGTTTTATTCTCCGCAGCTTGCTGCGAAAATAGGTGAATGAGTGAGTTTATACACAAGAGTCATAACGTAACTGTTTTGTTATATCACCTAGTTTTCCCAGCAAAATACAGAAGGGCAGTTTTTGATGAATCAGTTGA
>NZ_ML014911.1 GCF_003675895.1 Parashewanella curva
GATTGATTCATCAGCACCAGTGAGTAATCCGTCAGTACTCACTTTCTTTCTTGCCGTATCGAGTCCCTGACTGACAATATTAAGCAGATAGTTTTGCTGTTGAATCAAAGGTGATGTTTTTTGATTAGTTGCATTATGCAGTACTTGTTGCATGGCGAGCATGATGAGTAATTTTGCTTTTGTCTGTGGCAGTGCTGTAATACTCACTAATAACGCCGATAAATGATTGACGAAATCACAAAGCGGTAGGCCTTGTTGGCGCTGATAAATAAGTGCTAAAAACTCAACGGTTAAGTTGTATTTATGTTTATCAACAATCTCAGTGCTGTTTGAGGCGGCAGAAATCTGAGGTTGCTGCCAAAGCAATTGCTGACAGCTTGCTAATAAATCAAGGTACATCTTTGAAAGAGGTAAAGTATTAGCGTACTCACGTTCTTGTAACTTCGAATCCAGAGTTTTGATTTGTGTATCAATGATTGAAGACACCTCTGTGAGATGAGCAGCTTCTCGTCGTTCCTTGATTTGTTGTTGGTTAACCACCGAAGTCACTTTTTTAGGTTGTTGTACGCTTTTTCGACTCCTTAGTGCTGCTACATTAATCGGTCCTGAAGCAGGTTGGGGAGGGAGTTGAGGTTGTGCTACGGGGTATTGAGGCTGTGGCATCCCATATTGGGAATGTGCAGGGGCATATTGAAATTGTTGGCCATATTGAGAGGGGGCTGGGTACTGAGGCTGTTGGCTATATGGTGCTTGAATCGGAATGTGAGGATGTTGAGAGCCAAGCGGTTGAGGTTGCTGAGGATATGGTGATTGAGACGCAGCATAAGTAGGTTGTGTGCTGGGTTGTGGAGCTACACCGTATGGCTGTTGCGTGAAAGCAGGCTGTTGTGGTCTTACCGCTGTACCATGTGGAGCATGTGTAGGCGCGTATGGAGTTGCTGCATTACTTGGAGGTTGTTGGGCTCCATATGGTTGTGCAGGAAAATGAGCTTGAAGAGGTGGTCTAATTACAGGGGATTGTGGCTGCTGCGAGCTAATAGGTTGGTGTGGAACTCCAGCTGGTGTTCCTACAGGGGGTCTTGCTTGTGCCTGTGTATAAACAGGTTGAGGTTGTTGCAGAGCCCCCCCTGTGTGAGTGTAATCGGCTTGTTGGCTTGTACCCATAGCAGTAGCGGCACGTGGTGGCTGAGTAAAAGCTTGTTGCTGATGTTGCATAGGTGTCATACCAGCGTTTGTCACCTGATAAGGTAGCTCAGAGCTTACAGCTTGGGGAGTATAATTATTTTGTGTTTGTGGGTTAAAATACTGCGCCACCGGCTGAGCATGTGCAACTGACGTTTGAGGAGGGTGCTGGATGCCATATTCTGCTCCCGTTGAGGTTACTACAGGAGTTTGTGGTTCGTAAGGGGGAGGATTACCTCTTGGGTCTTGGCTCTGAAGATTAAGAACCTCCATAGCGCCGATAGCATTATCCAAATCAGACTTTTCTGGAGCAGGAGGTTGTTGATACTCTCCTGATTCTGGTTGAAATTGAAAGGAAGAAGGAGTTTGTTGTGGACCAGTTGAAGCTGTCATAAGTCACCTTTACTTCTGTTAATTTAGTTTAATTAAAATGTGAACTTCATTACTTACAGCATGACGATTGAACTATCGACGCTACCAAGAAACTCAAGTCATAAATTCTCTGGTAGCGTATTAATTTGAGACTATATGTTCAGTCAGATGATTTTAGAAAAATTCTCTGGTTGAAATTGATTTACTTTACCTCTCTGATTTTGCACAAAAAATGAAAAGAAATTAAATTAAAACTCATTAAAATTTGTTCATTTTACAATCTTTCCAAGTGAGACCCTATATGGCCTCTTGTCATTTCATTAGGATATATTTTCTACACGTTGTTTGATTGAAGTAAGTTCGTCAATTATTGGGGAAATAGGATTGTCTTTGTCGTCGTCGCCGTATTCTGGAACATATGCATCGTCACCCTCCAAAACTTCAATTAATGCAGTAAGCCCCGCCAGTGCCGTTTCATGATTGCAATAGATACAGAAATAAACTTGCTTTACTAGAAAGTGGGAATCTTGAGAATAATATTTCGATATTTCTCCAGTAATAAGCTTTCTTTTATTCAGCATTCTTGCCCAATCTACTTTTCGATTTCCGACGTCAAAAGCAGCGGCTAGTTTGGGTTGAAGTTTTTCATATTCAGCTAAAATAACAGCTTGTCTTTGGTCATTGATGGCCTCGGGGTTCAATTTTCTTCTGCGTCTTGCTGTTGGAGCCACGACAACGCTTTCATCGTCTTGCAAAGCATTGGCTTCATTTACTATATCCCCAAGTAGACGCACGATGTCTGGAATTGAATCAAAATATTGACTGGCTTCATGCATATTTACCATTGTTTGAAAAGCATCATCGCTCTCCATTAGTTTTTCTTCCATGTGTTTTAATAGTTGTTCTGGTGAGTTTGCACCTCTAGTTGTCACAAGATATTTATTAACCTGTCTCATGGTCAGTATTTTGTACTTTTTTAGTGACTCTGCCAGATCAAGCATCATATGGTTATCGCCTTTTAACTTATATGCAATTTGAAACTGTTGAGTCTGGAACCGCTCTTTGACCAGTTTATTTTTTCGTTCTTGTAGTGTGAGTTTGGGAGTTGTAGATTGGACAGAAGGTTCAGTCGTGTTGTATTGATGAGTTACTTGAGTTTGAACCTGTCTTGTTGGCTGAGGCCGAGGAAGTACATGCTGTTGAGCAGTTTTTCTGGTGTATGTAGGTCCCGTAGCCGTCGTCGTTGTAGGATTAGGGGCGACTGATGATGCGGCGGACATCATCGCCTGCACGAATTGCGCCATAGGATTTGCAGCTTGAGTAGCAGCGGTTTGTTCGGTAGGAACTGCAGTAGATTCAGGAATGGAATCCGTTAAGGTTAAATCGCAACCTGTTGCGTACATCAAGGTTAGTAATTGCTGAGGCTGATCTTTAACACTTGGATGTTGCGCAATATGATTGGCCGCAGCGATAATCTGCCTTCTAAGGCTTGTATCGGTTTTCTCAGCAGTTTCATTTTTCACCGTTGCACCAAACAGAGCGTTATAGGCGCAAGCTTTAGCAAGAGGTCGGTCAACATGCATATCTTCAAGGGTGGTCCTTGATTGGCTAAATGCTTCAAATATCATTTTAGCTGTTGAATTCATTAGCAGTGCTAACTTGCCGTTGTTTTGCCAGTACGGACCACCTCCTTCTTCACGCTTCTCTTCATAAGTTTTTTCTAACTCAGCAGAATAAAACCATTCTTTGGCGGTGTCGGGTGGAAATACAG
>NZ_ML014912.1 GCF_003675895.1 Parashewanella curva
TTAATTTAGGTCAAAAACTGCGTGACGAATTCAGTCAATTTCTTTTAAGTGAATTTAATTTAAAATCTAATGTTCATGTAAATAATTTGGGAGTAATAATCATAGAACAACATTAAAGTAAATGCCTTAAATCATTTCGGGGCATTTTCGTGTCAGCCTGTGCTCAAAACGGACTTCTCAATGGACAGATTGCAGAAGCAGCATTAACTTTTCCGCTCTTTTATTGAGAGATTGCAAGCCGATTTACTAAAATTAACTCGCACTCTTAAAGTTAGGTTATGCCTTGTAACTGACATCTTAGTTCGTGAGCGGGCAAATTGTATAACCTAATTGGGGGAGGAAAGAACTTAACTGATAATTTTGAATCAACCTCAAATGAATGGCGTTCAAGCTCGACCTGTTTTTTAGAAAATAGAGTAACGATTCATACGCGATATAAGTGTCTTGATCAACATTAATAACAATTCGTTGTAAAACATAATTAACCCTATCCAAATCCGACTTTGCGTGGTCGAATACTTTTTTATCCATAATTTTCCAAGCTAACCCTCCTGAGCGATTCAGCTCGAAAATCAACTCTGCAAAATGCTTACTTATTTCCGTACGCTCAATTTCTGTTAAAGAGCAAAGCCCTGCTTTGACTGCGTCGCGCTTTTGTTTATACCGAATTGAAGGAGACTCTGTAGTTGTTATGATGACTCTCTGCCCCTCCATTAATATGCAATTCCCAATAGTACGTCTTTCTATATTCTCGTAAACTTCATAATCATTGTTATTTATTCTGACCCGCTGCCCCGTTTGCAGTAATGCTAACCAGTTATCTGGATTTAAGTTTAGCCCTAATGTGTTTGCTGTTACAGTCATTTTATTCTCTCATTCATTGGGTATTATTGTCTTGATTTCAGGCTTAGCATGAAAAGCTATCGAGAGTTCACCGCCTTTTGCTATTTGCTCAAATCTGGCTAATAATAAAGCTGAAATATCCATAACTTACCCTTTTCTGCAGCATTTAAGATTAATAACCTTTGGTTGTTAACGGTCAGAAATTAAAGCAAATGTGAGGTATTAAAATCTACAAACATGAACAGTTTTTAATCGTAATGATATGGCTAAAGTTATGGTGTTAGTAAAAAATGGAAAATTGCGCTAGGTGACTATGCTGCTATGGATTTTGAGAGATGGAAATAGGCACGCCCAAACTCAGAATGGGGCATTTTCGAGCTAGGTTACGTTCACAGCTGACTCGGCAATGGACATTAGCGCATTACGGATAATATAAGCTACCTTAGTTTCGGAAAGCTCAATCATATAAATTTAAAAGAAGATATGTTGAGTTTTAAAGCAATCGAACCCTAGGTGCCTTAACCTCTGTGGTACCTAAAGGAACTCTTCTTGCGAGATTGCACCACAGAGAACGTTGGTTAGATTACTTTTACTGCATGAGCCAAAGTATGAGCTTAAGGGAGGATGCTACATTTTTCCTCTTGCCACACGTCTAATGTGGGTTTATGGCAATTGTGGCACTTTTGATAGCTTTCTAAACCCTCAGTGATTAAAGTTACTTACCGACCCCCAAACATATCTCATAGCGTCTACTGCGCCATTAGTGCTGTAGGTATTAACAGAGTTGGGATCATCGGCAAAACCCACTTGAAAGGGTGTTGTGCCGTGAACAAAACTAGGCAGAGAATTTTCATAAAAAGAAATGACCGTCCACTGGTGATCATAATCACATAACATTGGATAACTCCAACTATAATTACTATCTGGAGCGGTCCAATTTATATGACGCTTATTGTTATTAGGTTCATCACAACCTTGTGTTTGCGTATATTTCATATAACAGTTGCGGTGAACAGGATTACAACCAATCATCAAAACATGACTAGAAGGGGTTATCGGTTGAGTAGTGGCGATTAAATCTCCGTTGCTGTTGATAACTTGCCAATCACCAAACGTTTTAACAGGCGTTGCCATAGCTGGCGCTGACAATGAAGCGAGTAATAATAAAGTTTTCATTGGTGGTTACTCCTTAAAAGTGATTGCATCTTGAAGAACAAAAGCATTGCTGGCTTTATCTATGGGAAGCGACCTTTTATGAATGGTTTCCGAGTGGGAATAAATAACGGTTAATGGAGATCACGGTTTAGCTCTAAGATAATTAAAAAGTCTCTAAGCTCAAAACCAGTTTCCATTTCTGCATCGAAATATTCACGATTTGGATTAACGCCTAATTCGTATCTACCATCTAAAAAAAGGATCTGATAATTGCATTCTCCAATTGTGATATATTTATCCGTGTTTTCTTCCCCTTGACCTTGACCTTGACCTTGAAATACAGCTTCAATAAATAGATCAAGATTGTCAAATTTGCCTACGTTCACTGTAGTTACTCCTAACGTTCTGATTGTAGTGTCGGTGGCTGATTCCACATTATAACTTTTCGCCACGTCACGATTTTTATAGACGCAACCCCTCCGACTACTGCGCAAGCCGTAACCATTCCTTTCGATAGGCCATCACTAGTGATTTTTTCATGCTCATCACTCGGTGGTGCAGTTACTTCTGGTTGGCCTGTTGCGAGGTTAATGCTTAGCTCTAGTAATTTGTTTGCTGGGGCTGGCGATGGCGGTTTGTTGTCTGTTTTTGCGGTGTGGTGCTATTTCACATATAAACAAAGTCATTAAAATAAGTCTCTTTTTGTGAACGAAAGTTAATTTATTATTACGATTGAAAATTCATTAAGTAAAAGAAAATGGAATAAGCGATTGTATCTAATGTTTGAAATCTGAATGAATGTGGTGGTTTGACGAGACATTACCATGTACATGATGTTAGGAACTTCATATACATTACCTTCTTGTAATGGCGGTAAAGTAGAATGTACAGGAACAACACTTAACCCTTATTGCAGATATTATGGTGACGGAACAGGTAATGGTAATAACGACACGCCGCAAAATCAGTGTCTGCAGTACAATAAATGAGCTGTTATTCCCGATCTAAATTATCAGATAATAACTACAAGACTCGTAAGAGGAAAACGCCAAGTAGTTAATTTTATTATATGTAGACTTATTGCTCTATATGATTTGGGTGTGGGTCTTTTAAATCGACACAGTTATCAACATCCGTATAACCTCTGTTTGGATTGCTTTTTGTGATATTCCCAATATTTTTCGAGATCACCACTCGACCTTAACGACCTTAGTTTTAATA
>NZ_ML014913.1 GCF_003675895.1 Parashewanella curva
CTTCTGTGCCATACGCAGTTACGTTTCGAGTTGCAGAAAGCAAAATATAACAGCTTCAACAGCGCTGAACTTGTTGTTCAGTGGGCATTTGCCAGATATTTTTGTTCAGTAGGCTGAATAGTTACGATAATTAATGGTATTGCACTCTTAGTCAGTCGTAAAAAGGTTATTATTCAGTTCAAATCAAGAGCAAAAAAAACTAATAAGCATTATACCTTGTGAAACTCAAAAATGGACAAAACCTTGATAGCACTTTGGAGTGTTCAATAATGCTATCATTGGACATCAATCCTTCTCAGCCCTTTCACCAAGATAATTAAGAAGTTGTACTTTTCCATCAAGAAAAGCTTAAGAATAATGAGATCAGCTTTACTTTAAATGTATGAGCAACCTAAGAAAGATTGCTCATTATATTAATGTAAATTACAGATGAATAATTGGATCTGATGTTCCATCAGGATCATTTGTTGCGACTCCATCAGTTGAAGGATTGCCACCTGTCATCATAAGGACTGCACACGCAGCAGGAGAAGCCATAGAAGTTCCTGATAATGTTGTTGTTCCTCCACCAGATTTCGTTGAAAGAATACTTACACCAGGGGCTGCATAATCTACTGGTGGGTTATCAAAATTAGAAAAACTAGCAAATTGATCATTGGAATCAGTCGCTGAAATAGTAAAGATACGTTGTCCTGACGCACTGGCTGGAGAGACATTTGAGGCACTTTGGGATTCATTTCCTGCTGCAATAGCAAAAAATGCTCCTGATTGCTGAGCTGCATTTTCAACAGCATCATTAACTTCTTGGCTAAAGCCACCACCTAAACTCATATTTACGCAATCGCCTTCGCTTGCATGTGCAGCAACATAATCAAGACCAGCTATAATACCTGAATAACTTCCGCTCCCTCTGGCATTAAGCACTTTGACAGGAACAACTGTTGCACCTGCTGCTACACCAATAACATCGATGTCATTGTCTATCGCAGCAATGGTACCTGCAACATGAGTTCCATGACCATTTTTATCATCAAAACCAGCATCACGCCCTGATGTAAATGCACTAAAAGCTCTAGTAGTATCAACATTCAAATCTGCATGATCGACATCAATACCTGTATCAAGTACCCAAGCTGTACGACCTACGCCATCTACAGCTCCTCCAACTCTTGTCACACTCCAAGGAGTTACTTGTGGATTGGAACCTCCATCCCCTGGCTTAGCACCTCCTTTGGGGTTGGCATATATTTTACCGTCGGGGATAAAACTAATGATCTCTGAATTATTTGAAAACATAGTCTTAGCCTTGTTGCAGTTCACGTTTACTGCCATTCCTTTATACGAATTTTTATAAATATGCTTTGCTTTTGCCGATGCTTTAGCCAGCATCCCTCTTGCTTTTCCTTCAACGTCAAATTTTGAAATGTCGTCGCTAAATCGAATAATGCAAGTATTCGATATTTCAAGGTCGAAAGCAGATTCGTTATTTATTTGCTCTGCCTGAGCAGATATAGAGCTGAGGGAAACTGTGATTGAAAAAGCTAAAAATGATTTTTTCATGGTTGTTTGCCTTTCTTATATTGGTTTTAGTTGTGGCTTCTAAGCTGTGATGCTTCTTGTGCTGTAAGCTTATAAAACAAACCTTCAAGCAGTATCGGTAGAATGACTGCGCAAACAGTATGTAACAAAATAGCAACATTTCAAGCTGAGTAGATTTTAAACGGATAGAGAATATAAATTCAGGATTTGAAAGGCTAGAAATCTTCTTAATATAAGTTGAGTCAAAGGTATATTAAGCCATAATCTTATTTTCAATATTAATCAGTCAACTCAATTAGAGTAAAACAGTCAATACTTATTCGTTATTAGTGCAGGTACTATCTGGTCGTACCGCTTATAACTTTTAAGCATTATATATATCGTTTTGAGTCATTTTCTAGAATTGTTTTTTTCCATTTATATTCTTCAGATTGAAAAGTTTTGAGGAGCAAATGTGCCAGCCGATCAAGCTGGCATGGCTTGGCGGATAAGCGACACCTGTTACCAGATGCAGCTCTCCTGAGAACCCAGCGTGTAACTTTCACTGCACTGGGCTCAAGCCTCCACAAAGGCGTACTACGTTACCCAGTAACTACAAAGAGTTACCTTCGCAATACACATTTGAAGCTTTAATATCTGTAACATAATGGATTCCATTTATTACAGGAAGGAGAGGCACTAATCTCTAATGAGCTCATCATTTGCGTTTCTCCATTAATAAAGTTCTTCAAACTTTTTTGCAACGGGAGACCAGCTGGAAGGTAACCATTCACCAAGCCTCTCTTGCTTTCTGTGAAACAAATCACTTGATCTAACATTGTTACTTGCTCGATCTTTTTATGGTGCTTTTATGTTCACATGAAAAAGAAAAAGCTATATGAGAAAGATGCGCCCCAGCCTTCAAATTTGATAGAAGCTAATTTACTCACTCATGTTACGCACTAACAGCTTTTAGAGACTGAAGTTCTGTAAAAGCTGTTTTTAGGGTTTTCATGTACAGTTTTGCCTTGAAGCCGAATTTGCCTAAATTAAGCTTCAAAGACAGTGTTTCTAACTTAAACGCACTATAAATTGAAAGAAACTGGTGGTTCCTGTGAGTTCTTATCGCATGTACTGATGATCGAGTAATCCCTGCATTTGATTTCAATGACTTGTGAAATACTTCTACATTCCATCGTTTTTGATAGATTGCTTGTATTAACTCATCACTACAATCAAGATCACTGCATAACAAATAAAGCTCGCCTGTGCTTCCGTCTCTGTTTTTAAAGACTTCTTTGGATAGCAACAAAGCAAAATCCACTCCTGCTATCCAAACTTTTACAGATTGCCCTTTTTGAAATTCAAGCGTATCTACTCGTTGTGATATTTTGTGCCTTTTATCACCTTCACTCAACGATATCAGACGATTTGATTTACAGGCCATTACGAAATTTTTGTAGCAATTGTGTTTGATATATCTCATATTTTCATTTGAACAAAACCAAGAGTCGGTTAACACATATTTAAATTTGAGTTGGTTTTGACAACTTACATGTTGCGTATTCCTGCGGATATGATCGCTGATTCCTGCCCATCGTGATCAAGCGTCACATCAGAGCACCAACCTTTATGCATTTTTAGTCTATTTGATCACCATCAGTCAAGATTTCCTCTTTTTTTCGC
>NZ_ML014914.1 GCF_003675895.1 Parashewanella curva
CAGAAATGAATGTACCCAAAGATAGTTATGCACGCCGTGGAGCCAATGCCGTCTTTGGTGCAATGGGGGCTTATGCCGCTGGTCAGGTTGCAGATGGTGCAATGGATTACATAAGCAGTCGTATACCAGCCATGCCAGAATCAACAAGCACTGCTCAAGATACGGATGTGGTTATCGATGCTGATGGAGATGCATACTATGATGCACCACAAGAGCCATTAATAAAACGGCACGTTGAGTCTCCAAACCTTAAAGACAACCTACAACCTAAGCATATGGCTATGAGAGGGTTGCTATCTGTGGGGGAGGATATACCCGAACCACAACCCCCTAATTCAGATTGCCCTACCAATAAAAATCAAACAGAATTTTCTAATGTTAACAATCAGCTTTTAATAGGCGGTGATAATGGTTATTGCAGTGAAGCTACGCTCAGAAATATGATATATGAATTTAAGGGGCATTCCGTAGAAAAAGCAGATATAACAGTAAGCGATACTAGTATTGCCATGTTCACGCAAAATGCGGGTAGAGCAATAAATTTGATAGTTCAACCCCAAAATAGAAACTATTTAGGAACGTATGCAACGCTTGACGGGAACACTCTTAGAGAAGGGTACGTTACCGCTATCAGCAGTGGTGGTGAGGATGTATCAGTTAGAGGAAGATTTAATTCACTATTGAATGCAACCGTTGTTTCAAGAGTATCAGATCAGACAGGATTTGTTTTAGAGCTAGATAGCTGTGCTCAAGCAAGACTTTACTCTTTAAACTCTGGAGGTGTAGGCATCACTGCTACTGATGATGTTGGGTTTAAGGCTACGGTGGTAATTTCCAATGCGGGTGGTGTGGGGGTTGACGCAAGAGGTCATTCTTTTCCGCAAGCCAACTTTACTGTGCAAAATACTGCAGGTGTGGGGCTGAAAGCTAGTGAGCAAGCTCTAAAAAATTCTACTATAGTGGCTTGCCAAAATGGAGTTGTTAAGCTCGGTGGAAATTCGGCAGCAAATGCGCAAATAAAAATACAAGACTCAGGAAGCTTTTTGCTTTCAGATAACGCTGGAGATGAAGCGGAAATAATCGCCACGGGAAACTCAATTCTTAAGTTAAATAAAACAACATCTAGCCTAAACATAACCCTTTGCCATAATGCGAAAATACTAAACTTAACAGGTTTTGATATTGTTAACGACGTTCATCTTGAAATTAATGACCTTAGAAATGATCCTCAAAGTCAAGAAAAAATTTGTGGCAACTCAAGCTATCTAAGCAATCAAAGCAAATTACCTACTTCGTCAACAATAGCCCCTGCTGCCTCTTCAGCATTTAGTCGTCCTCCAAGTGTCAGTATTGCTTCTGATATACCTATTGCTTCAGAAGCGCCACCCTCGGCAGAAGGCGCTAATGTCGGTGGCATCGTAGCAGGAGTGCTTATTGTTGGCGGTGTTATCATCACTATTAGCGCTATTGGTTTGGGAGTAACTTGTTACATTAAACGCGAAGCCATTGCTCGATTAATTGAACGATTACATAAACAAGGTGTTAATATCAGCGAGCAGCAAGCGGAGAAGGTTGTAGAAGGGGTAGCTATTGATATTGCCAAACAAACTCATCCTGAGATATTTGAAAGTCAACAAAACTCAGAGCAGCAAGGTGCGGCTGTGAAATCCCACCCTACTCAAAAAACCGTTACTATCTCGTTAAAACAGCTAGAAGAAGGGTTCAACGAAGCTTGCAAAATAACTGAAACTGCCGCAGGAAAAGCGAGTGAAGGTGTGGACGCAGTAATGCGACAAGCTGCGCGTGACCTTAGCATAAAATCAACTGTTTATTCATAACCCAAAGTGCAAGAGGATAAGCTATTAACAGGCGCCGAACCTTTACCCGCAACGGAAGTCGTTGCAAAAACAGAAATCGTATACTCTATTAAAGGCCTTACCAAACAACATACCAGTGAGTTGTTATCAGCTTGCGCGAATGGAAAACTCTGTGAGTTGAAACGATTAATTAAAGCCTTGCCTTCAGAGTTTAATGTTCGGTTATTGTTGGAACATACCCCTTCAGAAGATAGAGTAAGCTTGCTACACATTGCTTGTGCTGCAGGCAAAAGCGATATCGTTGAATACCTTATTGGTTTAAATGCAAATGTAAATAGGGTCTCATATAAAGGCGTCACTCCGCTTTATCTTGCAGTTTGTAATAAACAGGCGGCGGTTGTTAAGTAATTACTGAAAGCCAACGTAGATATAAACCTTAAATCAAATGGTAAAACCCCACTAGAATTGGCGGAGGAGCAAAATGGTGATGCCATTACTGCTCTGCTAAAAAACCTACATCCCGAAATGCCACAGCCACAGCCACAAAGAAAATAATGTAGCTGAAAAAATGAGAATACACTGTTCGATGATATCTGTGAGCAAACTATAGCAACAACCCCGAAGCAAAGTTTTTAGGCCGCTTATTATGGATCAATACTTCGGACAGTTTTTGATTGGTCGTGCCTCAATATTTAGTAAGTCATTGAATTTTAATGAATCTGTGTTTTCAGATTCAATTTATAAAATTACGTAAATTCAATTACTTATAAAAAGTGTCCGAACCATTGATGGATTGAAATGGGTTTATTCGAGATGATTAACAACCAACCTTCCACTGAGGCGCACCAATTAGATAGACCTCATTTATCTAAGCCAAATGCAAAAGCTATGGGTTCAAGAAAACTGCCTAAATCAGTGAGCGACTTCTATATCAAAAAGCCGCCTGAATTATACTCTATGGCTCAAAGATTCAAGCAATTTTTCTGCTGTTGCTGCGCAAAAAATCAAGATGAAGAAACGTTAAGCTTTACAAGCCTAGGCGTTGATTGTCGAGAGCGCTCAATGGAAAGGAAAGTGAGTATCAAGACTGAAATATCACCGCTGACTAAAGAATGAATTGACTTCAAAATTTATTTGCTTTTCATTGTGTTGTGCGAGTTCCCAAACTCATTTCTGTCCGTGCGACGTGAAGTCGTATGAAGCGCTGTTCACCGCTTAGAGTGAACCTGCCGTATCACCGGTTGAACCTAGGGCTCTGAATAAAGCAGCGAGCCTGACAATGTAATGAAGTCGATTCGAC
>NZ_ML014915.1 GCF_003675895.1 Parashewanella curva
ACTCACCAAAAACTCCACCTCCTCCTCAAGAGATAAACTGGCTTTCGATTGAACACTCCCCTATGAATATAAGAGCAAAGCCTAGAGAAGAAGCTGTTCAAAGCTTGCGAAGAGCCTTATCGATACCAGCTATAAACAAACAGAAACAATTATCCCATAGTGTCAGCGTGCACAAGACCGATACAAAGCAGCTTTATCAACTTACTGTTGAAATGAATAAAGTTTGGCAGCCTCTAGAAGTGCACTGTAATTCGAGATCAACTGAACAATTACCAACTGAGCAAGTGTGCAGGGCAAAAGGGCTATTTGAACGCTACCACGGTTACATGGAGAAGCATCCTGCTGAACGTACAATTTTTACAGCTCCTTTTTCAATAGTAAAAATATCTGATAAACACAGCTCTGTAGCCAATCACAAACATAGTCATTACGAAGCTCAGCTTTTTTGTTATTACTACCTACATTACAATCTTGCTATAAGTTTACAAAGGCAAAAAATTAAACAAGGTTTTTCACGTTTAAAACAGTCATCACAACCAGATGAAGTTCATAAATTAATCAATGATCTTTGCCCTCAAATCAGGAAGCTTCAAGTTGATTATGTAGAGTGCATTGCTTACTCAGTACAATCTTCAATTTGTTTAAAATGTACAGGAGACACAGATTTAACAGGTCAATCCGAGGATCTTTTAAATGCTGCTTGTAAGCTATCAGAATCCTGGGAATACTTACTGTACATATTTACGTTTGCTCAATCAATAGCAGATATTAACCCTATTGATATTGAGCAACTCACGGAAGTGATTTTTAATGGAGCTTACTTCAAAAACAAAGAAGTTCTATCAATTGCTTATCTGCATTCACAAGTTGAGACTTTAGATGAGACACGACAACGAATAAATTGCATTACATTGATAACAGCTAAAGATAGAATTGCTGATCATTTGCTTCAGTTAGACTATTTTGATACAGACTGTGAAATTCCTAACCAACTACTTGAATTAACTTTTCAAACCTTAGTATCAGCTCTTCAAATTGAATTAAAATCACTTAATGATAAAAGTAATCGTGGTACTTTTCCAGTTTTTTTTGCTGTTTTGAATAGTTATAGAAATGGATGGTTATCACGACACCATAGTGAAATTTTATTGTTATTCAGTGGCTGTCTTCCACAGAGATTAAATTTACTACAGTTAATAACAGAAAACAAAATATCTATAGACGAAAAGGTCGAAACCAATAAAAAATGTGCGGACAACTTATATCAAAAAGGGCTCAAATTTTTAGAACAAAAGAAAACAGTTAGTGTTAAATCCCAACCCACAAAAAGTATAAGCTATCGCAAATCAAAAGTAGAAAAAAAAGATGTTAAGCCAACAGATCAAGGTGCTAAATCTGAAAAAAAAGAAGTTAAGCCAACATATCAAGATTCTAAATCAGAAAAAACAAGGGAGATAGATGATATTCTTGCTCCTATTGAAGCAATGGTTTTATCTACCCCTTCAAAAGCAATTCAAAAGTTTCAAGATATACTCAAAACCCATACATTAAGCTCAAAGCATTGTATACGTGCTCGAATTGGTATCGCTCATGCGGCGATATTTGATGTCAATCAAACCCTTCGTAAATTTGGTCAAATAAGAGCAGATGCGTCAACCTTTAAAAGAGAATTAAGTGAGGTAGTAAAAACTCCGCCTTATAGATTCAGAAATAATAGATTATATGGTCAAATGGTCGAACAATTTCAAGCCTTGTCGAGTTTATGTCAAGAGCTCAGCTCTAGTTTAGAGCTTTTTAAAAATAGAATGGAAGAATTTCATTTATTAGCCATCGAGACATCTATCGAAGATGAGGATACTCATCTATTAGTGTGCGAAGCTCTCGTCGATTGCCATAAGAAGATAGATGAAGTTGATTCAACATTAGTTCTTCTTAATGATTGTATAAGTTTAAGAGGATACCATAATAGTTTACTTAAGACTGTTTCTCCACACCTTAGAGGAAAAAAAGCTACTTATAGCAGTCGCATTAACTCAGCAGAAGCATTTAAAGTGGGTCATAATTCCGTTCTGTGTTCTCAAGTAACATTAATGGAAGTAAAACACGTCATGCTCAATGCCCAAACCCTCGAGTTTTCTTCGAAAATGTATGATTGAATATCCTTCAAAGATCATCATTTATAAAGCTAGCAAGGTTTGGGGCAAAAGTTAGTCAACCAATGTTCAGAACTATTCAGCTGTGGGCAGATACATGACTTTACTTAATCTGCTTCAAGGTAACGTTGAACTTAAAGTTCACAAGTGTTCGCTTGCTCTAGTGTTTGCTATCTGTGAGAGCGTATTAAAGTAAACTGAAATAAAAGAGCTTGTTTAAAGCTCAACAACCGCTGACTCTAGCATAGCCGTAGATTAATAAATTTTAAATGGAAAGGAGGTCATCAAAAATAGACAATAAATCTATCTAATGTAAAGAACACCTGATATGGCTAACCTCACACCATCTAATGCCACACCTTCAGATAATTTTGTATCATTTATCGGCTTAAATGAAGAAAAGGGCAATGAAGAAAGTAACCCTGTTTCAGCTTTTGGATTCACAATAGATGAAATAAGTTGTAAAACTAGGGATGATTGGCATCAATCTGTTATCCAAACACCTAAAGCAAATATTTGGAAATATGACTTGGAGTTAGCAAAACCAAGGGTGCTTTCTATTACGTCCTCACCGAATGAGATTTATCCCGAAACCAAGTTTAACTGGGTACTACGTGCGGAAGAAAAGAAGTCTCAAACCAACCCTCAATTAACCTTAATATTAGACTTAGACCGTACCATCTTTGTATCGTTTGTTAATTCAAGTGAACGCTCAACTTTCCATGAACAAAACACACGATTCAAAAAGGA
>NZ_ML014916.1 GCF_003675895.1 Parashewanella curva
AGCTTTTTTGAGCCTAAAGTTCCTTTGTCGGTTTGAGGTGAATGAGATGCCTCTAGTTCACACACCTCGCTAGGCAATTGTCTGCTAATCATTTTGATTATTCTTAGTCTAAGACTTCATGCATCCTAAGCATCTGTTTTAGATGTTTCCGTTGGTTCGCTTTCATCTTCAATAACTACGGCTATTTCCGGTCTTTGTTCCGTATCCGGCTCAATTTTTTTTAAGTCAAGCGTAGCGATTTGACTGCTTATATCAAGACGAACAGGTGATTGATGTTCACCATTGCTACCGCTTTCATCGAGCATTTCTGGATGCTGCTGTTTTACTGCTTGTAAGGTTGCTTGACCTATGGCTTCTTTAGCTTGTTGTTCACTAACTTCAACACCTTGCTTGCGGTATTTTGCAATTAGCTCTTTTATTGATTCACGCTTGATGTAACAAATGATTGAACCTGTAACGATGACTACAACCGTTACTACCGCTCCAACAACAATCACTCCCGCTACAATGCCTCCGACGTTCACGCCATTCGCTGTTGGTGGCACCTCGGAAGCTACGCTCGGTTTAACGGCTGGGTCAAGCTTAGATGTTACTGCTGATGCAACCGGTAATCTTGTTGTCGGTGAAGAATGTAAAACAGGCTGACACTTTTTATCGACTGTTTGACTTGAACCCGCGACAAATTCCTTTTCAAAACCAAGCTCATTGAAAATATCAGAGCCACTTTTGTTAACTACTCTTGCATTATGACATAGGGTAAGATTTGGGCTTGCAGTGTATTCATCAAGCACAATCTTGCTATCTCCGCTAGCAACTATTTTTGCGCCATCACCAGCGTTACCAGTGAACAGCGCTCTTCCTGAATCTTGTACATTTACTCGCGCATTAGCAGCTGAACTGCCTCTAAATTCGGCTGAACCATTTTGACAGACAACCACAGAGGATTGGGCTAATGATTGTCGCTCTGCTTTTAATCCTGTTCCACCTTGATTAACGACTTGTATGTGAGCTTTTCTGCCAGCATTATTCTGAAATATGCCTCCTGTTCCGGCCGTATTTCGAATGTGGGCATTCGCATTTTTTAAGGCATTTGTATTAGCTACAAAACCAACGCCTCCAGTATTCTGGGCCTTGATAGTTGAGTTATCTCCTCCGTCTGTGGAAAATAATATTCCTGTATTTGAGTCAACTTTTGATTCAATTAGAGCACCTTTTAATGAGCTAGCTATTGAATTAATTCCAACTACTTCCCCTCCTGTGTTTTCAATTATGAAATGCCCATTTTCTCCTGCTTTACTTTGTACCTCGACTCGGTGTCCAATAACGGGTGGGGTTGCATTGGCTTTAACATTCACTCGGCCTGATTTTAAAGAACTGTCAGCGAGTATAAGATGGCCTGATTTTAACGTCAAAATAGCTTTTTCTGATGAATTATGTTCACATCTATAAAAAGTACTACTGTCATTAAGAGTTGCAGTTCCACAGTAGCCTTCATTGTTCGAAATAGTTCTAGGGTGAACAGGTGGAAAATTTATTGCCGTTCGATTAACGGGACAGTCAGAACTTGATGGCGTGGATGCTGGAAAGTTCTCGCCATCAACAGACAATAACTCCCGCATAGCCATACGCTTAGGTTGCAGATTGTCTTTAAGGTTTACAGACTCAACATGCCGTTTTAATAATGTCTCTTGTGGTGCATCATAGTATGCATCGCCATCTGCATCGATAACCACTTCCGAATCCTGAACAGTGCCGGTAGATTCATGCATCGCTGGAATACGGCTGCTTATGTAATCCATTGCACCGTCCGCCACCTGACCAGCAGCATAAGCCCCTATTGCACCAAAGGCGACATTTGTTCCTCGGCGTAACAAACTCTCTTTGGGTAAATCCATTTCTGCCATAACGATGTCTGACGCTTTAGCCGCAATCTGACCGCCTGCTAAACCTGCGGTAGCTTTTACCGTTCCAGCGGCAAAACCAGACGGCGAAAGAGCCCCCATCGCTGCGCCTTGTAGTAGTGTACTGGTAGCCTTGACTGCATATTTAACACCTTGTTTGCTTCTTGCTGATTCAGGTAATAAGCCTGTTCCTTTTTCTTCTATAAATTGAACCAGTTTTCCTGTTTGTTGAGCGGCAACACAATAACCTAAACCAATCCCCGCAGCGCCAATACCACCTGTTGCTAATCCTGCACCAGTGGCTATAGAGGCTGAGAGCACTGTCTCCGCAGAAGGGAGGTGTTGATATATTTGATTGGCGGTATCTTCAAGCTTATTAACTAGCCCTAGTGCTGAGGAAAAGGGTAAGGTTGCCATGCTCATAATGCTTCACCTTAATACATTGCAAATGTGCTTTTATATTTGTAGAAAGGTTAAACAACTTATTGATAGTAAATCTCTTTTTGTTAATAAAATTTAACCTGCCAATTCTATTAAAAAATCATTAGGTAAAAGATATTGGAATAAGCGATTAATTCTGATTTTTGAGTTGATGCGTTGACTTATGGGTTATAATAAATAGAGCACTTACACTAACGCGCTTTGGGGCAATTTCGAGTCAGGCCATGTTCAGAATCAACTCGAAAATGGACAGAAGTTTGTTAGAGCGTAAAACCTAACCATTGCTGTTGCTTGCGTAAATTTAAAACAAAAATACAGCACACTTCACTGAAAAATCTAAAATCAAAAAGTATTTTTATGACCAAAAAGTAACAGCTCAACAAGAGTCACGTTAATTAAATTTTAGGCATTACCGTTAAAGTCATTTACTACTATTTTGGGTTTGTTTTTGATTGATAGCCTTGTAACAGACGAATAGTTTCATCATCCTTTTGAGCAATAGCTAACTCAAGTGGTGTTTGGCTTTGTGATTGT
>NZ_ML014917.1 GCF_003675895.1 Parashewanella curva
AGGTTGCTTTAGGAGCATAGAAGGTGCTGAAAACTTCTGTGCCATACGCAGTTACGTTTCGAGTTGCAGAAAGCAAAATATAACAGCTTCAACAGCGCTGAACTTGTTGTTCAGTGGGCCAGATATTTTTGTTCAGTAGGCTGAATAGTTACAAATATTTTTATGCCATTCATCCTACATACAGAGAATAAGTAATAGTCTCCAAGGTGCGTCCATCAAGGTGCGTCCATAAATTTATAAAAAAAGACTAAGGAGCGAATAATGCTAGCAGCAACTAATCAATGTAATACACCAGTAGCATTTAATCTCTCAGAGCCACTGTATGTAGCGTTAGACGTGCCTTTTAAATACCAAGGCAGAACATACGTTGTTACTAAGCCATCAAAAGAGAAATTTGCTCCTTTTAGTCAAAAAGGTTTTCTACTTTTTGAACAAGATAAAAGGGATGGTGAATTCTATAGGCCATTGTCAACAAGATTAAATCCACGCATAAATCGTCGATTTAACGCAGTTTTATCCAAGTTAATTATTTGCCAAAAGCATACTGCTGAAGCTACTCGTGAAGTTGATAATCCTATATTCTGTCCCTACCCACTTTTAACCCCCACCTCAGGCCTGATGATTCAACCTCCCAGATATACACCTCACCGCCATCGCTCGATACAACCTCCTGCATACGATGATATTTATGGACGGAAGCTGAATAGATGCTCTTTGTCGACGGTTAAAATCCATCAACCAAAACTCAACTTATCACTAAGAGAGGAAGGAGGATTAAATGAATGCATAAATAATAAACGTAATGATATTGTACCGTCTGAGTACCTAGATTTTATAGGCTCAAGTAGTACTCCTTGTGTTGATGAGGAAAAACTTGCCTTCGAGTGTTTACAAGAAATGTATTTTCGACTTCAATCTGCAAAAGTGGAACGCTTAACTCCACTAGAAATAAAACAGAAGCTATTAGAGGCGATTGAGCATATCGCTTTGCACCGTCCTTACACTTATTTTCTAATGATGGAATCTAAGGGGGTTTTATTGAAAGCAGATAAAGATCATGTGCGGAAGGATTTTGAATGTGAGGCAGTTGTAACCGAACTTCGACTTGGCGAAGTTGCAAAGTTTAGCGATGACGAGAGACAACCTGATCAACCGACAGAAAATCAACTCCATAGATTTTTTGATTGTTCGCTTTCCTATATAAGGACTCGCCCCTATCTAAGCGAGGTTGTACCCGGGCTAAGATTGCGTGAGCAAGAGTTCCACCGCCTTATTGAAGACAGTAAGACCATGAAGTACAAAGCCATTTCGAAATTGGGAAGCACACCATCACAATTGCCTAGCCACATTTGTTTTGATAATAATGAACTCACCTGCGCTAATTTTACCGCTAGTAAAGGTTTAGCCGAGCGCCTTTATCGCAAAATAATTCAAGTTCAATGTTCATTCATCTCCAGTCATATGCCAGACGAAACATGCTGCTTAACAGGACACCCGTTCAGAGATGGAGAGTTTATCGTTGAAATTGATTTTATGGGTCATTGGTATCCCGCTTCGGTGACGGCATTATTAAAACAAGGGTTTAATGTTGCAAGTTTTAATGAGGGAGGGTTCGGTGGTGCGACTCATCCAAAAATCAAAGGAGCACTTCTTACGCCAGAACATATTCGATTCTATCAAGTTCCAAACAATGGGCTTTGATTTCCTTAATTATTTATCTCTAAACCTCTGAATAAAAAATCGACTAGCAAATTCCTGTCCATTTTCGATTTGATAAGAACACTTTCAGCTAATTGTATAAACCAATACTCTTCAGGCTACTCTAAGAGAATGCTTCAAGCTCTACCTCATCAAAGAACTAGAAGGTTTTTTGAAGGTAACCTTCCAAAAATTTTTTCAGCCAAGATTACGCTAAGAGGTTTTAGCTGGGAAATGTTGAATATGACACCTAGATGCCATCCTGTACGAGAATCCATTTCACTTTATTTACATCCAAACCATAACTTGGAACCCAAATAGGCAGGGAACTTATAGCACTCAACTCTAAAGATGGTTTAGTGCTGTGTTTATCATTGTTAAGCGACAAGTCACATGAAGAAGTTCTTTACTACTTTGACTTATTTAGCATCAATCAGAGTAACTGTACCATTGTTTTTTCGATTTATTTTTCTCTAAATTTTGATTCCGAAAAAGATACACTAAGAACCATTAGCCTAAATAGGGAAGTAAAACCACAGTACAGAAAGAAGGGGGTATGTAGAACTTTTTCTCTCAATATATTAGGCCAAATTTATAAATACCTTGGTCATAGGAATACAAAGATATCGATACTTGCAACACATATAGCCACGGTTAAATTTTTTTATCCATTGAATCCATATTTAAATAAAAAAACAGGTAAAAGTGTTAGAGATTTTGACCCAGCCTTGAATGATTTTCACAACATTATATTTAAAAGAAAAAGTACAGAATCATTTGAAGAATTCCGTTATTCAGAGTCTACCAACTATGCTCAAGCTGTGCATAATGCTATTGGATTAGAACTTCTCTTATTACAATATCGTTTTGTTAATTATCTCAGATATCGCTCCCTTATTGAGGAGTGAGATAACTAACTTTTGTCCATTGCCGAGTCAGCTTTGAACGTAACCTAGCTCGAAAATACCCCAAATCATATGGGCGTAGATCTTTTAGATCGACAAACATCATGAAAAGATCATTAATTATCAATGGGATGACTTTGACAAATAGTGCGAAAGGAGCAATTTTATAGTACTTATCAGTTTGCAAACACAACAAGTCTATAAA
>NZ_ML014918.1 GCF_003675895.1 Parashewanella curva
ACCAGATCGAAGTAAAAAATTAGAAGTAAGTGATGGAAGCGGAAGTGATTTCATGTCAATATTTATCTAAGGGTTTGTGTGTTTTAGTTTTTGTCTAAGCAACAAGATTATAACACGCAAACCCTTATCTTTTCTTTAAATATCAACATGATAAACGATTTTTATTGTTGGATTTGAACTCCGAAACTTGAGTTAATATCTTCAGAGTCATCAGGCTGCTCGGGGCGTACAGATACTTCTAAAAACATGAGATTACCTAGATAGTTAACGGTTCTGAATTCATATTAATGATCTAACCCTATTGCCCTGCTTTCCACAATCTCCTCCAAGCAAATGCCAGCAAAATTTTAATACGTTCTAAACCTTTGGGGACACGGATGTAGTTTACTCCCTGAAATTCTGAAAGCGCCAGTTCATCAATCTTCTTGCCCATAACGGCTAATAGCACTTCTTCCATAGGAACTCCGGCCGGATCTGATGTGCGGTTCAGTCCATTGAAGATGGCAATTGTAGCCAAGACTTCAAGCATTCCTTTTTCTCCGAAAATTTGAGTTAGCGGCTTATGGAACTGTATCGCGGATTCAGGTTCACGGTTAATTTGTTCCGTCACTTCCAAAAGTAAAGTGCTTTGCGGAATAGCACTCTCAATAGAAGCGTTATTAAGCAAATTTAAATCGCTTTTTTGCCCTGCTTTTTTGGCAACGATATCCAGAATAGCAGCATGACCATTGGCGCAATAAAAACACTGATTTATCATAGATGTTTTAGTCGCCAGGATTTCCAACTGTGGGCGAGACAGAGCTTTGTTTTTCCAGATTTTATCAAAAAAACTATGACCTTCCATATACATGGTTTCGACTAAGTCTCTGCGCAAACCGTTTTCTATCGGTAATATACTGATAGCTCGCGAAACGTTTACTAAATTCGGGTCGTCAATCGCTTCTTGGGTTTGTCGAATCCAAGCACCATTGTCGCGTAAGTTTTCTGGATACTGTCGTGTCGGTTCACCAACTATCGGAGTTGGCAATGGCATAGGAACTACGCCTAAGAAGCGGCAGAACAAATCGACAGGGAGCAGTAAAATAGTAATTCCGATTAATTCGGCATAAGCGCCTTCGCCCAAATGCTCAATGACCTCCTTCGCCCATTCGGTATTTAGCTGGCCGGATTCAGTAACAATACGCTCAATGGTATCAATAGTTAGTGGAGAAAGTATGCCTGTGGTTGGGGCTTGCAATAGCTCGGTAATGGATTTTCGCTTGCGGTCGTATACTGGGCGAGGTTTTGCCGCGCGAATAACTTGGGCTATAGCATTTTTTTCAGTGGCATCCCACCAGTAACCCGGTTGCGCTATACGTTCCCAAATGCGATTAAACATCGTCAGTTTAGCTTCATCGATCAGTACAGAAAAAGATTCTTTATGAAAGTAGCTTTGCTTTTTTATAGTCATTTTTATTTAAGCTTATAGGTAGTATGTTTGTTTGTGATAATAAATGAATTTAGATAAAAAAGTATATCATCGCTTGCAACAGAATGACTGTGTAATCCTACATGTGCCGATAAGTGATTATCGTTAATGGATGATAATAAGTTTTTTACAATCCTGAAGTTTGCAGGGCTAATGTCAATATAACTTGCTTTTTGCTTAGCATTAATTATCAAGATCTCGGCAGGAATAGGTATTCATTTCTCGATAATCCTATACTTACTCCTCGCCTTTTGTAATGTCTCTTAATGCGACAAGGTAAGCATTATCTTTCCATGTAATGTTTGATTGTGTGGCATGATTACAAAACCTAATATTGTCGTGTGATAAATGCCAATGATTTTCTGTTTCGTTAAAGAAGCCAAAATGTTCGATAAACGCTTGCTCTTTTTCATCGAGTTCAGCAAATTGCTCTTTGCTTAGGTGTAAGTCTAATTCTGGTGTTTCAGTATAAATGACTTGTCCTTTTTTTATCATTTGCTTTGTAAATAAACCAATCCCATGGATAGCACTTGGTTTGATGCAAACTGCAACATTAAACATTATGCTCCTCACTCATACAAACAGATGGTGTTAGAGAAAATTCACACTTCAGTCATTATTTGCATTAATTGGATGTAATTGCCACATGTATCGTCTAGCACGGCAATCTTTACTGTGCCCGCTTCTTTAGGAGTGATAAAAAACTCAACGCCTAACTTGGTTAATCTTTCAAATTCACTATCCAAATCTTGCACTTCAAATGCCGTCCAAGGAATGCCTGCTTCTTTCAATGATTTTTGATAAGTTTTTGTTGGCTCAAACGCTATAGGTTCAAGTAGTAACTCAACCCCATCTTGTTCCTGTGAGGACACAACAGTCAACCACCTATGCTCACCTAATGGGACATCATTCTTTTTGATGAAGCCCAGTACATTTGTATAAAAGTCTAAAGCTTTTGGGTGTGGGTCTTTTAAATCGACACAGTTATCAACATCCGTATAACCTCTGTTTGGATTGCTTTTTGTGATATTCCCAATATTTTGCGTATTCCGGTGAATTGGATCACCGATTCCAGATTGATGTGGATCACTAAGCACCTAACGTAACGTGAAGCCCTATTTTTAATCTATGTGATCCACATCAGTCAAGATTTCCTCTTTTTTACGCA
>NZ_ML014919.1 GCF_003675895.1 Parashewanella curva
TAATGGCGACCAAGACAGCCGAAGTAAGAGGTATTGTAAAAAGCACCAAAGGCACTGACTTCTACGAAGTCAGAAAGATTTTTAGTGCCTATTGACTAGCAGGGGGCTCATATGTGTTAAACAAATGTTCATTAATGTATTGATGCAAGAAATGAATGTTCAATAAAAGTAAACTGACTCCCTTTTAAACTTTGAGCTTCTAACATTTTAATAGCCGTAGGCTTGGCGGTAATGTTCGGCCTCTAGAGTCGAAGTTTTTCAAACATAGCTACTTCTTATTCTTACTTTTTCTTGCCACTCTTCTATTAAATCTATTAGCATTTGTCTTTGGCTCAGGCGCTCTACGATTCTGGGGGAGCGCTCAAACCGTATTAGAGTGATTTTTGAATCAACAAGCTTTTCTATAGTTTGAGGGAGCTCAATCAGCTTATCTCGATATTCAAGTAAAGATAAAGCCACTAGCACTACCCCTGTTCGACCAATGCCACCCATGCAATGGATAAGCATATGAGGACACTCAGGCAGGCAGTTATTAATGTTATCAAGCAAAACGTTAAACTTGTCTAAAGGGTAGCTTTGTCCATCGGCCCAATCGTTTAAGCAATATCGGTTCACGTAATGACGTGAACGGCGACTGTCTTCAATTTCATAATTATGGAAGTAAACTCCTGTTTCGATTTTTGTGACGGTTATAGATCCCATCAATATTTTTTGACCATTGCCATCAGGGTAGTAGGGGATTTTTGTATCGGGTGTTCCTGATAAATCCCAAATTATTTGTGTGTTAGTTTGCATAACCATTTTCCAGAAAAGTTCAAATGGTTCTTTAGTGGTAGATGGATGCTCCGAAGCGATAATTCGACCAAAATTGGGAACATTAACGTAGTTAGCTGAAATCAAGCCTTTTTCAGCAGCACTGCTTCTGAAGGTTTTTATGGGGACAGAAGTGTGCTCTGCAATAAGAATGTCGGTGAATAATGGATAGGCCGGCCTTATTAACCTGACTCGTGCACGACAATGTTGTGTCGTGTTTGTATCTTCTCTTTGCTTTGGCTCAACGTCTGATTCTGACATAGGGGGAGGAATAAAGCAGTACCCAAGGTGAACGGCTTTTGGATAACCTTGTGCAGCAGGGGTACTGAGAAATGTGGAAAAGCGAGAGTGTTGTTCACTTGGTTGAGCTGGACTTGCAACAAACGATTGGCTTAGCTGTGCACTAGGAAGGCTTGAGCTTAGATAAACTTCTGGGCTTTGCTCAGGGTGAGCTAGGGACTGACCTGATAAACGATAGCTAGGCTGTAGTTGCTGATGTGAAAGCGTTTCAGGCTGCATTTCCATAATCTAAGTTGTATAAAATTTGAGTGAATGTAATTTAAAGTTATCCGCTTCGCTTATAATGGATAACATCATTGGCATCTATTGAATTGCTACCTATTGGCTTCCTGTAGAAGAGTTATCAGGAACAAAATTTAAAAATTGTGTGTGTAACGAAGCCCCTATTGTCTTCTTTGTTAAAGAGTAACGGCTTATAAATGAAGCAACTGCAATTCTATCCGCATCACGCCCTCTATCTGTATCACTAAAATAAATATCAAACTCACTAAAGTGAGTTGCGCTCCATCTTGAGGCTCCTTTTATTGGTAATTTAACTCTAACAAGCCATTTATCATCTCCATCTTGAATACCATTATCTCTCATGGCGTTAGTGATGAAAGTGTGGTGTGCATCTGTATATTCACTGAGTAATCGATCATTTCCTTTATTCCAAATTAAGGGGGGAAGGTTTTTACCCTCAATTGCTGTAGGGAAGTAGTAATGTTTTATCTCAGCTACTTTTGTGGTTATGGCTGTAATTAACCCACTCATACTTAAACCTATTGACAATCTAAGATGGGATTTAAGCAGGCTGACATGAAAGTGTTAAAATGAGAAATGCAAAAACTATATAAGTTATATGACTTACCAGTACGCCTTGTAACTGGCTGATAACTTAGTACTATTTTTAACAAAAATAAGACAGAAAGAAGCCGAATTCGCTAGCTCTAATTTTTAGCTAGAGATATTTTAAATCTCTGAGGGTTTTATTCCCCGCAGCTTGCTGCGAAATTAGGTGAATGAGTGAGTTTATACACAAGAGTCATAACGTAACTGTTTTGTTATATCACCTAGTTTTCCCAGCAAAATACAGAAGGGCAGTTTTTGATGAATCAGTTGACGAAGAACTGAAACAAGTCTGTCTAGAAATAGAGCTAAGATATGAACTTAAGTTCTTAGAAATAGGAACAGACAAAGATCATGTTCATTTCCTAGTTCAGTCAGTCCCGACTTATAGTGTGAAAAATATTGTCCAGAAGTTGAAAAGTATTACAGCCAGAGAAGTCTTTAAGAGATGCCCTCAAGTCAAAAAGATGTTGTGGGGTGGTGAATTCTGGAGTGATGGTTATTTTGCAAGTAAGGTCGGAAAGCATGGTGATGAATCGATGATAGCAAATTATGTCAAAAACCAAGGAAAAGGTGATAAGTACAAAGCGCTACATAAAGATCACCAGTTAACGTTGTTCTGAGATAAATACCCCGCTTCGCGAAGCGAAGTCGAGCCGAAGGTGAGA
>NZ_ML014920.1 GCF_003675895.1 Parashewanella curva
GAAGGCATCTGAGCCACGAATGTTTTCGTGGTGTTGAGGTAAATCAAAGCGTTGTTGCTTGCTATTCACTAGCTTGTCTTGGTTACTTTTGAGGATGTCACTGATGTGTCGATAACGATAAAGCTTGTATTGATTGGCGATAGCACAAGCGTTGTTCAGGCGTTCGTTTGAGTAGGTTTTAGAAAGGTTTAATACGCCTAAACACAGGTTATAGGCTTGCTCTGGGTGGGCTCGGCTATCCAGTTGATACTTCACCCATTTTGTTACTTCACTGCCGATACTACTTGCCCAGTTTAAAAAGCGACCAGGATTCCATTGGTGGTGTTTTTCATGCCGCTTAGGCATATGTTGAGGTTCGGTTGTCGTGCCGGGGCGATGTTTGCGGATATGATGACAAATTGATTTACCACGGAAGTAAATGCCAAGCTGTTTGTCACTCACGTGAAGTTCAACTTTCTCGCCTACAAGATGATGAGGAACTGAGTAATTGTGGCGGTCATATTTGACGTGATAATCGATTCCGACTTTAGCGGATTTGATGTCTACGTAGTGATAAGGCAACTTGGGGAGAGATGCTAATGCGGGTTTATCCAAGTTTTCAAATAAGCTCAGCCTGTTCCCGTCTAGCTGCTTAAAAGGTTTGAGGTTCACTTCTTTCAGCAAGGCTTTAATACATTGATTAAGCTCTCCCAGCGAGAAGAAGGTTTGGTGCCTGAGTTTGGCCAATATCCAGCGCTCGATGATTTGCACACCGACTTCAGCTTTTGATTTATCTTTGGGCTTGTAAGGCCTCGCAGGGATAACTGCTACATCATAGTGCGCAGCCAATTGTTGATAAGAAGGATTGAGATCTGGATCGTAACGACAAGCTTTGCTGACACCGGATTTAAGATTATCAGGGATCACTATTTTGGGCACGCCACCAAAGAACTCAAACGCTCGAACATGGCTTTCCAACCAGTCTGGAAGTGACTGAGTATGCGTTGCTTCAACATAGGTGTAGTTGGACGCACCCAGTACAGCAACAAAGATTTGAGCTGTTCTCACTTCCCCCGTTGAAGCGCAAACGATAGGTATGGTTTTTCCTGCGTAGTCAACAAACAGCTTTTCTCCAGCCTTGTGAACTTGCCTCATTGAGCGCTGCTGTTTTTTCTTCCAAACGGAGTAGTGATGACAAAATCGAGAGTAGCTGTAGTAGCAATCTTGATTCTGCTGTACATGCTCTTCCCATAACAGTTGTTTAGTGATCCCTTTTTTCTTTAGCTCTAAATGGGTTTCAGCCCAATTAGTTGATGGGCACTTAGTGTTTTGAGGTGATTTGTCCTTTGGATAAAAGAGCTGCTCTAGTGCTGAGTCATCAAGTTCTGCTGGTAAAGGCCAGCTCAGCTGTAATTCTTTTGCCTTCGCAAGAACCTTTTGTACTGCACCCACGCTGGATTTTGTGCTGCTATGTATTTGGCGTAACGTCAATTTAGCTCCAAGGCCAAGACGTAGAATTTCTCGTATATTTCGCACTGTTAATCTCTTCGTTGCCATTACCATCATCCATTTGGTTTAAATAGAAAATGGTAGTAGTTAAAAAACAGTGCTCTGAAGTTATTCTTGTGAGTCGTGATCACCGATTCTTGCATCGTGATCGGTAATTCCTGAAGTGGCTGAAAATTGTTCACAACAAAACAAGAATACTTGATCACAGTTAGGCAAGAAATAGTGATCACGATGGGCAGGAATTCTTGATCACGTTAGGCGGGAATATGCATCTTCATCTTTACCTGTTTTAGTTCGCTCATAGTGCTTTGTGCCTAGGGAAATTCGAGGTGTTGCAACTGATACCTCTGCTGCATTTAAATTATGATCGACTTCAGAATAAGGAGGAGGACATTCCCGATATGGTGGGTAAATAAAGTCATCGTAACGAGTTAAGTCTAGAGGCTGACTCCATTCTTGGGCGATTTGTTGGTATTCATGAGGTGAAAAGCTTAGTAACCTTTCGGTTTGTGGTTCCCAAACGACTTGTGTGGAATGAGCTGCTTGACTCTTAAAATGACGATGGACATCTTCAGCAAACTTATAAAGTTGAGATGCAATAAAATCGACTGGGTTGGTCGTTGCTTTTAACCCTAAGAATCTTCTGACTTTTTGAATACGTTGAAATTGGTCCTTATGGGGACAAAGGCAACGATAGCGGCTAAATTCAGGTTCGTTGAATTTATCTCTACTTTCTTCTGCTTCAAATATTTCTACTTGACCACTTTTTGATTGTTTTATTCTGTATTGTCTACCTTCAACATAAATGGCTGTTTACAACTAATATCTGCTTGTTTAGTTGTTAAGGCAAAGTTGGGAGTAGAAGGGGATTGAACACCGCAATGTAAAGAAGCCATATTTCACAAAAATGAAGATGAAAGTTGTCGGCAACATATTGAATTTAAATGGCTAAATCAATAGTTTGTAGATTAAATATTATTAAGGAAATTTGTAACTATTCAGCCCATCTGACTCAATCTGCTTAAAATAGCAACGGTTGAGTCACCATTTTACTTGATCCTCAATGATCATTTGACCGATCTTCCCAGTATGTCATGCTGACC
>NZ_ML014921.1 GCF_003675895.1 Parashewanella curva
TGGTCTAATCGTTTGATTTCTATATTCATATTCACCTCAATTTTGAAGTGATATTTTATCAAACCATTGAAAATTTGGCGTTTATATTAAATAGAATTTTTTGAGATTGCTCTGATCAATGTCTGATAGTAGGAATAAGTATGGATTATTACTTTACAATGGTTCGGACACTTTTTATAAGTAATTGAATTTACAAAATTTTATAAATTGAACCTGAAAACACAGATTCATTAAAATTCAATGACTTACTAAATATTGAGGCACGACCAATCAAAAACTATTATCGAAAACCACTTGAGAATATTTTGGCTGTTCTGGTGATCGTTTACATCGTTATCGAATTGATGATCATCACTGTTCATGGCCATAATGAGTGGATATGGTGGGTACTGTTAAGCTTGGTATCACAAATTTTTAATTTGTCTTATGCAGCGCTGACTCAACACTTTCAAAAGGCATATTCAGGCAGGGCAAATACGGCATTGAATGTTGTGGTATTTACATCGGTTTTTCTGCTCCAATACCTTATTGGGTTAATCGTCACTCTATCAAATCAGTACCTCTCTTTAGCTAGCAGCTATAAAGTGAGCTTTATGCTGCCCTTATTGATTCAAGTTATCTGTCTTAGCATTTTTTTATCTAGAACTAATGCGAGAATCTGAAAGAATTGCATAAATGAGGCTGAAACTGGCCTAAAAGCTATAGGTCAAATCCAACTGAGTTATCTGCATTCACCTATCATTTTTGTTGCTTTAATTGACACCATTAGGTAGCTATCCAAAATTAAAAAATAGTTAACTTTTAATTTCTAAGCTATTAAGTCAATATATAAAAATCACGCAATGACAAAGCATTAAATGAGTACAGAATCATCTTTAAATTACGTTTCCATAGATATTCCTACTGATTTGCACTGGAACCTATCAACTGAAACCTTGAGCCGAATTGGCGAGCTATCAGATCAAGTCTTTATTCTTAAATTTAATGAAAAAAGCTCAACCTCGACGTATCAAGTCAGAATAAAATCAGCAGACAGTGAAGAAGCTCGCATAGCGCATTTTAAATTTATGACGGAGACAGCACTTAAATCAGGGTCAATCGTTTTGCATTTCCATAGACAAATGTCGACACTTGAAGGTGAAAGTACAGAAATGGGAAACGTTTTCGTATCACCTCTCGCACAAACCAGATTATCCACAGAGATTGAGAGCAGCTTTAAGTGCTTTTTGAGGCAAAGATTGCGCACCTCTTTTGATGAATTATCAGAAGCTTGTACAAACGATGATTTGAATAAATTAGAGGGAATTTTACACAAAGGCGTTAATTTGAGTGCTCGTAATAAAAAAGGGGAAACGGCTCTACATATTGCAGCCAATAATGATAGCGTATCGTGTATGCGCTTTTTACTTGAAAAAGGAATCCCAATAGATTCTGTTGATTATCGAGGAATGACACCACTCCACTGTACTTGTTGGAATGGAAAAATGGCTGCTTATCGGTTTTTACTAGAAAAAGGAGCTGATCCTAACGCTCTGAACGATAGAGGTAGCAATATATTTCTCCTAGCAACAGTAGGCCATGGGCGAAATACAGCATTTATGCAGGAAATAATGTCAAATCATCCGCAATTAATCGGTAAGTCTAATAAATTTGGAGTAACTGCTGCTCACGGACTAGTTCAGAGCGGAAACGCATTTGTATTGGATTTAATATTGGGTACATATCCAAACTTAGTGTATTTCAAAGATAATCACCAAATAACACCATTACACAACGCAGCAGCAAAAGGAGACATTGACTCTATTTGTGTATTAATGAAGTATGGAGCCAGATTACGTACGATAGATGGTTGGCTAGAAAGTCCTATGATAACCGCCTGCTTTACAAATCAACCTAAAAGCATTATGACCCTAAGATATTATAGGGAGCAAAGTGCCCTATGGTTTTACCCAAGAAGCGCTTTTATTAATGCCACTACATTTCAGTTTAAAAACCTCAAAGCCCTATGCTCCCCTATAAAAAAGCCTGACTCTCCATATATTAATGATGTTTGATCAGCGTAGTTATAGAAAACGAGCAGAGACTTAAAGATCCCCTCATATTTCTAAATCAAATAATCCCAAAGACACTGCGGTAAATACGATGATTTTTAAGGTAACGATAAAAGTTTTCCATTAATGGAAGCGCCCATTCTTCTCTCATTGTCGGTAAAAGCTCATAGTAAATACAGCCTTGGCGAAATAAAGAGTAGCTCCTAGTTTTGGTTGTATTGGCTTTAATTGTCTTTTCTAAATCCGCTTCTTCGCCAGCCTTACCCAGCAGAGTAAGCAAGCCAATAGCGAGTGCACTTAGCAAAAATAGCCTATCTCTTCTTGTGGTTGAGCGTGTATAGGTTTCGCTCATGCCCATTCCAAAACGATAATCCTTAATCCTAGATAAATCAGTTGATAAATGGCATAACACTACAACCTGATGTTTTTATAGGCCGTGTCTATGAAATTGCGAGGTTCTACCATTCACCCATTAGGTGAAGCCAAAAATACTCAATCATCACC
>NZ_ML014922.1 GCF_003675895.1 Parashewanella curva
CCTGTCACTCCGTTATTGCCAAATCCTCTGGTTGCGTCTGCGACCGCAGCTGCAAGCGGAAGAATGTCATTTTCTGTTACGACCTCTACCCCTTGGCTGCAATCCCCTAATTCAACAGGCGTCGCTATTGGAGCTGCAGCGTGTGCTTGAGCGATTTCATCTGCACTGATATTCCTAAAGGCAAATTCATCATCTGCGCAACTGTTATATATCAGAGTATTATTGGTGAAATGTGCTGTTAGGTTACACCAAGTGACACCGTCGTGTGATTCGGTACTATAGACAATATCGGTAGGTTCAAGCTTAAATGATGGTGAGTTATTAGAAGTATCAGCAACACTTTGCAGTGTAACTACATTACCAAACTTTCTTGGTGATATGGAGTTGGAGCACTGTTGGGGGGCACTAGGAGTTGCATTAAACGCGCTCAATAATGCGCTTTGAGAAATAGATGCCAATTTGAATGGGAGTTGGCTGTTGTCGCCGCAAAAACTATTAACTTGCGGATATAAAGTGCGAGTGGTTGCGAGTAAATCTGAAAGATAGACAACTTTACCATTATGGCTTAGTAGGTTAAAAGGTTCTGAACCTGTTAATTGAATAAAATTCCTTTTTGGATTGGAAATGATGCTTGATAAAGGGGTGGCGCGAATTGGAAGATGAAATGAAAGCTTTTCTGTTTTTGAGAATCTATTAAAGGCTTTACAAGATTGCGTAAAAGCATATGATAGGTCATTTTCTGTGAGCGCTTTATACGCATCGGCTACACCTAGTTGCTGAGCAGGAAGTTGGGTACAACGTTTACCTATTGGTAACGCTCCAGAAAGAAGGCTAAAACGTACATACGCATTACCATACTGAACATACTCTGTAGAGACCAGCCTAACACCCACTTGACCATAGTAGGGACTTTGGGCTGCGTACGCCTCCGCGACAGCTATTAAAGAAACGGTACCGTTGATAGGGGTAAGGTTTGGCTCTTCAATACGCAAAGTGCAATCAGTCGATGATATTCCTGCCACTTTTCCCGCACCATTGAAAGCTGTTTGCAACACCGACATGGATAAACCTCGCCAGCGATTAGCGGCACTGACACAGCCGTTGGTAGCATACAATTTTTCCCCATTGTAGCTTGCGGCATTAAGCTGCGTTTCCATATTTTGCCAATTGGTATATTGATTGCCATAAGCGACGAGTAATGTACTTGTAAATTGAATTGGATTACTGACGGAGGCAAATTGGTTGGCGATATCAGTGAGTGACACTGCTGCTCCCCAAGGGTTTGGCATAGCGCTTTGGTCGTTGCATATTCTAGGGCTAAGCGGTGTATCGTCGTGATTTAATGCCAGCAACAAATCGTTATATGAAATAAAATCTGTGTTTATCGTCTGCTGCTGTGGTAGACCCGATGCGCAATTAATACCTGTGTGGCCTTGAGCAATAAGCCTATCTCTAAGTGCCCCAAATGAAGCCTGCCTGTAACCTCCATCGCTCATCACTATGTGACGAGAAGGGGCGTAAATAGCATTATTTATCCCCGATTTTGCTCTCGCATCATTATAGCTTGCATTTAAGTACGAAACAGATTGAGGGCCGTCTATGAGATCATTACTTTCGGTAGCCTTACAGTGATAAGCTACATCATCTGGAGGAACGCAAGACGGTGTCGAAGGTGTTGAAATATTTAGAGGTTCTGCACCGTATTGCGTATTGAACAAAATTCCTTGTGAACATACGTCTACCAGCTTTAAACCAATACCACCATCACAACAACTCCCTAAACTATAAAAACTGTCACCTGTAAATTTTAAGTAAATCGCGTTCTGAGCTAGATAATTGGGATTTGCAACGAAATGCGTCAGTCGTACAGATGCGTAGCAGGTTGCATTTTTGACTTTAAAGTAATTGACTGCAGTATGAATAGGAAAACCGTAGGCATAGTCCACATTAACTTCAAGTTGAACTTGACCTTGAGTGCATGATTGAAGCGGCGAAGAATAACTTGCATACCACACTCTATCGGGCGTTGCTGACATACTATAACAGGTTACGCAGGGGCTTCTTTTTGATACTGTTTTAGAGGCAGAAAGTAAGCTTTTTCTTGCTGCAAATTGACTTTCCTTAAAAGCCCCTTTCCCATAATCCTCGGTCACGCCCATTAATCGCCTTGACGTTATCTGTTGTTTTGAGCCAGCAGCGTATAAGTTTTCAACGGGGTCGTTTGCTTGTATTGGAGGCCTATCCGCCCTTTGCTGCAATTTATCAATGAGTGAGTCCACATCAGATGCATTTAAGCCAGCATCTTGAGCGGGAGACGTAATATTTATTGATGAAGCCATTTCGGGGGTATCATAAGAGACATCGCTGTTATTATCGGTAACGACATCTGGCTTATCACTTGAGCCAGTGCTTGTGGCTGTTTCTACCGGAATGCTTTTCGCTACATAATTAATGGCACCTTCTGTCGCTTGGCTG
>NZ_ML014923.1 GCF_003675895.1 Parashewanella curva
CCGATACAGTGAATCTCGACTTAGCCAGCTTCCTACGGCTGGCTTTGTCACATCTGGAGCTAATACTAGCTGATCAACACCCGATCGATCCATTAGAATTTTTAATGAATTACGGTCGACACCCTTTCGATTTAATATCCCGTACCACTCGATCAGCTGTCTTTGCCAGTTCTGGCTCTACCTCTGCAAGCTTTTCTCTGTTTTTTTCGTAGTCCTGTACTCCGTCCCTCAGCGCATAAACAGAGCCAACGTTCCTGCGTTCGTAATTGTCCAAGGCATCGGTTAACGCTGTAAGGCTCTCAGACGCAATTTCAGCGTTTCTTACGTTTTCTGCATTGGATTGTATTGTCATGTCGAGATTTTCACGCTCATGAGCGATTGAGAGCTTCAGTTTTTCGATTTCAGCTTTCAAAGGTTCGACTTGCTTAGTTGCGCTGTAATATTCACGTATTGTTTGATGTCTTGCTTTGCTGCGTTCGACTCCTCGCTTCAATCCATATTTATTGCCTACATCGTTGGCAAAATTGGTTTGCAGCTCGGTCATTCGATGCTTTGTCCCACCAAGCAAGGCTTTAGAGTTCAGTTTCCCATCTACCACGGGCGCAAAGATCGCTTGCAAATGAGGTGTTGTCTCATCGTTATGAACCACATAACTAATGATATTTTGTTGCCCTCCAAGCTCCTTGGAGAGCCACACAAGCGCATCTTTGAAATATTGACGTTGTTCTTTCTCGCTCATTTTCTGCATGTGTTCGGGGCTACCAGTGACAACAACTTCAATTCCATAAACCGCATTTTTTCGGATCTTTTGTTTCCCTGTTAGGCCGTCAAATTTACCAAGACATTTATCGATAGAATTTAACGTACCGGGGATCACATTTTTAGCCATCAATTCGGGGTTTGCATTCGGGGTATCCTGCACTCGTAAATTGTGTGCAAGTGCGCCTCTTAAAGAACGTCTAGATTTGATTTTCTGGAAGCGCAATATAGCGAAGTTTTTGCTTTTATCTTTCATCTTTTCACCCTGCATCTTTTTGTTATTTTAACTCATTTGCGACAGCGTCAGACGTTCGGAGAGTCGCAGGGGTTCGCATCTGGAAAGCGTTACATGAAATGCAACGGGTTCCAGATGCGACTGGGCACATGTTTAGACATGTGGACTCACTCCCCCTTTTATTTTCATGTAACGCTTCGCATTCCCTGAAAAAAAGGGTGTGAGTTTTCCTTCGGAAAAAATCTTGAAACTGTTACAAAATCATGTATATTGATTATGTAACTTTTTCAAGTTAAGGAATTTTAACAATGAGCCAGCCAGTAAATTTCGATCAGTTTTGTACCAAATATGGATACGATCCAAAAAGCAAAAAAGCGAAAAATGAATACCAAACTTATTGTTCAAATCTAGATATGTTTTCAAAAATTTCTGAGAAGAAATTCTCTGAAAATTGGGGTGGAAAAAGAGAAGGTTCGGGACGAAAAACCAAGTATGAAAAAACCAAAGTAATGCGTATACCTGAAAAATATTCAGAAGTGATCAAGGCATTAATTGAACACTTGGATCAAACAGCTGAATTAGATCAAAACTATAAACCTGTGGAATCTGACCCCGTATTTATTCGAAGTCTAAAAGATAAAAAACAAGATATAACTTTCAAAACCAGCCCTAAATCTTGATTATGTTACATTTTCAAGGCGTCTTGAATCCCAACCATCAGCTCAGGCGGTCATGTGGAAAAAGCATTGAAACTAAAAAAACAGTTTCAACCCTTTTACACACAATCCGCTTGCAAGTTGAGCATGAAATTTGAACCTCGCTCCGCTTCAATAATTCTTTTTTTTGTTTTTTAAAAGCAAAGAAAAGAGCCTAAAAGCTGGGCAAGTATCCTAAGGGATACGCCCAATTCCAATTAATGAAGTCGATGCAAAGCATCTCCGCTTTTTTATGCTGCTTGCAAGCAGCTGAAGCCCTACCCACTTGGGGTATGTCAGCCGCTTACAATCTTGCAAGTCAGGGGGAAATTCTTACCAGCTGTGAAGCCGTCCATCGCACCCAATTTCCCAACTTTAACGCTGCATTGACTCTCCATACACACCCAGCTTTTTTTGATTCTAAGGAAGCGGGTTTACGCCTATTAACCTTGTTTTTTTGTGTATGTCGTCGGTGTTAAAGTCCGTCGCGGGCGTTAGCTAGCGATAGCCCTTGTAGCTAACTAAATGCGTATTGCCAGTCCAAACCATCTTTATTCCAAACTGACTCAGAGATAAACTTGAAGTGCTTATGCAGGTAGGTATATACTGAATAAGCACTGCCGATACAGTGAATCTCGACTTAGCCAGCTTCCTACGGCTGGCTTTGTCACATCTGGAGCTAATACTAGCTGATCAACACCCGATCGATCCATTAGAATTTTTAATGAATTACGGTCGACACCCTTT
>NZ_ML014924.1 GCF_003675895.1 Parashewanella curva
AGGAAAAGGTGATAAGTACAAAGCGCTACATAAAGATCACCAGTTAACGTTGTTCTGAGATAAATACCCCGCTTCGCGAAGCGAAGTCGAGCCGAAGGTGAGACAGCTTGCTGCGGGGTAGTTTATTCCTGAAAGTTCGACAGGCCCTAGTGAATATATAAAAACTTCTAAAAAGCGACCAAAAGGTCGCTTTTTTTATAAAGATTAACCTAAGGGCATTGTAACTCTCGCTCAACTGTAGGATTATTCTTTGTTATTAAATTTTAAGTTTTAGATGATATAGAGGACATTCATGGATCACGAGGGCAGCGAAGTACGTCCAAGTAACTTCATTCGTAATATTATCGATGATGATCTTGATAGCGGTAAACATACACAAGTGCATACACGTTTTCCACCTGAACCAAATGGTTTTCTACACATTGGTCACGCGAAAGCTATTTGCCTGAATTTTGGCATTGCTCAAGACTATAGCGGTAAATGTAATTTACGTTTTGATGATACTAATCCAGAAAAAGAAGACATAGATTATGTTCATTCCATTCAAGCTGACGTGGAGTGGCTAGGCTTCCACTGGGACGGAGATGTAAAGTATTCTTCAAACTATTTTGATCAATTGCACCAGTATGCAATAGAGTTGATTAAGAAAGGGCTGGCCTACGTTTGCTTTTTAAATGGAGAAGAAACTCGTGAGTATCGTGGTACCTTGAAAGAACCTGGGAAAAATAGTCCTTATAGAGATACTTCGGTTGAAGAGAATTTAGCGTTATTTGAAAAAATGCGTCTAGGCGAATTTAAAGAAGGGGAGTGTGCGTTAAGAGCCAAAATTGATATGGCTTCACCATTTATGTGTATGCGTGATCCTGTGATCTATCGAATTCGCTTTGCTGAACATCATCAGACAGGTGATAAGTGGTGCATTTACCCAATGTATGACTTCACTCACTGTATTTCTGATGCGATTGAGAATATTACGCACTCTCTATGCTCACTTGAATTCCAAGATAACAGACGTGTTTACGATTGGATTTTGGATCATTTAGATGATTTCAATAAACCGAATAGAACTCGTCAATACGAATTCTCTCGTTTGAATCTTGAATACACTTTGATGTCAAAGCGTAAATTAAATGATTTAGTTGAAAGAAACATTGTAGATGGCTGGGATGATCCTCGTATGCCGACCATTGCAGCACTGCGTCGCCGTGGATACACGCCCGCATCAGTTCGTGAGTTCTGTAAACGCATTGGTGTCACTAAGATGGATAACTTAGTGGAAGTAGGTATGTTAAACGCCTGTATTCGCGAAGATTTAAACGAAAATGCTCCTCGCGCTATGGCAGTACTTAACCCAATCAAAGTAGTAATTGAAAACTACCCAGAAGGTGAAGTTGAAACTCTGTCTGCTCCTGCGCATCCAAGCCATGAGCATTTGGGTAAGCGTGAATTACCATTTGGCCGTGAGTTATACATTGATGCGGCAGATTTCCGTGAAGAAGCTAATAAGAAGTACAAACGCTTAGTATTAGATAAAGAAGTTCGCTTACGTAATGCGTATGTGATTAAAGCAGAACGCTGCGATAAAGACGAAGACGGTAATGTAACTACAATTTATTGTACTTATGATCCTGAAACTTTAGGCAAGAACCCAAGTGATGGCCGTAAAGTGAAAGGAGTTATTCATTGGGTTGAAGCTTCAAATGCAAAACCTGCTGAATTCCGTTTATACGATAGCCTATTTACTGATGCAAACCCTGCAGCGGCAGAGTCTATTGATGACATCATCAACCCAGAGTCTCTAGTTGTTGCTCATGGTGTAGTCGAGCCTAGTCTTGTTAAAGCGGAAGCAGAAAAAGCATATCAGTTCGAGCGTGAAGGCTACTTTTGTGCTGACAATAAAGACTCATCAGCTGATAACTTGGTCTTCAACCTGACTGTTGGTTTGAGAGATACTTTTGCTGGTTAAACAAAAGTGTTAACCGAAAAATGCCAGTCAATTTGACTGGCATTTTTGTTAGGTGCGCCGAGCATGGCGTTGTTCTAGGAGGTGAAAGTCCTCTACGGGCTCGGTCGAGCGGGAACCGTTAGCCTATGCAAGGGTGTTCATCGTGAGGTGAAATCTGAAGGAAGCAAATGGCAAAACGTAGCTGTGACGAACAGAAACCTGATAGTAGGCTGTTATGACTTGGATAACCT
>NZ_ML014925.1 GCF_003675895.1 Parashewanella curva
GACTAAATATTTGGTCAGCATGACATACTGGGAAGATCGGTCAAATGATCATTGAGGATCAAGTAAAATGGTGACTCAACCGTTGCTATTTTAAGCAGATTGAGTCAGATGGGCTGAATAGTTACAATAGTTTTAGATATTCCAGTGTGGTTTCGGGATTAGCGTGCCCCAATGAGCTTTGTATCCATCCTATAAGCATGTCGAAAGTGATTTCTTTCGAATCCAGAAGAGGCTTAAGTAGTTGATATGAAATATAAGCAAAGGTTGCTCTATTCCAATGGAATACATAGTTTTGCGGAAATGTTGAAGGTAGGACTCTTTTTAGTCTTGCGACTATGACAGAAATACTTCTGCCATTGGGTTTAGAGTTAGTTGATGCGTATCTTGGATCTGATTTTGCCATGTATCTACAATCACCACGCCTCCCAAGGAATAGATACATGTCTTTTTCATTTCTAAAAACTTCCTCGCCAAAATTTTGCTTAAACTTACATCTTCTTTTCTTTGCTTCTTCGCAATAGGCATAGATCTTTAATTTTTCAGCTAAGGCATGAGGGATAGATACTACGAGCCTTTTATCAAATTTGGTGTCGATATCAGTACCCAAACCAGCTTGTAATTTATAACAACCGTCGGGGTGCAAGTTTTTTGGGACGAATGAGTCTATATGTCGCAGTCTAATGGTTAAGATAGTTTGTATTCTTGCCCCTGTGTCTAAAGCGATTTCAAATATAAGTCTCTCATCCGTGTTGAAGTCGTTAGAATATAGTGCCTTATACAAAGCATCTACTTGAGCATTCTCTAATGGTCTTAACTCCTCACCATCGTCATATACATGCCCTAATTTTGGCATGAACTTTTTGGGTACAGTCGCTGTGAGTAGTCGAGTTTTGACTTCTCTAATAAATGTTTGCCCTTGCTTGTTTTGAAATTGCTTATACGCTCTGTAGGTTTGGTCTATTCTTTCTAGTTCTATGTTGTAGCGGACCTGATGAAACTCAAACCATTTGTAAATAGTGGCTGTTCTACTGTTAATATTTTGGGCTGATATTCTTTTTTTCGATAAGTATGTGAAGTACAAATAAGTAGGCCTTCTTTGTGCTCTTATACTGGAAAAGTCGAACATATCGATTTCTTCTTTTTCGCACCAAATTTTGAAATCTTGAATATGTGAGACTTTTCTTCGTGCATAATTCGGGGCTATCCGATCACTGAATTCGGGATTATCCGATCACCTATTTCCCCGCTGTCCGGAATGACCGAAATTCGCATACAAAGACTCTAATTTGGTCCAAGTGGCACAATGATTTGCTAATTTTTCATATCAAAAACACAGGGTGAACGATTGCCTAAAGACGAATTTATTGTTTCTACACACTAAAAAAATTTGAGCATGTCCTGAAAGTGCTAGTGATATTGTCAACGATTCTATAATTCTTGTGGAGTGTCAACAGTCGATATTTCTTGTTAATCGTGTAAGGCCAATTGTTGGTGGATGAAGTCATTTCTCATTTAGGTGTATCAGGAACCAAACTCAACCAAGTGCAACGTTTATTGATCAGTGACTTAAATCCTGCGGCTGTTAAGCGAGCATTAAATAACCTAAGAAGTAATAGAGAGTTCATTCCACTCGCAACTTCGGCGTTAGCTAGAAGTCGTGCCGACTGGTTATTTGGGATTAACCTCACGCGTGCTTATACAATTCAAGGGCGAAAAGTCGGATACGATGGAGTGTTGTCGGTAGGTCGAGTGCAAACCCCCTTGCTTGGGTTAGTCGTCAGGCGTGATGAGCAAATTCAGCAGTTTCAATCAAAACCATTTTATGAAGTGTTGGCTCATTTGTTGACAGATAAGAATGAAAGCTTTGTTGCTAAATGGCAACCCAGTGAGGCTTGTCAGCTAGGGCAAACGGGTCAAAAATAAGCAATTAAGTTTGATCGTTTGCCAACCAGAATCGATCGTGGTTTATAATAGTCTTTGCCTGTTAAACACCATGAAAACTACCACTATTAGCCAGCACTTTGCC
>NZ_ML014926.1 GCF_003675895.1 Parashewanella curva
GTGCAAACAAATCCATTTTTATCGTCAGTTGAAGGGAATTTGCAGATCTGATCGCCACTTTTTCAAACAGTTCCATGAAAAAGTTTAATTGCTTAGAAAGTGATCACATTGTGTAGATACCTATGCCACTAAACGCCTGCAAAAACTATGGTTGTCTCACCAATGCGAGCTGTTTGCTAATGGTAAAACTGAATAAGACCAATAAGAATTTGTATGTTTACCCTAGGTAAAGGATCAACTAGATGAAAGAGAACAAAGTCATGGCATTAATGGAAATTTCAATTAATGTTTTGGACTCACTTATTCAAGCTTATGACAATAAAGCACTCTCTAACTCAGTATTGACAGAAGCAAGTCATCGCATTCGTGAGCATATGGAATCAAATCAAACTGTAACAGATGATTTGATGAAAGAAGTTACAATGGATCAAAATAGCTTACTCAAGCTTTCTGGTTCATTTGCGCATCAAACAAATTTAATTATTATGGTTTTACAGCAGGTTAACGATGACACAATGGTAGAAGTGGCTATTAACCTTGCACGAGAACGTATGCTTCAATTCTTTCAGCTTATAAAGAAAGACAATCAGGGGATAATCCCAACGAAAAAACTGCGAGATATCGAGAGTCGTTATCAGCTTTCTGATAAACAAGCTAATGGTAAAAAGGACGCATAAATTAATGGATAACACTCACCAACCATCAATTGGTTAATGATGTAAGTTCGCTGATTCAAACAGCCAAGCAACGTGCTGCGGTGGCGATCAAGATTGTGCATGCACTGCGTGGACAATTGATTTAGATACGTATCAAACCTCTAATTGTGATTGATAAGGAAATACTTAATGAGCAACGAAATCGATAGCGTTTCACAAGGTCAATTCATTGTTTTTGCAAGCGATGATGGTCAATCACAGGTCGAGTGTCGCTTTGAGGGTGAAAGCCTATGGCTATCACAACAACTGATTGCCGAACTGTATCAAAAGAACATCAGAACTATTAATGAGCACTTGGTTAATATCTATGATGAGGGGGAACTTGAACAAAATGCAACTATCCGGAATTTCCGGATAGTTCGCCAAGAGGGTTCTCGTCAGGTCACACGAGAGATAGCTCACTACAATCTTGATGCTATTTTAGCTGTTGGCTATAGAGTGCGCTCTAAGGCTGGTACTCAGTTCAGGCAGTGGGCGACACGCACTCTCAAAGAGTATCTTGCTAAAGGCTTTGTGATGGATGACGAAAGATTAAAGTCACCTGAATCTAGCCAATACTTTGATGAACTGCTAAATCGCATCCGTGATATTCGTTCATCGGAAAAGATATTCTGGCGCAAGGTCTGCGATATATACGCCACCAGTATTGATTACGATGGTAAGACTCAGACCAGTACTCAATTCTTTGCTCAAGTACAAAACAAAATGCACTGGGCTGCACATGGGCACACCGCTGCTGAACTTATATTTGAGAGAGTCGATGGCGATAAGCCCCATATGGGATTGACTAGTTATAAAGGGCAAGAGCCAACTCGTAAAGAAGTAGTGACTGCAAAGAATTACTTATCTGAACAAGAGTTAGATACCTTGAATCGTATAGTGAACTCTTACCTTGAATTTGCAGAACTACAAGCTCGCCAAGGCAAGTTAATGAAAATGGCAGATTGGGCGAACAAACTTGATGACTTCTTAAAACTGAGTGATTTCAATATCCTTACTCATGCTGGCAAAATCTCTTCTAATCAAGCACAACAAAAAGCTAAGCATGAGTATGACAAGTTCCGTAGAGTCATTGATGCAAACCCAACTCAAGTAGATAAAGATCTAATCGCAGCAATTAAAAGAATAGAAAAAAAGGATTAATACTCAAGTTTCGGAGTTCATTTTTAGCTAAAATCATGGGAACTTTTCAGTTGAAATAGCCTCTTGGCGTAATGTAAAAGTATCCATTTGCATGACTTGATTAAAAAACTTGGTTACTTCTTC
>NZ_ML014927.1 GCF_003675895.1 Parashewanella curva
CTTCTGTGCCATACGCAGTTACGTTTCGAGTTGCAGAAAGCAAAATATAACAGCTTCAACAGCGCTGAACTTGTTGTTCAGTGGGCATTTGCCAGATATTTTTGTTCAGTAGGCTGAATAGTTACGAGTTAACTAGTTCTGGCTTGGTGCGTTCAATTTACGATCCTACTGCTGGTACAGGTGGTTTCTTATCATCAGGTATGGAATACGTTCACAAGCTTAATGACAAAGCTTCTCTGTCTGCCTTTGGTCAAGAGCTAAACCCTGAGTCATATGCAATCTGTAAGGCGGATATGCTTATTAAAGGGCAGAAAGTCGATAATATTAAGTTAGGTAACACTTTATCCAATGACCAGCTTCGCACTGAGAAGTTTGACTACATGCTGTCAAACCCGCCTTTTGGTGTGGATTGGAAGAAAATCCAAAAATTCATCAATGATGAGCATAACGACAAAGGCTTTGAAGGTCGTTTTGGTGCTGGTTTACCACGAGTCTCAGATGGTTCACTGCTGTTCTTGATGCACCTTGTAAGTAAGATGCGACCTCATTCTTCTGAAAGCAAGGGTGATGGTGGTTCACGTATCGGGATTATTTTGAATGGTTCGCCATTGTTTACTGGTGGTGCAGGTAGTGGTGAAAGTGAAATCAGACGCTACATTTTGGAAAATGATTTACTTGAAGCGATTGTGGCTCTGCCTACCGATATGTTCTACAACACAGGTATTGCAACTTATGTGTGGATTTTATCTTCTCAAAAATCCGCTAACCGTAAAGGTAAGGTGCAGTTAATCAATGCCTCAAAAGAACGTGCTAAAACGGGTGGGCGTGGTCGCAGCGGAGGTGTTGAAGTTGAAGGAAACGATGAATACGTTTTCTATGCTGCAATGCGTAAATCACTAGGTAGTAAACGCAAAGAACTCACACCAGAAGCGATTCATACCATCGTTCAAACCTACGGTCAGTTTACAGAAAACGAGTTTAGCAAAATTTTTGACTACACAGAATTTGGCTACCGCAGAATTACCGTTGAACGCCCACTTAAGCTGGCAATTTATCCAAAAGATGACTTACGCCTTGAAGCACTACAATCAGATAAAGCTTGGAATAAGGTAGATGAATCAATTCAAGATGCAGTTTTAGAAGCTCTAGCCGAGTTTACTGAAGAGAAGCTTTTATCTCGTGATGCTTTCCTAAAAGCGTTTATTGCCAAAATGAACGGTATCAAGCTAACCGAAGCACAACAAAAATTGATTGTGAAACACTTAGGTGAACAGGATGACGAAGCCGAAGTCTGTATGACAAAAGGTAAAGTCGAAGCTAATCCCGATCTTCGTGACAATGAAAATGTACCACTAACCGAAACCGTTGATGATTATTTTGCTCGTGAAGTGTTGCCACATGTTCCTGATGCGTGGATTGATACCAGCAAAACTGACCCTAAAGACGGTGAAGTAGGCATTGTTGGTTATGAAATCCCATTTAACCGCCATTTCTACACTTATGAACCACCAAGAGCATTAGAAGAGATTGATACAGATTTAGATGCAGTATCTGCTGAGATTATGCAACTGCTGCAAGAGGTGCATTCGTGATGACTGGTTCTGCATTAAGTGAAATAAGATACAAAGCGTATCCTGAGTATCAAGATTCTGGAGTTGAGTGGGTTGGAGAAATTCCCTCAGACTGGTCTATGTGGAAATTAGCACACGCTTTCAATGAAATAGGTTCAGGTACAACTCCTCCGACAGATAATGAAAATTGGTTCAAAGGTGATATTCCGTGGGTTACTACTGGAGAACTTCGTGAAAAGGTTATCACTGATACCAAAAAGAAACTTTCCGATATCACCTTAAAACCTACATTTCGCATGGTGATTTAAGTATCCGTACATTTTCAACCATTAACAAAAAACAACATAGATCTTGTAGTGTTCTCATACGGTTTACCAAATTTTAAGCATGCCAAAAGGCTTCTGTCGTG
>NZ_ML014928.1 GCF_003675895.1 Parashewanella curva
GATTCCAATAAGTGCTTTTCTTCTTGGCTTAAGGATATTTCAATCATGGCTGTATGATGATCTCATTACAGAAAATTTCAAGTCTTTGTTTGAAAAAGTCGCATCTTGAATGATCACGGGTATAGATAATACGGGCTTGTTTCTGAGTTTTGAAAGTATGGCGGCTCGAACCCAATGGCTTTGGTTGAGATAGCCTTCGTATTTGGCTTGCTCCTTGAGCATTTTTAATGTGTGCTCAGATAGACGAACCGTCGCTTTATCTGATTTTGTTTCATTAAAAGGAGTGGCAAGCTTGGCGATTGGCGAGGAACGATTGATAAGCATCCTTAGCATATCTGATTGACTGATCCCACTGCTTTGACAGTACAAAAGCCAATTTTCTTTTTCCTCATCTGTAAGCCGAGTTTTAACGGTTCGTTATCTCGAAGATGGTCGGTTGAGCATCGACAATAATCGAGTCGAACGAGAAGCTAAACACTTTGCCGTTGGTCGAAAAAATTTCCTCTTCTGTCACACTGAAAGTGGAGCCAATAGCAGTGCCGTATTATACAGCATCGTTGAAACTTGCAAAGTCAATGGCGTTAATCCCACTCAATATCTCACCTATTTATTTGGGCAACTTGCTCATGTTCCTAGCGATTTAGAACCTTTGATGCCTTGGAATTTTGAGCAGGATTAGTGGTCAAGACCGGACGCTTACGACGGATTAAATCCGTACAATTGCCATTAGGTAGTTTTAACTATATACTAATCGAAACCGGATGAATTCCGTACAGGAGAGAATCGTTATGGCAACTGCACGTTTAGATATTAGGCTTGATGAAGAAATCAAAGCTAAAGCTGAAAAAGCGTCTGCACTTCTGGGCTTAAAAAGCCTTACTGAATATATCGTGAAACTGATGGATGAAGATGCGACTCATGTAATTGCTGAACATGAAAGTATCACTATTGAAGACAATATTTTTGACCAATTTCTTGAGGCATGTGATAAAGCTCAGGAACCAAATACTGCTTTATTAGATGCTGCGAAGTATACTAAAGAGAGTGGTTTTTAAGTGAGCTACTCAAAAAATTTTGAAGAATTAAGTAAAGCAAAGCATGATCGTAAATCATTCGATTGCGGCGAAGACGAACTTAATGACTTTATCAAAACTAAAGCGATGAAGCATATGCAAGCAGGCATTAGTAGAACTATGGTTCTGCCTGCAAAGCTTCCATTATTGAACCAAAAATATCCAATTTGCTCATTTTATTCAATTGCACCAAGTAGTATAAGTAGAAGCACACTACCTGAGAAGTACGGAAAAAAACTTCCTCACTATCCAATTCCTGTTTTTCTTATTGCTCAACTTGCCGTTCATAAAGAGTTTCACAGTACAGGTTTAGGCAAAGTAAGCCTAATTAAAGCACTAGAGTATTTATGGGAAGTAAATGCTCATATGAGAGCTTATGCTGTAGTCGTGGATTGTTTAAATGATGGAGCACAAAGCTTTTACGCCAAATATGGTTTTGAGGTATTGTGTAGCCATAATGGCCGTACACGTATTTTTCTACCAATGAAAACAGTTAAGCAAATATTTGAGCCATAACTGACAATATTTATAGAGAAATTTTGGAAATAACTCGTGTCCACAAAGTGTCCACACAGCCGCTACCTGACGGTCTTTGATGATACACATAGGTATTTTAAGTTATTGAAAATGCTCTACAACGCCCATGACACGGTTACTAGAATAAAATGTAGGCTTTCTGGACGGGGGTTCGACTCTACCATCAACTCTATTTTTATGAATATTGTTCAGCAATTCTCGGTTAAAGAATAAATCCTTAAAATTCAATACATAAAAGAAATGTTAAAATTTTCTTTTCGCACAAACGTAAAGCGAAAACCTGACATACAACGATAGATCACAACAACTATAGCCA
>NZ_ML014929.1 GCF_003675895.1 Parashewanella curva
AAAAAACAACATAGATCTTGTAGTGTTCTCATACGGTTTACCAAATTTTAAGCATGCCAAAAGGCTTCTGTCGTGAAGCGAAACTTTTCTTGCCTTAACATTATGCTATGTTGTAAATACGACTCACCTCACTACCAAACAGGGTTAAAATTTTTCTCTTTTCTGGAGTAATACCCGATATCGCTGAACCTTGTTCTCTAATTGTAACGACGTGAACAGCGCTCATAACTTGAAATATCCACCTTAAAGTTGGTGTAGAAGTCGGCTTATCGGTCTGACTAAGGATCGTTTCATCCTTCGCTTTCAGCGCTTCTCTAAATTGATATTGCCCTAGGTTGTAGACCATTAGGCTGAAGGTCATTATCATCATTAGGGCGTTGATGCGCTCTGGTCTTTTTAAAAATAGGTGGTTTAAGTGGAATATTGGGTCTTTGATAAGACGGAAGCCTCGCTCAACACCTTGTTGACTCTTGTAGCTATCAAGTACAGCTTTAGGAGGCATATCAAAATGGTTTGTCGCTAAAACAAATCGACCCACTCGGTTTCTGTAAGGGCGCTGCTTGTCTTCTGAAGGCGTGGATGCTGTTACTATTTGATAGTGAGAAAACTCTTGTTGTGCTCCTTTTTTCGGGCGACCTTTGCTTGGGTATTTTTTTACCTCAACGAGCTGGAAACTTACATCGTGGTATTTTACTTTTTTTGCAAATTGTTCAAAGGCTTGCTCTGCATCGGCACGACAAAATAACTCTTTTGTAGCGAGCTTGTTAGCCTCACGTTCAATGCGGTCTTTTTCTTCTTGTATTTGGCTCTCGAGTGTTTTTAACTGCTTTTTTGCCGCTTGTTTTGAGTACACCATCAAGTTGCATTGCGTTAATCCTCGCTCAGTATGCCCAAACCAGACGCCTTGGTTGTCTTCATCTAATTCTATCCAAGAGAATTGGCTTTCATCCGCTTCTCTTAGCTGCTTTATCAAAGTGATGTGGTTGGGGATACGAGTGATCCAATGATAAAACGCACTTTTGAGTTCATCGTTGACGTACAAAGCAGAATCGGCGACCACTGTGGTATCTGGTGCTTGCTTTAGCTGCGCTCTAAAGGCCTTGATAGTCGCTAATGTGTTGTGAAAATTAACTTTATCTTGGCTGTTGCCATCTAGAGGCTCAAACCATATCGGCATTTGTGCAGCACCGCTGACCGTCAGTGACATCATCATTTGTTTCAAGTCTGGACGATGATCTTTTGAGTAGCCGTACATGGGTAAAGCCGGCAAGTTATCTTGGTCTTTATAGTCGATGTCATACTCACCATGTAAAGCGAAACTGGTAGTGTCGAGATGAAGCACTTGTGTGGTTTCATGACCGAAGACATCGAGGTAAATTTCATTAGCAATTTCAGCAAAAAGTGGCATTACCCCGTATTCAAAACATTTATCGAGGGTTCGACCAAGCGAATCATCATTGAGATGTTCAGGCTTTACGCCTTCACCTATCAGTAAATCAACAGGTTTATCTGTAAAAAATTTCGGTGTGAGGTAAATGGGATTTTGCGTAAAACCTAAGCCATTTAAAATCATGGCCTTGATGCGTTGACCGTGGCTCACATGGGACTGTTGCTGATTAAGAATAGGAAGTCGAGCATCAATGCGCTCAACCAGTTTGAGTTTATCAATCAATCCAGCGGCAATACCAAGATGGTCTATGTTCTGAATCGTTAACTGATCTTCATCCAGCATTTCAAAGGGAGATTAGGTTAGGAATTAGGACATTCTGCTTAAAAATTGAAAGTTTGTCTGTGATCTTTTAGCTATGGCTCAGTGATCTATTTGCCATAATTGTTGTGATCTTTGTGTCTTGATTAGCCGTGAGTGATTATTGTTAAGTGTTAGGAAATATCAGTGCGAAATGACGG
>NZ_ML014930.1 GCF_003675895.1 Parashewanella curva
GAGGGTGAATCTATGAGAAAACTGGATCAATCCGATCACTTGAGGTAAAAATAAGGTTAAGAGAAAAAAGGGATTTTAGGTGATCGGATAACTCCGAAACGACTGATCGGATAAACCGAAAAACGCATGAAATAAATGATACTTCTTTAAATCAATGGTTCGGACACTTTTTATAAGTAATTGAATTTACAAAATTTTACAAATTGAATCTGAAAACACAGATTCATTAAAATTCAATGACTTACTAAATATTGAGGCACGACCAATCAAAAACTGTCCGAAGTATTGTTAAATAAGAAACCTTTCTTTGTAACATTAGTTGCGCTTAAAAAAACACAATATCCATCGACAAGGAAATCATTTGCATTTGGATAGTTTTGACCTCTATCCCCATCTATGACATCACATAATTCACTCAAAAGAGATATTTCCCAATCCTCAGGAATAACTCCAATCTCAGTCTGTTTATAACCCTCAGGCACCATTTGACTATCTAATTGGCTCATAGTGACAACTCCAAACCCATAGCCTCAAGGTGCTTAGATACTTTGGCACTTAAATCATCAACAGACTTTGTTAAAGCTGGAAGCGGTGAGCTGTATCGCTCTTCAAGCTCTTTGACTCGGTTCGCCATTTTTTGGGTTACACGCTCGATTTCAGCATTGATGTTGGTTTGCAACGTTGCCAGCCATTTATCATCAACAATCAGTGCTTTTATTTCTTCTACCGTTAGCTCTGGGTATTTCATAAATACAGCAAAATCCAATTTTTCTTGTGCTTCTTTAACGGCTTTCTTGGCAGCTGCATCTGCATTGAAAAGCTTGGTGGCTTGCCTCAAGGCTTTGATTTCTTCAGCGTCAATTGCTAGCTTTGTTCTTGCAGCAACACTGGCTTTGGTAATTTTATCTTTATCGTTAATGGCTTCAATCAGTAAGCCGTCTTCACCACCTTCATTTTCAAGATAGGTTTCTAACGACTGAGTTGCTTCATCTTGCTTGATTTGCAGTTGTTCAATTTCAGCTTGTTTATCAGCAAAGTAACGAGCAACGATTAATGCAGGTGGTATTAACTCGGCTTTAAACTTCTGCTTTTTAATCACTAAATCAGGTGTTTCTTTTAATTTTTCACCTTTCTTGGCTACTAATTCACGTAACTTATTACCTGACTCCCAGCCGTCTTGTACCAGCACATACACATCGTCTTGCATATTATCAGCCCAGTAATCCATCAGTATTTGATAGATATCGTATTTACTGAGCAGGTCAGTATTGGCGTAAGCAGTAAGTAAATCTTCTGAAATCTTAGTTATAAAGCTTTTGCGTATTCCGGTGAATTGGATCACCGATTCCCCCGCCGTGTCAGGATAGTTGTCGCCAAGCGTGATGCCTTTAAGATTTGCAGATGGGATCCATTGCTTAAACGGTAAAAGACTACGTTTTGCAAAATCTTTAAACTCTTGATGAGCCAAGATAGAACTTTTAACCTCACTCGCCTCCACCAATGCCTTGCTGTAGCCTTCACGATCAGGTTGGAACAAAGTATTACGGATACTTGGAAATACCTGCCAATAGTCGCTGAGGGCATCAATATCACGGTTAGGGATACCACCTTGTAGGTGAGCGCTTAAATCGTGTAGGTCTTCAGGCTCAGAAGAATCAATGTAGCGTGGGATATTTAGGTTGGGTAGTGGGCTGCTTTTGTGAATTGTTCTATCATGGTTGCACGCTGGTTTAATTTATTTTAGAGCATGTCATGCGCCATTCTATTGATGTTCAATGTCCTCATTGCCACGGTGTTTCAATATCTAA
>NZ_ML014931.1 GCF_003675895.1 Parashewanella curva
AAGAAGTAACCAAGTTTTTTAATCAAGTCATGCAAATGGATACTTTTACATTACGCCAAGAGGCTATTTCAACTGAAAAGTTCCCATGATTTTAGCTAAAAATGAACTCCGAAACTTGAGTATTAATAAAGTAATTTCAGCTGCTTTTGAGAATCATCCATATAGCAATCAAAAAGAACATTACATCGTTTCGCAGCTACGTGATGATTCTGCCTTAGATGTTTCGCTTGTTGCTATATACCAAGGGGAAGTTATAGGGCATATTGCTTTTTCAACAGTCAAAATCAATGGAAATGAATACTCTTGGTATGGGCTAGCTCCAGTCGCAGTGAGTCCTTTATATCAAAAATCAGGAGTCGGTTCGAAACTCATCAAAAAAGGGACCGATGTTATAAAACAAAAAGGGGCTGAAGGCTGTTTCTTACTCGGTGAGCCTAACTACTATGAACGTTTTGGCTTTAAAGCTATGAGTGCATTAGTACTGGAAGGCGTTCCACCTGAGTATTTTCTTGCGTTAAGTTTCGAAGGGCTGATGCGCCCCAGAAATAGTGGACACCAGATTAAGTGAGTATAATCACTAATCGAGGTGACCAATGACAACAACAAAAAAGAACCGTAAAACTTATTCAACCGAATTTGGGGGTCTTGTGACCAAAGGTACATTTTTTCCCGCGACCTTCTGTAAGCCTTGCTGTTACTGGGCCAGAGCGAAATAATTGATTTTTATACCGTCTGGCTAACTAATTGTAACCCACTGTATCTATTTAATTTTAACAAATCGACAGCTTTCGCAAACTATTCTCAGCAGCAATTTTTTATCGTGATTGTTACATAATTGATGATTTCTTATGTTTTTGGAAGATAGCTATACAGTGTTTGCCGGCTAATATTGAATTCTTTAGCAAGAGCTGATTTATTTTCTCCATTTGCAATTCTGGTTTTTAGTTCTGAAGCTTGTGCTTCTGAGAGTGCTTTTTTTCTACCTTTATATACACCACGTTTTTTGGCTAGCTCGATCCCTTCACGTTGTCTTTCTTTTATTAGTTCTCTTTCAAATTCAGCAAAGGCGCCCATGACTGAAAGTAGCAAATTAGACATTGGAGAATCTTGATTATTGAATGTTAAGCATTCTTTTACAAAAGTTACATCGATACCACGGCTTATTAACTCTTTTACTACCCTGCGCAGATCGTCTAAATTTCGTGCTAACCGATCCATACTGTGCACGTATACGGTATCTCCTTCACGAACGAATGCGAGCATTTCTTTTAGCTGATGGCGTTCAGTATCTTTACCGGATGCCTTATCGGTAAAAATTTTGTCGAGTGTCAAATTTTCTAACTGACGAGATTCATTCTGATCAAAGCTACTAACCCGACGGTAGCCAATTTTTTGGCCTTTCATAGAGAGATCCTGAATAATTGTAAAGATAGGATCTTAGACCTTTAGAAATGAGTGTCAACAAATAATAAAACAAACCCTAAATGGACACTGTTACAGCTACTAGCTTTACGTCCATTTAGGGTATACATCACATTACAGTCTTATGAGTTTTGATATTGCAGTTAAATTTTAACGAGCGGAGCGAAAATCTCGGGGGCTTGCCCCCGTGCTGGATAGTGTAGACTGGGCGGTTCCCAGTCTATATTATCCTGTATATGGAACTTCAAAGAAATTCACATCACGTTTACCGATT
>NZ_ML014932.1 GCF_003675895.1 Parashewanella curva
ATTAGCTGGCTTATGGGTCTTTTTACAGCTCAACGAAGTTCTTTCTAACTATACCATTGAGGAGATTGAAGCATTTAGAGAGTTGGCTAGTTCGTTTTTTGGACAAACCATGTAGATACCTATGGTTTAGTGGGTAACTTGCCTTGGTTATGCTGTTTTATTTGTCCAAGATAAAAGCAAATGCGTTCTTGTGCTGTATTAATCATCACTTGAGTTAACTCAATATCTTCTGAATAGGTTAACACCTTAATTAATTGCTTAGCTTCGATTTCAGCAAGGAATGACAGTTTTTCTAATAACTTAGCGTCAATCACATTAGTCAGTTGTTTGCCGCCATTTTTTAACGGCTGTTCAATGCGCTTTTGGGCTTTATTCAGTTCAGATTTTGTAAGCTTGTTACTGTTATACGCTTGCACTATTGTGGCAAGTGATGAAATTGAACTGACCAATAAATTAGCAACGGCAATTAGCTCCATTAATTTGCTCCTTGCCAATCTCGAACATCAATTTTGCCTGTTACTGCTGAGGAAATAAGGGCGGTTTTGCGTTCTTTTATTAATTCAATAACTGCTAGAGCCTTCGCTTCCAAAGCATCATACTTTTTCTTTAACTTTGAAATTTCACTATGTATATCCGTAATTTCATTCTGAGGAGGAACCAAAACAGGAATATCTTCTACTTGCTCTACTCTCAAATGGCTAACCGTGCTTCCATGCGAAACGCTTCCAATGTATCGCTCTAGACAATCGGAAATTAAGTAGTCAAACAGGTAATTTGAATACGATTCATCGTTCGCAATGAAGTTCATCATTCTCTGCCCCATACAAATTTTTAAATTATCTGGAACACGGCAAACTTCACCAGTTGGAGCTTCACGAGTAAACAAAATAGAATCTACAGGTGGTATACCTCGCTGCGTCCAAATCTTAAAGTTCTTCTCGTTCGTATATAAAGCACTATTAAAGTTCAAATTCTGATTCTTTACGTTTGTTGTGCGAACAACAAAGTATTCACCGTCATCAAAATATTCAGGCGTTTTATTTCGGCAATCAACAACAGCAGACTCAAATTTTAATTTTGAAACTTTCCAATGCTCTGGTACTTCTCCCAACCATTCCACACATGAGTCTTTCATTGGTACGTTAGGGTTCAGCCCTTTGGTGACAGCATGGGAAATCACCGCTTGGCGTTTTTCTTTTAACAGCTCAATTAGCTTTTCTTGCTTGGCGATTAAGCTGTCGATCTTGGCTATCTCGTGATCGAGAAAGTTAGCTATTTTTTGTTGTTCTTTTGGGTCTGGTGCGGATACTCTTAATGAAGCAACTTTTTCTTGGTTAATGTTTGGTTGACCACCGCCAGAAGACAATCGAATAATGTCTTCTTTAAAAGCCCACAACCAATAAAATAAGTATTTATTATCAAGTTGCTTTGAAGTTGTCATTACACAACAAGCTTGGTTTGTTGTCGCTTCAACTCCAAAAATCCCCAACCTACCAATAGTCGCGCCATACATTGCAATAGCTATAGACCCTACAGGGTATTTTCTTAATGTAGGAAAGGCTTTTAACCGTCATTTCGCACTGATATTTCCTAACACTTAACAATAATCACTCACGGCTAATCAAGACACAAAGATCACTACAATTATGGCAAATAGATCACTGAGCCATAGCTAAAAGATCACAGACAAACTT
>NZ_ML014933.1 GCF_003675895.1 Parashewanella curva
TAACACATATGAGCCCCCTGCTAGTCAATAGGCACTAAAAATCTTTCTGACTTCGTAGAAGTCAGTGCCTTTGGTGCTTTTTACAATACCTCTTACTTCGGCTGTCTTGGTCGCCATTAAGTCATCACTTACGGCAAACACATATTGAGGCTCTCTTATTGTGGTCTCACCACGGCCTGCTTCGGTGGTACAGCTCATTGAGCAGGGGCACTAGACATTCATCGGTTAACCCTAGACTGGCACTATTCAAGCAAAGTGGTCAGCGTTAATGCCGAGTTAGTTTCAGGCTCAGCTAAGGTGTAAGTGATAAATTGTTTAAAGCTAGTAATGCGTGCCAATGATGCGGCTAATCAAGAAATCGGGCTGCCCGTATCGGTCTATCTATCAATAGGTTTTAGCTTTCACTAGGGACGTATTGATATCGGTTTCAGACTCTGGATTGTAGCCAGTTAGACGTTCAGCTCACATCATTGCACGACTTAACTCGTTAAAAACCTAGTTTCGTCAAATACTGTTTTGTTCCTTAACATGAAATAGACACAACGTCCGATTTTGTGTGCAAGCGCTGATAAGGCTTTGCCTTTGCTCATGCGCTTTTGAAGTTTATCGAGGTATTTTTTAGCTTTGTCATTACCTCTTAAGTAAAGCACGGCGGCCTCACTGAATGCCCACTTGAGATGGGCGTTACCGATTTTGTTTCCTTGAGTACCGTAAATCTTGTCATTGGATTCGGCCTTACATTTGATGAGCCGACTGTAAGACGCAAACTTTTGTACGGTATCAAAGCGTCGGATATCACCAATTTCATAAAGGATAGTCAAACTGAGAATGAGCCCGATACCTGGAAAGGTATTGAGAATTTGATAGTCTTGTGGGTTGTGCTGCTTGGCGTTTTTTAAGATAAATTGTTCGACTTGGCTGAGCTCTTTGTTGTAAAAATCAACGAGATTTAAATCCATATCGATGTTACGTTGTACTGAGCTATCTTCAAATACGTTGCGAAGCTTTTCTCTGTCTGAGGGGTAACGTAAATTCAAATCATGGGCTGGCATGTTGTATTGACTAAACGTGTTTGATACATGGGCTTTTAGGTCTGCACCATGACGAACGATACGAGTGCGTCTTCTCAGTAAATCACGAGTTGAGCGCATGGTTTCTGGATAATCGTAAGCCACTGGAAAGTTGCCTCCTCGAAGTAAATTCGCAATCTTGTAGGAATCCACTTTGTCGTTCTTCGCTTTACCGCCATGGATTGCCCTCATGTATAAAGCATGGCCTAAAACAAAATCAATGAGGTGTTGTTTGCAAAAATTACTGACCCAGTACCAACAATGCATGCACTCTACACCAAGGACTAAACCTTTAAGATAAGGCGAAATTAAGTTCATTAATGCTGTAGGACACGCTTTTATTTTTTGATGCTCTACTTTATTGCCTTTGTCATCAATGATGCAGACGTACAGCATTCTGGCGTGTAGATCGATTCCACAGTAATATGGATGCAATTTGTTATAGAATCTCATTGAGTCTTCTCCTGTTTTGGTTTGGTTGCCTAAAGCTTAGCGATTCGTCGCTAAGCTGGGAGAAGGCTCAATAAGTATCAAG
>NZ_ML014934.1 GCF_003675895.1 Parashewanella curva
CAGTATTTTATACCCTCAGCTTTTCTTAGAGGCAGCAGCAAGCCTACGTAATTAAACGCATAAAATCTTTTCATAGCTTTAGGACTTTTTGATAATACTACTTTCAAACTCATCAGGATCTGTAACTACAGCCAACAGCTCATTCCAAGTTTCAAATACTGCAAATGTTATGATTGAACGCAGTTGCTCCCACATATATCGCTTTGAACCATTTCGTTTTCGACAGACTTGATATGCCCCGTCAGTTAATTCGAAAATTTGGTGGAAATAAAAGGCGAGTAAAATTAACAGATAAACATTAAAGCTCAGGTTTTCTTTACCGTGACCATAATTATGGTTGATGTTATAGCCTTGATTCTTCAGGGTATTAAAGCACTCATTTTCGATTTTCCATCGACAACGCCCAGCTTTTGCGAGTTTAATTATATTCTTATCTGTGATTTCTATATCTGTGACCCAGCTGTTTTTAAAAGTCACTTTTCCTGATTCATCTATCTGTTGATACTCAAGATAATTCACCTTGATAGCATCTGCGCCACCATTTAGCGGCACATTGTTTTGCCAGTAAAAACGATGAGTTTTTCCTTTTTCATCCACGTACTCTGTGGTGGGGAGTTCTGGAAATGCCTCCAGCCACTCGTACATATAAACATGATCTGTCGGCTTGGCAACAAACAAATAATGCATGTTTTTATTAAGTACGTCTTCGATCAGCGGTTGACGTGACATAAGACTGTCACCACCTAAAATAAACTTCTGTCTCGGATGAGCTTTATAGAGGCGATTAACAAAACGTTTAGCAGCGTTAATTTCACAGTCTTGCTTCTCTTTACCGTCTCCATTCTTTATCGCTTCTGGCATAACGGGCAACACTTGGCGTTTATCGGGGTGCATAATCGCACCTTGTAAAACCGAGTGATAATAGGTCTTGTCACCATTCTTATGAGTTTTGTGCAAACAACATTTGCAAGAAATTGATTTGGAGCTGTAATGCTGCACCCCATCAATCACACACATAATTATATTGGGTAAGATCTCGTACTCTTTAAGGTGAAGGTGGCGCCTGAGCTTTTCGTGGAAGTCTTTAAAAACAGGGGCAAAGGATTCACTAGAAAGGTTATCTAATATTTCACGCATCTGGCTTTCTTTAGGCGTTTGATGGACATTAAAAAGAGTTTGTAGATTGTTACGCCCTCTACTGGTTTCCAAACGCTGCTGAAACTGCACTAAGGAAGGATCTTGAAAATACATACAAGCAAAACCACTCATGACAACATCATGATGAGCATATTGAGACGCAGAACTCTTTCTTGAATCTGTGCTTGCATTGATATGCTGAGACAAGCTCTTTCTGAGAGAATTAAAACTCAGGTGTTTTTTTTCTTGTATTCGTGAAGCCATGCTAAGCACTGTCCTTTTTGATTAAAAATAATGCCCTATATGGTAATACAGAAATCACTGATAGTTTGTGATCTATTGGCTATAGTTGTTGTGATCTATCGTTGTATGTCAGGTTTTCGCTTTACGTTTGTGCGAAAAGAAAATTTTAACATTTCTTTTATGTATTGAATTTTAAGGATTTATTCTT
>NZ_ML014935.1 GCF_003675895.1 Parashewanella curva
CTCATATGATGTTCTTGTTCATCAGCTCGCAAATTTGCTAGCGGCTTCCTCCAGACCAACCCTCACGGATAAACCCTTGCCATTCGCTAGTAGTTATCGTTTAATAACATTAAGTTAATAAACGGTGATCTTCCTACAGAGGACTTTCACCTCATTAGTTCACGCCCATGCTGGGCGTACACAAGCAATTCAACAGGGACAAATACTGTTTGGCTTTTGTCGCTGCGCTCCAAAATTATAGCCAAACACCATTTGCCCGTTAATTGGTGTCTATGCGTGTTAAAAACTTCAATGATTTTTATGTTGTACCATGCAAGGTTCAATTGCGGTAGCAATGGAAATTCAGCTTAAATAATGCTGCTGTAGATCAACCACGAAACAGCCCTATTCAATGTTATTTCTGGTTGTTTTAAAAGTTTTAGAAGTTGGTAAAATCATTGGTTATTTTGCAAAATCAAAATTGGGCGCAATCCAAAACGTCTGTAATATCAAAACGTAAACGGTGCGCCTATCAAGCGCTTCAACAGGACAAATACTCGTTGGCTTTTATCACTATCTTCCAAAATTTTAACCAAACACCATTTGCCCGTAACTGGGCGATAGAGTTCTTAATTTAAGGTTCAAGGATGACTACATATATTATCAGTATTGCACTTATTATTACTGGGTTAACGCTTACTTTTTGGGGCTACTATGTCTCTATAGGTAGAAGGTGGGAGCTTATACCAAATTTCGACAAAGAAGATTGCAATGATCCAGATGCCTTTTTGAAACACATGAAAGTTGGCTTATTAGTTTCTGGGCTAGCTCTTTCTTTATCAGGCTTAATACTTAATTTCAGCACAGCTCTAGCGAATACTGGTATTGGATTGGTCGGTATATTCCTTGTAATCTGGAATTTAAAGCGCAATAAATATATCAATTCAACGGAATGCTAAATCGCTTGGCTTTGCTCCTGCGTCGAAAATTTTAGCCAAACGTTTTCTGCCCGTTAATGCGGCGGATAACTTCAAAGGAAAGTTCCGTGTTTAAACATCAGGTAAAAGTAGTCTTCCTGTTCATTATAATATTCTCGATTTCATATCTAGCTATTGCTGTAATCTGGGCAAACTATGTAGTTGAGGAACTACTTGAAGAATCACCTTCGGCTGCACAAAATATTGACTTACAGCCGGAACATCTGAAAGCGCTTTTAAAAATAGAAGATCCTGAATTCTATCAACACTATGGACTCAATATTTCTAACGGTCAGGGGTTAACCACGATAAGTTCGGTAGTTGCGAGAGATCTCTTCCTGAATTATAAAAAATTAAACGGTGTTAAGGGCAGTTTTCAATCATTCTACAAAGCAGTATTTAGTTGCTGTAAGAAAATTGATTTTGGTAGAGATGTAATGGCAGTTGTACTTGACAGCCATGCAACTAAAGAGCAGCAATTGAATTGGGTGTAGATCTTTTAGATCGACAAACATCATGAAAAGATCATTAATTATCAATGGGATGACTTTGACAAATAGTGCGAAAGGAGCAATTTTATAGTACTTATCAGTTTGCAAACACAACAAGTC
>NZ_ML014936.1 GCF_003675895.1 Parashewanella curva
CTGTCTCTTGATCAGATCTCAAAGCAGCTCACCATCTGCTAGCATTTCTTTCGCTACTCGGTATCCTACTACATAAGATTGAAGCGTATCCCAACCTTCCCATATCGTTTCCCAGCCAGCAATGCCTGTTCGCTTCGTATCTGTAAATCCACCCAACTTAGCCAATGATTGATAAGCCCATTTCAAACTCGGTACATCTTTACCATTCCAGCCTCTAGGCTTTTTCATCTTCATTAATAGCTTCCATTCATCTTCATCAAATACGGTTTCACAACTCTGGCTTTCGAGCTCATTCGCCGCATCGACTAACCCTTTCTTTCGTAAGTAATAGGGAATCGTTATTGCCTCTCTTAGCTGCAATAAGCGTATGCCTATAAATGCACAAATTGAAACGGCTCTTTCTAAATTCCTCGGCTCAGCCATTCTTTGTCGTTCTGCACCTGCACCCGTTTTCCAAGCTTTATGGAAGTCCTCAACTCTCCATCTTGCTGTATAAATATCAATAACATGTAAAGCTTCTGATAAGGTTTCTATTGGCTCTGTTGTCAGCAGCACCCAGCGTAAAGGCTCCATATCTTTCTTTGAGGTTGTCTCTTGAGCATAAACTACATTAATTGGCTGCATTTCATCTTTAGACTTCAGAGTAACCGCTGCAACTTTTACCGATAATTTGGCTTTTCTGGCCTTTCTATTAACAGGTTTACCTTTACTGTCTTTCATTCCTTTTTGTGGAATATCGACGGTGTATGCTCCTAGTTCTGGTTGCGACTCTAGGTATTCAAACAGCGGTAGCTCAGAATCAAGGATTTTTCTATTGTGCTTGGCTCGCACAACAAATCGCTCATTATGTGATTGCTTGTCTTGTAGGTAACTTTGAATATCTGCTTCTCTATCGCAAACTGAAATCACTCGAGACATGGTGTCACCTAAGCGCTGACGGCAAAAGTGTGAGGCATCTGCCCATTTACCACTTTCTTTTTCATCTGCATCTTCAGGATTGTCAGGACGACACCACCAATCTTGATGAATTAGCCCAATCGTTTTAGTTGTGAATCCATCCAGCAAAAGTGTTGAGTGAACCCACCATCCACGGGCTTTGTCTTTCACGCTTCCTAACTTCCCTAAATCGGAGGCAACTTGATGTTTATAACTCAGGGAGGTGGTGTCATCTATAGCTAAGATTTCTGGATATGATTGAGCCAGCACGGCAGTGTGCTCAAACCCAGAACAGCGGATCACCTCTGGTGAAACAGAATCATTACGTATCAACCTGTATGCTCCTTCTTGCTTAGCTTCACTCCCTTGGCATGATAGAGCGATTGACTTGCCACTACAACGAGCCATATCCGCAGCTGTTTCTATAAGACGTTTTGTTCTTCGAGAATCACCAGTATTGGCTTTTTCAAAATGCTCTTTTGACCATTGTTCAGTGTTGAAAATCGACATATTTTTGCTGGTTGGTGTAGGGAATTTTCTGATCAGATCAACGAAACCCTGATAAGTTCAACCAAGTTAGGATTTGTGTAGAAGAGTCAG
>NZ_ML014937.1 GCF_003675895.1 Parashewanella curva
ATCGATTCCACAGTAATATGGATGCAATTTGTTATAGAATCTCATTGAGTCTTCTCCTGTTTTGGTTTGGTTGCCTAAAGCTTAGCGATTCGTCGCTAAGCTGGGAGAAGGCTCAATAAGTATCAAGCAGTTCAACAGGGACAAATACTGTTTGGCTTTTGTCACTGCGTTCCAAAATTTTAGCCAAACACCATTTGCCCGTTAACTGGGCGTTAGGGCCACGCAACATTCACGACATGGAGTAAAAATTAGAATAAATGATTAATATAGGTACAACGGATTTCTATATTGATGTTTCAAGTTTACCCCGTGAAAAATTCGAGGAATACTCAACTCAATTATTTGATGAATGGGAAAGTTATGTTGCTGATGTGCTTGGGCTTCCTGACTATTCCCTTTCACTCGATGTTGAAGAAGGCTCTGTAAAAGCTCTTGGTAAAATTGGTGTAACGCTTGGCGCTTTATATATTGGTATTGGTCAGTATGGTTCTTTCATTTCGGGGATTGAAACCATTCAGAGACAAGTTCGTTCTGCAAGTGATTATCTTGGAGAACGAGCCTCAGCTCCGTTCAGCCATACAAACAAACAGCCTAGAATCAAGAAACGTGGCGAAGATCTTTCTCGACTGAAAACAATTTTTGTAAAGGTTAAACGTGGTGATCTGACCATTGAACAGGCAATGGAAATATCAGAGGAAATATTTGGCGAGGACACCGATGAGGCAAACGAATTTTTAGGTGATCTTCGTGTCTCGCTTGAAGAAACCCCTCTTGATCCACAGCAAATGTCTTTGGAGTTAGACAACATCAAAGAAATGGAATTAACAGCTGAAGAGAAGAAAACTCCAAAGCCAAGGAAACCCAAACCAAAAATTCCAGCTGTTCGCCCTGAGCAGTATCGAGTTCAGGTTTGGAGAAAATCCAAGAGAAGCAAACGAAACATTCGTGTAACCAGGCTATAGCCCTAACAAGTAAATCCAGGTGACGCCTACGGCGCACCTGATTTAGGCGTTAGCAGTTAATCGTTGAAAAGGAGTATCAATGAAAATCGTAGCACTATTTGTTCAATCTCTTTTATGGCTCTCAGTGGCATTTTCTCCAACACTTTTAGGTTTAATTGTCGGAGTATTTGTAAAATTCAATTTATCAGGTCAATTCAGCGACTTTGCCATTCCTACTTTTACTTTAATCGGCTTTATTATCGGTGGTTTCTGGGCTGAAAACATTCGTAAAACAATTGGTTTATCAGCATTTCTTGGGCGTTTAATTGGTCATCGTGATATCGATGGAGCGCCGAGATAGCACTGCTAATCGGGTAGCCGAGGGTCTCTAGCCCTCAGCCCCCACACCACCCTGCATGCGGCTCCGCACAGGGCGGTTCATTTAGCTCCTCTTTAACGGGTAGTGTATCGCTATCCAACCTTCTTTTAGTGAG
>NZ_ML014938.1 GCF_003675895.1 Parashewanella curva
CATAGGTATCTACATGGTTTGTCCAAAAAACGAACTAGCCAACTCTCTAAATGCTTCAATCTCCTCAATGGTATAGTTAGAAAGAACTTCGTTGAGCTGTAAAAAGACCCATAAGCCAGCTAATAATGCTGGGTGAGTCACAGGTTTACTCCTCTTAGTCAGTCTGCCGCTTAACTTAATCAAAAAGGTTTTTAATTCTACTGCGTCTTTTGAGTTATCATTGTAAAGTTTCCACATCATCACGCAGGCCATTGCGCTGACAATGAGTCTCCTAAATATTCTTGGAGCCGTTTCTTGTTGCCAGTGCTCAATTTGAAAGCCATGTCCCTTTAATACCTTGAACCAAGATTCAATTGACCAGCGAAAATAGTACCAATTCGCTATTGTCAGGGAGTCAACCTCTGCCACATTGGATAGAAGCAACCACTGCGCTAATTGCTCTCCCTTTTCATTGCTCAACGTGCTTACAACAAAGCGAACACTTGGCGGGTTTACTACATCCTTTTCTGATTTTCTCTGTAACACGACTTCAGTTTCACCAACAAATAGATAAGCCTCTTTACCTTTATAATCAACAATTCCCTTGATTTCGCTTGGGAGCTTTAGCGCCAGTTTTTCTAATGAAACAAACTCATCATCATGCATAACCGAGGTATTTTTCTTTCCTCTTGTTAGCCATTTCACTCCCATTAACTGACGTAGGTGTGGTGCTGAATCGGCTTCTCTATCAATGACATGCACTAGGTGTTTGTTTAAAGGCAAGCTTTCCTGCCACTCAATACGGTCGGTAAGTTGCTCAAGGTGAGGAATTGCTTTTTGAGGCTCAACATCTCTACAACGATATACGCCTTCTCTTGCTGCCAGATCTAATCCTAGGGGAGCTAAAGGTTTCCCTGTATCTGAATCCAATAGCAATGAAGCAAACAGCTCGTAACCCACATCTCTATCGTGAGACATTTGGATCTTATCAAGCTTGCAGTCATGATCACGATAATTGTTTTTGCACCAATCATGAGCCACGAGAGCGTAAGTGGAGGTAATGCCTGCTAACTCTTGTCTCGCAGCTTGGTTCAAAGGTAAACTGAGTTGCGGGTAGGCAATATTTTCATTGCTAAAGAACCTCCAAGAAGCCTGTGTGTTAGCCCATGCGGTTTTATGGTGAGAAAGTGTTTTAACGCCTTGAGCTAACTTAGGCGCAACATTTAAATGTTCCTTTATCAAATCTTGGTATCTGTTTTTAAGAGCGGTAGGTAAAAAGCAAGATAAGTTATTTTGTGCAAACAAATCCATTTTTATCGTCAGTTGAAGGGAATTTGCAGATCTG
>NZ_ML014939.1 GCF_003675895.1 Parashewanella curva
CTCATAACCTCTCCCCGCACCAGAATCGTTTAAGCTTGATGATTTTTGGATAATTTAATTACCAGAAAGTGAAGCAAATTTCAGAAGTTGAAATCCATAAATATTAACGATAATTAACTACTTCGGTATAACTAGGTTTTAGCAATTAGACGAAAATGAAATATCGGATTAAAAGCTAAGCTTCAATGGATTAAGCAAGGTAAGAAAAATGCACGCCCAAACACGATTTGGGGCAAAACTTTCCCAGCCTATTGGCTGGCATGAGGTTGGACAATGTCGAAATTTCTATTGATTTGCTTTGTAATAAAAACAGGGGAATTATGAAACAAGATTTACATTGACGCTAACATCACTTAATCGAATCAAATAATGGTGGAGGGGTTGTCCATTCTGACTCTGAACGCGATGTTGATGATGAAATGGATTCTGCATAAATTGTTGAGCTTCTGTTAGAAAGTGAAAAAGACTTTGATGAACTACTTGAGTTTGAGTTTTGTATAAAAAACTTTCTTATTAAAGGGTGCGGTATTGCGTCGTTATTATCTGGGTTTCTACCACCTTTTTCTGACATAACCTTTAGTCTGCGCAGTTTGATCATACTTTTTGATCTTTTAAACAATGGCAAACAACGATTTGAGCTGACAGGATTAACGGAAAATTTTCTATTTTTAAATTGGACAAACCGTTCAATTTCTTTTCTTTTCCAATCTGAAAAATCAACTTGCCCACACTCTTTGGCTGGAGATGAATGTTGATTCGATGTATTAGCTTTCATTAAAAAAGCCGACAGTGCAGTTTTTTCCACATAATGAGCAGGATGGCGAGAAACCAACCTCCATTCAGACATACTACAAGTGCTTTCCCATAGGCTTTGCTTATCTATGGCATCTTTGCATTCTAGAGAAGCGGTGAATGGTGATGGGGAAGATGTATTGCGTGAATAACAAGTTGAAGTAGTTGAAGTAGTTGAAGTAGTTGAAGAGTTAATCATAATAGTTCTAAATAAACTCCGTGTATTCATGTGATTTGCTTAAATTATTTAAATCAAACGATTATCAAAGCTATGTAACTTTGAGGCATTTTCGAGTCAGCCTTTGTTCAGGACTGACTCATCAATGTCGGATAAGCGACACCTGTTACCAGATGCCGATCTCCTAAGAACCGTACGTGCAACTTTCACTGCATACGGCTCAAGCCTCCATTAAGGCATATTACGTTACCCAGCAACTTCACAACGCAGGCATGACAGGTTCAAACCAAGAGTTTCTGCTTTGCTTATTGAGTTTACGCCTTTGAAGGTAATCGGCGTACTCGGGGTTAT
>NZ_ML014940.1 GCF_003675895.1 Parashewanella curva
TGAACACCAGTGAACCTTTGATGACGTGTCGAAAGCGTAGGGGTGATGTCAAAACCGGGAGGGAGTCGTTAGCCCGGGATAAGTCTGGAAGATACCTGTTTACTGTCCAGATGGCATCCGGCATAAAGAAGGCATGAACTTAACACAGGCTTCTGTGTGGAACGTGGGAACCTGTCGCCTTGATGCTAAGGGAGATACTCAAGCAGTGAACCTGCAAGAGTTAGAGTACCAATGCAAGGCACAGGGGCGGACGCTCCCGTAGTAGTGATGAAGGTACTGTAATGGTATTTGAGCGAAGGGGATTGATTATCCTGTTGAATTTAAGAGTCAACCATAAAAGTCGATCTGGAGTCGCAGTGGGAGGAATTTTTGAAAACAACAAAACCATTTGAAATTTCCAAGTACGATGTCGTTCGTGCATGGCAATTGGTCAAAGCCAATAGAGGCGCTGATGGCGTTGATGGTGAGACCATAGAGCAATTTGAATCTGCTCTGAAACGCAACCTTTACAAAATTTGGAATCGAATGTCGTCAGGAAGCTATTTCCCGCCAGCTGTTAAAACGGTAGCGATACCGAAAAAGAGTGGTGGTGAAAGAAAACTGGGGATACCAACGGTCTCAGATAGGGTGGCGCAGATGGTTGCAAAGTTGCATTTCGAGCCATTAGTAGAACCTTGGTTTCACCAAGATTCTTATGGCTACAGATCGAACAAATCAGCACATCAAGCGTTAGATATTACTCGTAAACGATGTTGGCGCTACAACTGGGTGCTTGAATTTGACATTAAAGGGCTGTTTGACAATATCGACCACGAATTGCTGATGAAAGCGGTTCGTAAGCACACAGATAATCCTTGGTTACTCCTCTATATCGAGCGCTGGTTAACAGCTCCGATACAACAAGAGGATGGTAGTATAATCATAAGGAACAAAGGTGTGCCACAAGGTGGTGTGATCAGTCCTGTGCTCAGTAATCTTTTTATGCATTACGCCTTTGACAAGTGGATGGAGAGGAACTATTCATCCATTCCATTTTGCCGATATGCTGATGATGGGCTTGCCCACTGTCAGAGTGAAGCACAAGCTAAGGCGCTCAAAAGTGCGTTAGAAATAAGATTACAAGAGTGTGGTTTGGAGATGCATCCGAAAAAGACGAAAATTGTCTACTGCAAAGACGACCAGCGTAGAGATAAGCACCCTGTAACCAGCTTTGATTTTCTTGGATATAACTTTCGACCGAGGAGATCAAAGAATCGCT
>NZ_ML014941.1 GCF_003675895.1 Parashewanella curva
TTGTTGTGTTTGCAAACTGATAAGTACTATAAAATTGCTCCTTTCGCACTATTTGTCAAAGTCATCCCATTGATAATTAATGATCTTTTCATGATGTTTGTCGATCTAAAAGATCTACACCCAAAGCTTTTGCTTGATTCTCTACAGGAATACTGGTGACAGATATTTTTATCATTTCAGATTCTCATTTTTCACTGAAGTTAATTTAGGATAATTCGCTCACGATAATTTTTTAGCGTAGCTCGACTTATCACACTACAGAAAGTTAGGGCAGACCCTAATAGGCAAAATAATCCTTATTCGTAAATATGGCCAATTTCTTTTTTGAATTCAATCAATGAATGGAGGTGAATTGTTTGATTAACCAGCATGCGATAAAGCTCGTGATAATTACCGCGCACCAGTATGTGAGTGGCTTGTCTTTACGAGAGACAGAGTGAAGTCCACTGTAATCATCTTGTGTATAGGTCATAGCTCCAGTTATCAAACCTGAAAACACACAACCGATCAGGTAAAATGGAATACCTAAAAAATAGCCGTGAATCTCAGTAAAACCATATTTGAGTGCTCCAAGGAAAATTCCAAACAAAGCAAAAAACAAGGCTAGCTTAGGGTGTTTTGCATTTCCTTTTTTCATTGGGTAACCGTTAAGCTCTTATTTTATAAACTATTAATCGTTTTCAGAACTGAATAGGCTAACAAAGTTTTGTAGTAACATATTTAAAATCCCACTCGCTAAATCCTCACTGTTCAAATCATGATCTTGTAGATCCTGTGGTTTATCTTTAATTCTTGATTGAACGCTATCACTGATACCATTGCCAAGTGCATCGATCGACTTTTCCACTTGTAGACTTGTACAACTAACAGAAAGAATCAAAAATGAAACTAATGGGGCTCTTTTAAAAAAAACAATGAACATCCAGTACAACTCCTTTGCATCTTTTACCCTTTTACCATCTCAATCGCAGTATAAAGTCTAGGCTGACCATATCAAATTTATTTAAAATCAATCTTGCACTAAAGAAGTTTCTCAGCAAATCTCGGTCAATCAAGTTTGATTACCTCTTTACGACAGCAATATAACTCAATCAGCTAAAAGCTCAGTATTTTAGGTAGTGGGCTGCTTTTGTGAATTGTTCTATCATGGTTGCACGCTGGTTTAATTTATTTTAGAGCATGTCATGCGCCATTCTATTGATGTTCAATGTCCTCATTGCCACGGTGTTTCAATATCTAA
>NZ_ML014942.1 GCF_003675895.1 Parashewanella curva
ATCGCCGTTGCATATTGTTGGGACTGGCAACATTTAGAAACTCATACGCCTCGTTAAACTTCCCTGTTTTGGCACAAACCGTTAAGTAAGCACTGCAAAGCGCAATGTTTGGCGTTAATTCCCATTGAGATAGCCAGCTGGGTTGGCCGTTGACGTCAAACAGCAATGGTTTTGCGGCCTCAAACTCACCGCATTCAGCGCAAGCCACTAAGAAATTCGTAGCGGTTATCAGGTCAGGTTTAATCGGTGGCTTCGCATTGGGCCATCGCCGTTGCATATTGTTGGGACTGGCAACATTTAGAAACTCATACGCCTCGTTAAACTTCCCTGTTTTGGCACAAACCGTTAAGTAAGCACTGCAAAGCGCAATGTTTGGCGTTAATCCCCATTGGGATAGCCAGCTGGGTTGGCCGTTGACGTCAAACAGCAATGGTTTTGCGGCCTCAAACTCACCGCATTCAGCGCAAGCCACTAAGAAATTCATAGCGGTTATCCGGTCAGGTTTAATCGGTGGCTTCGCATTAGGCCATCGCCGTTGCATATTGTTGGGACTGGCAACATTTAGAAACTCATACGCCTCGTTAAACTTCCCTGTTTTGGCACAAACCGTTAGGTAAGCATTACAAAGCGCAATGTTTGGCGTTAATTCCCATTGGGATAGCCAGCTGGGTTGGCCGTCGACGTCAAACAGCAATTGTTTCGCGGCCTCAAACTCACCACATTCAGCACAAGCCACTAAGAAATTCATAGCGGTTATCGAGTCAGGTTTAACCTTTTTTACCAACATAAGGTTTAAAATTTTCAGTATATTGTCGAATGCTGCTTTGTGACCTGAATGGAGAGCCAAACATCGATTGATGCACTTATTATATGGTGCCGGAGGGAGTACACTTGAACGTAGTTGATCAAGATTATTAAGTAACCTTAATGCATCTTCCATATGAATGACTTTTGACAGTAAGTTTATGGTGACCTTTTCGACATCAATTAGCGCTTTATGCCCATGGTTAAAATCATTGATGATTCGTAAGTTGCAATGCTTGTACGAGGTGATGTTTCTTCTTGACGAAAACGCCCCTTTGGTAGGGTTAGCAATAGGAACGTCGCCTTTGTTAGGTCGATGGGGATGAGTAAAAAAGGCTTTAAGTCTTTCCTTCTCTGTGTCGTTCAAGCAATAGTAATGGTAGTGGAGAGTATCATTGGTATCGAAGCATGAACCTCTAAA
>NZ_ML014943.1 GCF_003675895.1 Parashewanella curva
TCGTCCGCTACAGTTAGCCCAGCCTTTAAAACCTTTTCGAGATAATCTGTTTTCATCCAAGCTCGCTTTCTTTTTGTTGGGATGCTTATTTTTGTTTTTTCTTTTCTCAACATATTTAAAGAAGTTTGCCTCAATATTCCCCAGTTCTCGGCACCGTTGTCTTTGTATATTTGGGATCTGTCTTCATTCATACTGAGGTCAAGTACCCAGTGCAGACTATTCTCAACAGCCCAATGTGCTCGAACAGCTTCGGAGAACTTTTCTTCTGTCAGCTCTGCTGAACTAATGTAATAACGATATTCTAAACTTGGCTCTTTGCCTTTTTCTTGTCGGTACCCCATGCTGACGCCAATGGTTTTCAACTTTGGCCAGTCTGGAAATTGTTTTGCTATTTCTTTTGCTGGCAATACCTTACAAGCTCTTGCCTCAAGTCGACTTCGATTTTTCTCTATCAATAAATTTTCTTTTTCTGGGTTACCACGGAACTCACTGAATTGTTTTTGTATTTCTGATTGTAATAATTCTTGATTTCCCTTAACTGCAAGCAAGTAATCTGCTTGCTTATTGACTATGGCTTGAGCTATTTTCTTTTGGCATCCCATTGCATCAATAGAGACTAATGCTCCTTTTATGTCTAAAAGCTGAATAAGCTCAGGGATGGCTGTAATTTCATTAGATTTGGCATCTGTACTGAGTTGACCTAAAACCATTTTATTTTTACAGGCAAACGCATTAATCATATGCAGTGTTGAGCGGCGGTCATTGCGGTCATAGGAACCTCTTAGAGTTTTTCCATCAATTGCTATTATTTCACCTTTGGACAAGCGATTTACGGCTTGCATCCACTCAACAAAGCATTGATTGAACTGCTCTGGTTCAATGCTAGCAATAGTTCTAGCTATAGTGTCATCAACAGGAACACCATCCTTAAGAAAACCATTTTTTTGAAACCAATCTAAGTGACCTTCTGCATATTCTTCTATGTCTTTCCAGCCATCAGCTCCAGCAATGACAGAGCAAAGACTAACAAATAAAATATCAAAAAGAGGGTAGATAACTTTTGAAGACTGACGCTGATCATCAAGCTTGCTAAAGATTTGAAAGAATAAGTCTAAATTCATGGTGTACTTCCGCAAAAGGAAGTATAAGATCACAAACCGTATTCACGGTCAAATTTATGTTTACAATTGCTCAAAAAACATTCGCGATCTTGCCCTG
>NZ_ML014944.1 GCF_003675895.1 Parashewanella curva
CGACAACACAATAACCTAAACCAATCCCCGCAGCGCCAATACCGCCTGTCGCTAAACCAGCACCTGTAGCTATCGAAGCAGAGAGCACCGTCTCAGCTGAAGGGAGGTGTTGATATATTTGATTGGCGGTATCTTCAAGCTTATTAACTAGCCCTAGTGCTGAGGAAAAGGGTAAGGTTGCCATGCCCATAATGTTTAACCTTAATACATTTCAAGTGTGCTTTTATATTTGTAGAAATGTTAAACAACGTATTGATAGTAAATCTCTTTTTGTGAACAAAAGTTAACTTATTACTTGGATTGAAAATTCATTAGGTAAAAAATATTAGAATAAGCAATTAATTATGACTTTTCGAATGGATGTCTTGGCTTATGAGTCACAAGAAGTGGGGCTTTTACTCTAAAGCGTTTTGGGGCAAAGCCGAGTCAGCCTTTGTTCAGAACTGATTCACCAGTGGACAAAACTTTCCCAGCCTAGTGGCTGGCATGAGTTTGGACAGTAACGCGTTCGACTAAAAACTCTACCAAGCCTTATTTTGAAAAAATAACTCACGCTTTCATAACCTCAATTGATGCCATTTTTTGTATAATTTACTTCGAGCCCTTTCCATTCATTCGCTAACAGGCTTTACCTTTGCTGAATAATGTTAAGATCTGGCTGGCCAAATCGGTCAATCAGGTGTTATTTCTACTGATATTCAGTGTCATCAAAAAGCCTTCCTCTCGCCAAGGGCTTAAATTAATACACCGTATACAGGGCAGTCTACTCAACATTTATAATCATCGAGCGGAAAGAGCGATAACTCGTTTTTTTATCGGAGGGAGAAAGAACTGGCTGATTTTACGGTTTCGCTGCTCTAGGAGTTGAACAGTAAACGCTTTGAGTGCTGTTCTGACGCATCTCCCTCTAAGCTGTTTCATCTTTTTTATGCATGTTTTACTGTTTTCTAATCAGTTTCATCCTGATAGTACGACTTACCTAGCAGGTAAATAAAATGGCATATGCAACCTCTGTCGACACCAATAACTATAATTTTTGTAACTCAAGTTTCGGAGTTCAAATCCAACAATAAAAATCGTTTATCATGTTGATATTTAAAGAAAAGGTAAGGGTTTGCGTGTTATAATCTTGTTGCTTAGACAAAAACTAAAACACACAAACCCTT
>NZ_ML014945.1 GCF_003675895.1 Parashewanella curva
TTGAACAACTGAAGTCCAATACTCAGCAGTTAACAAAGAAAGAGTACTGGCAACTCATTATTGAAAAGATTATCGAGCAAATTGGAGCAAAAAGAGGGTTAATACCAATAACTTTGTCGGGTTAAGCAACCCCCTACGAAAGAACCGAATGATCAAGCTCAGATCGAGCCACTGGATATTGAGGGTGGAGGGCGACTGATTTATTTAGGATTAATGAGCTAAACTCGCCATAAAAGTAATCTTGATTAGGAAAACCATCAAAATCAGGGTGGGTTAAGAAGATGAGTTTTTCTGAGCCTGTACTTTGGTTGATAACAATGTCGTAAAATAGCAATGCTTGGATAAGTGAATGAAGCTTTTGGTGTTTCAGAAAGAAAAGGTGAGTGATGTTTAACTTATGACAGTGCGTATTCTCACTCAAACTATACTGACAAAGGCTGGTTGTCATTACACTGACCTGCGGTTTATCAAACTCAGGGGTGAATTGGCATATTTCAATTGGGAAATGACATTTTAATTCAAAAAGCCTAAATACTTGTTGGCACCAATTTTCTGGCCTCACCGATTTTACCTTGTCATATACTCCTTTAGCACGAGTGCACAGGTAGCTTAAAAACTGGTTAAATATATCGGCAGGTAAATCGCTTGGGTTTTGAAGTCTCCCATCAAGGTCTGTTTGTGGATGAGCTTCAAAAACGGCTTTGGATATTGCTTCGCTATAATCCACCTTTTGTTGAGAGCAAAACTCTTCTATAGCACTGTGCACGTGACTTGTGTACAGACTTGGTAATCCTATGTTTACCGCTCTAAGTAAACAAAGGCTAAGGAAAGTCATAAAGTCAGTATCTGTTTGATAACGAGCAGATTGCGGTAAAAGTTTAAGAGCGCAAATTTTTGTTTCAGTTGGAATATGGGGCTGTTCTAATAACTCTTTGAGCTCTGTAAGTTGATTGGTGATTGAGCCAAACAATAGTTCTGTAATGTTATTGATTATGGGTCTTGTTGTAGGGCAAACGGGTCTAAATTAGACACTCAGTTTGCCCACGGTTAAAACCTTCATCAAATAATCTTCATCCCAGCCAGCTTTTAACCGTTTGCTTTTTATTCCAACTTTTGCTGTTTTCTCATTTT
>NZ_ML014946.1 GCF_003675895.1 Parashewanella curva
AATCGTTTGATTTCTATATTCATATTCACCTCAATTTTGAAGTGATATTTTATCAAACCATTGAAAATTTGGCGTTTATATTAAATAGAATTTTTTGAGATTGCTCTGATCAATGTCTGCTTTATTAAAAATAATAACTTTAAGAGAGTCCGCAAAGTGTCCGCACAGCCGCTACCTGACGGTTTTCAAAGAGGTAATAGAGAAGTGCTTGCCATGGCTTGAATTTGAAAAATATTTTTATGCCATTCATCCTACATACAGAGAATAAGTAATAGTCTCCAAGGTGCGTCCATCAAGGTGCGTCCATAAATTTATAAAAAAAGACTAAGGAGCGAATAATGCTAGCAGCAACTAATCAATGTAATACACCAGTAGCATTTAATCTCTCAGAGCCACTGTATGTAGCGTTAGACGTGCCTTTTAAATACCAAGGCAGAACATACGTTGTTACTAAGCCATCAAAAGAGAAATTTGCTCCTTTTAGTCAAAAAGGTTTTCTACTTTTTGAACAAGATAAAAGGGATGGTGAATTCTATAGGCCATTGTCAACAAGATTAAATCCACGCATAAATCGTCGATTTAACGCAGTTTTATCCAAGTTAATTATTTGCCAAAAGCATACTGCTGAAGCTACTCGTGAAGTTGATAATCCTATATTCTGTCCCTACCCACTTTTAACCCCCACCTCAGGCCTGATGATTCAACCTCCCAGATATACACCTCACCGCCATCGCTCGATACAACCTCCTGCATACGATGATATTTATGGACGGAAGCTGAATAGATGCTCTTTGTCGACGGTTAAAATCCATCAACCAAAACTCAACTTATCACTAAGAGAGGAGGGAAGATTAAATGAATGCATAAATAATAAACGTAATGATATTGTACCGTCTGAGTACCTAGATTTTATAGGCTCAAGTAGTACTCCTTGTGTTGATGAGGAAAAACTTGCCTTCGAGTGTTTACAAGAAATGTATTTTCGATTTCAATCTGCAAAAGTGGAACGCTTAACTCCACTAGAAATAAAACAGAAGCTATTAGAGGCGATTGAGCATATCGCTTTGCACCGTCCTTACACTTATTTTCTAATGATGGAATCTAAG
>NZ_ML014947.1 GCF_003675895.1 Parashewanella curva
CAAACTGTAGCCAGCCTGAAACTGAATTTTATTCTTTGGCATGAGTTTCACCTAACTTCATAGTGAGCTTTCAGAAAATATAATCTGAATATGCTGAAGCTAGGCTGAAGTTAATGGGGAATCAGGTTATTTAAAGCCTGTCAGTATGGAAGCGTCAATGTTGTTGACTTCATTATCAAGAATACCGAAAAAGACCTTTTTGATTCGTTGATAACCATAACAACGGTCACTCATAAAAGCATAATCCAAACGATTATTGACTCTAGCAAACAGCATGCTCCCATCATCTGCGATATGCTATTGTCCCAATATCCAGATCTACTTAGATTACGCATACAGTTTGATAAACCACTTTTTTATGCCATAAAAAAAGGCCGTTCATTAATGGTTCAATGTCTATTAAAGCATGATCCAGATATCTTTGAGGTCGATGACAATGGGGAAAATATTCTTCATTTAGCCGTCAGATCGAAATCATTAGCAACGGTAAAGGCTGTGCTTAGAGAGTGGCCGAAATGGAAGCTGTATGACGCAGCTCCAACATTGTGGAGACGAAAAACAGCCTTAGATATTGCTCGAAGATTAAAATTACCAGAAATCGCTCATCAGATTGAATTAAAAGAAGGGGTTCTGGAATCATTTTGCTTGTTAGAAAAAGATGCACGAGAACTATAAAAACATTCATTAAACATTAATCTCATACTCATACACTCCACAGTCAGCTGTTTTATAATTCTTATTCCACTGTTCTAACGACATTAACATGAGCGTAAACCCTGTCACTAATAGCTTGATAGAAGCCGTCCCCTATCAGCTTCATTCAATCGAATGGAACTTTCCACGAGATTTGTTAGCGTCTCAAGAAATTAAACAACTCATTGCCACATGTCAGCAACACCAGCTCATTCAAGATAAGGCTACTCATACTTGCCTAATGAATTTTTTGTTGTATGTAAATGAAATCACAACAAGACCTAGGGCAAACGGGTCAAAAATAAGCAATTAAGTTTGATCGTTTGCCAACCAGAATCGATCGTGGTTTATAATAATCTTTGCCTGTTAAACACCATGAAAACTACCACTATTAGCCAGCACTTTGCCA
>NZ_ML014948.1 GCF_003675895.1 Parashewanella curva
GTGTTAACAACAGACTTAAGACAATTGTTAAAATGGCTTATGGTTACAGAGATTGGGAGTTCTTTGAGCTAAAGGTAAAAGCAAGTCACGAAGCTAGATCTTCATTTTCCTGATGAACCATAAAACCAACGGGTTACTAGTGGCTTTGGCTCTAACAAGGTAACAACCATCGGCTTTATTAGGCTCTTCAGTAAAACGGATGTTTAGATCAGTTCATTAAGGTATAATGCTCCCTAAAAAGATCTAGATGTCCACTTCACTTCTTTATCACGGGTTCGGAATTCAAGGCCCTTACCACCACGTTTCGACTAAATACGAGAATGGTGCAGTAATTTTTAATATCGCTCATAACAGCAACATAAAATGTCCAGAGTGTCGCTCTCGTTCTGTCACCAAAAAGGGCATTAAACCTCGTCGTTTTCATGGCGCCCCAATTGGTAATAAGCCAACTTATATATGCATCAACAGCCAAAGAGTTAGATGTGGTGATTGCGGGGTTACTCGCTTCCTTCCACTGCGTTTTGCACCTAGAGAAAAAGTCAGATATACCAAAGGATTTGAAAAGTATGTGCTATCTCTTTCAGCACTAAACATGTCGATTAGTGACATAGCTCGCTTGTGCAATGTGAGCTGGGATTGCATCAAAGAAATACAAAAGCGTCACCTGAACAAGAAATACAGACAGCCAGACTTAAAAGACGTAACACATATTGGTATTGATGAAATCTATTGTGGCTCTAAAACAGGCTTTATGACTGTTGTTATTGATATGAAAACGAGCGCAGTGATTTATACAGAAAAAGGGAAAAAGGCGGCGAGCCTTGATGGTTTCTGGGCACGAAAAAAACGTTGTAAGAAGCCCATAGAAGCTGTTGCTACCGATATGGGACAGGCTTATATCAGCTCGGTTAATGAGCATGCGCCTAATGCAAAGCTAGTCATTGACCGTTTCCATGTCGTGAAGGGCTTCAATGAGAAACTGACTGAGTTTAGAAGAGATATTCAAAGAGCAGCGGAGAATAAAGATGATTCTCAGTTTTTGAAAAAAAACACGTTGGCTTCTGGTGAGTAATCCTGAAAATCT
>NZ_ML014949.1 GCF_003675895.1 Parashewanella curva
ACCTGATTCCCCATTAACTTCAGCCTAGCTTCAGCATATTCAGATTATATTTTCTGAAAGCTCACTATGAAGTTAGGTGAAACTCATGCCAAAGAATAAAATTCAGTTTCAGGCTGGCTACAGTTTGATTCAGCATTTTGAAGATTATGGTACTGAAGATAATTGTGAAAAAGCGCTATTTGATTGGAAGTGGCCGAGTGGATTCAAGTGTCCCCATTGTGGTCACGATAAGCACTGCAAGCTTAAGCAGCGTAAGATATACCAGTGTAATAAATGTCATCACCAGACATCCTTAATTAGTAATACTATATTTGCTAGCTCCAAGTTGCCATTAACTAAATGGTTTTTAGCTATTTATGTCATCACCCAATCTAAAACTGGCGTTTCAGCACTGTCTTTGAAACGACAAATAGGCGTTTCCTACAATACGGCTTGGAGTGTGAAGCAGAAAATCATGCAAGTTATGAAGGAGCGTGACGATAAAAAGCCACTTGGAGGAACCATACAGCTTGATGATGCCTATATCGGAGGTGAACATAGAGGTGGAAAGCCTGGGCGGGGTTCTGAAAACAAAGAGCCGATAGTGGCAGCCGTTTCCGTAAATGAGGAAGAACACCCTATTGCTATGCGTTTCAGTGTGGTAAAGACCTTTAGCTTAGCTGAACTCAAGAAATGGGCGAAGCAACATCTATCCGCAGGCTCAACCGTTGTGTCTGATGGTCTGCATTGTTTCAAAGCAGTAAAAGAAGCTGGCTGTGAACATAAAAGCATTGTAACTGGTGGCGGTGCATCAAGCGTAGAAAAAGAAGAGTTTACTTGGGTAAATACCATGCTAGGTAATGTGAAAAATGCGATTACGAGCTCGTATCACTCAGTAGACAAAAAGTATTTACCACGCTATCTCGCTGAGTTTTGTTATCGGTTTAACCGAAGGTTCAAATTAGAGGATTTATTGCCCAGATTCATATACATAGCAGTAAGAACGCCACCTTTACCTAAAAAACTCTTAAAAGTGGCTGGGCTTCATGGGTAATCAGG
>NZ_ML014950.1 GCF_003675895.1 Parashewanella curva
CGACAACACAATAACCTAAACCAATCCCCGCAGCGCCAATACCGCCTGTCGCTAAACCAGCACCTGTAGCTATCGAAGCAGAGAGCACCGTCTCAGCTGAAGGGAGGTGTTGATATATTTGATTGGCAGTATCTTCAAGCTTATTGACTAGCCCTAGTGCTGAGGAAAAGGGTAAGGTTGCCATGCTCATAATGCTTCACCTTAATACATTGCAAGTGTGCTTTTATATGTGCAGAAAGGTTATACAACCTATTGATAGTAAATCTCTTTTTGTGAACAAAAGTTAACCTACTAATTCGATTAAAAATTTATTAAGTAAAAGATATTGGAATAAGCGATTGATTCTGATTTTTGAATGGATGCCTTGGCTTATGGTTTATAATAAATAGAGCTTTTGCACTAGCTTGGTTTGGGGCAAAAGTTAGTCAGCCAGTGTTCAGAATCAACTCATCTATGACAGTTCATTGAAAGAAATCCGTTATAAAAACTTGTGCAAAGCGCAACAACTGCCGATTCTTTCATACACTTAGATTAACTAATTTTAAATAGAAAACAGGTCAACAAAAATAGACAATAAGCCTAACCTATGTAACTAAAACCAGATATGGCTCATCTCATACCATTCAATGCCTCAACTTCAGATGATTTTGTACAGTTTGTCAGTTTAATTGAAGAAAAGGACAATGGAGAAGATGTTCTTTTATCAACTTTTGGATATACAGCAGATAAAATACAAAATAAAGGCATAGATGCTTGGCACCAAACCGATATAAAAACACCTAAAGAAAATATTTAGAAATATGACTTCGAATTAGCAAAACCGACCGTTTTTCCTACTGCGTCCTCAGCTAGTGAAATATACCCCCCAACTAAGTTTCAGTGGGTGTTACGTGCGGGGTATAAAGTTTCTCAAACCAACCCTCAATTAACCTTAATATTAGACTTAGACCGTACCATCTTTGTATCGTTTGTTAATTCAAGTGAACGCTCAACTTTCCATGAACAAAACACACGATTCAAAAAGGAAGATATGA
>NZ_ML014951.1 GCF_003675895.1 Parashewanella curva
GGTTCATCAGGAAAATGAAGATCTAGCTTCGTGACTTGCTTTTACCTTTAGCTCAAAGAACTCCCAATCTCTGTAACCATAAGCCATTTTAACAATTGTCTTAAGTCTGTTGTTAACACCTTCAACTTTCCCACTTGTCATTTTTTCATCGTAATAATTCAAAATCCCAACTTCATGTTTTCTCAGTGTCTTAGTGAAATTTTTTAGTAGCATAAGATCTGATTCATTGGCTTGTTCACACCAGTCATCTAGCCAAATTTTTGCTTGAGCTTTCGTGCCTTGACTCCAGAGCTGCCTTAACTTTTCTTTGAAATAATAAACAGTCGCCAAAGGTTGATTAGCTTCAAGAGCTTTGTCTAATCTGGCTTTGCCTTTTTCACTGAGATTTTCAGGATTACTCACCAGAAGCCAACGTGTTTTTTTTCAAAAACTGAGAATCATCTTTATTCTCCGCTGCTCTTTGAATATCTCTTCTAAACTCAGTCAGTTTCTCATTGAAGCGCTTCACGACATGGAAACGGTCAATGACTAGCTTTGCATTAGGCGCATGCTCATTAACCGAGCTGATATAAGCCTGTCCCATATCGGTAGCAACAGCTTCTATGGGCTTCTTACAACGTTTTTTTCGTGCCCAGAAACCATCAAGGCTCGCCGCCTTTTTCCCTTTTTCTGTATAAATCACTGCGCTCGTTTTCATATCAATAACAACAGTCATAAAGCCTGTTTTAGAGCCACAATAGATTTCATCAATGCCAATATGTGTTACGTCTTTTAAGTCTGGCTGTCTGTATTTTTTGTTCAGGTGACGCTTTTGTATTTCTTTGATGCAATCCCAGCTCACATTGCACAAGCGAGCTATGTCACTAATCGTCATGTTTAGTGCTGAAAGAGATAGCACATACTTTTCAAATCCTTTGGTATATCTGACTTTTTCTCTAGGTGCAAAACGCAGTGGAAGGAAGCGAGTAATCCCGCAATCACCACATCTAACTCTTTGGCTGTTGATGCATATA
>NZ_ML014952.1 GCF_003675895.1 Parashewanella curva
GAAGGTGAATCTATGCGAAAACTGGATCAATCCGGACACTTGTAGTAAAAATTAGGTTAAGAGAAATCTGGGATCACGACTGTCCGGATGATCCCGAAACCGCTGTCCGGAATGACCGAAATTCGCATTTGAGCGGTTGTGAGTACTTTTTCGATGAAAAAGGGAATCTAGAGTTTTTTAATTTATTACCATCTGACAATGAAGGGAAGGTTAGTTTTATGCTTCAGGTTGCCGCTGAGCATGGTGTCAAACCTGCTGAGTGCTTATTTGTAGGTGATGGTAAAAATGATATATTCTTAGCCCAAAAAGTAGGGGTTTCTGTAGCATTCAATGCACAAAAAGAGTTAGAAGAGATAGCTACTCATAAAATTAAACAGCCAAGAGGGCAAGAAAACCTTTTATCAATATTAAATGTCATAAAGTGAAATTTTGATTTAATGTGACAATTAAACATTGTATTTGTATTGTCACATTTTATCTCAAGTAATACTTCTTATCTAAATAGATCTTTCTGCAAATAAGTGAGTAACCACCTTGTTAGCTGTAACTATTTTCATCTTGATTTACTAGGTGCATGGCTTAGCTTTTTCAATTCTAAAATTTCAGATTTTATAGTTTTATTTTTCTCATTTAATGAATCTATTTCTGACTTTTTGTAGCTATGTAACGAACTTCGCAACTCTTTTATTTCAGATTTCAACATTTCAATCTCTGATTTATTTTTGTTTTCAGTCTGGAATAATGAGTCACTTGCTAGCTTCGTTAAAGGAGGAATAAAAATAAATAAAAGAGCAACTATAGAAAATAGTACCGACAATTTTTTATACCCAAAGTCTAGAGCTTTATCCATAGGTATCTACATGGTTTGTCCAAAAAACGAACTAGCCAACTCTCTAAATGCTTCAATCTCCTCAATGGTATAGTTAGAAAGAACTTCGTTGAGCTGTAAAAAGACCCATAAGCCAGCTAA
>NZ_ML014953.1 GCF_003675895.1 Parashewanella curva
ATCGGTAAACGTGATGTGAATTTCTTTGAAGTTCCATATACAGGATAATATAGACTGGGAACCGCCCAGTCTACACTATCCAGCACGGGGGCAAGCCCCCGAGATTTTCGCTCCGCTCGTTAAAAACAATTGGCAGGCGGTAGCGTGCCTGTGGAAAGAAGGACTTTTTCCTTCTAATAAGCTGTTATACGCTACCACTTGGCAAGGTTGGGTTTATTTTTTTCGGCAAGTTTACTGTTCTTATTTTTACAGCGCTTAGTAATTCTGTGTTTTCGCCTTTGCGTTCATTTGTTCCGCTAATCGTCGGCAACGTTACAGTAAGATCTTACTGATATTTTGCTCCATTAGCTCTGCTGATTTCGTAGTCAGGCTCAAAATTCGAAGTTCATCGTTGTCGTGGTAGAAAAGCAATTAAAAAACAATGTAAACTGCTAACTTGTTGTACTAATTCACGAATCGTATAACAAGCAGTTCAACAGGGACAAATACTGTTTGGCTTTTGTCGCTACGCTCCAAAATTTTAGCCAAACACCATTTGCCCGTTAACTGGGCGTTATACGCTACCACTTGGCAAGGTTGGGTTTATTTTTTTCGGCAAGTTTACTGTTCTTATTTTTACAGCGCTTAGTAATTCTGTGTTTTCGCCTTTGCGTTCATTTGTTCCGCTAATCGTCGGCAACGTTACAGTAAGATCTTACTGATATTTTGCTCCATTAGCTCTGTTTACTTCGCAGTCAGGCTCAAATAATCACTGGCATTGTTGTCGTGGTAGAAAAGCAATTAAAAAACAATGTAAACTGCTAAATTGTTGTACTAATTAACTAATCGTATAACACATATGAGCCCCCTGCTAGTCAATAGGCACTAAAAATCTTTCTGACTTCGTAGAAGTCAGTGCCTTTGGTGCTTTTTACAATACCTCTTACTTCGGCTGTCTTGGTCGCCATTAAGTC
>NZ_ML014954.1 GCF_003675895.1 Parashewanella curva
GACATCATCGCCTGCACGAATTGCGCCATAGGATTTGCAGCTTGAGTAGCAGCGGTTTGTTCGGTAGGAACTGCAGTAGATTCAGGAATGGAATCCGTTAAGGTTAAATCGCAACCTGTTGCGTACATCAAGGTTAGTAATTGCTGAGGCTGATCTTTAACACTTGGATGTTGCGCAATATGATTGGCCGCAGCGATAATCTGCCTTCTAAGGCTTGTATCGGTTTTCTCAGCAGTTTCATTTTTCACCGTTGCACCAAACAGAGCGTTATAGGCGCAAGCTTTAGCAAGAGGTCGGTCAACATGCATATCTTCAAGGGTGGTCCTTGATTGGCTAAATGCTTCAAATATCATTTTAGCTGTTGAATTCATTAGCAGTGCTAACTTGCCGTTGTTTTGCCAGTACGGACCACCTCCTTCTTCACGCTTCTCTTCATAAGTTTTTTCTAACTCAGCAGAATAAAACCATTCTTTGGCGGTGTCGGGTGGAAATACAGCAGATGAAACTTGGCATGCCTGACAGTATTCTGTGTATGCATGACTATATTGTGCGTGGGTTAAGTCAGGTAAAATCGGTAGTAATTGCGCTAACAATGCAGAGCCAACATTCGAGATGCTGAACTCTCCCATTACAGCCAGATTTTCTAGCTCTTTAGTTATAACGTGGAGCATACCTTGTAAATCGGCGAGATGTGCAGAGATTGATTCATCAGCACCAGTGAGTAATCCGTCAGTACTCACTTTCTTTCTTGCCGTATCGAGTCCCTGACTGACAATATTAAGCAGATAGTTTTGCTGTTGAATCAAAGGTGATGTTTTTTGATTAGTTGCATTATGCAGTACTTGTTGCATGGCGAGCATGATGAGTAATTTTGCTTTTGTCTGTGGCAGTGCTGTAATACTCACTAATAACGCCGATAAATGATTGACGAAATCACAAAG
>NZ_ML014955.1 GCF_003675895.1 Parashewanella curva
CCAGAAGTAGATAGTCTAACCTTCGGGAGGACGTTTACCACGGTGTGGTTCATGACTGGGGTGAAGTCGTAACAAGGTAGCCCTAGGGGAACCTGGGGCTGGATCACCTCCTTATCGACAAGATGTTAATCCTGTTCGAGTGTTCACACAGATATGCTTGATATTAAAGGCAAAAAGATACGTTTTAATTTTTAGGCGTAGTTAATTTGGTTAAGTGCGAGGCGCTTGAGAATCGAATGACGAAGTGTACAAAAGTACATGAGGAATGAGACTCGCAAAAGCAAGGAAGCAATTAAGCAAAGAAACAAGCATAAAATGGGTCTGTAGCTCAGCTGGTTAGAGCGCACGCCTGATAAGCGTGAGGTCGGTAGTTCAAGTCTACTCAGACCCACCAAATCTTTCCTACTCATCGTTAGAATCATGCTCATTTACCTAGTGCAAACTTCACATAATTCTGCCTCGATTAGAAAAGATTACTTCTTAGCGATGTAATCGACTGATTTGGACAAACCGTATCGACACATGATGGGGCTATAGCTCAGCTGGGAGAGCGCCTGCCTTGCACGCAGGAGGTCTGCGGTTCGATCCCGCATAGCTCCACCACTCATGTGAACCTCACTTCGAAAGAAGACTTAGAGGCCAAAGTTAAAATGAAAATTTTACCTTTGGCTTTTTTTAGCCTTGCTCTTTAACAATTTGGAAAGCTGATAGTAAATTTAATGACTAAGGTCGTTAAATATACAAAATCTCAAAAATCCTTTAGCAATCGAAAGATTGTTAATTTAAGAAGTTCTCAACACTTTATTAAGTGCATTGAGTATTCAAGACTAAGGCGAGTGTGGAAACACACTTATCAAACCAGCAAGTTACAGCTAACAACAAAGATGTTAGCGCAGTCAGTTGCTTTTTAG
>NZ_ML014956.1 GCF_003675895.1 Parashewanella curva
GTGCAAACAAATCCATTTTTATCGTCAGTTGAAGGGAATTTGCAGATCTGATCGCCACTTTTTCAAACAGTTCCATGAAAAAGTTTAATTGCTTAGAAAGTGATCACATTGTGTAGATACCTATGGCTTTATCAGATAATTCATCATTAATTTTATTTTTTATACTATCAGGGTCTAAGAAAAATCTAGGTAAGGCTCTAAGGTCTTGCTTTCTATATTTCTTATAAATATCATATGAATATTCTTTGGATTCAAAATCAGCCAGTGTTTCATATTCACCCAAAGATATTTTGTGAAAAACCACTCGAAAAAAGTATGTTTTTTCATCTGAATTTATTTCAATATTTTTCTTGGAAAAATTTGTAACTAATGTAGACAAGGGATCATTGAATCCACTATCAATTATTCCTGTATTTAATGCTAATAACCCTCCTTGTGAAAGACGATTTTTGAGAAATACATAAGCAACGTAACCAGGCTTAACATTGATAAACTGCTCTGAAAGTAAATAGACTGTTTCTTGAGGCAGGATTTCATAGTCTTCAACAACTACAGAGCTCCCTTTCTCGTCCTTATGAATAATTTCCCCTACACTTAAATCAACGCTAGATTTACCGACATAATGCTCATGTCTTAGTAGCTCACCATCTTTCCCTGTAATTAAACCAAGCTTTATAGTTTCTGAAGCAGAAAGCTGCATATGTTTCCCCATTTAGTAAACTGAAATGCCTTATAGTTTTGGCATATGTTTGTGCCCACTGTATCTCGCTGCGTTTTTCGGTTTATCCGATCAGTCGTTTCGGAGTTATCCGATCACCTAAAATCCCTTTTTTCTCTTAACCTTATTTTTACCTCAAGTGATCGGATTGATCCAGTTTTCTCATAGATTCACCCTC
>NZ_ML014957.1 GCF_003675895.1 Parashewanella curva
CATTGCCACTTTGATTTCTCTTTCTAAGCAAACGGAATGGACAACGGCACTGTAAACCTGAATGTTTTCGTCTAACATTCCTTCATACTTAAATCGATGTAGGTCTTGCTCAAAGTCGATTTTGCCATCAAATTTTTTAGGTCTGCCACGCCCTGAGTATTCACCTTGATATAACCAACGCAAGTTAGCATCACTTCTTAGTTTACCTACAGCATCCAGCCCCGAGCGTTTAATAGGTGTTACATATTTATATTTGGTGTAGTAGCTGTCAATGGCCATGTAATGAATATTATGCTGAATGAGTAACGGAGCGACACGAATCGCTTGCTCTGCATATAAATCAATACGAGCGATCTCGTCTTCATTTTCACTTTTTGGCTTGGCAGCATCAATCGTCTGCATAGCGTCTAAGGCATAAGCCATGTTTGCATCAAGATCAACGATACTAATGAGTGAAAGTTCAAGCCCTTTTTCTGCTTTACCGATGGCACCATGAAAGAATTTGGCTAGGCCTTCGGTATGTTTGCCGCTTTTCTTCATAAAGCTAGCATCCATAGCTGCAATGCATTTCGAATGCTTTGGCAGCTGCTGAAAAATCAGAATTTCATTAAAACCAAGAAAGTCAAAAAACCTGTGATACCAACGATTAAATCGTTTCTCACTTGAATTACAGTATCGGCTCATATTACGAAAATTAGCCTTACCTTGAACGATAATGAGCATTGAAAGTAGCAAGGCTATAAATGATTTTTGTGGTTTTTTAAAGCTGGACATTTGGCTTAAAACCGAATTTACTAGAGCAATCATGAGCGGTGGTTTCACGAATGTTTTTGCAAACTTTATTCTCGCAAACCCTGCTCATGATTCCGAGT
>NZ_ML014958.1 GCF_003675895.1 Parashewanella curva
TGACTTCGCCATTGTAGTCACCTACTGGCTCAAAGGTAATGGTGCCATCTGCCGCAATGAGTACATTGCCATTTGTGACCGCGATGGTTTGCGCAGAGCCTGTCAGTGTTATTCCATTAATGGAGACGATAGATTTGCCGCCATCTGGGGCGATGTCATTGGCGAGCAGATCTAAGGTGACGCTGCCATCTTCAGGCACGTTGTAGCTGTCATCAACTGCATCGATGTCATGATTGATGAGCGGATTTATCGTAATATGACCTGTACTTCTGTCTCCGTCTCCATCAACAATGGTGAAGTGAAAATCCAAGTCTCCATCCGATGGGGCTTGTATGGGGTGATATTGAACAAAGTCCCAATTGTTGGTGCTTTGGTTGAGTTCAAATGTAAAAATTTCGGTGCCATCGGCTGCGGTTCCGGATATTACGTTACCCACAAGAACAAAACTAATGTTCTGACCATCGACGGTTTTAATGCCTGATTCTGTGGTCGGTTGCAGGATTAAGCTGCCTGCTCCATCGCCCCCCCACTGAATGCCTAACTCACCCGCAGCTTGACCGATTGCCTCTCCGGGTAACGCGTTCAATTCTAATACATCAACTGCAGGTACGATAAAGTCAGCGGCACTGTCATCTTCAAAAGCAACAAAGAAACTACCAGTATCCACATTATTTTCACTATCAGTAACGATTACGGAAAACAAGGGTGAAATAGCATCCTCGGTGAGCGGATCTACATGATCGACAGGCTGTAATAAGGTCACATCGTACGTCCAGGTTCCGCCTGTTGTGTTCACTGGCGCATTGAGCTTGATGGTCATGACTTGGTTCATGTCGGGGTCGGTGCCTGTGTAACCTATCAA
>NZ_ML014959.1 GCF_003675895.1 Parashewanella curva
TCTGTGCCATACGCAGTTACGTTTCGAGTTGCAGAAAGCAAAATATAACAGCTTCAACAGCGCTGAACTTGTTGTTCAGTGGGCATTTGCCAGATATTTTTGTTCAGTAGGCTGAATAGTTACATTTTTTTTTAGTTTAACCCTATAAAAATAACTATCTTTCCCTTTGAACTGAACTAACAGAGTTTGCTTAGGAGCAACCGAAACCTTATCAAGCTCATGTGTGGTTAGTTCCCACCCATCAGTTGATTGTAAATTAACTGAAATTATGGAGGATTGAATAGGTAATGTCATTGTGTGCCACCCATGAAAGTTGTCATTTAATTCAGTGGTTATGGTTATTTTTTGTGTATTTGTATAGATGCTAATTCGGGTTAAGAACTGATTCTACACTTTGAAATTAATCAGTAACACATTACCATGACCATAACTTATAAACTCAATCACTAAAGGGTTAATGCCCCACCTCTCGAGGCGAACTAGCTTTGTAATGTGTTCTTGTCATACCTGCGAAAGGTATCCAGCGCCTTTGTTACAATAAATGAAAGCCACTGGACTACCGACATACAAAACTGTAGTTACTTTGCTTCCTGCAAAGCAAGAGTGACCGAACATGCTTTACGATACCCGTTGCTTGCGGCGGGGTGATTCATTAAGTGCTGTCGTAAGATGCTAGCCGATCGAAGTTAGATTGATAAATTAAATAGTATTAATCTTAAAGATCCCCTCATATTTCTAAATCAAATAATCCCAAAGACACTGCGGTAAATACGATGATTTTTAAGGTAACGATAAAAGTTTTCCATTAATGGAAGCGCCCATTCTTCTCTCATTGTCGGTA
>NZ_ML014960.1 GCF_003675895.1 Parashewanella curva
TACCTGACAGAGTCAAGCTCTGCCTTTTCCTTAACGCTCACGACCAAAGCTCTTTACCTTCGCCGCTTAAGGTGGTTTGAAGCCTCCTCCTGTAAGGCGACTTCGAGGGACCTACCCTCATCTTCTGCGCAGTTGCGCATTGGTGCTGCTTACGCAGCAGCCTGTGCTCGTGGCACACAGTCATCAGCGTATCCGATAAAGTTGATCCTTTCACCAGTCCTACGTGCAATCGACTTAACCAGTTGTTCTAATCCAGCTAAAGTAAGTAGCATTAGCGTTGGTGAGATTATTCCACCTTGCGGTGTTCCTTCTTCCGTTTTGTAGAATAAACCTTTATCGATAAAACCACACCCAAGCCATTGCCTCAGCATTCTCTTATCCAGTTGAATGTTATCAATTAGCCATTGATGACCAATCTTATCGAAGCAAGACTTGATGTCTCCCTCAAGAACCCATTTGGCACAGCCGCTTTTGCATAGACATTTAAAGCATTGTGCAATAGCATCGGCGGTACTACGGTTAGGTCGAAACCCGTAACTATTTGGGTCAGCAAATGTTTCAGATATCGGCTCCAAAGCAAGAAGATGTAACGCTTGCTGCGCTCTATCTATCATACAGGGGATGCCTAATGGTCTGAGCTTGCCGTTTTTCTTGGGAATATAGATACGCCTGAGCGGTTTAGCTTTATAAGCCTTTCTGCTCAGTTGATTAACCGCAGCCATGCGACGAGCATCAGTGTTCCAAATGATGCCATCAATACCAGCGGTGTTTTTGCCTTTGTTTTGTGAAACTCGTTTAACAGCAAGTAGTTTTGCTGATTTAGAGTGAGTCAGTATC
>NZ_ML014961.1 GCF_003675895.1 Parashewanella curva
TCATCTATGTGATTATGAATTAAATCTTGATTTATCATGGTGCTGTCATTGAACATGTTTAGGCTATTTTGAGCATTTTACCTTAAAACCGTTGATATGACTGGTTTATATGAGGGGATGCTTAAGGCACTGAACAATAACAATGATTTAACTAATGCTATTAATTGAAAATTAGCTAGAAAAACTGTAAAAACAATTACAAATATTATATGGACTAAATAAACCCAATATGAAGCTGAGGATAAAAATCCAATTAAAGAATTTTTTTATTAAAATACTTCATAAACAATCCAGTCAAACCGTAGCAATATAACCAAGCAGAACTGATAAAACAAAATAGTTTTATTAGTTTATATCCATCAGAGTAATTAACCTTTAAGTATATATAGATCAAATTTAACACAGTCGCTAACAGCAGGGTATTGACCACTTTATTTTTAGATAAACTCAAAGAGGTTTTACAAATACACAACATCCAGCCTTGAAAAAAAATAATAAATAATACCCCAAATTAGGTAGATCAGGGATAAGATTAGTATCAGCATGTGCTTCTACATGGCCTGTAGAAAAAAGAAATAAGAAAGAAGAACAGAACAATAAAACCATACGGAATGTAGTGAAGCTAACTACCCATGAAGCAATTACTTTTAAATTATAACTATCATTCAGTTTATTAAATAAAACTGCAATAAATGCATAATTCGGGGCTATCCGATCACTGAATTCGGGATTATCCGATCACCTATTTCGGCATAATCCGATCATCGAATTCGGTATTGTCCGATCATTTTTTGCTTAAGTCCGAAATGAGTGATCGG
>NZ_ML014962.1 GCF_003675895.1 Parashewanella curva
TCTGTGCCATACGCAGTTACGTTTCGAGTTGCAGAAAGCAAAATATAACAGCTTCAACAGCGCTGAACTTGTTGTTCAGTGGGCATTTGCCAGATATTTTTGTTCAGTAGGCTGAATAGTTACGAAATTTATTTGTTAAATGAGCCACATGTTCTTCTTTTCGCTCTTTTAATGAATCGGGTGAACTGCTAGGTGATTCGAATGGACTGAGGTTACTTTGTTGAACTGCCATAGTATGCCTTTTAATGCAACTAAATATTGTCGATTATCGCTGGTTTTTGTAAAGCGTAAATTAACCCAAGATTAAATTATGATTAAAACGCTCAAAATTGATAGGTAGGAATCATCGAGACGTTATTATGCTCTCTGTAATATTGACTCCTGATTAAGTGACTATAGCTTTGGTTAAATGCTTTAAACACTGAAGTTAACGCTGCTAGATATATATCCAAATTAAAATGATAATTTGATATAGACGAATATAAAAAAAATCATAAGCTTACAATTTGAATTTGTTTCATCAAAACTGAGTAGTAAAGCAAATATATTTTTGAAGTCACTTTCAAAAGAACGATAAGAAATTCAGACAAAACAAAATCGTTAAGTTTTAATCTCTGAGGGTTTTATTCCCCGCAGCTTGCTGCGAAAATAGGTGAATGAGTGAGTTTATACACAAGAGTCATAACCATAGGTATCTACATGGTTTGTCCAAAAAACGAACTAGCCAACTCTCTAAATGCTTCAATCTCCTCAATGGTATAGTTAGAAAGAACTTCGTTGAGCTGTAAAAAGACCCATAAGCCAGCTAA
>NZ_ML014963.1 GCF_003675895.1 Parashewanella curva
CCTTTTCACGTTGGAGATTAGCTGGACATTTGCCGGTTTAGTGCCTTGTTTCTTCTGCGCAGCTTGCACAAAGCTCATTGCGGCTTTCGCGGTTCGAGTTGTGCATCGCCGGAGCTCTGCGGGAAAGAGCGAGAGAAGAGCCGCGAAAGCTCCGAGTGCGGCCAGCTCGCGTGTAGCCGCGAATGTGCGCTGTTCGCCGGTTGCAGGGCGACTGCCTTCTGCGCGGCTGCTTCCAAGTTGACGGTAACTGCCAGCGTGCTAGCTGTGTAGGACAGTGAAGAGGCTGACGCGTGTGTGTCCGTAGAGCTGCTAGAAAGCGTACGTGACGAGCAGGAAGGGCTTTCAGAGCAGCCGGTTCTCGTCTTGCACAGTCGCCACACATCCGCACTTTTAGTGCCTCAGAACCCCGGACAGCTTGCAAAACACGGCTGTAACTGTCCCAGCGCAAGCTGTTCAGGAAAGCACAGAAACGCGATGTTCGCGTGCTTTTAGCGCTGCTCGCAAGAAGCCTCCGGAGCAGGCACTTCTCGTGCAGCAACAACCGTGCCTGCTACGATCTTTCCTAGCCTCTTTTCCTCCGGGCAGCCGGCTTGAGCTGATGTGAAGTGTTGGTGGGCAAATCATCCAGAGAAGCGTCGCAATGCTTCTGGGCTGTTAGCAAGAGCTTTCCTTGCTGAGCCTTTTCACGTTGGAGATTAGCTGGACATTTGCCGGTTTAGTGCCTTGTTTCTTCTGCGCAGCTTGCACAAAGCTCATTGCGGCTTTCGCGGTTCGAGTTGTGCATCGCCGGAGCTCTGCGGGAAAG
>NZ_ML014964.1 GCF_003675895.1 Parashewanella curva
CTGAATGAAAAAAGGAAGCTGACCGTAAGGAGTTAGTTCAGCATCAGAATCCCACTCAACATGAACTTTGCCATCAAAGGTATCAATTTCGATCTGTGGTCGATCTTCTGGGGTATTTTGGGGTGATAATTGAGTATTTTTGGCTTCACCTAATGGGTGAATGGTAGAACCTCGCAATTTCATAGACACGGCCTATAAAAACATCAGGTTGTAGTGTTATGCCATTTATCAACTGATTTATCTAGGTTGAAGGTCATGGATGTCTGTCATATCAAAACACCTCCAAATCTTGTGGGGCATCAACCTCCCTAGGTTCTGCATAGACAAAATCTTGGTAGGTATGCTTTAGCTCCTTCTCCAACCATTTAAGACCTTCATCAATATAAGTTGGAACTTTTAGCTTTTCAGGCTCAACATCATACAAAAGATCCAATGCCATTTTTGCTTTTTCACCGTCTAGAGCTTCATATAGAGCTTTTACACACTCTTCCACAGAATCCTTCAATGACGCGTCATGCATCTTTTTAATCATCCCTGTTGAACTAGTCAAACCTCGAAATAGCTCAATGTTACTTAGTGCTATTGCATCTTCAAATGTGTAAGGAATAACTTCTTTTTCTTCGTCATCTTCATAATATTTGATTTTAAAATCATATGGGTGTAGGTCTTTTAAACAGACGCAGTTATCAACATCCGTATAACCTCTGTTTGGATTGCTTTTTGTGATATTCCCAATATTTTTCGAGATCACCACTCGACCTTAACGACCTTAGTTTTAATA
>NZ_ML014965.1 GCF_003675895.1 Parashewanella curva
AGGGTTTGTGTGTTTTAGTTTTTGTCTAAGCAACAAGATTATAACACGCAAACCCTTACATTTTCTTTAAATATCAACATGATAAGCGATTTTTATTGTTGGATTTGAACTCCGAAACTTGAGTTATTACTTACAACAAAAAAGCTCGTTTTAGTATTGGGGGGGTAGTAAACTGAGGGATGAAATCTCTCAGTTTTTTTCCTTAAAAGCAGTATATAAAAAAGGTAATCAGTGGGGGAATCATTAGTATATTTTGAAAATCTAAATTATATCAGCTAGTTAGGATGGTAGTGCTGATTTTTAGCCCTGTGTCCCCCATTTTTTGGTATAAAAAATCTAATCTAAAACTGAATCAGTGATTATGTTTCCTATACTATTATATAATCGCACCATATGCTCAATTTTTCAACTTTTAAAATATTTTAATTATAAAAAATTTGATACAGCGAATCAAAATAACTAATTATTGATTTTTATCATAATCTTGTGAAGTACAACTAGTTTTCAGCTTAAAACTAATGGATAATGAAGATATCTTTTTTGACAAGCATATGGAGTAGTGCAATATGTCTGAAGAAAATTTTACAGTAGACTCAATCGAACACTTGATCCTGACTCTTCTACACAAATCCTAACTTGGTTGAACTTATCAGGGTTTCGTTGATCTGATCAGAAAATTCCCTACACCAACCAGCAAAAATATGTCGATTTTCAACACTGAACAATGGTCAAAAGAGC
>NZ_ML014966.1 GCF_003675895.1 Parashewanella curva
GCAAAGTGCTGGCTAATAGTGGTAGTTTTCATGGTGTTTAACAGGCAAAGACTATTATAAACCACGATCGATTCTGGTTGGCAAACGATCAAACTTAATTGCTTATTTTTGACCCGTTTGCCCTAACTTAGCTCGGCTTAGGGGTTGATGTTTTCTAGCTTGGTACCTAACTCAGAGGTTGAGTACCAAATAAGCTGTTATAGGCGAATGCCTTCAATTGCGAGTTCTAACTCAACATGAGTACTAGCAGGGCCTAAATCATAATTAATGCCGTAGTCTTTTAATTTCAACTCAGTCGTTCCCACAAAGCCTGCACGGTAACCGCCCCATGGATCTTTACCTTCACCCAATTTTTCAATTGGAAAGCTGATGGTTTTAGTTACGCCGTGCAAAGTGAACTCTCCTGTGACGGTTCCGTGAGTGGCATCTTTAAATTCAATCTTGGTGCTTTTAAAGGTCGATTTAGGGTACTTTTTCACATCAAGAAAATGCGAATTACGCAAATGCTTATCACGCTCAGCGTGATTGGAATCGATGCTCGCAGTATCTATTTCGATATTGATTTGCGATGCATTAGGATTAGCCTTATCCCATGCGTATTCCGGTGAATTGGATCACCGATTCCAGATTGATGTGGATCACTAAGCACCTAACGTAACGTGAAGCCCTATTTTTAATCTATGTGATCCACATCAGTCAAGATTTCCTCTTTTTTACGC
>NZ_ML014967.1 GCF_003675895.1 Parashewanella curva
ATGAGAAAACAGCAAAAGTTGGAATAAAAAGCAAACGGTTAAAAGCTGGCTGGGATGAAGATTATTTGATGAAGGTTTTAACCGTGGGCAAACTGAGTGTCTAATTTAGACCCGTTTGCCCTAGGCTACTTAAAGATGGTCTTGAAGCTGCTAACCATCAATGATAACTGCTTATTGTTGGTTGATGAATGCGAGAGCCTCTTTCTTCATGTAGATGAGCATTACTCGAAAGAATCTGTAATGCGGGTTTTAGAAACCAACCCTGTGCCGTGTATATGGATAACCAACTATATAGATGACCTAGAACCAAGCTTTATTCGCAGATTTAAACTGGTTATAGAGGTGCCAAAGCCTGATAGCACCTTAAATGATCGTGTCGTTGCTGAGTATTTGAAAGGGTTAAGGTTATCTAAAGGTTACCGTAAATCACTTGTATCTAAAGCATCACCAGCACTTATCGCCAATGCCACACAAGTTGCAAAGCTTTTGAACTTTCGAGCGAAAAAGGCTGAATCTGTAATCGAAGAGGTTATTAGTGAAGCCTTAAAGGCCAGTGGTGAAACTGAAGAACCGTTAATTTACAAAGAAGAAATGTAACTATTCAGCCTACTGAACAAAAATATCTGGCAAATGCCCACTGAACAACAAGTTCAGCGCTGTTGAAGCTGTTATATTTTGCTTTCTGCAACTCGAAACGTAACTGCGTATGGCACAGAAG
>NZ_ML014968.1 GCF_003675895.1 Parashewanella curva
TCATCTATGTGATTATGAATTAAATCTTGATTTATCATGGTGCTGTCATTGAACATGTTTAGGCTATTTTGAGCATTTTACCTTAAAACCGTTGATATGACTGGTTTATATGAGGGGATGCTTAAGATTTTTTACTGTGAGTATTAATGAGTTAATTAATTCAGTTTTATTTGCTAAAAAAATCAGGCTTTGCGCTGGCAACGCTTGATCGTTAACCCCACCTCTGTCAGCCGTAATGGTTAAACCAAGTTTACTTGTATTTGTAACCGGGATGCATGTAGCGTAATCGGGCATATTTTTGTTGCAAGTGGCACTACCATTATCGTTTGGGGTAGAAAAATTACTTGGTTGTAGGGAAATAACTCTTGACGTCAAATTCTCTTGAGATTGGATTGAGGCTGCGACGGAATAAAATGATAATGAACTTGAGACTAACAAAGCAGTAATAGAAATTACACATTTAGTTTTCATAATATTATCCAGCTTATAGTAAAATATAAAGGAACTCGGCCGCAAGCAACCGAGTTTTATTTGAACAGTCCAAGCTGATCTGCACTTTTCTCTTTTTTGTCTAACTCTGCCAACTGTTCTTGAACATACTTTCTGATCACATCTTCAGT
>NZ_ML014969.1 GCF_003675895.1 Parashewanella curva
GCAAAGTGCTGGCTAATAGTGGTAGTTTTCATGGTGTTTAACAGGCAAAGACTATTATAAACCACGATCGATTCTGGTTGGCAAACGATCAAACTTAATTGCTTATTTTTGACCCGTTTGCCCTATTAAGTAGCCCAGCCTCAAAGAGTTTGAATTTCTACTTGATATGCTTTCCGTTAGTCTACCGAATTCCACTTGCTGACTTTGCACTTCTAAAAGCTTTCTTTGCAGCTCAAAAGCTAAAGTTCTGGCTAACTCCGTTTTCCCTGTACCAGCGTCACCATAGAGCAAGATATTCTGGCCTGTTAAGCCTTGGTTTATGGCTTCACTTAGATAATCCTTAAGTAATTCTGAATTTACATGCGGAAACTGGCTTAAACTGAATCGGTTCAATGAGCTAAAGGTTAATATTGGAGCTAGAAGCTCTTCTTTTGTCTCCAACTTTGATTCAACTAATAATGGTGCGTATTCCTGCGGATATGATCGCTGATTCCTGCCCATCGTGATCAAGCGTCACATCAGAGCACCAACCTTTATGCATTTTTAGTCTATTTGATCACCATCAGTCAAGATTTCCTCTTTTTTTCGC
>NZ_ML014970.1 GCF_003675895.1 Parashewanella curva
GGTAACTCTTTGTAGTTACTGGGTAACGTAGTATGCCTTAGAGGAGGCTTGAGCCGTATGCAGTGAAAGTTGCACGTACGGTTCTGAGGAGAGCGGCATCTGGCAACAGGTGTCGCTTATCCGACCAAAACGTTTTTGAGCGTGCTAAATTCCACTTCTCGAAACCCAAAATCACATAATCACCTAACGCGATATTCCTTTATTTTAATACACCATAATTTCAGCTATACCCTCTTGATTAAATTTTGTTCACGTTTGTGGATTTTAACAGCTCATATTTGCTGTAATTTCAGGTAGGTATCTAGCAGAAGTAATTCATCATAAGTGATGAGCAAAGGGGCAAATTATGGGTATTGGTATTCCAGCTTTACCACTAGGTCAATTAGATAAGTTATCTCAAGCTTGTGAAGCGGTTTACAATCAATTGCCTTCAGCATCAACGGCTGTTTCGGCCTCTATAAGTAGCCGACTAAAAGTTTTTTAAATCACAAAACTTCTAAGAATTTTGCAGTTCCTCATAAATTTTCATTTTAGACTTTAGTACCCTAAAAACAGCTTTATCTCAATTTAGAGAGTTATCATG
>NZ_ML014971.1 GCF_003675895.1 Parashewanella curva
TCATCTATGTGATTATGAATTAAATCTTGATTTATCATGGTGCTGTCATTGAACATGTTTAGGCTATTTTGAGCATTTTACCTTAAAACCGTTGATATGACTGGTTTATATGAGGGGATGCTTAAGGAGCAGAGAATAAAAATGGTCGGAATGAGAGGATTCGAACCTCCGACCCCTTACACCCCATGATTTCTAGCCATGGCGTGTAAGGCACTGAAATAAAGCAAAACACTATAAACTTTTCAGAGAAAAACTTGTTAAAATCGACAAATAAGACATTTCATAAATCAAACAGTTAGCAACAAGTTTTGCGCACTCTAAAACTAACTCACCAACGTTCTTGGACTATTTAATCGATTTTCTACTCCCCAAACATTTTCCAATATAGCTATTTCTAACAATATAGTAATAACTCAATACTGTTATACCAATTACAGCACTGAACCTTAAAGATCCCCTCATATTTCTAAATCAAATAATCCCAAAGACACTGCGGTAAATACGATGATTTTTAAGGTAACGATAAAAGTTTTCCATTAATGGAAGCGCCCATTCTTCTCTCATTGTCGG
>NZ_ML014972.1 GCF_003675895.1 Parashewanella curva
CGATCACTCATTTCGGACTTAAGCAAAAAATGATCGGACAATACCGAATTCGATGATCGGATTATGCCGAAATAGGTGATCGGATAATCCCGAATTCAGTGATCGGATAGCCCCGAATTATGCATTTCACAGTCAAAAGATGAATCTCTTAGGAAAGGGAAACTAAAACTTAATGATATAGTATTAACCACAAGAGGATCAGTTGGACATTTTGCATATTACAATGAAAGTGTGAACTACCAACACTTAAGAATAAATTCTGGAATGGTTTTGATTCGATGTGCATCGAAAGAGATAGATACTAATTACTTGTATAGTGCTTTAAGATCAAAGATTGTGCAAAACCAATTGGCATCTTTGTCTTTTGGGAGTGCACAGCCGCAATTGACCGTAAGAGATATAAATAACTTTGTTATCAGACATTGATCAGACCCCTAGGTCACTTTTTTGATTTTATAGAATGTTAACGTGTGACCTCCTATTAGCCTTACTATCTTTTCCCTTAACTCATCAAAACCGTCTAGGCGAATTTTATTGTCATAT
>NZ_ML014973.1 GCF_003675895.1 Parashewanella curva
GAGGACATCAAAGATAAGCGAGTGTTGAAGCTGATAGGTCAGTATCTTAGATGCGGACTAATGCGAAATGGAGTAGTAGAAGAGAGACAAAGAGGCACACCACAGGGTGGACCTCTGTCGCCTTTGTTATCAAATATCGTATTAGATGAGCTTGATAAAGAGCTTGAGCGTAGAGGTCATAAGTTCTGTAGATACGCAGACGATAGTGTGCAAATTTACGTAGGTAGTGAAAAGACGGCAGAACGAGTAAAAGCCTCAATCACAGACTTTCTGGAAAGCAAACTCAAGCTCAAAGTAAACCGAGCGAAAAGTGCGGCCAGTAAAGTGAGTGAGCGAAATTATTTAGGTCACAAGTTTCAGCAATCAGGAAGAATAGGCATAAGCCAAGCTTCGATAAAGAAGATGAAGAAGCGAGTGCGAGTCATTACGAAGCGCAATCGAGGAAGAAATGAATTAGTAATCATTAAAGAACTAAATCAGTTCTTACGAGGTTGGCAACACTACTTCAAGCTCGGAATAAAGAAAGGGCAAATGAGTGACC
>NZ_ML014974.1 GCF_003675895.1 Parashewanella curva
TTGATGACACGTTTTCGATGACAAAAGCCACACCGTTTACCAATGTCATTAATATTAAATGCGTTTAAGACTTCCGTTATTTTATCTAGCTCGTTATTCTTGTTCTGCATACTCTTAATTTGAAACCTGATATTTGTTTGGCGATGAACATCAGATCAAATTTTGGGTATGCAATCAACTCTTAATTCTCTTAAGATCCTACCTATGAACAAATACTTACTTGGTTACCTTGTTTATAATCCCCATGGAAATGGCTGGAGTTAGTGAAAAATCAGAGAAATTAAGAATTTTAGCTCTATAAATTTAAAGTTAAAATGTTAATTGTTCACTAAAGTAATTTATTAGGAAGTGGTATCTGTGTTAAAAATAAATAAAAAAATATTAACTGCATGCGCGTTTATTGGCTCATTAAGCTGACTCTTCTACACAAATCCTAACTTGGTTGAACTTATCAGGGTTTCGTTGATCTGATCAGAAAATTCCCTACACCAACCAGCAAAAATATGTCGATTTTCAACACTGAACAATGGTCAAAAGAGC
>NZ_ML014975.1 GCF_003675895.1 Parashewanella curva
TGATGACTTAATGGCGACCAAGACAGCCGAAGTAAGAGGTATTGTAAAAAGCACCAAAGGCACTGACTTCTACGAAGTCAGAAAGATTTTTAGTGCCTATTGACTAGCAGGGGGCTCATATGTGTTATACGCAACTTTGATTTGTAAAACGATAGTTGCCTATTTGTTTTTCACCGTATTGAAATCCGCTGCGAACATCAATTGAAAAATAATTACCCTTTTGCATGTAATCTGTGAGTACAGGGCTACTGCATATTTTATTAGCTAAAATAGTGCGAGCATTTTGCCTTAGCTTTGGTTTATTCTGAGAAGTAACCTTAAATCCACCAATTTCAATGACCATGTTTACACTGTTTTTTGCGATAACGAAATGCACTAATTTAAGGCGTTTATCGTTGTCAGTGAAATAGTTTGCATAATTCGGAGCAATCCGGACACTGAATTCGGCATTATCCGGACACCTGTTTCGGGATAATCCGGACATTGAATTCGGTATTATCCGGACGATTTTTGTTCAAGTCCGGAATCGCTGTCCGGAT
>NZ_ML014976.1 GCF_003675895.1 Parashewanella curva
CTTAGATATTGAAACACCGTGGCAATGAGGACATTGAACATCAATAGAATGGCGCATGACATGCTCTAAAATAAATTAAACCAGCGTGCAACCATGATAGAACAATTCACAAAAGCAGCCCACTACCTGAGGAGTACATATCACAACTTATTGCTGCGAATGAAGATATAAACCAATTCTTTAGTGATGATGGCTGGAGGCATATTAGAAAAGAATTTCAGCAGATTCTAAAACGGAATAAAAAATCTCACATTGAAATTCCAAATGACATTCTAGCTCGACTAAAAGATTACCAACAACAAAATGGATTTTCTGATTATGGTCAGACTATAGATGAGTTACTAGTGCTAGCCAAATCGCTATCAGATTCATAACTACAATGCATATTGACTTCAAAATAATGTAACTATTCAGCCCATCTGACTCAATCTGCTTAAAATAGCAACGGTTGAGTCACCATTTTACTTGATCCTCAATGATCATTTGACCGATCTTCCCAGTATGTCATGCTGACCAAATATTTAGTCA
>NZ_ML014977.1 GCF_003675895.1 Parashewanella curva
TTCCAAGTTATGGTTTGGATGTAAATAAAGTGAAATGGATTCTCGTACAGGATGGCATCTAGGTGTCATATTCAACATTTCCCAGCTAAAACCTCTTAGCGTAATCTTGGCTGAAAAAATTTTTGGAAGGTTACCTTCAAAAAACCTTCTAGTTCTTTGATGAGGTAGAGCTTGAAGCATTCTCTTAGAGTAGCCTGAAGAGTATTGGTTTATACAATTAGCTGAAAGTGTTCTTATCAAATCGACTTAAAGTAAGATAGTTCATTAACATGATAGATAGCTTACTTAATAAAATTCAACATAGCTCTCATTCTTAAACAACTTTTAATTTATTTATTTTGCCAGATCAGTTTTTATCACATTTCGGGGCAAAGCCGAGTCAGCCTTCGTTTATAGCCGACTCACCAATGTCGGATAAGCGACACCTGTTACCAGATGCCGCTCTCCTAAGAACCGTACGTGCAACTTTCACTGCATACGGCTCAAGCCTCCACTAAGGCATATTACGTTACCCAGCAACTTCACAA
>NZ_ML014978.1 GCF_003675895.1 Parashewanella curva
TTTCTTGAGTCACAAACTCTGCTGATGTCATCATTCTGCTTAGCATGTAGAAGCAAGCAAAACCTCAACCCTGTAAGATGAATTGAAGCAATATAAGCACTGTAATGACGACTTTGCTCGCTCAAAAGGCCAAGATGCTGTTTGGCTTCTTTAAAGTACACTTCGATCCCCCAACGCAAAGCGTAAATCTCAAGAATTTTTTCATCGCTTAGCGAAGCGTCTGTGCTTAAAAATAGTGCCCAATCATGTTTACCTGCTTTTTTCTTCTCAGGATTAACACCTCGACAAAAAACCAGTTTTACCTTAACCCAATTCGGCTTATCTTTTGCCTTTTCCGTTAGATTCAACTCAACGACAATGGACTTTGTTTGATAAGGTAGCCTTGCAAGTTTTTTCCATTGTCCTTTGACTTGAGTTTTGAAGAGTTCGGCGGCAGTACACTCAGATTTATCCGCTAAACGGTACTTCATTTTGCTTTTTTTCATTCTGAGAATAGCCGTTAACTCATGTTCAAGTGTCATACTAA
>NZ_ML014979.1 GCF_003675895.1 Parashewanella curva
ATTCGGCTTGCTTTTGTTCGTCAAATTTATGAGGAACACCTTTGGGTTTCTTGTAACTGAATCCGTTGCGATGTAGCCATTTATTTAAACCTGCGACAGTAAACTTCACGCCAAAAGTTTCATCAATATAACTGGCAATTTGATGGGTATGCGCGAAGGTAAATTTTGTTAGGTGGGCTATCAATAATTCAGTTTGTCCAGGAGTGAGCCGACTGACTGAGCCACCGTTTTGAGGTTTTAGCTTTTCTTGAGATTGATAATCATCAAGATGACGTTTGACTGTCGTTTTATCTATCCGCAGCGCTTGAGCAATCAAAGAATATGACCAGCCTTCTGAACGAAGCAGAACGACTTTTATTCGGTCACACTCACGACTATCACTAGACGATTTATGTCGTGATTCCAATAAGTGCTTTTCTTCTTGGCTTAAGGATATTTCAATCATGGCTGTATGATGATCTCATTACAGAAAATTTCAAGTCTTTGTTTGAAAAAGTCGCATCTTGAATGATCACGGGTATA
>NZ_ML014980.1 GCF_003675895.1 Parashewanella curva
AATTTTTTATTGTCCGTTTTATTGTACCCAGACTGCATTCTTTACCTGTTGAATTCTGTAGAAGAGACTGTGCTCTTTTGAGTTGATGAGGCTCTTCATCGACAAATGATTTTAAGAGTAAAGCTTCCTCTTGAGAGTAAATGCTAGGTCGGCCTGAACGTTTGTCATCAAATAAACTTGAGATACCTTGCTCGTACCAAGCTGTAATCCAGTTTGATATCGTAACTTCACAAACTTCGAAAATGTCAGCTATCTGTTTAATTGAAAACTTCTTATTACTTAACAGGAATGCGTGTGCTCTTGTTCTACTGCGATGCTTGGGATGATGCGCTACAGCTTCTTTCAATGTTTCAATTTCAAACTCTGACAGTGCTACGACTCTTTTCATGATAACTCTCTAAATTGAGATAAAGCTGTTTTTAGGGTACTAAAGTCTAAAATGAAAATTTATGAGGAACTGCAAAATTCTTAGAAGTTTTGTGATTTAAAAAACTTTTAGTCGGCTACTTA
>NZ_ML014981.1 GCF_003675895.1 Parashewanella curva
TTCTGTGCCATACGCAGTTACGTTTCGAGTTGCAGAAAGCAAAATATAACAGCTTCAACAGCGCTGAACTTGTTGTTCAGTGGGCATTTGCCAGATATTTTTGTTCAGTAGGCTGAATAGTTACAAACTATTTAAAAAAGATAACCAATTATTCAAATTACAAAAAGCTTGGGAAGATAAATTCTTTAACCGTTCTAGCCATAGAGACTCACAATCAAGGAGAGATGTCTAATGCCTACAATTTTAAGAAAAACAAAACTCATCAGCGTTGATGACTTCATAAATATCGATATTGCTAACTATTCACAATTGCGTCTAATTAATCCAGAAAAACCCAAAACAGGCAGAGCAATTGACATAGGTTCTATACTTTATTGCCAGGGCAACCGCGCGAGTGTTTAAATTTCGTCCGCTACAGTTAGCCCAGCCTTTAAAACCTTTTCGAGATAATCTGTTTTCATCCAAGCTCGCTTTCTTTTTGTTGGGATGCTTATTTTTGTTTTT
>NZ_ML014982.1 GCF_003675895.1 Parashewanella curva
TCTCATTCTCCTTTGAGCAATCGAGTACACCAAGAGTGAGAGTGTCATCACCATCAATAGTGCGTCGATTCTGCTTGGCTTTTTGATAAATAATGAAGAGACGAAAAACAATGGGTCTTTTAAAAAACGGAAGCCTTTTTCTACTTCAGACTGAGCTTTGTAGTGTTTAAGTAATTCCTCAGGTGACAAAGTTTTTTTATCAATATTGGTTGCAAGGACAAAGCAGGACTTTTGTTTCACAACGTCATTAATTTTATCTGCGCTTTCTATTATCTCTGCGGTAATTTGCCATTCAATGCGTTTCACTGGGGCATCTTTCTTTGGCCGACCTTTACCTTCATATACTTTATGCTCGATAACACTTTTCTCTGCTAGCTGATGATACTTCATTTTTTTTGTTATTTTATCTAACGCTCTTTGGGCGTCTGTTTGACAAGCAAACCGCTGAGCTTGTAGATGAAACAGCTCTTTTTTAATGCTTAGCTTTGTACGTTCAACTTGT